>JBEHYZ010000001.1:0-393216 GCA_048497915.1 Pseudomonadota bacterium
TCATCCCAGGTTTTTGGTTCCGAAATAGAAAGCTGCTTGAACTCTCGACAGGCACGTATAGATTTGGTTAAATTTGAATATTAACTTGTCGTTAATAGTAATAATGACGTCGAATTACTAATATTTTGAGGCTATGAAATAACGATACGGCAAAATAGTGACAGTTGCACGCCGCCCATGGGGAAATGACGGGATTGTGATTCGCGATAGGCAAGAAATAAAAAATCCGGAGCGCGGACGTTCCGGATTAAAGCTTCGTTAACTGTGATTTAAACTTCAGGATCTCAGGCTGGCGCCCGCCTTGCCGGCCGCGGCAACGACCTTGCTGGCGACCGCTTCGATTTCCGGTTCGGTCAGGGTCTTATCGGTCGGTTGCAGGGTGACGGCGATAGCCAGCGACTTCTGGCCGTCCGGCACGCCTTGGCCGCGATAGACGTCGAACACGCTGGCGTCCGAAATCAGCAACTTGTCGGCGCCCTTGACGGCGCGGATGACATCGCCGGCGGCGACCGCTTCGTCGACCAGGAAGGCGAAGTCGCGGGTCAGCGGCATCAGGTTGGACAGGCTCAGAGCGCCCTTGGACTTGCCGGACCTGGCCTTGGGGGCGGGCAGGTTGTCGATGCGGATCTCGAAGCCGACATAAGCGCCATCGAGGTCCATGGCCTTGAGCACGGCCGGGTGCAATTCACCGAACTCAGCGACGATCTGCTTCGGGCCCAGTTGCAGGCGGGCCGAGCGGCCGGGATGCCAGTGGTCGGCATTCTGGCCCTGGACCAGTTGCAGCGAGGCGACCGGCGCACCCAGGCTGTCGAGCAGGCTGAGCAGGTCGCCTTTGAGGGCAAACAGGGCGTCCTCGCCAGCATTTTGCCAGTGGCGCGGCGAACCGGGGGCGCGCAGGGCGGTGATGACCGGCTTCTGGTCGCCGGGTTCGAGGCCCTGATAAATCGGACCGATTTCGAACAGCCAGGCCCCAACGAGGCCTCGCGCGGCGTTGCGGCCGGCGGCTTCGCACAGGTTGGGCAGGGCCGACGGGCGCATACAGTCCAGCTCCGAGGCGATCGGGTTGGCCAGCACCAGCGCGTCGGCGCCGCCGCCGAATAGCTTCGCCCAGTCCTGGCGCATGAACGACCAGGTGACGGCTTCGCTGTAACCGAGGGCGGCAAGCGCCCGGCGGGCGGTGCGGGCCTTGGCCTGCTGGGCGGTCAGGATGCCGCCATTGCGCGGCTGAACCGACGGCAGGGGCGTTGACGGGATGGCGTTGAAGCCGTGGATGCGGGCGATTTCCTCGACCAGATCAGCGCGGCCCTCGACATCGCGGCGCCACGATGGCACGGTGACGTCATACTGGTTGCCCTGACTGTCGAGCGCGAAGCCAAGAGCACGCAGGATGCGCTTGATCTCGTCGGTGGCGACCGTGAGGCCGGTCAGCTGGGCGACATAGGCCGGGTCGAACAGGACGTTGGACTTACGGGCAGGCGCGGCGCCGTCGACGACGACGTCGGAGGCTTCGCCGCCGCAGATGTCGAGGATCAGCTGGGTGGCCAGCTCGAGGCCGGGAATGACGAACTCCGGATCGACACCGCGCGCGAAGCGGTATTGCGCATCCGAGGTGATCGTCGTGGTCCGGCCGGTCTGCGCCGTGCGGATCGGATCGAACCAGGCGGATTCGAGAAAGACATCGGTGGTGCCGTCGCTGACGCCGGTGCTTTCGCCGCCCATGACGCCGCCGAGACCGACGGGACGTTCGCCGTCGGCATCGGCGATGACGCACATATCGGGCGTGATGGCGTAGGTCTTGCCGTCTAGCGCGATCAGGTGTTCGTGCTCGCCGTCGGCGTTATTGTCGTGGCCGAGGCGGGCAACCAACTGCGTGCCGACCAGCTTGGCGACATCATAGACGTGCAGCGGCCGGGCGCGGTCGAATGACATGTAGTTGGTGATGTCGACCAGGGCGGAGATCGGCTTCAAGCCGATGGACTTGAGCTTTTGTTGCAGCCATTCGGGCGAGGGGCCGTTGCTGACGCCGCGGATGACGCGCCCGGAAAACTGGAGGCAACCGTCGCCGTCGGCCTTCACGGTGATGGGCGAGGGGAACTTGCCCTTGACCGCGACAATGGGCGTGTCTTCAAACGTGCCCAAACCCGTGGCGGCCAGGTCGCGGGCGATGCCGTGGACGCCCAGCCAGTCGGGGCGGTTGGGGGTGACTTCGAAGTCGATGACCGGCTCGGCGCCGAAGACATCGGCGGCTGGGGTGCCTACTTCCAGTTTATCGGAAAGGTCGAGAATGCCGTCGGATTCGCTGTCGATCTGCAGTTCGGCGCCCGAGCACATCATGCCGTTGGAGACGACGCCGCGCACCGGCTTTTCGACCAGGGTGACGTCGAGGCCCGGCACATAGGCGCCGATCGGAGCGTAGATGGTGGTCATGCCGGCGCGAGCATTGGGGGCGCCGCAGACGATTTCCTTGCGGCCGTCGACGGTGTCGACCTGGAGCACCTGAAGCTTGTCGGCATTGGGGTGCTTGGCGGCGGATACGACCTTGGCGACGCTGAACGGCTTGAGCGCCTTGGCGGGGTCGTGGATATCTTCGACCTCCAGGCCGGCCATGGTCATGGCGGCAGCGACCGCGTCGATATCGGCGTCGGTCTTGAGGTAATCTTTAAGCCAGGAAAGGGAGAATTTCATTTCCGATTTCTTTGTAATGAGGTCAAGGAGGCTGTGCCTCCTTGCCTTTAAATCTTAGCTTAGCCCGGAGGCGCTGTTGGGTGCGGCAAAGGCGCTGAAACCATAGTGCGACAGCCAGCGCGTGTCGGCGGCGAACATGTCGCGCAGGTCCGGCACGCCATACTTCAGCATGGCCAGGCGGTCGACGCCCATGCCCCAGGCAAAGCCCTGCCATTCCTCGGGATCGAGGCCGCACGACTTCAGCACGTTCGGGTGGACCATGCCGCAACCCAAGACCTCAAGCCACGAATCGCCCTGGCCGACCTTCAGTTCGCCCTTTTCCCACGAACAGCGCACGTCCAGTTCGGCCGACGGCTCCGTGAACGGGAAGTGGTGCGGACGGAACTGCGTCACGACGTCGTTCGTTTCAAAGAAACGGGAAATGAAGGTTTCCAGCACCCATTTCAGGTGGCCCATATGGGCGCCCTTGTCGATGACCAGGCCTTCGATCTGGTGGAACATTGGCGTGTGCGTCTGGTCGCTGTCACAGCGGAACACACGGCCCGGCGCGATCAGGCGGAACGGCGGCTTGCCATTGACCATGGACCGGATCTGCACCGGCGAGGTGTGGGTGCGCAGCAGCTTGCGCACGCCCTGTTCGTCGGGCCTGAAGAAGAAGGTGTCGTGCATCTCGCGCGCCGGATGCTTTTCCGGAAAGTTGAGCGCGGTGAAGTTATGGAAGTCGTCTTCGATGTCCGGGCCTTCGGCGACTTCGAAGCCCATGTCGGCGAAGATGGCGATCATCTCGTCCATGACCTGCAGCGTCGGATGGACGCCGCCTTTCGGCCGCGGGGCCGAGAGCAGGCTGAGATCGATGCGCTCACTGGCCAGGCGTTCAGCCAGATGAGCGGCTTCGAGCTCGGTCTTCTTGCGGTCGAGGACTTCCTGAATGGCGTCGCGCACGGCGTTGATGGCGGCGCCGGTGGTCTTGCGCTCTTCGGGCGGCAGGGTGCCGAGCGTTTTGAGCAGGCCGGAAACGCGGCCGGTCTTGCCGAGCGCCGAAACGCGCACGGCGTCCAGGGCGGGAAGGTCAGCGGCGGCGGCGATCTCGGCTTCGATTTCAGCCTGAAGTTCGGAATAAGCGGTCATGGTCTATTCGGCGGGTTAGCGGACGGCTGTGTTTAGGCGAAAGGTGACGGCGGAGCAAAGAAAAAAGCCCCGCATCGTTTCCGGTGCGGGGCTTTTAATCGAAAGCAGAAAAGCCTTAGGCGGCGAGGGCCGTCCGCACCTTGTCGGCGATGGCCTTAAAGCCGGCTTCGTCGTGCATGGCGACGTCGGACAGAACCTTGCGGTCCATGTCGATGCCAGCCAGGGTCAGGCCGTGGATGAACTGCGAGTAGGTGAAACCTTCCAGGCGCGCCGCGGCGTTAATGCGCTGGATCCACAGGCTGCGGAAGTTGCGCTTGTTGACGCGACGGTCGCGGTACGCATATTGGCCGGCCTTGTCGACGGCGGCCTTGGCGGTACGGATGGTGTTCTTGCGGCGGCCATAGAAACCCTTGGCGAGCTTCAGGACCTTCTTGTGCTTGGCGTGGGAAGTTACGCCTCTTTTAACGCGTGCCATGTGTCACTGCTCCTTAGGCGTAAGGCATGTAGGATTTGATCTTCTTCGCGTCGGCGTCCGACAGAACCACGGTGCCGCGGTTCGTGCGGATGTACTTCGCGTTGTGCGAGATCAAACGGTGACGCTTGCCGGCGACGCCAGCCTTCACCTTGCCAGTGGCAGTGATGCGGAAACGCTTCTTAGCGCCCGACTTGGTCTTCAGTTTGGGCATTTCATGTACGGCCGTATTAAAGCCGCCCTCTTAAAGGGGTTGTGACGCCGCCCAGGCATGCCTTTGGCCCGGCGGGTCGGAAGCTCTCAAGCAGCGTAGCGGTAGAGCAGGCTGCAAAGAAGCGGGGCTGATACAGGAAAAGCCCGGGTGTGGCAAGAGCCAATCCGGCAAACTTTGTCTATGCCGCCTGGGCCGGCGCCAGCGTAAATTTCGAACCCAGGGTCAGAAGTTCGTCATAGGACAGATTTTTGAAGCCCTTGTCTACCGAGACGCTCTGCAGTTCTTCCGTGATGCCCAGCCATTCTTCCAGGTCGACGACACGGAAACCGGCATCGGTGAACATGGCCTGGTACGCTTTGGTGCGCAGGCGATTTTGATAGTGGATGCCCGGATTGTAGGTCGCCCACTCCTTCGCATCAAACCGCAGATAGTTGAACGGTGTGATCTCGGCATCGGCATGCGAATAGTGATCCGAATAGTCGATGCAGTGGTTCATATAGCCTGTCGGTTTAAGGACACGGCGGCATTCCTTCAGAATGCCCGGGATGACACCCAGAGGAATATGTTCGAAGACGCTGGTGGTCTTGATGACGTCAATGCTGGCGTCCGGCAAATCCATTTTCGTGGCATCATAGGGCGCGCGATAATCAATCCCGTAGTGGGCGCGCAGGTCATGCTCCAGAGTTTGTTCGGCGACATGGTGCCGGGGAAGGCGTATGGCTCCGGCCGGCGGGTCCTTTTGCAGATAGTCGACGACGGCATTGATCGTCTCGGCCTTCGCCCACCGCGTCAGGTCCATGACCATCTGGCGGTCAACACCCAGGCAGTAATAGATCAGATTGCTGTAAAGATCCCAGCCGGCGCCGAATTCCACAAACTGTGTCTCGGGCGTGATATTTACATATTGCCTGAGCTTGTTGAATTGACCGATCTGCGTTTCGCCCACTTCGGCCGTCGGCACCAGGTTGCGCGGTATGGTGCGGGTTACGTGGCGCTGCAGTGCATAATAAACAGCTGAACCGAAAGGAACGACGTCAAAAACGTTGAATAAAAATGCCTTATGCTTAAAGGCGACCTTGAACTTGCGAAATCCTGACACTGCATGCTCCTGAGCCGGCAGGTGATATGGGAAAAAGCAACAAAACGAATATATCCATACAGTAACGGCCTGATGACAGCCGCGATTTTCCGTTAGCCTATTACCACATCGCACAGGCTGCAACCTATTTTGTTAACCAAATGTTCAGATTCTCGCGGCTGCGAGATGTTTCCGGGCGGGCCAGGGCGGGCGCATGCGGAAACCTAGGTGCCGAGCGCTTTCTGGATGGCGGCGGCGCACGACTTGCTGACCTGAAAGTTGCCGCTTTTCATCTGGGCCGGGTCGAAGCGCAAGGTGCCGTCACCGGTCACCGGCAGCCAGCCATGATAGCGGTCGACCAGCGCCATCAGCGCTTCCGGCGTCGGCTGCGAAACGAAGACGCTCGCGTCATAGGGCGCAACGACGGCGCCGGTTTCGGCGTTCATCAGTACGAGATTAAGCAGCCGGCCGTGATGGGCGTCGACGAACAACCGGGCCAGGCTTTCCTCATGCCAGGTGATCGGCGCGGCATAGACATTATAGATGCAGCCATCGGTCGCGCTGTAGAACTGCCACCGCTTGGTCAGGCCGTGACGATGCCGGAAGCGGCGAAAGCGGGCGCGGCCTTGTGGCGTGGTGTTGAGCGGCTGGCCATCCGGGCCGGTGGCTTCGGGGGCGATCAGCCAGGCCGCGCCGCCTTCGCCCAGGATCTCGGTCGCCATGATGCGGAAGCGGTCAATCAGGCTGCGGTAATCGCCGCGGCTGACCGTCACGGTGCGGCCGTGTGGCAGGAGGTGGAAGCGGGTGACGTTCCAGGTGCCGCCGTCGCGCAAGCTGCCGCCGACCGGCACGCTGTCGGGGTGGAAACGCTGCCATTCGGCCTGGAACGGATCGATCGGGTTGCTCATCAGGTTGCTGTTTTTCTGTGCTGGCGTCCGGCGCCGAGGGCCAGAAGGCCGGCCGGAATGGTCATGGCCGCGCCCATCCACAATGGCGCGTCGGGGCCGAGGCCGGTGAAGAGGAAGCCAGCGAACATCGGGCCGGTGATGCGGGCAATCGCGCCGGTCGACATGTTGAGCCCCAGCATGGCACCCTGGCGGTCGGGCGAGGTCGACATGGAAATGATGGCGCAGATGGTCGAAAAGATGACGGCCTGGCCCAGGGTGCCGAACATGACAATAGGTATGATCAACAGATCCATATGGTTGATGCTCTGCAAGGCAAAGCTTGAGCCGAAGACGAACAGTCCGGCGGCCAGCACGCGGTGTTCTCCCCATTTGCGCACCAGCGGCCGCATGATCACCACCTGCATGGCGGCGGCGGCGATGCCGATGAACAGGAAGACCAGACCGATTTCCTTGGGACCCCAATGGTAACGTGACTCGGCCCATAGTCCGAATGTCGATTCCAGGCCGGCAAGGGCTGCCATGTAACACAAGGTGGCAAGGATAACGCGGATGATGGCCGGGCTTTTCAAGGCATCCTGCGCGGCGCGGCCAATGTCGGCGCGGGCGGTCGTCGGCGCCGCGGTGAGATCGCGCTTGCGGCTTTCGCGGACGAACAGCATGACGCCGAAGGTAGCCGCCGCCGACAGCAGAGCCGCGCCGATCATCGGCAGGCGGAACTGGTTGCCGTCGATGCTTTCATGGCTGAGGACGCCGCCGATGAACGGGCCGATGACGAAGCCGAGCGAGAAGGCGGCGCCGATCATGCTCATGCGGGTGGCGCGCTGTTCGGGCTTGGAGACGTCGGAGACATAGCCCTGGATGGTCGAGATATTGCTGGAACTGAGCCCGCTGAAGAAGCGGATCAGGATGGCGATCCAGATGTTGGGCGCAAACGCCAGGCAGCAGTAGAAGAGAACGCTCAATGCCGTGGTGACGATCAGGATCGGTTTTCGGCCGATACGGTCGGACAATCGTCCGCAATAGGGTTCGGCAAAGAACTGACCGAGGCTGTAGGCGGTGAACATCAGGGTCACCTGCCAGGCTTCGGCGTGCAGGCTCTGGGCGAAGAACGGCATCAAAGGCACGACGATGCCGAAGCCGACGAGGTTGACGAAGACGACGGCGAACAGCGCGGCCAGCGGGCCATTTTCTTCAACGAACAACCGGACCTGGCGCAGCATGCGGCCGCGGAAAAAGGTGCGCTCGTTGCGCTCATCGGCGTCGTCGTAGTGCCAGTCGGGTTCGCTGCGCGCTGCCTGTTCTGGAGCGGCAGGCCCAATCGTTTCCTGTGTCGCGCCGAGGTCATCGACGGACTCGGATAGGGAATTCAGCTCTGCCATGATGAATTTATAGCCGATTTGCTCCGGATTGCCACGGTTTCTTTATCGCAAGTGCGTGACGAGGGCGCGATGAGGCAGAGCCTGGGAAAAGGCTGGAAAGACAGCGGTTTTTGCTTGGCAAGGCGTTCGCCGGCGCAACAATTTGCGCCAAAAAAGGCTGATGCGGATGCTCTTTATCCGTGTTACCACTTGAGGTCGCGGTTAAGCATACCGGCGGACGCAGAAGCGAGGAGGGGTGATGGGCCTGAAAGTGAAACTGGGATTTACCGCCCTGGCGGCGGCACTTGTGCTCAGTGGCTGCGCCACGGTCGAGGGATACCGTCAGCACATGAACATGCTGGTCGGCCTGTCCAGCGACCAGTTGCAGATTCAGTGGGGACCGCCCGATCGGACTTCCAAGCTGTCCGATGGCCGCCTGCTGTGGGCGTACAACAAGATGAGCGAGAGCCAGAGCGGCGGCTACTGGTCCAGCCAGACGCGCACACGCACTGAGACTTACCGGGACAGCGCCGGCAAGATCCAGTCGCGCACGGTGTCATACTCCGAGCCCTATTACGAGCCGCCGGTGACGCGCCGCAGCTATTGCGAAACGCGCTTCATCATCGGGCCGGACGACAAGGTGCAGAGCTATTCGTTCGAGGGCGACGGCTGCGTCGCCGAGGAACTCGAAAAGCGGTAGGAAAAACGCGGGGGGATATGGGCGTGAAACTGAAAATAGGATTGGCCGCGATTGCCGTGGCCGTGCTGCTGAGCGGCTGCGCGACGGCCGAAGGGTATCGCCAGCATATGGACCTGTATGTCGGTCAATCCACCGACGAGCTGCTCATCGAAATGGGGGAGCCCATCGCCATCAGGAAGTTGGCTGATGGCACCGAGGAATGGGCTTACTACAAAAAGACAGACTACTATGTCTCGGGAGGGACGACGACAAACACCAGTACGCGTACGGAAACCTTCAAGGAAAAAGGCGTCAAGCAAACCCGCGAGACGACTTACGAGACACTGTCCTATTCGGCGCCGTACATATCGACCAGCAGCTGCAACACGAAGTTCATTGTCGATCATGGCAAGGTGGTCAGCCATTCCTTTTCAACCGACTGCAAAGCCGAGGAAATTAAGAAATAGGCTGTCCGATCAACGACAACATGGCGGCGACATTCGGGCTGGATCGAAAGAATGGAGGGGGAAATGAGATTGAAATTTGGGGCAGGATGTCTCTTGCTGCTGGGCTTTGCGCTCGGTTTGAGCGGCTGCGCAGCCGAGCCGGGCAAGGTTTCGGTGGGCAGATGTTTAGCCAGCCTGGCGTTCGGTCCGAGAATGATGTGCGGACCTATGCCGGAGACGTATTCGGACCTGGGGTATCACCAGCACATGGAGCTGCTGGTCGGGCAGACAAGCGATCAACTGACTGCCACAATGGGAGAGCCGGACAAGATTCTCACCCTGTCCGACGGACGCAAGCTTTGGGTCTATCGAAAGGTCTACAAAGGGCACGAGGACGCTGAGTCCGGTACGGAAACACGCGCCAGCACGGAGATCTACAAGGACTCAAGCGGCAAGACCGTGCAGAACGATACGACGATCAGCACGCCCTATTCCAAGCCGGAGCTTTCGTGGAGCAATTACTGTGAAACGCGCTTCGTGATTGGCGACAGCGGCAAGGTGGAGAGGTTCAGCTTCGATGGCGCCTCGTGCCGCGCTGCTGAGCTACCGCAGAAAAAGCCCGTTTAGGAACTCTTGACTTCAGGGGCGTCGAAATGCGACCGCTCAGGGCATGAGTGTTTCCAATCTGTCTCCTGATCTACAGGCGCTGTTCAGACAAGCTGCCGCGCAGCATGGCGCGGGCAACCTGCTGGTGGCGCAACAGATCTATCGTCAGGTCCTCGATCGCGCGCCAGGCAATGCCGAGGTGTGGGGCTGGCTAGGGGCAGCGCAATGTGCATCGGGACAGTTCGCAGCCGGACTTGTTACGCTCGACAAGGCGGCGGCTCTTGATCCCAACCAGTCGCTGGTTCATTACAACCGCGGCTGCGCCTTGCAGTACCTTGAACGTTTCGAGGAGGCCCTGGCCGCATTTGACCGGTGCTTGGCACTCGCGCCAGGTTATCCCGATGCCTGGGGCAATCGCGGCACGGTCCTGCAAAGCCTCGGACGGCTCGACGAAGCCATTGCCAGCCAGGACCGGGCCATTGCGCTCAAGCCCGACATCGGCCTGCTCCACAGCAATCGCGGCAATGCGCTGTGGGCCTCAGGGCGGCATCAGGAGGCCATCCGCAGCTATGATCGGGCGCTGACCCTGCTGCCGGAATTTGTTCCGACCCACGTGGCGCGTGGCTCGGTGCTTCAGGAACTGGGTTACCCGGAAGAGGCCATTGCCAGCTTCGATCGCGCCATCGCGCTCAATCCGGGCTATGTTATCGCCTATTCCAACCGGGCCAATGCCCGCCTGGACCTGCGCCGTTACGAGGAGGCCTTGGCCGACTACGACAAAACGCTGTCGCTGAACCCGGGCATGGCCACCGTAGCCGGACAGGCGCTGTATGTGCGCATGCTGCTGTGCGACTGGGCGGGATTCGATGCGCACCTCGACGCTCTGCTTGCGGCGCAGAGACGTGGGGGCCAACCGGTGCTGCCGCTGGCGCTGCACGCCATGGCCGATACGCCGGAAGGTCACCTGGCGGCGGCTTCGGCCTACACGGCCAGCCGCTTCGCTGCTGGCCGGCTTCTGCCGCCGGCGCAGAAGCTGCCGCCGCATAAGCGCATCCGCGTCGCCTATTTTTCGTCCGACTTCAAGAACCACGCCGTCAGCCAGTTGATGGCCGGTGTTCTGGAGCGCCACGACCGGGAGCGCTTTGAAATCTATGCCATTTCGCTTTTCCGTGAGGCGGACGATCCATGGCGGCTGCGCGTCAAGGCGGGCGTCGAGCACTTTATCGACGTCTTCGACCGCAGCGACCCTGAGGTTGCTGCTCGGGCGCGGGAGCTTGAGATCGATATCGCCGTCGACCTGAACGGCGCGACCCAGGGCGCCCGCACGCGCATCTTCGCAGAGCGCGCGGCGCCGGTGCAGGTCGGCTATATCGGCTTTCTCGGCACGATGGGCGCCGGCTATTACGACTATCTGGTCGCCGACCCGGTCATTGTGCCCGAGGAAGCGCAAGGCTTTTATGCGGAAAAGATCGCCTATCTCCCGTCGTTCCAGGCCAATGACGTCTGGGCGCCGGTTGAAGGCGTGGCCGATCGCGCTGCGCATGGCCTGCCGGAGACGGGCTTTGCCTTCTGTTCGTTCAACCAGAATTACAAGCTGACGCCGGAGGTGTTCTCCGGCTGGATGCGGATTCTCCAGCGCGTACCGGAAAGCGTGTTGTGGCTTTATGCGTCCAATCCAGTCGCCGTCGCCAATCTGAAGGCTGAGGCGGCCAAGCGGGGGGTGGCCGAAGCGCGGCTGATCTTCGCGCCGAATGTGCCGCTGGATCAGCATCTTCAGCGGATGAAGTCGGCCGACCTGTTCCTGGACAGTCATCCGTACAATGCCGGGACGACCGCCAGCAATGCCTTGCGGGTGGGGCTGCCGGTGCTGACGCGGCTGGGCCAGTCGTTCCCAAGCCGCATGGGCGCGAGCCTGCTGGAGGCGGTGGGCCTGCCGGAGCTGGTGGCGGCGACGCCGGAAGCTTATGAGGACCTTGCGATGGAACTGGCGACGCGGCCGGAGCGGATGGCGGCGATCCGGCAAAAGCTGGCGGACAACCTGCCGGGGTGCCGGCTGTTCGATGCCGATGCTACCGCCCGTAGCCTGGAAGCGGCCTATGCCGCCATGTATGCACGTCAACGCGACGACCTGCCGCCGGACCATCTCCACGTCTGAATTGACTCGCAACTATGTTCTTGTTATGTTCCGTTCATGGCGGATGGAAACGTGACATGGCAGGAACGGGAAGCGAGATGGCGCGACGGCGGCGAGCTGCGCTGGCTGTATCTTGACATGAATTCGTATTTTGCCAGCGTCGAGCAGCAGGACCGGCCGGAGCTGCGGCGGCGGCCGGTGATCGTGGTGCCGGTGCTGTCGGACTACACCTCGGCGATTGCCGCCAGCTACGAGGCCAAGGGGCTGGGGGTCAAGACGGGGACGTCGGTCAAGGAGGCGAAGGCGCGCATTCCGGGCCTGGCGATCGTCGAGGCGCGGCCGGACCGCTATGTCGAGGTGCATAACCGCATCCTGACCGAAATCGACAAGGTCATGCCCGTCGACAAGGTGTGCTCTATTGACGAATTCGCCTGCCGGCTGACCGGGCCATGGCAAGTCGAAGCCGCGGCGCGGGCGCTGGGACATCGCATTCAGCGCGGCATCCTTGAAAATATTGGCCAGTGCCTGACATCGTCGGTCGGTATCGCGCCGTCGCGCATGCTGGCCAAGACAGCGGCCGATATCAAGAAGCCGCTAGGATTGACCGTGCTGCGCCAGGATCAGTTGCCAGGGCCGTTGCTGGATATCCGTGTCAGTGACTTTCCCGGCATCGGCGCATCGATGGAAAAGCGGCTCAGCCTGGCCGGTATCGGCACGGTGCAGCAGCTGTGGGACTTAAGTCCATCGCGGATGCGCCAATTGTGGCGGGGCATATTGGGGGAGAATTTCTGGTATGCGCTGCACGGCACCGATCCGCCCGAAATCGAGACCGAGCGCGCCAGTATCACGCACGGCCACGTGCTGGCGCAGGATCTGCGGCCGGTCGAGCACGCGCGCGGTGTGGCGCGACGGCTGACGGCGAAGTGCGGGTCGCGGCTGCGGCGGATGGGGTACAAATGCGGCGGCTTGCATCTGTATATGCGCGGCACCGACAAGGATCGGTTGGAAGCCGCGACGCGGTTTGCCCTGACTTCGGACAGCTTCCGCATGCTGGAGGCGGCGGATGAGCTTTGGGAGCAATGCGCGCGCAAGCTGACCGTGCCGCGGGTCAAGCAGGTGATCGTCACCTGCCTGCATCTGGTCGAGGCGGAGGCCAAACCCGACCTGTTCGGTTGGACGGCAGAGGGCGAAGAAGACGGCCGGCATATGCAATTACTGTCGGCGCTGGATGGTCTCAATCAGCGCTTCGGCAAGGATACGGTGACCATCGGACCGCGCACCAGGATGCACGGCTTTGTTGGCGCCAAGATCGCCTTCAACCGCATCCCGGAACAACCGGAATTCTGGGAGTAATCAGGGCTTCGTTTTGGTCGCCTGAAGCCGCGCCATCAGGAAGTCGGCCACATATTTGGCGGTTGGTGTGAACCACGGTTCGACTAGCCAGAACGGATGCGGGGTGCCGGCGGGCATGTCTATGATCTGCGACTCGATGCCGACCGCCTTGAGGCGGGCGCTCATTTCCGGGCGGCCGGGCAGGATCGGAGTCGGCTGGTTGCTGTTGATGAACAGGGTCGGGGCGCTGTCCTTGCTGAGATAGGTGAGCGGCGAGGCGGCAAACCAGGTTTCGCGGCGCAGGCTGTATTCGCCGCCGAGGTAGCGCGAGGTGGCGCCTTGCCGGGCTTCCTCGCGGCCGATCAGGACCGCGTCCGGGAAGCTGGCGGCGCCGTCGATGTCAACGACGGCCTGGACGCGGCTGTTGCCAGAGCCATCATCGAAGGCGGCAACCCCATTCGAGGCGCCGATGAAGGCCGCCAAATGTCCGCCGGCCGAGCCTCCGACAATGGCGATAAAACTCGGATCGATGTTCAGTTCGGCGGCGTGGGCGCGAATCCAGCGGATGCCTGCCTTGATGTCGAGAATGTCGCCGGGAAACCGTCCGGTCGGATCGAGGCGATAGCTGAGCGGCAGGGCGGCAAAACCGGATTGCGTCAGGCGCCTGGCCAGGCCGCGTTCCATCTGGCGTGTACCGGATTCCCAGCCGCCGCCATGCAGCAGCACGACTGCCGGGAAGGGGCCTTTGCCTTGCGGCCGGTAGAGATCGAGCGACAAAACTCCTGACGGCCGCGTCAGATAGGCGATGTCTTCCTTTGCCACGAAACTGCTGACGGGTGGATCAGCCGGGCGGGCGACATCGGGGAATTTGGCCTTCTGCTGCTCGATGACGCCATCGATGGTGAAGGGCGATGGGCCATTGACCGGGGGTGCCGCAGGCGCCGTCTGGGCCAGGGCTCGACCCGCGAACATCGCGCCCATGGTGGCAAGCAGAACGGAACGACGATCCACATCAATCTCCCTAAAACGACGAACGCCCCTGTAACGAATACAGGGGCGTCGGATTTCGTCAATGTTCCGGGCTTACTTAGGCGCCCAATTACTTCGGAGCCAAAATCATGATCATCTGCTTGCCTTCCATCTTGGGCTCGTATTCGACCCGCGTGGTTGGCTCGAAATCGGCCTTGACCTTCTGCAGCAGCTTCATGCCGAGTTCCGGGTGGGCCATTTCACGGCCGCGGAAGCGCAGCGTGACCTTCACCTTGTCGCCTTCCTCGAAGAAGCGGTGCATGGCCTTTGCCTTCACCTCGTAATCGTGGATATCGATATTGGGGCGAAGCTTGATTTCCTTGATTTCGACGACCTTCTGCTTCTTGCGGGCTTCGGCTTTCTTCTTCTGCTCCTGGAAGCGGTATTTGCCGTAGTCGAGAATCTTGCAGACGGGCGGATCAGCGGTGGGAGAGACCTCGACGAGATCCAAACCGGCTTCTTCAGCGGCCTCGAGCGCGGCGGAGGTCGGCATGATGCCTTGTTTCTCGCCGTTCTGGTCAATCAACAATACGCGGGGGACCTTGATGTCCTGGTTGATGCGGGGGCCGTCTTTAGGTGGCGGGGCTTGGATTGGGCGACGAATAGGTCGTTCTCCTTGGGGCTGTTAAAACAAATGCGGCTATACGCCGCGCGGTAATTATGAACTTCGCGGCGCGTCGGATCAACGCGAAAATAGCCGCAAGGCGTTAATTTTTGGGATAACACGCGGTACTGGACCGGCGCTGGGGTCAGGCAGCGAAGGTGCCAGCACTCAAGATAAGCAGTGCTTTGTAAACCTCAAGGGTACGATCGCACATAACATCCAGACTGAAGCGCGCCTTGACCCGCTTGCGGCCTTCGGTGCCCATCAGGAAGCGCTGGCGTTCCGTCAGCGACATGGCGTGTTTCATCGCCTCGGCCCAGGCTTCGGCGTTACCGGGCGGGACCAGCCAGCCGGTGACATTGTCCTCGATGGTTTCGACGGTGGCGCCGTGGGACGAGGCGAGGGGCGGGCGCTGCATCGCCTCAGGCTCGACGGCGGTGCGGCCAAAGGCCTCGGGCTCAAGCGATGGTGCCAGGGCAAAATGGCTGATGTGATAGGCCGACGGCATGTCGTTGATGTGCCCGACCAGCTTGACGTGGCCGATCAGATTATAGTCGTCGATGCGCTTGATAAGGCCCGCCGTATAGTCGGTGCGGCCCTGGTCGTCGCCGGCCAAAAGGACAATGAAATTGTCGACGCCGTCGACCCTGAGCAGGCGAGCGGCCTCGATGATCAGCTCCTGGCCCTTCCAGCGGGTCAGACGCCCGGCCAGCAGGAAGCGGATGCGCTCGTCTTCCGGCGTCAGGCCCCAGCTTTCCTCCATCTCCATAATGCGGCGGACGTCGAAGCTTTCCGGGTCGAAGCGCTTCAGGTCGACGCCGCGCGGGATGGCGATGACGCGTTCCGGCAGGACGTCGTAGGTGCTCAGGATATGACTGCGGGTGAAGTCCGAATTGGCGATGGTCATGTCGGCCGTCGTCATCAAGCCGTTGTACCAGCGCTTCAGCGGCGAGCGCGAATTATAGATGCCGGCATAGGTGGTCACCGATTTGACGCCGCAGGCTTTGGCGGCGCGCAGGCCAGCCAGCGCCGGGGCGCGCGAACGGACATGGACGATGTTGACCTTTTCGGCGCGGATCACCTTGCACAGGGCAAAGTAATTGTTGAACTGGGTCAACGGGTTCTTTGAGTGCACCGGCATATGGACGACGGTAGCACCGCCTTTTTTCAACCGGGCTTCGAGCCGCCCGCCCTTGGTGACGACGATCGAACGGCCGCCGGCCTTGACGATGGCTTCGCTGATGTCGACCGTCGTCTGTTCGACCCCACCGGTGTCGAGCTCCGGCACGATCTGCAGCACGCAGGCGGTAAAGGGTTCAGTCATCAAGCGGTCTTGCGGGCGGGGCAGGGGGATTCTATGACTTGGCAATGACCATGATACCCCCGCTAAATCAAGAGCCTGCGTCATTTCTGGAAGCTTCAGGCGGCCGGATCGCCTATCGGCATATCCGGGGCGAGGGCCCGACCGTGCTGTGGCTGGGTGGGTTCCTGTCTGATATGGGCGGGTCGAAGATCATGCGGCTGAGCGCTGAGGCTAAGGCGCGGGGCTGGGATTTCCTGTGTTTCGATTATTTCGCGCATGGCGAAACCGGCGGTGATTGGGCCGAAGCCAGCGTCGGACGATGGCGCGACAATGTGCTGAGCGTGGCGGACAGGCTGACGGAGGGGCCGTTAGTGGCTGTCGGGTCGAGCATGGGGGCGCATATGCTCAGCCTGCTGATCCAGGCACGGCCTGAGCGAGTGAAAGCGGCCGGGTTCCTGGCGCCGGCGGCCGATTTTGCCACGCAGCTGATGCTGGCGCGGCTGGGGCCTGAGGACCGCCGGCAGTTGCAGGTGTCGGGCGTCTACATGCTGACGGGCTATGATCGCGATGTGCCCTTGTCGCAGGCGTTCTTCGACGACGCGGCGGCGCATGAGGTGCTGGGCGGGCCGATCCGGTTCGACGGCGCTGTGCGAATATTGCATGGCATGCAGGACGACGTGGTGCCATGGCAGCATGGCGTGCGCCTGCTGGAGGCCTTGACCAGTCCGCATGCGCGCATGGAGCTGATCAAGGACGGCGACCACCGGCTGTCGCGCGATCAAGATCTCGACCGGCTGGTAGCTATGGTTACAGAGTTGCGCGCGATCGCTTAGGCTAAATCCCGCAACGCCGTGATAATGGCGCGGACTTTGGTCTCGGTTTCGGCGCTGCGGAACTGACCATCGCCCGATATGTGGGCGCGATTGTGGTTCATGAGCCAGGCCGTGTCGTCGGTTACCTTGGCTTCCAATACGCGCAGGATTTCGAGCAAGGCCGGGTGAGCAATCTCGCCGCTGGCGGTGCAGGTGATCAGTGCCGTCGGTTTGTGGGCGAATTCACAGCTGCCGACGGTCCAGTCTATCGCATTCTTGAGCACACCCGGTACGCCCATGGCATATTCCGGCGTGGCGATCAGGATGGCGTCGGCATCGTTCAAGGCCTTGCGGAACGCCAGCACCGACGGCGGCGCGTTATCGGCTTCGTCGGGCGTGAAGGGCGGCAACACCGTGTCGATGCGGGTCACTTCGAACAGGCCCATGGCAGCGATGAGCTCGATCAGCGCGACGTTCAGCGAGCCCTTGCGCAGGCTGCCACTTATGGCGGCTAGGCGCTTCATGGCCGATCCCGTTCTAACAAGCTATCCAGCCCTTCACGATAGGTCGGGAAGCGCGGCCGCCAGCCGAGCACGGCCTTGGCGCGGGCATTGGAGACGCGCTTGTTGTCCTGATAAAAGCGGCGAACACCGGGGCTCAGAGACGGATCATCCCAGGCGATGGCGGCCGGCATGGGCAGACCGGTCAGCCGTGCCGCATAGGCCATTACTTCGCTGGCCGAAGCCGGTTTGTCGTCGCACAGGTTGAACGCGCCCGCTGCCTGGCGTTCTAAGGCGGCCAGCACGGCGGTGGCACAATCGTCATGGTGCAGGCGGGAAAAGACGTGGCCCGGCTTGACGATATTGCGGGCAGTGCCGTCGCGCAGACGCTCGATGACATTGCGGCCGGGACCGTACAGGCCGGGCAGGCGGAAGATGGCGAGAGAATGCGCCAGGCTTTGCCATTGCTGTTCGGCCAGGACGCGGCGTTTGCCTTCGGTCGAGGTCGGCGCAAGCGGACTGTCCTCCCACACCCAGCGGCCGTCGTGGTCCCCATAAACGCCGGTGGTCGACAAGTAGCCGATCCACTTCGGCGTGGCCTTGGCCAGGACGTCACGAGCGACAGCAAACACCGGGCAGCCGTCGTCATCGGGCGCAGGGGTGACGAGGATGCCGTCGGCGGCGGTGATGGCTTCGGCAAGCGCCATGGGATCGTAAAATGGAACGGCTTCGATGCCTGAGGCTTCGAGTCCGGCGCGGCGCTCCGGCGTACGGATGGTGGCTGAGACGACATACCCGGCGCGCAGAGCCTCTGCGGCGAAGGCTGAGCCGATAAAGCCGTAGCCGAAAATCAGCAGGCGGCGCAATTTACTGGCTGGCGGACGCGTTCGAGCCGTCGAGGCGCTCGCGAGCGGCGGCCTTTTCCTTGGCTTCGCGGGCATGGCGGATGTCGCGTTCGCGCACCATGCGGTAATAGTCGGGTAAGATGATCGGATGTCCGAACGGCTTCGGCGACACCTTGCCGAGGCCTTGCGGCCAGACCAGGCTCAGGGCGATCAGGGCGACGGCGATCAGGGCGGCGACGGGATAGAAAATCTTGTCGGACATGGCGCGGTTATAGTCGCAGCCGGTGGTGAATGCCAGCCTTTTCAGGGCGCTGCAGACAGGGCGCGGATATCGTCGGCCACTTCGCTCAGGTCATTGTTCAGTTGGTGATCGCGGCCGTGCAGCGAACGGATATTCGCCTGCGGCAGCGCCTTCGCGTAAAGTTGCATGTGCGCGGCGGGCACAGTGTCGTCTTGCGTGCCGTGATAGATCAAGGCGGTCATCCCGGCGGGCAGTTCGAACGTGGTATGCGCGGTCATGCCTTCGACCTGCCAGCCGCCGTCGCCGATAAATGGCGGCGCGATCAACATAAGCGCGGCGGCTTTCAGCTTCGGACGGGCGTCGGTCAGGGTGTGCAAGAGCATGGTGCCGCCGGCCGAATGACCGACCAGGATGGCATCGTCGCCAAGGCCGTCGAGCGCCTGCAACAGCGCGGATTTCCAAGCCAGATAAGTGGGATTGGCTTCGTCGGGCATACGCGGGTAGTGGATTACGTAGCCGTCACCGAGTTTGCTTCGCAGGCTGTCGACCAGCCGGTTATCCCACTGGTCGTGCGCGTTGTCGCCGGCGCCTTGCACGAACAGGATTGGGCGCGGCATTCAGCGACCCGCCGGATCGCCGATATCGGCTTCGCTGTCGATTTCGGTGTGGCTGTCGGGCGGCGTCGACTTATCCTTGCCGGCGGGCGGTTGCGGCGGGGTCTTGGTGGGGCTGTCGTCGTTGTAAGGGCGGTCGCCGCTGGCGCCTGTCTTCGGACCGTAATCTTTGTCTGTCATGGCTTTGCGCTTTCGTCTAACGATGCGCAGGGAATAGCCAACGTCGGGTAAGTAATCAGTGCGATTTTGCTGCCTCCGCCGCTGGAGTAAAAGCGGCCAGAATCGGGCGGGCGGCTCTTGTGTGATGCCATTGCCACACCATATCGGTCGGGACCGTGAAGGCTTGGGGCTGCTTGATTGAGAAGGGCCCGTCGCCGACAACGGAATTTCCGCCTTGATGGGGAGAACCTATGAATATCGAAAAGTATTCTGAAAAGACTCAAAAGCTTATTCAGAGCGCGCAGAGCATCGCGCAAGCCAGCAACCACCAGTATTTCATGCCGCAGCATGTCCTCAAGGCGCTGACCGAGGACAGTGACAACCTGTCGTCGCGGTTGATCAGCCTGGCCGGCGGCAATGCCGACGCCTTTACCGGCGCGGTCGACGTGGCGCTATCTAAGCTGCCAAGTGTCACCGGCGCTGGTCAGCTTTACATGAACAACGATACGGCGCGGCTGTTCAATGAAGCCGAGACCGAGGCTCAGAAGGCCGGCGACAGTTTTGTCACCGCCGACCGCTTGCTGCTGTCGGCGCTTTCCGGCAAGGAGAGCGAGCCGCTGCTCAAGGCGGCGGGGATTACGCTCAAGCAACTGAAGGACGCCGTGGCCAATTTCCGCAAAGGCAAGACCGCCGATTCCGCCACCGCTGAAAACGGCTTCGACGCGTTGAAGCGCTATGCGCGTGACCTGACGCAGGCAGCGCTCGACGGCAAGATCGACCCGGTCATCGGCCGCGACGAAGAGATCCGCCGCACGATCCAGGTGCTGGCGCGCCGGACCAAGAACAATCCGGTGCTGATCGGTGAACCCGGTGTCGGCAAGACCGCCATCGTCGAAGGCCTGGCCCAGCGCATCATCAATGGCGATGTGCCGGAATCGCTGAAAGACAAAAAGCTGATGGCGCTCGACATGGGCGCCCTGATCGCCGGCGCCAAGTACCGCGGCGAGTTCGAGGAGCGCCTGAAAGGCGTGCTCAATGAAGTGACGGCGGCCGAAGGCGAGATCGTGCTGTTTATCGACGAGATGCACACCCTGGTCGGCGCGGGCAAGGGCGACGGCGCCATGGATGCGTCGAACCTGCTGAAGCCGGCGCTGGCGCGCGGTGAGTTGCATTGCGTCGGCGCCACGACACTCGATGAATACCGCAAGCACGTCGAGAAGGACCCGGCCCTGGCCCGCCGCTTCCAGCCGGTGTTCGTCACCGAGCCGACCGTCGAGGACACCATCTCGATCCTGCGCGGGCTGAAGGAAAAGTACGAAGTGCACCATGGCGTGCGCATTTCCGACAGCGCCATCGTCTCGGCGGCGACCCTGTCCAACCGCTACATCGCCGACCGGTTCTTGCCCGACAAGGCGATCGACCTGATCGACGAGGCCGCGTCGCGCGTCCGCATGGCCGTCGATTCCAAACCGGAAGCGCTGGATGAACTGGACCGGCGCATCGTGCAGCTCAAGATCGAGCGCGAGGCGCTGCAGAAAGAGACCGATCTGGCGTCCAAGGCGCGGCTGGAAAAGCTGGCCAATGAACTGGAAGACCTGGAAGCCAAGTCGCTCGACCTGACCACCCGCTGGAAGGCGGAGAAGGACAAGGTCGGTTCGGCGGCGCGCGCCCGTGAAGCTTTGGATCGCGCGCGCATCGAACTCGCCAATGCGCAGCGGGCCGGTGATTTGCAGAAGGCATCGGAGATTCTTTACGGCCGCATTCCTTTGCTGGAAAAGGAAATCCAGACGGCGGAAAATGCCGCACAGGACGCCAAGGACACGCCGCTGACGCCGGAAGTGGTCGATAGCTCGCAGATCGCCGCCGTGGTGTCGCGCTGGACCGGCATTCCGGTCGACAAGATGCTGGAAGGCGAGCGCGACAAGCTGCTCCGGATGGAAGACGACCTGCGTAAGCGGGTGGTTGGCCAGGACGAAGCGCTGACTGCGGTTGCCGATGCGGTGCGGCGGGCGCGTGCTGGTCTGAAAGACCCGAACCGGCCGATCGGCTCGTTCCTGTTCCTGGGGCCGACGGGCGTCGGCAAGACCGAGCTGAACAAGGCGTTGGCCGAATTCCTGTTTGACGACGAAACGGCGATTACCCGACTCGACATGTCGGAATACATGGAAAAGCACAGCGTCTCGCGCATGATCGGCGCCCCTCCGGGCTATGTCGGCTATGACGAAGGCGGCGCGCTGACCGAAGCCGTGCGGCGGCGGCCCTATCAGGTCGTGCTGTTCGACGAGGTCGAAAAGGCGCATCCGGACGTGTTCAACATCCTGTTGCAGGTGCTTGACGATGGGCGGTTGACGGACGGGCAGGGGCGTGTGGTCGATTTCCGAAACACCCTGATCGTCATGACGTCGAACCTGGGGTCGGACGTGCTGGTCAACATGGACGAAAACGTTTCGGTGGAAACGGTGCGGCCATTGGTGTTGAACGTCGTGCGGCAACATTTCCGACCGGAGTTCCTCAACCGGATCGATGAGATGATCCTGTTCCATCGCCTCGACAAGGCGCACATGCACGACATCGTGCGCATCCAGCTCAAGGGCCTGGAAAAGCTGATGGCCGATCGCGAGATGACCCTGGCGATCGACGATGCGGCGCTGAACTACCTGGCCGACCGCGGCTACGACCCGGCCTACGGGGCGAGGCCGCTGAAGCGGGTGATCCAGAAGCTGCTGGTCGACGGCATCGCCCGCAAGATTTTGGCAGGCGAGTTCTCGGACGGTGATGTCATCGCGGTCGGCTTCGATGGGGAAAACCTGACGATTGGTCGACCGACGGTGAACTGATCCTGGCGGTGCTCCGTTTCCCGGCGGAGTACCGCCTTACCGGCCATCAATCAAACGGCAATACTCTCGTGATAGGGATTTCATCTCATTTGCGAGGGGAACGGTGGGCCGGCGTCATTTCATATTCCTGGATGGCATGCGCGGTCTGGCTGCGCTGATGGTGGCGGTTTTTCACCTGGGCACGGCTTTCGAAACACCGTTTAAGCCGGAACATGCCTATATTGCCGTGGACTTCTTCTTCTGTCTCAGTGGCTTTGTCATCGCTTCGGCCTATGACGATCGATTGTCGGGTGCTCTCGATCTGTGGGCGTTCCTCCAGCGCCGGGTGATCCGTCTTTATCCGTTGCTGGCCCTGTCCGTCTTGCTGGGAGCTGCGGTGCTAGGCGGGGAGTGGCTGATCAATGGCAAGGGTGACTTGCCGATGTGGCTGACTCTTACCGTGGGCAATCTTTTGCTTTTGCCGGCAGGCTTTCTGTTTGGCATGAAGGGCTTTCCAGTCAATTCGCCGACCTGGTCCCTCACGTTCGAATTCATCGCCAGCCTGATCTATGGCCTAAGAATTGGAGAAAAACTGCGCGGCGCCGTCGCGGTGGCCGTTCTCGTGGGACTGGCGATCATTCTGTCGGTCCCGGTCCTGCGGAACGGAAGTCTCCAGACAATAGGTTTTTCCACACCGGCAAACTTTGCGGTCGGGCTGGTTCGGGTCCTGTTTCCCTTCTTTGCCGGCGTCCTGATCTTCCGGTCGGGACTTTACCAGCGCGTGCCAGCCCTGCCGGATATCGTTCCCGCGGCTGTCCTCGTCGTGGTGCTGGGCATGCCGTTCTTTCAGATGTCGAAGGCTTATGAGCTGTTTTCGGTGCTGATCCTGGTGCCGGTGCTGGTTCTGTTCGGCGCAGCGGCGACGACCCGTGAAAAGATGCGGCCCGTCTGGTCGGAACTGGGCCGCTTGTCCTATCCCTTGTATCTGATCCATATGCCGATCAGAATGGTCATGGGGGATGTCTATTCATCCCATAGTCACGGCCCGGTACTGGCCTACATCCTGACGGCCGTCGCCCTTGCGGCTTCAATCGCCGCGGCATGGCTGGTGCTGGTCATTTATGATCAACCCGTGCGGGCGTGGTTGACCCGGCGCGCCCAGGCAACCCGGACAAAGCCGGTCGCCGCGACGGGCGCGTCGAGCCAATAGACGTCAAGACGTCTGGGTCTGGGGCCAAACCCCATTCGTCAATCGCGCAGCAGCTCGTTGATGCCCGTCTTCGAGCGGGTCTGGGCGTCGACGCGCTTGACGATAACGGCGCAGTACAGGTTCGGCGAGGCAGCATTCGAGCCGGCGCTGGCTGACGGCATCGAGCCGGCGACGACCACCGAATAGGGCGGCACTTCGCCATACATGACTTCGCCGGTGGCGCGGTCGACGATGCGCGTCGACTTGCCGATATAGACGCCCATGCCGAGTACCGAGCCTTCGCGGATGATGCAGCCTTCGACCACTTCGGAGCGGGCGCCGATGAAGCAGTTGTCCTCGATGATGGTCGGCGAGGCCTGCAGCGGCTCCAGCACGCCACCGATACCGACGCCGCCGGACAGGTGGACGTTCTTGCCGATCTGGGCGCACGAGCCGACCGTGGCCCAGGCGTCAACCATTGATCCTTCGTCGACATAGGCGCCGATATTGACGAAGGACGGCATCAGTACGACGTTCTTGGCGACGTAGGAACCGGCGCGGACAATGGCGCCCGGCACGGCGCGGAAGCCGGCTTCCTGAAAATCCTTGTCGTTCCATTTGGCAAACTTGTTCGGCACCTTGTCCCAGAAGGGACCGATCGGCGCCTGTTCGAACAGGCCGCGGCCGGTGTGCATCAGCTGGTTGCCGCTCAGGCGGAAGCTGAGCAGCACGGCCTTCTTCAGCCAGTCATGCGTGATCCACTGGCCGTCCTTCTTTTCGGCGACGCGAAAACGCCCGGCGTCGAGCAGATCGAGCGCGCCCTGCACCGCCTCACGGTACTTGCCGTGATAGGACGGATTGAGGGTGTCGCGCACCTCCCAGGCAGCCTCGATGTCGTCGTGATAAGCGGCAAGGTCGGACATGGTGCAATGGCTCCGTGAAATTTGGCTATCGCCATAAGGGCCAAGTCCGGCGCGATCAAGCCCTATCTCGCGGCCGCTTCGTCTTTCCGGTCAAGTACGTAGACGGCCTCGGTCTGGTGGTTCTTTTTCATGAAGGCGGAGATGCTTTCATAGGTGGCGGTCTGGATCCAGCCGGGCTGGTCGTCCATGTTCAGGCGCTTGTCGACCATCGGGGCGAAAACGCGCTGCACAATATTGGTGCGGATGACGCTCGGGCGGAAACTGGCCTTGAGGTTGGCCTTGATCGTCGGGTAGTCGCTGGTCTGCCAGGCGGCGGCCGCGACCACATCGAGCACGAATTCCGTACAGTTCTGGTGGGCCGGATCGAACGGGTTGGAGACCAGCGTATAGCTGGGGATGTGCAGGGCCTGATAGGCGGGCGAGGCGATGACGGCCATGATCCGCGCCTGCATCTCCTCGGTCGGGATGATGACGGCGACGTCGTCGGTCTGGCTGCCGTTGACGAAGTCGAACGGAAAGTCCTGCGCCAGGTAGGACTGGTTGACCGGCAGGGTTTTGCCGTCGCCCTGATAGAGGTTGTAGACCGAATAGCCCTGATAGGTCTTGCCGTCGCCGCCCTTGATGTCGCCATAGACCCAGAAGGCGGCGTGGGTGTAGGCGACGCCGTCGGGCATGTCCTTGCGGGCGCGGCCGGCGCGGAAGACGATGGCGACGTGGGCGCCTTTGGCTGCCAGGTCGTATTCGACCTGCTTGGCGAAAGCGGCGGCTTGCGCGCCGGTCAGGTAGGGCTTGGCGGTGACCGCGCTGCCGCCGCTATCCGGCATGGCGGCGGCGGGGGTGGCGAGCAGCAGCAGAGCGGCAATGAAAGGGGCTATGCAGGGTTTCATTGGTGTTTGTCCTCAGCGGGCGCGGGCTTCGCCGGATGGGCGGTCATGGTCTCGGGCGAGACCGACAGGGGCTGGCGGGCGAAATACATGAGCCCAAGCCCAGGGGCGGCGACAATGGCGCCGGGAACCGCCGCGACGGCGCCGACCGAGGAAAGGCCCGGGTTGTTGTCGTAGGTCGAGGCGGCGAGGGCCACGCCCGGCGCCGCCGAGACGCCACCAACCACCAGGAAGGGGATCGCCACCGCACCGGCGACGACCTTGACGGTGCCTTCGGCCACCTGGCGGGAGTCCTGGGCGTTGGACAGGTTTTGCAGGCTGTCGGCGTGGGCCGTGGCCGCGGACAGAGCGAGCAGGGGAATGAGGAACAGGGCAGCGCGTTTCATGATGATCTCTCCAATTTGAACAACGTTCAAATGAACATCGTTCATTTTTAGGAAAGAGTCAAGAGGTTGACGCGTGCGGCAATTTTAAGCGCGCATGTCTTGCAGAAACTGCTTCAGGGACGGGCTGCGGAAATCGACAAAATCGTCTGTATTTTCAGTGGCTTTCGGGCCAACCAGCACGGTCTGCATGCCAAGCACCTTGGCGGGCGCCAGATTTCGCGCCGTGTCCTCGAAGAAGGCTGTGGCGGACGGAATAACGACGTGGGCCTTGATCATCAGCTCGAAGGTGGCGGCCTGGGGCTTCGGCACATAGTTGGCGTGTTCGAGGTGGAACAGGCCGTCGAACAGGTGGTCCATCTCCAGCTTTTTCAGCATCCGCGTGGCGTGGCGCTCGTCGGAATTGGTGAAGACGATGCGGCGGCCTTCGAGTTTGGCCAGCAGTGCGTTCAGTTCCGGGTCGGGATGCAGGCTGTCGATCGAGACATCGTGGACTTCATCGAGGAAGCGGCGCGGCTCGACGCCGTGATAGGCCATCAGCCCCGCCAAGGTGGTGCCGTGTTCGTGCAGGTAACGCTTCTGGAGCTGGAAAGCTTCTTCGTGCGACAGGCCGGTCTCACGCGCTACGAAGTCGGTCATCTTGCCGACCACCAGCGCCATGACCTCGGCTTCGGGCGGATAGAGCGTGTTGTCGAGGTCAAACAGCCAGGTGTTGATGTGGGCGAAGGCCTGCATCAGCCCGCCGTCACCAGGGTCCCGGCGCCATGTTCGGTGAACAACTCGACCAGCATGGCGTGCGGGCGGCGGCCATCGAGGATGACCACGGCTTCGACGCCCGATTCCACCGCTTCGATGGCGGTTTCAAGCTTAGGGATCATGCCGCCGACGGCGACGCCCGTGGCGATCAGTTCGCGCGCCTCGGTCACCGTCATCTGGCGGATCAGTTCCTTGTTGGCGTCGAGCACACCGGCCACGTCGGTCAGCAGCAGCATGCGCTTGGCGGCCAGCTTGCCCGCCACTGCGCCGGCGACGGTGTCGGCGTTGATGTTGTAGGTCAGGCCGTCTTCCGACACACCGATCGGCGCGATCACCGGCACGTAGTCGTGGTTCGGATCGTCGATCAGGGTGCGGATCAGCTTGTCGTCAACCCGCTTGGGCTCGCCGACGAAGCCGAGATCGACCACCTGCTCGATCATGCTGTCGGGGTCTTTCTTGGTTCGGGTGGCCTTTTCGACCATGATCAGGCCGGCGTCCTTGCCCGACAGGCCGACGCCGCGCACATCGGCTTCGGCGCCCGCGCGGGTGATCCAGTTGGCGATTTCCTTGTTGACCGCGCCCGACAGAACCATTTCGGCGATTTCCATGGTAGCATCGTCGGTGACGCGCAGGCCGTCGATAAAGGTCGACTTGACACCCGCCCGGCCCAGCATGGCCGAGATTTGCGGCCCGCCGCCGTGCACGACGATCGGGTGGATACCAAGCAGCTTCAGCAGCACGATGTCCGACGCGAAAACGCGCGCGGTTTCGGCTTCACCCATGGCATGGCCGCCGTATTTGATGACGACGATCTCGCGGTCGTAGATCTGGATATAGGGGAGGGCTTCGGCCAGCGTCTTGGCGGTGGCCCAGCCTTTTTCCTCGGATTCGGCGGCGGAAAGGGTCTGCTTGATCATGGGGCTGCCCCTAGCCCAAACAAGCTGATCTGTCATGCTTTTTTGTATGACAGTCGCAGATTTTATGCGCCCGTCTTCGGTGGATGGAAGCGCGTGGCGGTCAAGGTGTCCGAGACCGCGCAGGCCTTGGTGTCGGCATAGCCCTGGCCGCGCAGATGGGCGCGGACGGCGGCTTCCGGCAGAGGCGATCTGGCGCCCTTTGGATAGACGATCCACACCGGAACAGCGGGCAGGACGCGGATGATTTCGGCCAGCGTGGCGGCCAGGGCGTCAGGCGAGGTGGCGATCGCAATGGCCAGGGCGGCTCTGCGCGGATCATCGGTGGTGGCGCCCAACAGCGCTTCAGCCAAAGCCGGGTCGTCGATCGAGCCGCGCACGAAGGCCTGATGTTCGGCGTCGATGCCGAGCTTCTTCGCCAGCGTGGGCGGTTCCGTGGTCAGCTTCTTCAGCCACTTGGCCGCCTGGTCATCCGGCAAGGCGAGGGCGTAACTCTGGCCGTTGTGCTCGAACAGCAGCCGGTCATCGACAGCGCGCGGGTTTTCGATCTCGCGGATGGCAAAGGTCTTTTTTACTGCGCCACGCAGGATCAGTTCGCGGCTTTCCAGCAGCGCCTTGACCGGGACCGTTTGGCCGTCGAGGGTGAGCTGGCTGTCGGCTTCGAGGCCCATGTGTCGTTACGGCGCGACGTTACAGATGCGCATGATCTCGGCGCGCAGTTCCGCGATTCCGTCGCCTTTTTCAGACGAGGTGGCCAGCACGACCGGGTGGGCGGCCGGGCGCTTCTTGATGCCGGCGACGGTGGCGGCCTTCACCTTTTCCAGCTCGGCCGGTTTGATCTTGTCAGCCTTGGTCAGGACGATCTGGTAGCTGACGGCGGCCTTGTCGAGGGCGTCCATCGGCTCGTTGTCGACGCTTTTCAGGCCGTGGCGCGAGTCGATGAGCAGGTAGGCGCGCATCAGGTTCGGCCGGCCGCGCAGGTAGTCGCGCCCAAGGTTCTGGAACTTCTTGACGGTGTCCTTCGACGCCTTCGCCCAGCCGTAGCCGGGCAGGTCGACCAGGTGCAGGGCCTCATTGACCAGGAAGAAATTGACCTCACGCGTGCGGCCGGGCTCGTTGGAGGCGCGCGCCAGATGGTTCTGGCCGACCAGGGCGTTGATCAGGCTCGACTTGCCGACGTTTGAGCGGCCAGCGAAGGCGACCTCAGGCAGATCCGTGCTGGGCAGCTGATCGACCTTGGCCGCGCCCATGACGAAGGTGGCCGGGCGGGCGAACAGCAGGCGCGCCTGCTCCAGCGTCTCCGCGTCGAAGCCGTCGTCTTCGGGTGCGCCGGTCACGCCGCCTTCTTGTCGTTTTTGTTGGTCAGCCTGGCGATCAGTTGATCAACCGGATTGTCGACCTTGAGCTGACGGTAGATGAGGTAGCTCTGGACCATGGTCAGGATATTTGACCAGAAGTAGTAGATCATCAGGCCGATGGGCAGGGTGGTGAAGAAAAAGATCATGACCAGCGGCATGAAGTTCATCATGCGCTTCTGCATCGGGTCGATGCCGGTCATCGGCGTCATCTGCTGGCTGGCCCACATCGAGGCGCCGTAGAGGATGGCGACCGGCCCGATATGCAACCAGGTGCTCAGGATGCCGCCGATCACCGGTACCTGGGCCGGATCGAAGGGCAGGAGGCCGAACAGGTTGACGATCGTCTTGGGGTCCGGCGCGGACAGGTCGGTGATGTAGCCGAAGAAAGGCGCGTGGCGCAGGCCGATATCCATCTGCAGCACCTTGGCCAGGCAGAGGAAGACCGGGATGGTCAGCAGCATGGGCAGACAGCCGCCCAGGCCCGCCATCGGGTTGATCTTCTCTTCCTGGTAAAGCTGCATGGTGGCTTCCTGCTGCTTTTGCATGTCGTCCGGGAAGCGTTTCTTGATGGCGTCGAGCTTGGGCTGCAGGTGCTGCTGGACGTGCTTGAGCTTGACCATCTGCACCTGGGCGCGGTGGGCCAGCGGATAGAAGGCGGCGCGGATGATGACGGTCATGCACAGGATGGCGACGCCGTAGTTGGCGACCATCTGGTAGATCCAGGTCAAGAGCAGGAAGAACGGATAGGTCAGGAAGCCGAGGATGCCCCAGTCCAGCGATCGCTCAAAGTGCGGGAGGGCCAGGTCCTTGCCGTAGGCGCGCATCATCTGGTCCTGTTTGGCGCCGGCGAAGATGCGGGTCTGGCCGGTCCAGGTCTGGCCGGGCGCGACATTGACATAGTTGGCCGCGACATAGCTGGCCGTGAAGATCGGATTGGTTTTGTCGCCGTTGTTCTTGGCGGCGTATTTAAGGGCCAGCTTCTGGTCCGGAATGACGCCGGCCATAAAGTACTTGTCGGTCATGGCGTACCAGCCGCCCGTCGCGCTGCCTTCCTTGAATTCCTTGCCGGCCGTCAGGTCGTGGTACTTGGACTGTTCGGTGATGTACTTGCCCGCCGTCTTGTCAAAAGTAATGACAGTGCCTTCATGGACGTTGCCGTGATTGGCGTTGGGCAGGGCGCCCACGCGGATGACACGGGCATAGGGCGCGAAGGTCGCAGGCGTGGCCGTGGCGTTGCTCACCTGGTCCTGCTCGGTGATCATGTAGTCTTTGTCGATGCTCAGGGTGCGCGTGAACTTCAGGCCGGTGCCGGCGTCGTAGGTCAGTACGACGGGATTGCCGGGGCTGAGCGCGGTGCCCGACGTCAGAGTCCACAGGCTGTTGTTGTCCGGCGCGCCTGGCAGGTTCTGCGCCGCAAAGCCTGAGTCGACATAGTAGGCGCTCTGGGTGTCCTTCGGACGCAGCAGTTCGACATTGGGCGACTTCGGGTCGACCTGCTCATGATATTTGACCAGGTAGAGATCGTCGATCAGCGCGCCCTTGAGCGCGATCGAGCCCTTCAGCGAAGGTGTGTCGATCGGCACGCGCGGCGACAGGGCCAGGGCCTGTTCGTGGGTCAGGTTGGCGGTGGCGGTCGGCGCGGCCAGGGCGGCGGCACTGCTCGAAGCGGCCGCGGCAGCGACCTGCGCTTCGTGTTGCTTCTTTTCCTTCGGCCCGAGGTAGAAGAACTGGTAGGCGAGCAGCGCAATCATGCTGACGACCAGGAAGTAGATGATATTGCGGTTGTCGTCGGTGTTGTTCATCTGGATTCCGGACGTTCGGGAGCGCTGTTGGGAGACGCGGGATTGGGGGCGGGTCTAGGGCGGGCCAGCCTTATCAGGGCGGCTTTGACATCGTCAAGTAAGCCTTGCCATTCCTGGCCGTGGGTGGTGGCGCGGGCAATGAAGACATAGTCATGTCCGGCCAGGCCGTGATTAGGCAGCATAAGGCGGGCGGCCTCGCGCAGGCGGCGCTTGGCCTTGTTGCGAATGACCGCGTTGCCGATCTTTTTGGTGGCGGTGAAGCCCATGCGGATCGCCGCTGATTCGTCCTCGCGGGCGCGGGCCTGTACGACCACGCCGGGACGCGCCTGATAGGGCGCCTTGGCGGCGGCGACAAAGTCCTTGCGGGTCTTCATGTGAAGGAACATTGTTCAAGCAAATGGGGTTCGGATGTCTGGTCGCAAGCTTGCTTCTGGCCGGATACAGAAAAAGAGCCCTTAAGCGGCTTAAGGGCTCTTTTCAGAAACACGAGGCGATAGCGCCTTGATTAGGCAGTCAGGCGCTTGCGGCCCTTGGCGCGGCGACGGGCGACGACCTTCTGGCCGTTCTTGGTGGCCATGCGGGCGCGGTAACCGTGGCGGCGCTTGCGCACGAGGCGGCTCGGCTGATAGGTACGTTTCGTTCCCATGACGGGCTCCGGATAGGTCGATGGCCCCGGCGAAGGGGCGAATTCACAAAAGAGGCGCGTGAATAGTCCGGGCACCTGCGCTTGTCAATCTTATTTGCAGATTTTACGACTGATTTCTGATATCGTGCTATTCTTGCGCTTTCGAGCCAACTTGGACCTCCGCTGACGTGTTCGATCCAGGTAAACCTTCTGACAGACCTTCGGGCCGCTTGCCGTCGCGCAAGGGGGGCAATGGACCGCGCCTGCCGCAATGGAAGGGGTTCTATGGCGAGCGTCTGGCCCACGCCATAGCCGTTATTGCGCGCGTCGCCATGACCGTCGGCCTGCGTACGCTGGATATCGCCAGGCGCTTCGTATTGTCGCTGAGCGGGCAACTGGCGATGATGAGCCTGGTTTTCGTGGTCGCGGTCGAGGTGATGATTCTCATCCCGTCGATGGCGCATGATCAGGAAAACTGGCTTAAAGACCGTATCAGTCAGGCCGAGACCGCCTCGCTGTCGATCGACGTGGCGCAGAATAATGCCGTCTCCAAGGACAAATCCGACAAGCTGCGCAAGAGCGCCGGGGTGTTGTATCTGGCCGTTACGACCAACGGCGAGACGTCCAGGCTCTGGGACCCGCAGGTGGCGGTGCCGGACAAGATCATGGACCTGCGCCAGTCGCACAAGGACATTTTCGCGGAAGCCGTCACGGCCTGGGCGCCGTGGCAGACCCTGCTCAGCAAGTCAGGGCGCGTGATCCACCTGCAGGCGCAGATGCCGCAGCGGCCCGACCAAGTCATCGAGATCGTCGTGCCGGCCGATCCGCTCAAGGAATTTCTCAAGAACAGCCTGACCAACAGCCTGCGCGTTTCGTTCATGGTGTCGCTGTTCGCCGGTATCTTCATGTTCGGCGGCCTGTCGTTCCTGATCGTGCGGCCGATCCAGAAGCTGACCTTCGCCATCCAGCGCTTCAAGACCAATCCGGAAGACCCCAGCCTGACGCCGCATGTGTCCGGCCGCGCCGACGAAATCGGCCAGATCGAAAACGAGCTGGTGTCGATGCAGGAAGAGGTGCGCAACGCCCTGCGGTCGCGGGCGCGGCTGGCGGCGCTGGGGCAGGCGGTGTCGAAGATCAACCACGACCTGCGCAACATGCTGACTTCGGCGCAGATGGCGTCAGACCGCCTGTCGGCGGTGTCGGACGATCCGACGGTGGCCAAGGCGCTGCCACGTCTGGAACGGGCGCTCGATCGCGCGCTGTCGCTGGCGCAGAACGTGCTGACCTACGGCAAGAGCGACGAGCGCGCGCCGGTCATCCAGATCATGAAGCTCAAGGACCTGGCCGACGCTGCCGCCGAGGACAGCGGGCTGTGCCTGCCGGGCGCAACGGGCGAGGGCGTGCGGTTTGCCTTGAAAGCGTCGAAGGGCTTCTTCCTAGAGGCCGATCCTGAGCAACTGCACCGCCTGCTGGTCAACCTGATGCGCAATGCCCGCCAGGCGATCGAGCACCAGCCGAACCGCCGGACGCTGGGCCGGGTGACGCTGACGGCGGTGAAGACCTCGGAAAACGTCATCCTGATCCTGAGCGACAACGGCCCGGGCATCCCGGAAAAGGCGCGTGAAAAGCTGTTCCAGCCGTTTACGTCGTCCAGTACGCCGGGAGGTACGGGCCTTGGGCTGGCTATCGCGCGCGAGCTGGCGCAGTTGCATGGCGGCGATGTGCGGCTGCTGCAAACCGGCGCGGATGGAACTTCGTTTGAAGTGCGCCTGCCGCTGAAGGGCTAGGCTTTCAGCAGATTTTCCACGAATTGCGGCACCACCTGCGTCGCCGGGCCATAGTGATGCTCGGCGAACAGGGTCTGGCCGAGCGATGGCTCCAGATTGAGCTCGACCGTGTGAGCGCCGGCGTGGCGGGCGGCTGAAACAAACCCGGCAGCCGGATAGACATTGCCTGATGTGCCGATCGAGATGAACAAGGCACAGTCGTCAAGCGCTTGTTCGATGCGGTCCATGCGCAGCGGCATCTCGCCGAACCAGACGATGTGCGGGCGCAAGGTCGCATCGGCATGGAAGGGCGACACCGTATCCGGCAGGATATCTTCGCTCCAGGTGCAAACTTGTTCCGTCACGGTGCAGCGGCCTTTGAGCAATTCGCCGTGCATATGGATCAGCTCGAATTTGTCGGCCGCAACATCGGCATGGGCGCGGTCGTGCAGGTCGTCGACATTCTGCGTCACCAGCAAGACTTCATCGGGCCATTCGGCAGCCAAGCGGGCCAGGGCATGGTGCGCGGCATTGGGTGCGACCTCGCGCAACTGACGGCGGCGTTGGTTATAGAAGTCCTGCACCAGGTCCGGATTGGCGCGGAAACCTTCAGGCGTCGCCACCTCCTCGACGCGGTGACCGCACCATAGCCCGTCCGAGGCCCGGAAGGTCGGCACGCCGGACTCAGCCGAAATGCCGGCGCCGGTGAGAATGACGATATTGCCTTTCACTATTTCCCCCTGATGAAGACGCCTTCGCGGCGCGGATCTGAGCCGCCGTTGAAGCCGTCCTTGCCGCGCAGGAAGCCGTTGAGACCTGATTCCTCTCCCGCTGAGGCTTGCATCTTGTAACCCATTGCGGTGAGGCCGTCCCACACCGCCGGTTCCATGCGTCCCTGTTCAACGCGGATCTGCTCGCCACGTGCCACGACATTGGGCAGGTTGATGGCATCCTGCATGCTCAGGCGCCAGTCGAGGATGCCGATCACGGTCTTCAGGTTATAGGACAGGATGGCCGACCCGCCGGGCGATCCGACAGCGGCCACGACCGTTTTACCGTCGGCGGCAAAGACGATGACCGGGCTCATGCTGGAGCGCGGGTGCTTGCTGCCGGCGACCGCGTTGGCGGCATCGAAGCCGTCGGCGGTCTTAGGACTGAACGAAAAGTCGGTGAGCTGGTTGTTGAGGAAAAAGCCGCCGACCATGCGGCCCGTGCCAAAGAAGCTCTCGACCGTGGTGGTCATGCTCAGCACGTTGCCGTGGCGGTCGCGGATGACGAAGTGCGTGGTGCCGCCGGGCTCCAGTGTCTTGTCGGGACCGGCCGATTGTGCGGCGGGCGGCGTCCCCGCGCTGGGGGCCGGATTGACCTGGCCGATCTGGACCAGCCCGGCGCGTGATTTGGCGTAGGTTTGATCGAGATAGCCGGTCTGCATGGCGTAGAAAGCGGCCGTGTCGCCTTCGTACTGGTCGCGGTCGGCATACATCAGCCGTTCGGCTTCGATCAGGGCCTGCCAGGCGCGCGGATCGTGTACGCCCCACTGATCGAGCGGGAAGTTGGACGCAATCAGCAGGCCTTGCAGCAGGGCGACGCCACCGGACGGGGCGCCGTTGCTGCAGACAATATAGACGCGGTAGGGGATGCACAAAGGCCCGGCTGGGCGGCCGGCCTTGGATTTGTAGGGCGTGGTCTGGGTGATCTGGACCTTATAGCTGGCCAGATCGGTCAAGGTCATGGTGCCAGGCAGGGGATCGGCGTGGGTCTTGGCGACGATCGCCTCGGCCAGCGGACCTTTGCGGAAGGCGTCGCCGCGCACCTTGGCGAACAGGCGCAGCGAGGCGGCGTAGTCCGGATTCTTTATAATGTCGCCAGCCTTGCGAAAGCCGCCCTGGCCATCGCCGAGATAGGCGGCGAAATCGGGCGTATGCTTCTCCGCGAAGTCGGCGTTTTGCAGATAGTTGCCGAGGCGCGGTGTGATGGCGAAACCCTTGTCGGCCTGTTGGATAGCCGCGTCGAACAGACCGGACCAGGCCAGCTTGCCGTGGTCCTTCTGTGCCTGGTCGAGCATGAACATGGCGCCGGGTACGCCGGTGGCGCGGCCGGAGACGACGGCCTGGCTGAATGGCAGGGGCTTGCCGTCGGCCCCAAGGAACATGTCGGGCGTAGCGCCGGTGGGCGCGGTTTCGCGGCCATTATAGTCGCTCAAGGTGCCCGTCTTGGCGTCGTAGTAGAGCATGAAGGCGCCGCCACCGAGGCCCGAGCTTTGCGGCTCGATCAAACCCAGCATGGCCTGCACCGCCACCGCTGCGTCGGCCGCCGTGCCGCCGCGCTTCAGGACGGCCATGCCGGCTTCGGCCGCCAAAGGCTCGGCGGCGGCAATCATCGGCTCAACGGTTGGGGCAGGCGGCTTATGCCGCGCCTTGGCGTCGGCGCCGGTGGCGGCCAAAAGGGCCAGGAGGATAACGGCATAGGGAACGAAACGGCGCGACATGAAGCTTACTCCTCAGGCGGCATATGGGGAGGGTACCGCCTGGAACAATCATTTGAACCCGGCCTTAAGTCAGCGATCAACAGGCTTTTACGAAAAATCGCGGAAAAAAGTGCGCGAACCGCTTGCCTTTGCGAGATAGGTCGACTAATTGTCCCGGCCTTCGCCGGGGCTGCCCGGCGGACGCATACAGGATTATGCACTCGTAGCTCAGCTGGATAGAGCATCAGACTACGAATCTGAGGGTCGGGCGTTCGAATCGCTCCGAGTGCGCCATCCAAATCAATGACTTACCGAAAAGCGGCGGTGTCTAACACCGCCGCTTTTGCTGTTTAATCCGGTCTGGGGCGTCGGCCTATGAAACGGATCAGGCGTCCCATGGCATCGACAGCGACGGCGCACTGACGTGGCGCTTCATTGTGAAGGTCGCCGTCGCGCCGCAGCCCGCCGCCAGTTCGAACGTACAGTGCTTGCCCGCCAGAGTCTGTTTCTGACCGTTGCACTCGACATTCGTGAAAGCGTGCTCGCCATATCCGCCGGCCTGGACAATAACCGTGCGCGGCCGCGACGGATTGAGATTGACCAGCGACAGAGTCGTTGATGTGCCACTCAGGCCGCTGACCAGGACCGCGACATCTTCCGGCACACCGGCGCGTTTGGCGGCCGGATCAAAGTAACGCAGCCGGGCATAGAGCGGTGCTCCGCCCTGGGCCGGTGAGGTCTTCGACCATGACGGCCGAGCGATATGGATGCCGCCGCACATCAGGTGGATGAGCTGGGTTATCGGCGCAGTATTGTAGTTGAGCAGGGCATCGGCCAGCCGGGTTTGCGGCGTGGTCTTGTCCTTGTTGAGCAGGTAGTCCATCCGCCCGCGCAGGTTTTCCAGCGCGTCCTGCTGCGCCTTGACCGGATAGTCGGGATTGGCGCCACGCAGGTAGCCGAGCCACGGGTGATCGCTGTCGGCGCGGGCCAGATCGTCGTCGCGCATCGACATGTACCAGATGTCCAGCCCGTTGGCCCGATAAGGTCCCGGCTTATAGCTGTACCAGCCCTGCGGCCCATACATGGTCGGGGTCTGCATGACGCCGTTGACCGTTTTGGCCTGTGCATTGATCACGTCGGTCTGCCGCCGCCAGAGCTGCAGGTAGCGGTCATCGCCGGTCATCAGATAGGCGTTCATGAAGGCGACCACGGCGCGCGGCACACGGTTGCGGTCCTCGCGCTTGCCGGTCTGCGGCACAAGCGGCGAGAAGCCCCAGCCATAGGTGCCGCCGTACCAGGCCTTTTCCTTGCCGCCGATGCGCCCTTGCAGGTCGATCTTGCTGGGGAGCACGCCGCCATTCCGGTCGGCGCGCTCGATCCAGGCATTGAGATAGGACGTAATCCAGTCGCGGTATTTCGGCTCCTGCCCGATCATATAGGCGTTGAGCACCAGACTGACCGCCTGGGTATTGAGCGGATTGTCGCCGACGACATCTCCATATTCCTGGAAGTGGCCCAGCACCTCATCGAAGCTCGATTCGCCGTGCTCCATGAAAAAGGCCTTCGGGTCGAACGGATCGCCGGCCCAGTCGAGCGCCGTCGCCGGGCGCAGCATGGGGCCGCGGCTGCCATTGATCATCGAGCGGATCAGCTTGCGCTTGGGGTCGTAGTTGGCGGCCTCACGGTCCTCGCCGGTATAGAAGGACGAATAGAGGCGGGCGCGTTCCTGAAACTTCGGGTTCTTCGGGTCCGACAGCCCCATGACGTTGAATACCGACAGGAATTCCGAAATGTGCTGCCAGTCGTTCATCGTCGGGAAGTCGCGATAGTACATGCCGTCGCGGGCGATTTCGGTCTCGACCGTGCGGGCGGCGGTATATTGCTTGAGGTGGCCTTCCCAGGCCTTGGTGTAGAGGTCTTTGACGCTGTCCGCGCCGCCCAGCATGTGCAGTAGCGGCCAGTTGTTGCAGTTCTCGATGGCGTCGTCGGGACCGTCATCGGCGCCCCAACGCTCGAAGCACTGGAAGTAGCCGCGTTCGTCGTAATACTTGCCGTAAAACAGGGCACAGGCTTCGGAAGACGCCTTCAGCAGCTCCCGTTGCAGCAGCGCCCATTGCGGCGGCGCCATCGGCGTGGCGACCGAAACAGCGGGGGATTGAGCGAATGCCTGCCCGGCGCCGAGAAGCGCCAGACCGGTGGCGCCGAGAAGAACCTGTCTGCGGTCCATGATCTTACCCCTGGTTCACTTGCAGGCGCCGGATCGGGCCGGTGATGAAGGCGAACGCACCCATGGTGACGAGGCAATGCACGCCGACATAGATCAGCGCCAGGTCGAACGAGCCGGTCGCCGCTACGATATAGCCGATGACGATCGGGGTAATGATGCCGGCGGCATTGCCGAACATGTTGAACACTCCGCCCGCCAGGCCGATATATTCGCGCGGGCTGACATCCGAAACAATGGCCCAGCCGAGGCTGGCCACGCCCTTGCCGAAGAAGGCCACCGACATCAGGACGACGATCATCCACGACTCCTGGACGTAGGCGCAGCCGATGATGGCCATGGCCAGGATCATGCCGAAGAATACCGGCACCTTACGCGACAGGCTGATATTCTTGGTGACTTTCAGCATCACGTCGGACACCAGTCCGCCGATCAGTCCGCCGAAAAAGCCGCACAGGGCAGGGGCCGCCGCGGCAAAACCCGCCTGCATGATGTCCATGCCGCGTTCCTTGACCAGATAGATCGGAAACCATGTGACAAAGAAATAGGTCAGCACATTGATGCAGTATTGCGCCAGATAGATGCCGAGCAGCATCCGGTTGCTGAGCAGGAAGCCCAGCCGCGACCAGGAAAAGCCGCTGGCGGCGCCCTTGGCCTTGCCGTCCATGCTGACGGTTTCGCCAGCTTCGATGATGGCCAGTTCGGCGGCGTTGACGCCCTTGTGCTTGTCGGGGCTGGTGATGAAACGGGCGAAGATCAGCGCCGCCAGCAGCCCCAGCCCGCCCATGAAGAACAGCACTGTCCGCCAGCCGAAGGTATGGGCGATGTACGACATCAGCGGCGCGAACAGCACCAGCGAGAAATACTGCGCTGAATTGAAGATGGCTGAGGCGGTGCCGCGTTCTCCGGCCGGGAACCAGGCGGCGACGATGCGGGCATTGCCAGGGAAGGACGGGCTTTCACCGAGGCCAACCATAAAGCGCAGGGCGAACAGGGTGGCGACCACCGGCAGGCCCATGAGCAGGCCGACAAGCCCTTGGCTGGCTGTAAACAGGGACCACAGAACGATAGCGGCAATATAGACGCGCTTGACGCCGAACCGGTCGAGCAGCGCACCGCCGGGGATCTGGGCGATCACATAGGCCCAACTGAAGGCCGACAGGATGTAGCCCATCTGCACCGAACCGATCTCAAGCTCCTTCGACGCCGCCGAGCCGACGATCGAGAAGGTGGCGCGGTCGGCATAGTTGATTGTGGTGATCAGGAACAGGAAGACGATCAGCACATAGCGAACATGCGATGGCTTTAGCGCGGCGGACAAGCGGTTCATTCATTCTCTCTGTATGCTGGCACCGGTCTCGCTGGCCGGGCCTTTTTATGGCTGACAGTTACACACAGATGCGGATGCTTTAGAAGGCCATGCGCAATTCCGGTCATTGCGTTCATGGCATCGATTAATGCCGCATTTGATTTGGACGCGCCGGGATGCAATGTTTAGCGTGCCGGAAGATCGGGCAGAACCGGGTGTCGCCGTCGTGCGTCTTCCGTCCGCCCATCCAGATATAAAGTTTTACAGGAGGCTCTGCGTGGCCAAAATGACGCCCAGCGAAATGGCGCAGACGATCGGCAAGGGATTGCTGTCTTTCCCCGTCACCCATTTCACCGCCGACAACCGCTTCGATGCGCCGCGCTACCGCGAGCATTGCACCTGGATGCTGCAAAAGCCGCTGGCCGGCCTGTTCGCCGCCGGCGGTACGGGCGAGTTCTTCTCGCTGACCCAAGATGAGGTCAAGACGATCGTCGCGGCGGCCGTCGAGGAAGCCAACGGCAAGGTGCCGGTAGTGGCGGGCTGCGGCTACGGCACGGCTATGGCGGTCGAGCTGGCGCAGGCCGCCGAAGCCGCCGGCGCCGATGGCCTGCTGGTGTTGCCGCCGTACCTCGTCGGCAGCACCCAGGACGGTCTGGCCGCGCATATCGATGCGGTCTGCAAGGCCACGAAGCTCGGCGTCATCGTCTATAACCGCGACAACGGCATCATCGAGGACGAGCCCCTGGCCCGTCTGTGCGACGCCAATCCGAACCTGGTCGGCTACAAGGACGGCGTCGGCGACATCGAGCTGATGACGCGCATCTATACCCGCATGGGCGACCGCCTGACCTATATCGGCGGCCTGCCGACGGCGGAGACCTTTGCCTTGCCGTACCTGAAGATGGGCGTGACCACCTATTCCTCGGCTATCTTCAACTTCCTGCCGGACTGGGCGCTTAACTTCTACAAGGCCGTCCGCGCCGAAGATCAGGCGGCGGTGATTGCGGGCCTGCGCGACTTCGTCATGCCGTACATCGCCCTGCGCAACAAGGGCAAGGGTTACGCCGTCTCGATCGTCAAGGCCGGCATGCGCGCCATCGGCCGCCCGGCCGGTCCGGTGCGCTCGCCGCTGACCGACCTGAGCGAAGCCGAATATGCCGAGCTGTGCGCCCTGATCGCCAAGGTGCAGCCCGGGGCCCTGGCCAAGGCGGCCTGACGCCATGCGCCGCCGCGAGGTCATGGCCGGAGCCGCTGCTGCCCTGGCCTTGGCCGGGACGGCGTCGGCAGCCACGCAAAAAGCGCCCGTCGCCCAAACCCGCTTCGGCAAGGTGCGTGGCGCGATAGAGCAGGGCGTCCTGGTGTTCAAGGGCTTGCGCTACGGCGCCGACACCCGGCCGAACCGCTTCCGGCCGCCGCGCTGGCCCGCCGCGTGGACGGGCGTTGCCGACGCCCTGGCATATGGTGCCCCATGTCCGCAGTCGTCGAAGACCTCGATCGCGCCCAGCGAAGACTGTTTATTTCTGAATATCTGGACACGCGGCTTAAGCGACGGCGCCAAACGGCCGGTGGTGGTCTACATCCACGGCGGCGCCCACGCCAATGGTGACGGCTCGTCGCCGCTCTATGACGGCGTCAATCTGGCCCGCAAGGGCGACGTCGTTGTCGTCACTTTGAACCACCGCCTGAATGTCTTTGGCTATGGTTATTTCGCTCGCCTGGGCGCGGCCGCTGGCGATCCTGATTTCGATTTTTCCGGAAATGTGGGACACCTCGACCTGATCCAGGCGCTGCAATGGGTCAAGGAAAACATCTCGAACTTCGGCGGCGATCCGGCCAATGTAACCCTGTTCGGTCAGTCGGGCGGCGGCGGCAAGATCGTCGGCCTGATGGCCATGCGTGCCGCCGACGGCCTGTACCGCCAGTGCATTACCATGAGCGGCCAGCACGTCACGGCCAGCGCCCCGATGAACGGCACGATCCGCGCCAAGGCCTACCTGAAGACGCTGGGTCTGGAACCCGCACAGGTGTCGCAGCTTAAAGACCTGCCCGCCGAAAAGCTGGTGGCGGCGCTGGCCATGAAGGACCCGCTGGTCCCCAAGGACAACATCCTGTTCGCCGCCACGCTCGACTACAAGACCCTGTTCCGCCATCCGATGTATCCGGACGCGCCGGAAGAAACGTCGTCGGTCCCGCTGGTCATCGGTAATACCCACGATGAAACGGCGGCCTTCATGCGCGAGCTGATGATCGCCAACGACACCACCTGGGAAAACCTGCCTGAGCGGCTGGCGCGCGAGGAGCTGGTCGACATCTCGCCGGAATGGGTGATCAGCCACTATCGCCAATGGTATCCGGACTGGACGCCGACCGACGTGCTGCGCGCCGCCGCGACCGCCGGGCGCAGCTGGCGGCCTCACCTGATCCAGGCCGAGGCGCGTGCCGCCCGCAATGGTCCGACCTGGATGTACCAGCTGGACTTTGCCTCGCCACTGTATGACGGGCGGCTGGGCGCCTACCATGCCTACGATATCTCGCTGATCTTCGATAATATCGACAAGCCCGGCTCCAACGTTGGTGACACGCCGGACCAGCGCGCTGCCGCCCAGAAAGTCGCCGACCAGATGAGCGCCATGCTGCTGGCCTTTGCCCGCACCGGTAACCCGCAGACGCCGCTGGTGCCGCAATGGCCGACCTACACGCTTCCACAGCGCGGCACGCTGATATTCGATGTGCAGCCGCGCATCGAGAATGATCCCCGCGCCCGTGAGCGGCAACTCTTTGCCAGTGTGCCCTACACGAAACCCGGCACCTGAGCTAATAGAGCCCGATGACCGACAAAATTTCCCAGATTCGCCTGTCGCATATCGTCCTGCCGCTGCAAGTGCCGGTGAGCGACGCCAAGGTCCTGACCGGCCGCCAGAAGCCCCTGACCGAGGTGGCGTTCCTGTTTGCCGAGATCGATACGGCCGACGGCCATTCGGGCATCGGTTTCAGCTATTCCAAGCGCGCCGGGGGGCCGGGCTTGTACGCCCACGGCCGCGAGATCGCTGACCGGCTGCTGGGTGAAGACCCCAGCGATATCGGCCGGCTGTGGACCAAGCTGGTCTGGGCCGGCGCCTCGGTCGGGCGCAGCGGCCTGGCGGTGCAGGCCATCGCCGCTTTCGATAACGCGCTGTGGGACTTGAAAGCCAAGCGGGCAGGGCTGCCGCTGGCCAAACTGCTCGGCAGCTATCGCGACGGCGTGCCGTGCTACAATACCTCCGGCGGCTTCCTGTCGGCGCCGATCGAGGCCGTGCTCGACAATATCGACGCGGCCATCGCCTCGGGCATCGGCGGCATCAAGATCAAGGTCGGCCATCCCGACAGCCAGTTCGATATCCAGCGCGTCGAGACGGTCCACAAGCACATCAACGGCCGCGCCGCGCTGATGGTCGACGCCAACCAGCAGTGGGACCGCCACACCGCCCTGCGCATGGGCCGGATTTTCGAGCCCTACAACTTGGTCTGGATCGAGGAGCCGGTCGACGCCTACGACGTCGAAGGCCATGCCCAGCTGGCGGCGGTGCTCGACACACCGATCGCCACCGGCGAAATGCTGACCAGCGTCGGCGAGCACATGGACTATCTGCGCAGCAACGCGCTCGATGTCTTTCAACCGGACGCGCCGAGGGTCGGCGGTATCACCCAGTTCCTGAAGGTCATGGCTTTCGGTGAGCAGAAGAAGCTGATGATGGCGCCGCACTTCGCCATGGAAATCCACCTGCACCTGTCGGCGGCCTATCCGCTCGATGCCTGGGTGGAGCATTTCGACTGGCTGGACCCGCTGTTCAACGAACGCCAGGTGGTGCGCGACGGCAAGATGTGGATCAGCGAGCGGCCGGGACTCGGCTTTTCCTTAAGCGAACAGGCCCGCCGCTGGACCGTGGCCAGCGAGACGTTTTCCTAAACGATTTGGGGCGCGACCTCGACGCAGATGTCGCGGAAGGCTGCCAGCGCCGGATTGGGATTGTCGCGCCGCCAGACCATGTAAAGCTCGACCGGTTGTTCCGGCATGGTCAGGAGCGGCCGGAAGTGGACGTCGGCCAGTTGCAGGTTCATCGCCGTGCGCGGCACGATCGCCGCCCCCAGCCCCGCGCGCACCAGCCCCAGCATGGAGTGGATTTGGGTGACATGCTGCACATAATCGGGCGCGGTTCCGGCGCCGTCGAACAGTCCGACCAGCATGTTGTGGAAATAACCCGCCCCTTCGCGCGAATACATGATCAGCGGCATGCCGTCGAACTGCTGCAGGGACAGCTCTGGCGAGGTCAGGCGCGGATCGACGGCGGGCAGGGCGGCCACCAGGCTTTCGCTGACGACTTTGACTGTCGCGAACTCGTGGCGCTCGACCGGCGGGCGAACAAAGCCGACGTCGATCAGGCCCGTCATCAAGGCCTCGGATTGCTGGCCGGTGACCATCTCGCGCAGCTCGAACTCGACATTGGGCAGGCGCGCCCGCGCCTGAGCCACGATCTGCGGCAGGAAGCTGTAGCCCGACACCGCCGTGAAACCGATGGCGATGCGTCCGGCGTCGCCCTGCGCCACCCGCCGGGCTGACAGGGCGGCGCTTTCCGCCAGCCAGACGATGCGCCGCGCCTCAGGCAGAAACACCCTTCCGGCCGGGGTCAGCTTGACGTTGCGGGTGGTGCGCTCGAACAGGCTGACGCCCAGAAGCCGCTCCAGAACCTGGATCTGCCGGCTGAGCGGCGGCTGGGTCATGTTGAGGCGGGCGGCGGCCCGGCCGAAATGCAGCTCCTCGGCCGCCGTCACAAAGCAGCGCAACTGGCTGATTTCAAATAGGGCCATGCTCACTCCGCTCGTCGTTCTATGCATGTCTACACCTGACTCCTTATGACGAGACAGAAAAAAAGCGCGGCTTCCGCAGAAGCCGCGCTGGAGCCGTAAGAGGGGAAGACAAACGGCCAGGGAGGAATGGATTAGTAGGTGTAGCGCACGCTGGCGAAGAACTGGCGGCCGGTATGGCTGCGCACGTTGAGCCGGTCGGTGGCGTCGACATACTGGTCGTTGAACTGATCGGTCAGGTTGATGCCCTCGATGGTCAGTTTCAGGTGCTGGTTGATCGAGTAGGATGCCTGCATGTCGTAGTTGGTCGTCGAATGCGTGCCGGCGACGGTGTTGCCGTCGTTGCTGGGCACGGCCGTCAGATAGCCGTCGCGATAGGCGACCGAACCGCGGATGCTGAACTTCTTGGTTTCGTAGTACAGCGTGAAGTTGGCGGCGTTCTTCGACAGGCCGGTGAGCGTCTCGTCGATGGTCGGCGCACCCGGCGTCGTCGAGGTCAGGTATTTGATGTTCGAGTCAACCGAGGTGTAGTTGGCCAGCACACCGAAGTTCTTCCAGAAACCGGGAAGGAAATCGAGCTGCTGCTGCATGTTCAACTCGTAGCCCTTCAGGTCGCCGCCCGGTGAGTTGACCGGCTGGCTGACGGCGAACATGTCGGTGTTGAGCGCCGTCGTGCCGGCCAGCAGCGAGTCCGGCAGGCCGAGCTGATTGAACGGAATGTTCTGCAGCAGGGTTTGCGCGAAGCTGTCGATCTTCTTGTAGAAGATGCCGACCGCGTAGATCGAGTTGGTCTTGGGGTACCATTCCAGCGACAGGTCGACATTGTCCGACTTGGTCGGGTTGATGTCCGGATTGCCGCTGCTGAAGGAGCGGTTGGCGCCCTGGATGGAGACGTCGCCGCCGGGGGTCAGGCTGCCGATCGATGGCCGGGCGATGGTCTGGGCGGCGCTGATGCGGCCGACCAGGTTGTCGGTGAAGTCGACGGCCAAGTTGGCGGACGGCAGGGTGTTGCTGTAGGTGCGGTGCGCCGTCACCCACTGGATGGAGCTGCCGACGGCCGCGTATCCGCCGGAGTCCTGGGTGGTCTGGACGTAGCGCACGCCGGCGTCGCCGCGCCAGGGCAGACCGAAGGCGGTGAAGTGGAAGGCGGCCTGCAGGAAGCTGCCCATATCGCCTTCCTGCACGGTGATGAACTGGCCGCGCGCCGACGAGTTGTTGGTGCCGGTCAGGGCATAGATGCCGCAGTTGCAGTAGATATTATAGGTCGCCGCGAACTTGTTCAGGTCGGGGATCAGCCAGCCCGTAGCATTGCCGGCGGGTTGCTTGAGGCCGCGGCCGAAGCCGGTGAACTGGGTCGATACCGCCGCCAGGTCGGTGGCGGTCAGGGTGTTCACCTTGGTTTCGGTGGTCCGGTAATAGCCCCAGGAGTCGAGATTGAACTTCCGGTAATCGACCCCGCCCTTGATCGTGATGTTGTCGTTCAGGTCATAGGCCAGGTCAGCTGTCGCCGTGACGAAGCGGTTCTCGACGCCATTCGGCCGAATACGGACTTCGGACGTGCCGTCGATCATCGACCAGTTGGCGGCCACGGTCGGATCGAAACCGAGCGTAATGGCCGGCAGGCGCGAACGGAAGTCATAGGCGTAGCCCAGCGTATCGGCGCGATCGAAGGTGATGATGGTCGAGACCGGGTTGGTGAACTTCGAGTCCGCCGAACCGATCAGCAGTTCGCCGCGCAGCTTGTCCGAGAAGGTGTGCTTCACATTGAGCGTCACCTGGCTGAACTGGGTCTCCAGCTCGTCGTGGGCCGATTGCGTGCGCATGTCGACACGGTCGAGATTGGCCTGAACGAGATTGTGCCCTTCGACAACACCGCTGCGGATGATGGTCTGCGGCTTGCCGGTGCCGGCGCGGCTCAGGCCGATGGCCTGGATCTGGGCTTCGTCGCGGGTCGACTTCAGGTCGGAATAGAGCGCGTCCAAGGTCACCAGCGTGTTCTCGGAGGGCCGGAACTGGAACGAGCCGGTCATGCCGAGGCGCTTCTGGTTGATGTCGTAGCTGACATAGGCCGGGATGCGTGGCGCATAGAGGGCGGTGGCGGTATTGGTGTCGTTGATCTGGGCGATCGTGTAGCCGGCCAGGGTCGATGCCGTGTTGAAGCCGCTGTTGGCGCCGCCATAGGTCCAGCGCGTGATGTTGGCGCCTTCTTCCTTCAGGTGGCGTTCTTCGTAGGCCAGCGAGAACAGGGCGCCCATCTTGCCGCCCGCCCAGCGGTTGCTGGCCAGCATGGTGACGCGTGGCTTGGTGTCGCGCGCCAGGTCGTTGTAGCTGGCCTGGGCCGAGACGGCGAAGGCCTTGCCCTTGTAGTCGAACGGATGGGCGGTCTGCAGGTCGACCGTGGCGCCCAGGCTCCCTTCCTCGACGTCGGCCGAGGCGGTCTTGCGCACGGTCAGGCTGTTGAACAGTTCCGAGGCGAAGACGTTGAAGTCGAAGCCGCGCGTGCGGTTGGTGCCGCCGCTGTTGACCGTGCCGCCGGTGGTGGCGATGGCTTCCATGCCGTTGATGCGGACGCGGGTATATTCGGAGCCGAGGCCGCGTACAGTGATCTGGCGGCCTTCGCCATTGACGCGGCTGATTGCGACGCCCGGGATGCGCTGCAGGGATTCGGCCAGGTTCAGGTCGGGGAAGCTGGCGATGTCGTCGGACTTGATCGAGTCGACGACGCCGGTCTCGCGGCGCTTGGTCGACAGCGCGCTCTGCAGGCTGGCGCGGAAGCCGGTCACGACGACCACGGTGGAATCGTCGGCGGCGGGCGCGGCCTGCGCCAGGGCGCTGGTGGCCGTCAGGTCGAGAAGGGCCAGGGCGGCGACGCCGGCCAGGAGGGCCTTCTGATAGGATTTCGGGCGTCGAGTGACTGAAGACATGATTGAATTCCCTGTGTTTTTCTTTGTGACGGGACGTTGCCCGCCGCGTGTGCTTTATCTGGGAACTATAGGCAGGCCGGGGCAGCCGAACGAATCCAAATCGAGCATCAATTTATGCACGGATTGAAGGAAAAGCCGTTGGCAAGCGCATGAATGCAGGATTGGAATATTATAACTATTTCAGTTGGATAGGTGCCGTACGCGCGTTTGCTTCAGCCTGGCTTCAGTTTCGCTTCAGACAGGCCGACGCGATGGCATCGCGACAGGCATAAATCGCGGGTATCGTGCACCTGGGCGGCATTTTTTCAAGGAAAGCGCAGTTTTATTTACGGAAAAGCCGAGATGATCCATCATGTACAAACGGTACCTTGCCATTTGTCGGCGAGTGACCGGCAGGAACGGTATGGAAACGGACAGCCAGGACATTAAAAGGTGGGTCGGGACGTATATCCTCCCGCACGAGTCCTATGTCCGCGCCTGGTTGTTGCGGGCTCGGCTCGGCGTAGAGGATGTCGACGACGTCCTGCAGGAATCTTACTGCCGGCTGTCGGGCCTGACCAGCGTCGCCCACATCCACGATCCGCGCAGCTACTTCTTCCAGGTGGCGCGTCACGTCGCGCTTGAGCAGGTGCGCCGCGCTTCGGTGGTGCGGATCGAGTGCGTCGAGGAGATCGAAAAGCTGGGTTTCGCCTCGGACCTGCCGTCGCCGGAGCGCGTGCTGGCGGGACGTGAGGAACTGCGGCGCATCCGTGCCCTGATCGACACCTTGCCAGCCCGCTGCAAGCGGATCTTCGAGCTGCGCAAGATCCAGGGCCTGTCGCAGCGCGAGGTGTCCCGCATCATGGAGGTGCCGGAGCACACAGTGGAAAACGAGTCGGCCAAGGGGCTGAGAATTATTTTGAGTGCCATCGCCGGCGAAACGCCGGCTGGAGTAAAGACGAAGGAGTCCGGCGATGAAGCCCGCCGACACAGAAACAAGCGCTGACATCGAGCAGGCAGCGGCACTTTGGGCGGTCAAGGAGCGCCCGCTGAGTGCCGAGGATCAGGCCGCGCTCGACGCCTGGCTGGCGGGGGACCGTCGCCGGCAGGGTGCGCTGTTCCGCGCCGAGTCGGGCTGGGCGTCGCTGTCGCGCGCTCGGGCGCTGAATGGCGCGGGGCAGGGAAGCGTGGCGACGCCTCTGCTGTCGCGGCGTGGCCTGCTGGTGTCCGCCGGGCTGGTCGGCACGATGGCGGCTGGCGTCGGCGGCGCGCTGATGCTGGTCAATACCGCCGATCACCGGACCCAGGTGGGTGAGTTCAAGCGCCTGCCTCTGGCGGACGGGACGGTGGCCAATCTCAACACCGACAGCGAAATCCGGGTGAACATGCGGTCACGCCTGCGCCAGGTCGAACTGGCGCGCGGCGAGGCCTGGTTCGAGGTTGCCAAGGACCCGAGCCGGCCGTTCGTCGTCCGCGCGGGCGACGCTCATGTCCAGGCGGTTGGTACGGCTTTCAGCGTCCGCCACTATGCCGGCGGCGCCGAGGTCATGGTGACCGAGGGCCGGGTCAAGGCCTGGTCGGCTGACAAGGCCGATGACGTGGTGTGGCTGTCGGCCGGTGACCGGACCTTCATCAACGGCCGCGGCGCGCTGGCGGCCCGAAAGGCGCCGGAAGAGATCGACAAAGCTCTGGCGTGGCGTAGTGGGCAAATCGTTTTCGAGGGCCAGACCCTCGATTGGGCGGTGGCGGAATATAACCGCTACAACACGCGCAAGATCGTGCTCGACAGCCCGGAACTGAAGCTTGAGCGGCTGGTCGGCAAATACAGCACGGGCGACCCGGTCGGCTTCGCGCAGGGCACGGCGTTGTCGATCGGCGCCGAGGTCAGTGTCACGCCCGACACGATCCACATAAGAAGTTTCAAAAAAAGCGATCCGGCTTAAAAATATTTACGGATTTTTCCGCCTAATCCATCCCTATCTCTATGGCGCTCGACGCCGATAAGAATACGCGTGAATAAGCACGCGAGCGGAGGATTGGCATGCGGGATGGTTCGGTGCGAACCTTGCGCGGCTGGCTGTGCCTTGGTGCCAGCCTGTCGTTGCTGGCTGCCGTTCATGCCGAAGCCCAGCCGGGCGCCGCTCTCAAGACCTTCGACATCCCCCGCCAGTCCGCCCAGGCGGGTATCAGCCAGTTCGTCCGGCAGGCCGATGTGCAACTGCTCGTGTCGCAGCGGCTGACCGAAGGCCGGCAGACCGGTGCGGTGCAGGGCGCCATGACGGTGCGTGACGGGCTGAACCGGCTGCTGGCCGGAACGGGGCTGGTGGCCGTGCCGCAACCGAACGGCTCGATCGTACTGGCCGAACTGTCCGCCAGGGCTGAGCCGCCGCCGGTGGTGGCGCGCGGACCGGGCGGTGTGCTGGCCGGAAATGGCGCGGAGGCGATCAGTCCGGTCGCCGGCGTGCAGGCGCAACCGCTGACCCAGGAACCGGTTCAGGTTGACGATGCTGTTGTGGTGGTCACTGGCACGCGCGTGTCGCAGCGTTCCGCCATCGACCGCAAAAAGACCGCCCGGACGATCACCGACTCGATCGTCGCCGAGGATGTCGGCTCGTTCCCCGACAAGAATATCGGCGAGGCCATCTCGCGTCTGCCCGGCGTGCAACTTGATCGCGGTGATTTCGGCGAAGGCGTTTCGGTGGCGCTGCGTGGTTCGGGGCCGGAGACGACGCGGGTGGAAATCGACGGCCTGGGGGTGCAGAACACCAATGGCGGCATGGCGTTCGGCGCTGGGGCGGCGAGGGGGGCTGAGTTCCGCGACCTGCCGTCCGACCTGATCATGAGCGTCGACGTCATCAAGGGAACCACCGCCGCCATGACCGAAGGATCGCTGGGCGGCTCTATCAAGATCCAATCGCGAACCAGCCTCGACTTCCCCAAGCCCTATCTGGCGCTGCGCATCGACGGCCAGCGCAACAGCCTGGGCGGCGAGGTGACGCCCGGTTACAACCTGATCGCCTCGCGCAAGTTTTTCGGCAACCGGCTGGGGGTGCTGCTCAATGTGTCGGGCGCCGAGGTCCAGACCAATTCCGACAAGATCCAGGTCGGGGCGTCGGGCACGGCTGGCTATGCGCGCGGCGCCGACTTCGACAATTCGCCGGACAAGACGTTCCGCTTCAATCCGGCGACCGTCGATCCGACGGCGACCACGCCACTGCTGACCGAGCCGCTGGCGGCGGGTGGCACCATCGCCTTCGAGTCACCGGTCAGCCTGGTCACCAAATCGGCCGCCGCCGGCAGCAAGGCCGACTGCTACGCGGCGTTTCCGGCGCTGACATCGGCGCAACTTGGCGCCATCGTACCGGGCACCGGCAATGCCAACCAGAACGCCGCCCGCGACCAGCGCGCCAATGAGCTGCAGACCTGTCTGAACCAGTGGAACGACTATACGCCCAGCCTGATCCGCTACAGTCCATGGAATTTCAACGAGCACCGCTTCGCCGCCGACCTGCGCGTCGATTACCGGGTCAGTCAGGACCTCAGCCTGTTCGCCAAGGTCAGCCTCGCCAACCGCGATGTCGACAGCTTCGAGAACAATCTCAGCCTGGGCAGTCCGTCCTTCAACCTGCCGGCGGCATTCAGCCAGACGATCACGCCGGGCGTCGACAATTTCACGACGGCGACGCGTGTCGTCAATCCGGCGACCGGCTACTACTACGCCTATGGCAACGACATCGTCGACATCGTGCCGGACAGCACGCTGAAGATCGACAGCGCCCACCACGTTACCCAGTTCACCCTGTCGGACGGCACGATGGGGCTGGATGCATCGCGCTACCAGACGCACAGCCACAGCCGCTATCTGTCGGCGGGGGGCACTTACAGCCAGGGGCCGGTGCGGCTGGAGTTCCCGGTCGGCGATTCGACCAACACCTATTCGAAGAACGCCATCCGGGCGGCGACCAGTTTCGTCTTCGGGCGGGTACAGGCCAAAATCCTGCCGAGCGGTCTGTGGACCTATGCGCTGCCGTCCAACATCCAGATGTACGACGCGGCCGCCTATGCCCAGACCTATGCGCCATCAGCGAGCCTGAGCGCCGTACCGGCGACCAGCGTGCAGCCGGCAGTTCCGGCCTTTGCGGTGGATAGCCAAGCCCGGTTCAGCACCCCGATCAATGTCACCTACCGCCCGGCTCTGGCGGATGGCCATGAGCGGTCGGCCAAGCTCGACCTGACCTATCGCTTTGCCGATGGCACGCCGTTCCTGATCGATGTGGCGGGGGGCTTCCAGGCGCGGTCATCGTCAGGTAACGGCTGGGGTGGGGGCGGGTATCAGGTGCGGGCAGGGACAGGGATTGTCGGTGCCCCGGACTATGTCGCCCCGATTGTGGTGCCGACCAACAGCCTGACCCGGACCATACGGGCGTGCACGTCCAACAGCAATCCGGCGGCCACCGGTCCGGTCCAGCCGTGCGTCTATGGCTACCAGCCGGGCACCTTGCCGATCAACGGCGTGGCGACGCCCAATCTGAACGACACCTTGTTCGGCACGCTGACCGTGACGCCGGCGGATATGGCCGCCATGATCGGCCAGTCGCTTTACTCCCTGCCGCACAGTTTCCTGAACAGTTTCCCGGACCGGGGCGCCATCCTGTCGTCGTGGCCGCTGCTTGATACGGCGAAGCTGGCGGCCATGGCCGGCATTGGACCGTTCGATTTCAACTGCATGAAGCTGTGCAAGGCCAATGACGGCAAGCTCTATGAGCAGCCGCATTCGGCCTACGCGGAAAAGACGGACGCGTTTTACCTGATGGCCGATTTCCGCCAGGCTCTGCCGCTCGGCATGCGGCTGGATGGCAATATCGGCACGCGCTTCATCCGCACGCGCACCCGCGCCATCGGGGTGATGACCTTCAACCACATCGCGCGCACGGCAGCTTTCAACCCGGCCAGCCCGCTCAGCGATCCGGGCGTCACGACCAGCCTCCAGCTCAACACCGTGCTGAACGGCGAGTCGCGCGACTGGACGCCGAGCTATACGGTCAGTCTGTGGCTCAAGCCGGAGGTGCTGCGGCTGACCTACTATTCCGGCCATGTCGTCGCCCGGCCGCCGGTCAATACCCTGCTGCCGGCGGGAACGTGCAATCTCGACGACCGGATCAGCGGCCTGACCGATCCGGATGGCTCGTCGGCCGACAACGGCTGCACCAGCCGCGTCGGCAATCCGTCGCTCAAGCCGTACAAGGCCATCAACCACAACGAAGCGATCGAGTGGTACATCAACAAGGACTCGATGGTGTCGCTCGGCTACTACGCCAACGCTATCCGCATCGGTGCGCCGATCGCCGCCAATGCCAGCAACGCGGCGTTGTTTGCCGGATCAGGGGCTGTTGATCCGGTCACGGGCGCATCGCTGCAGGACCTGTCCTTCAGCTATCCGACCTATATCAACGGCCCGGCCGGCATCCAGCGCGGCATCGAGTTCCAGGTCAAGCTGGCCTTCACCTGGCTGCCGGGCGTGCTGAAATATACCGGCACCGACTTCAACTATTCCAAGCTGGGCTCGAAGAACTTCCTGACGATCCGCGACCTGAACTCCGGTGACGCCCTGCCGCCGCAGTTCCAGGCGGACTATTTCGAGAACTGGTCCGTCTGGTACGACGACGGCCGGCTGAACGCGCGCATCGCCTACCAGGCGCGCGGCAGCTATTTCGACTGCATCGCCTCGTGCAACGTCAATACGCAGGTCAATGATTACCCCGCCGCCGGGCTGACAGTCGGGCAGCGGGTGGCTATCCCCTACAATCCCGGTGGCAGCAATTTCCGTGACAAGTCGGCCTTTGTCGATGCCCGCGTCAATTACAAGCTGACGCCGCATGTCGAGCTGTTCCTGGAAGGGCGGAATATCGGCCGGGTCGGCACGACCGAAAGCCAGGGTCCGTACAACCGCTTCGCCGACGGCACGGCCAACATCGAATACCTGAACTATGCCGGCGCGCGCTACCTGACGGGGGTGACTTTCAGATATTGAGCACAAGTTTAAATATGGTCCATTTGTGTAAATGGTCCATTTCGACAAGCTCTCGTGCGCGCTGTCATGCTATAAAGATGGATAGCGTAGATTTTTCCGTAGACGATTTTGAATATTTTTTGACTGTTGCGCAAAATTGTGCCTTTTGTGTTTCATATTATTGGTTTTATTGCTGAATCTGACAATTTTAATACAATTTGGCTTGCTGGAATCTCCTGAATTGCTGCCATAAGACAGGCAAGAATAATAACACCTGCCTTGTTGGAGGAAAATTCAGTGTCCAAGACAAACAAACTCTCACGCCTCAACCCCGGCCTGAAGGGCGGAACCGCCCTGGCCCTCGTCGCCCTGTTCGCCAGCGGCGCATCCTTCGCTCAAGACGCGGCGGCCCCGGCCAATGACGGCAGCGACGGTACGGTGATCGTCGTCACCGGCTCGCGCGCCTCGCAGCGGTCCTCGATCGACCGCAAGAAGATGGCCAAGACCGCAACTGACTCGATCGTCGCCGAAGACGTCGGCTCGTTCCCGGACAAGAACATCGGCGAAGCCATCTCGCGCGTGCCGGGCGTCCAGCTCGACCGCGGCGACTTCGGTGAAGGCGTGTCGGTGACGGTGCGGGGTTCCGGTCCGGAAACGACGCGCGTCGAACTCGATGGTGTCGGCGCCCAGAACACCAATGGCGGCATGGCCGCCGGTGCCGGTTCGGCGCGCGGCGCCGAGTTCCGCGACCTGCCGTCCGACCTGATCAAGAGCGTCGACGTCGTCAAGGGGACGACCGCCGCCATGACCGAAGGCTCGCTGGGCGGCTCGATCAAGATCCAGTCGCGTACCGGCCTCGACTTCAAGAAGCCCTACCTGTCGTTCCGCTTCGACGAGCAGCAGAACACGCTGGGCGGAAAGTGGACGCCGGAATACAACCTGATCGCCTCGAAAAAGTTCTTCGGCAACCGTCTCGGCGTGCTGCTCAACGTCACCGGTTCGGAAGTGCAGACCAATTCCGACAAGATCCAGATCGGGGCTTCCGGTACGGCCGGCTACGCCCGGGCGGCCGACTTCGACAACTCGCCGGACAAGACCTTCACCTTCAATCCGTCGACGGTCGACCAGACCGCCACGGCCACGCTGTTGTCGGTGCCGCTGACCGCCGGCGGCAACATGACCTTCGAGTCGCCGCTCAGCCTGGTGACCAAGTCTGCCGCCGCCAAGTCCAAGGCCGACTGTCTGGCCGCGTTCCCGGCTTTGACCGCCACCCAGCTCGGCACCATCGTGACGGCCAACCAGAACGCCGCCCGCGACCAGCGCGCCAACGAACTGCAGACCTGCCTGAACCAGTGGAACGACTATACGCCGGGTCTGATCCGCTACAGCCCGTTCAACTTCAACGACAAGCGTTTTGCCGCTGATCTGCGCTTTGACTACAAGGTCAATGACGATCTGTCGGTCTACGTGAAGGCCAGCATCGCCAACCGCGATGTCGACAACTACGAGAACAATCTCAGCCTCGGCAGCCCGACGTTCAACACCAACAACACAATGTACACCCAGACGATCGCGACGGGTTCGAACTTCGTCACGGCGCCGAAGACGATCAACCCGGCGACCGGCTACTACTACCTGTATAATGACCCGGCCTATCCGGGCCTGGCGGGCGACGCCACCGACATCGTCAAGGACAGCACGCTGAAGTGGGATGCGGCTCACCACGTGACGCAGTTCACCATTTCGGACGCCACCATGGGCCTGGACGCGTCGCGCTACCAGACGCACAGCCACACCACCTACCTGCAGGCCGGTGGTCTGTATCAGCACGGTCCGGTGAAGGTAGAGTTCCTGGTCAGCGACTCGAAGAACACGTACACCAAGAACCCGTTCCGCGCTTCGGTGTCCTATGTCATCGGCAAGGCCCAGGTGAACTACCTGCAGAACGGCCTGTGGACCTATACGCTGCCGGCCAATATCGACGCGTATAATGCCGCCAACTACGCCCAGGTGTACAACCCGACGGCCGCGCTGGCCGCCGTGGCGGCGACCACTGTGCAGCCCGCCGTCGCTGCCTATGCCATCGCCGACCAGGCCAAGTTCAGCACCCCGATCAGCCTGACCTTCCGGCCGCAGATGTCGGACGGACATGAGCGCGGTGTGAAGGTCGACGTGACCTACAATTTCGACGACAAGGTGCCGTTCATCCGCAACATCCAGGGCGGCCTGCAGACGCGCAACTCGACCGGTAACGGCTGGGCGGGCGGCGGCTATACCGTCAAGCCGGGTACCGGCAATGTCGGCGCCGCCGGCTATGTCGCCCCGATTGTCGTGCCGACCAACAACATCACCGAAGTCATCCGCGCTTGTACGCCGAACACGACCTCAGCCACGCCGCAGCCCTGTACTTACGGCTACCTGGACGGGACGACGGTCGTCAACGGCGTGCCGGTCGATAACCTCAACAACCGCCTGTTCGGCACGCTGACCCTGACGCCGGGCGACCTGGCGGCCATGATCGGCAAGTCGCTCTATGCCCTGCCGCACACCTTCCTGAACGGCTATCCGGAGCGTGGCGACATCCTGGGCAGCTGGCCGCTGCTTGATACCGGCACGTTTGCCTCGCTGGCCAACACGTCGCACTTCAATTTCGACTGCATGAAGACCTGCAAGGCGAACGACGGCAAGATCTACGAGCAGCCGCATTCGGCTTACAACGAAAAGACCCAGGCCATGTACCTGATGGCCGAGTTCGAGCAGAACCTGCCCTGGGACATGGTGTTCAACGGCAACTTCGGCACCCGCGTGATCAAGACTGATACCAATGCGACTGGTATCATGACGTTCAACCACATCTCCAAGACGGCGGCCTATGATCCGAGCAACCGCGACGCGGCGGCCGGTATCACCACCCAAACCGTGCAGTTGAACACCACGATCAAGGCGTCGACGACCGACTGGACGCCCAGCTATAACCTGAACCTCTGGGCGATCCCCAACAAGGTGCGTCTCAGCTACTACTCCGGCCACGTCATTGCCCGTCCGCCGGTCAACACGCTCCTGCCATCGGGGACCTGTAACCTGGATGACCGCAACGACGGCTTCGACTCCGACGGTTCGGGCATGGACAACAGCTGTACCGGCCGCGTCGGCAACCCGGCGCTCAAGCCCTACAAAGCGATCAATCACAATGAGAGCATCGAGTGGTACATCAACAAGGATTCGATGGTCTCGCTCGGCTACTACTACAACAACGTGATCATCGGCGCCCCGATCGCCGTGACCACCAGCAACACCAACCTGTTCGCCGGTTCCTCGGCCGTCGATCCGGTCACCGGCAACCCGATCAGCCAGCTGCAGTTCGCCTATCCGACCTATATCAACGGTCCGTCGGGCCTGCAGCGCGGCATCGAATTCTCGACCAAGCTGGCCTTCACCTACCTGCCGTGGTTCCTGAAGTACACCGGCACCGACTTCAACTACTCGAAGCTCGGCTCGAAGAACTTCGTCGCTGCCCGCGACCTCAACTCGGGTGACGCCTTGCCGCCGCAGTTCCAGGCGGACTACTTCGAGAACTGGTCGGTGTGGTACGACGACGGCCGCCTCAATGCCCGCGTCGCCTATCAGGCGCGTGGCGGGTATTTCGACTGTATCGCGTCGTGCAACGTCAACACCAACGTCAACGACTATCCGGCAGCGGGTCTGACCCCCGGCCAGCGCGTGGCGGTGCCCTACAATCCGGGCGGCACCAACTTCCGCGACAAGTCGGCCTTCATCGATGCCAAGATCAACTACAAGCTGACGAAGAACTGGGAACTGTTCGTCGAAGGCCGCAACATCGGCAAGGACGGCACGACCGAAAGCCAGGGTCCGTACAACCGCTTCGCCGACGGCACGGCCAACATCGAATATCTGAACTACGCCAGCGCCCGTTACCTGCTGGGCTTCACCTTCCGAAACTAGTTTCCTCCTGGTGACTAGTTGCAACTGCCGCTGTCCGCCCCGTTCGGACAGCGGCTTTTTTTTGCCTGCTGACAGTGGCTGCCATCGGACGGGGTCCATTCTCCTGACAGTCTTGACAATTTACGGATGGTACGGGTGACTAAGCCGCTGCGCAGGAGCCCCGCCATGACCGCCACCATTACCGCCTTTGAACAGTCGCCCGACCGTGGCCAGGGCCTGGCGCGCGACACGCGCGTGCGTTGGGCGCTGGAGGAAGTCGGGCAGCCCTATGAGGTCCGGCTTGTGTCCTTCAAGGCGCTGAAGGAACCGGCACATCTGGCGATCCATCCGTTCGGCCAGATCCCGACCTATGAGGAGGGGGATCTGGCCCTGTTCGAGACCGGTTCGATCATCCTGCATATCGCCGGACAGCATGATGGCCTTTTGCCTGCCGATGCGGTCGCCCGGGCGCGCGCCATCAGCTGGATGTTCGCCGCCGTCAGCACCGTCGAGCCGCCGATACTCGAATTTGCCAATGCCAAGCTTCTGGAGAGCGGCAAGCCATGGGGCGAGGAGCGGATGCCGATCGTCGCCGACCGTGTGCGCGACCGGTTCAGGCAACTGGCAGCCCATCTGGGCGAGGCGGAATGGCTGGATGGGACGTTCAGCGCCGCCGACCTGATGATGGTACATGTGCTGCAACGCATGAGACGGTCGGGCATTCTCGACGAATTCCCGAACCTGGCCGCCTATGTCGCCCGTGCCGAGGCGCGGCCGGCCTATCAGCGGGCATTCGCGGCGCAACTGGCTGTCTTCACCGGCCGGGCGTCCGGCGGCTGAGATTTTTTGCGGCGAAAGTCGATAAAAATATACGGAACCGCGTGGCTCAGGCATCCTACCCTGTGGAGGGTAGTGAGTGAACGCTGCGCCGGAGCATATCATCGAGTGGGTCGGGTCGCAGATTCTGCCGCACGAGGCGGACGTGCGCGCCTGGCTGCACAAGGCGCGGCTGGGTCAGGAGGACGTCGAGGACATCGTCCAGGAATCCTATTGCCGCATGGCCGGGCTGGTCAGCGTCGAGCACATCCTGTCGCCGCGCGGCTACTTTTTCACGGTGGCGAAGAACATCGCCCTGATGCGTCTGCGCCGCGCCCGCGTGGTGCGGATCGATACCGTCGACGAGATCGACCGGCTCGAGGTTGTCAGCGAAACACCGTCGCCGGAACAGATCGCCGTCGGGCGCGGGGAACTGGCCCGGGTCTACCGGCTGATCGCGGCCTTGCCCGCGCGCTGCCGCAAGATATTTGAACTGCGAAAAATCCAGGGCCTGCCGCAAAAGGAAATCGCGCGGATCATGGGTTTGAGTGAAACCATTATTGAGAACGAGGCCGCCAAGGGCCTGAGGTTGATCACGCGCGCCATCGCTACGGAAGAGCGCGACCATCAGCCCCAGAAAGGCCCAGGGCGGGAGACCGATGCCAGTCGAAACCAGTGAAGACATCGAAATCGCCGCGAACCTGTGGGCTGTCAAGGAGCGTCCCTTGAGCCCGGAGGACGAATCGTCGCTGAGCGAATGGCGGGCGGGTGCTCCTCGCCGGCGCTGCGCCCTGTTGCGCGCCCAGGCGTCGTGGCTGGCGCTGGACCGCGCCAAGGCCCTAGGGCCGGCGGTGAAATGGAGCGGCAAAGATCTGAAGCCGTCGCGGCGCAAGGTGCTGGCCGGGGCGGCTGTTCTGAGCGGCCTGGCGGCGGCGGGGATCGGTGCTTTGTTCATCAGTCAGCACAGATCCGAGACCGTCACCGACACCGGCGAGATCCGCCGCCTGCCAATGAGCGATGGCTCGGTTGCGGCCATCAATACCGAGAGCGCCATCCGCATCGACATGACCGAGACCCAGCGCCGCGTCGACCTGGTGCGTGGCGAGGTCTGGTTCAAGGTCGCCAAGAACAAGCAGCGGCCGTTCGTCGTCAGCGCCGGCGAGGCGCGGGTGCAGGCGGTCGGCACTGCCTTTTCCGTGCGCCGCCGCGACGAGGGCGCCGACGTCCTGGTCACCGAAGGTACGGTCAAGGTCTGGCGCGAGGGCGACACGCAGCCGCCGGTCCTGCTGCATGCCGGAGACCGCACCTTCATCGCGCGCGGCGGAATCGTTGCCAACCATGCGCCGGAGTCGATCGACAATGCCCTGGCCTGGCGGTCGGGTGAAATCGTCCTCACCGGCCAGAGTGTCGCCGAGGCCGCGGCCGAGTACAACCGCTACAACCGCATCAAGATAATTGTTCAGAACCCGGAGCTTGGTGCAGAGCGTCTGCTCGGCCGGTTCAGCACCGATGATCCCGAGGGCTTTTCCCTTGCCGTGGCACGGTCCTTCAATGCCGGAATGACCAAGACGGACAAGGCGATTTTCATCGGTGAAGAAAAAAATTAACGACGGCGATACGGAACCGGTCCGACCGGGCATCGTTTAAAAAGAGCGCTCAAATACGCCCCGGAATAAGGCGAAAAACAAGGCGCCAGGCAGAGGAGAGAAATCAGTGAGTTATAACGCGCGCCTGTTCGTGGGCACCCTTTTTATGGCAGGAACCACCCTGCTGATGGTCTCGGCGGTTCCCGCCCAGGCCCAGGTGAAAACCTTTAATGTGCCCGCCCAGCCCGCCCGCCAGGGCATTCCGCAATTCGCCCAGCAGGCCGATGTGCAGCTGCTGGTGCCGGAAAAGCTGGCCGCCGGTCAGAGCACCTCGGAAGTGCGCGGCACCATGCCGGTCCAGGACGGGCTGAAGCGCCTGTTGCGCGGCACGAACCTGACACCGGTGACGCAGGGTAATGGCACCATCCTGCTGGCGGAAAACACCTCGGCGGCGCTCCCATCCCGCACCAGCCTGGTAGCGCCGGCCGCGACGGGTACGCCCGCGGCCGATGCCGTTCCGGCGGTCGCGGAGGCGGCCCCGGTCGAGCCCGACTCCACCGTTGTCGTTGTCAAGGGGACGCGCGCCGCCCTGATGAAGGCCCGCGACATCAAGCGCCGGGCGCCGAACGTCATCGAAAGCATCGTCGCCGACGATATAGGCAAGATGCCGGATACCAATCTGGCGGAATCGATCCAGCGCATTCCGGGTGTCGCCATGACCCGTGAAGGCGGGGAAGGGCGCAACATCACCCTGCGCGGCTTCGCCCCGGACTTCACCCGCACCACGCTCAACGGCATGGAAGTGCCGGCGTCTTCCGACGGCCTCGACTCCGGCGGCGTGACCCTCAATGCCGGCCGCGCTTTCGATTTCCACGTCTTCGCGTCCGAACTGTTCAACCGCATCGACGTCGAAAAGACGGCAAAGGCGTCGACAGAAGAAGGCGGCATCGCCGGGACCGTCGATCTCTATTCCGGCCGTCCGTTCGATTTCAAGGGCTTCACCCTGTCGGCGAGCGCCCAGGACGACTATAATTCGCTGACCGGCAAGAACGATCCGCGCCTGGCATTCCTGGTCAGCAACACTTTCATGGGTGGCAAGCTGGGCGTCCTGTTCTCGGCCGCGGTCGCTGACCGCACCGTGCATCAGGAAGGCTATTCGACCGTGCGCTGGCAGTCGCCTTACTCCTTGGGCGACTCGTGGGCCAATACCAACCCGACCGTCACCGGCACTCCGGCAGCCTGCGGCGCCGTCAGGGCGGTTGACTGCCTGTGGGCGCCGCGCCTGCCGCGCGCCGACTTCTTCGGCAATGACCAGAAGCGCGTCGGCCTGACGACCTCGGTGCAGTATCGTCCGAACGACCGGGTGTTGATCACGCTCGACGCCCTGCATTCGAACCTGCTCAACGACCGCTACAGCGCCAACTCAATGGAATGGCTGCTGACGCATGGCACGCCGGGCAACTATACCGGCCAGACGCCGCTGGCGTTCACGGTCGGCGCCGACGGCAAGACCCTCGTGGCGGCGTCGTTCAACGATGTTACTTCCTGGTACGAAAGCCGTCACCAAAAGTCGAATTCGAACTTCAATCAGATTGCTCTGTCGGGCAAGTTCAACATCACCGACAGCCTGACCGTCGACGCGATGGCCGGCGTGGCGTCCGATCACGCCAACCGGACGGAACTGCGGTTCTACAGCCGCTCCGTGGCGCACCCCTATGCGTACGACTACACCAAGAGCAGCAATCCGTACGTTCCGGTCATCAGCTTCGGCACCTATGATCCGAACAAGTTCAGTAACTACATCAACGCGACGACGGCCGCCAACCAGATCAACCACGACAACAAGGACAACAAGACCGCCAAGATCGACGCCACCTATCATGGCGAAGAGAACTTTGTGATCAAGGCGGGCATCAGTTATAACGACCGCAAGATCACCTTCGACCAGGGCAACGGCAACTTCCCGACATTCGTGCCAAGCAGCTATCTGAAGGCCTTCCCGTGGGGGTCCGATTTCGGCAAGGGCCTCGACGACGGCGCCAGCCTGCTAACCTTCCCAGTCATCGACTTTGACGCCATCGCCAAGTCGGGCCTGATTACGGGGGGGTATGTGATGGACAAGTCTCTGGGCTGGTCCGTCGACGAGGAAACCTATGGCGGCTATGTCGAACTGAATTCCGAACATCAGATCGCCGGCATGCGCCTGCGCGAAAATGCCGGTCTGCGCTACGTCAAGACCAATGTGACGTCTTCGGCCGTCGTCAGCGGCACGCCGGTCCAGCAGAAGAACAGCTATGACAATTATCTGCCATCACTGAACCTGGCGCTGGATGTGCGCGATGACGTGGTCGCTCGGTTCTCGGCGGCGCGCACCATGACCCGTCCGGGCCTGAGCACGCTGAACATTGCCGGGCCGCAGTTCGGCTACACGACCCGCACCGTCGGCAATATCGGCAACCCGGCGCTCAAGCCTTACGAATCCAACGATGTTGACCTGAGCGTCGAATGGTATCTGGGCAAGGAAAGCCTGATCGCCTTTGGTGTGTTCAACAAGAACATTGTCCGGTCGCTGAAGACCCAGGTCGTGACCCAGATGATCGACCCGTCCTTCTGGCCGGCCATTTATGCCGATCCGAAGTACGATGTCTCCTATAATGCCGATCCGGCGAAGGTGCCCTACACCTTCACCATTCCGGCCAATGACGACAATGGCAACAGCGTCAAGGGCTTCGAGCTGACCTACAACCAGGCCTTCACCTTCCTGCCGGGCCATTGGTCCAACCTGGGTGTGGCGTCGAACTACACCCACGTGAAGGCCAAGGATTCCACGGGTCTGTCGCCGAACTCCTACAATGCGACGCTCTATTATGACACGAAGGAATACGGCGCCCGCCTGTCGGTCAACAAGCGTGACGACTATCTGCTGAGCCAGCCCGGCGGCAACGGCAGCGTGCAGGAACGCAAGTACGGTCCGACCCACGTCGACTTTGCCTCGTATTATAACGTCAACAAGCACATCACCCTGACGTTCGAAGGCATCAATATCACCGATGAGGTCGAACGCATCTACGGTACCGGTGATACGAACACCATGGACCTGACCCGTGAGTATACCCATACGGGCGCGCAGTGGCTGTTTGGCATTCGCTACCGGAACTAACCTGATTGGCCTTCCCGCACTCTGTCCGGGAGCGGGGAGGCCAGTTCCCCGAGCGGGCTTTTGCTAGGTCGCTCATAGTGCAGACTTCGTGCAGCGTCCGTCTCCCCGGATCGCTGCATGCTTTTTTTCAGGTGTCGCCATGTCCTTGACACGTCAACAGTTTGTGCTGGCTGCTTTTGCCGGCTTGCTCCTGCCTGGAGCGGCAGCGGCGAGGGACGAGGCCTTCGATGCCGTGGTCAGCCTGACGCCGCAGCCGAAAATCAAGGGGCCGGTGTTCGCGAGCCTCGGCGCCGCTCTGGCCGCGGCGCCCGCCGACGCCAGGAAGCCTTACCGCATCTGGATTGCCCGCGGTGTCTGGACGGAAAAGCTGACCATCGAGACGCCTAATGTCCATCTGGTCGGCGAGGACCGCAAGGGCACCGTCATCCGCTTCACCGCCGCCTCGGGCATGATTTCGCCGGACGGCAAGCCTTACGGCACCTACCGGACGCCGACCCTGACCGTGAAGGCGCCGGGTTTTTCTGCGCACAATCTGACCATCGAAAACGCGTTCGACGGCATCGCCGAGATGCGCAAAAGCCCGCCCAAGCTGCATTCGCACGATCCGCTTGGTCCGCAGGCGGTGGCGCTGTTCCTGACCAAGGCCAGCGACAATGCGGTCCTGACTAATGTCGACCTCCATAGCCACCAGGACACTTTGTTCGTCGATGGCGGACGGAGTGTGTTCAAGGGCTGCCTGATCACCGGCAGTTATGACTTCATCTTCGGCGCCGGGGCGGCTCTGTTTCAGACGTGTGAAATCCGCTCGCGGCTGCGGCCCGATCCGGTGGAGGGCTATATCGCTGCTCCGAGTACCCAACTCAACAATCCGGTCGGGTTGATCTTCCACCATTGCCGGCTGACGCGCGACGCCGAGGTGCCGGACCATACGGTCTTCCTGGGGCGGCCATGGCGCACTTCGGGCAAGTTCGACGACGGCGTCTATGGCGATCCGAACAGCGTCGGCATGGCGGCCTTCATTGCCTGCTGGATGGACAGCCATATCCATCCCGATGGCTGGACGGAGATGTGGTACACCGGCAAGGACGGCAACCCGCGCACCATGTTGCAGCCGGAAAGCGTCCGGTTCTATGAGCGCGCCAATGCCGGCCCCGGGGGGGAGCCGCACCGGCGTGGACGCCCGCTGGACCGGACAACCGCGCAAAAGCTGCTGGCCGGCTTTGCCTGACTAGCGCAGGCGCGCGGCGGCGGCGGCGGCGTGCAGGAGGGCGCGGGAATAGGACCGATGGAAGCCAAGCAGCAGGTGAAACATCACACCGAGATCAACGTGTCCGTCTGAGCGGATGCGTTCCGGCACGATGGCGCTGCCGAAATAGAGGCGCGTCCCGCCGTCCTGTGGCACGCACATCAGCCAGGAACGCGTCTTGGACAAGTAGTCGCACATGACGATCTGGTTGGCTTCGCGGGCCTCGACCGTCCAGGCCGCGAATTTCGTCCGCTCGGCGCGTGCCAGCGCCCTGGCCTGAGAGTCAGAGGAGGGCTTGGCGACCAGTGTGGCCAGGACCAGCCGCTCGAGCTTGAACAGCCAGGTGGTGTAGAAGGCCTCGACAAAATCGGCCAGGGGCACGTCGCCCGGAATATCCAGGCAGAAGGCATCCGTATAGGCCCGGCGGTCACGGTAGGGCTGGAGCAATGATTCGGCAGGCAAATCCTTGAGGGCGACGACTTTCATGGCAAACACTGTCGCACAAACCTGCGGCGTCCGGGAGCCGGCATGATGTCGCGCCCATAAAAGAAGCCCGCGGCGAACCGCGGGCTCCAGTTACGGGGGAGGTTATCGAGTGGACGGTTAGAAGCTGGTGTCCAGGCGCAGGCTGACATAGCGGAACGAGTCGCGGGCCGGCAGCCAGGTCGTGCCGATCGCTGCTGTCCCGGCCGAGGTCGGTGACGCCGTCGAGAAACCGCTCGAGGAATCGCCGACGGCGGCCGCATAGCGACGGTCCAGCGCGTTCTTTATCAGCAGTGTCAGCTTGGTGTGGTTCTGGTGGTCGGAAATGCCGACGCCAAGATCGATCACGCCATAGCTCTTCTGGATGGTGAGCGGGTCCTGGTTGAGGCTGTACTGGACTTCCGACTGCCAGCGGTAGGCGAAGGTGCCAAAGGTGTCGAACGGCAGGTCCGGTGTCGGCCACTTGGCCAGGCCGCCGACATTGAACTTCCATTTCGGCACGTTCGGCAGGGTCTTGCCGTTCAGGTTCTGGACGTTGGACGTCTTACCCGTAATGGTGCTGGTGACCTTGGTGCAGCCCGGATCGCCGATGACGCCGACATTGACCGGCTGGTTCGGATAGCAGGCGGCGGTTGTGAAATCGACAATCGTGGCTTCGGTGTAGGCGGCCGAGCCGTTGAAGCTCAGGTTGCGGTTGACGTACCAGTTGCCGTCAGCTTCCAGGCCGCGTGAGCGCATGACGCCGATGCTGTTCAGGAAGGTCAGGAAGGTGCCGTCGACGGCTGTGGTCGTCGAGGACTGCTGGTAGTTCCTGAAGTCGGTGTTGAAGATATCGATGTTGAACGTCAGGCGGCGGTCAAGCAGCGTCGTCTTCATGCCGATTTCGTAGGACTTGGCGGTTTCGGCCTTGACCGGGAAGGTGGCGGCTTCGACGGCATTGAGCGTCGAGACGAGGTCGTAAGCCTGCCCCTTGTAGCCGGTCGAGTAGGTGGCATAGGTCATGACATCGGCGTTCCAGCGGTGCTGAATGCCTAGCTTGCCGGTGACGACCGTGTCGTTCGGGCTGGAACCCGGGCGGTTGTTGGCGGTGCTCCAGGACAGCTTGGTGCAGCCCGTGGTCGAAGGCACGGCCGGCGTCGTGGCGTTACACGAGAAGTTGGTCTTGGTCAGGAAACCGGAGTTGGTGAAGGCATAGCCGACATGTTCGCGGTTGATCCGGCCGCCGACGATCAGGGTCGTCGCCGGGGTGACGTCATAGGTGCCATTGAAGAAGAAGGCGGCGTTCTGGTTGTTGGTCTGGGCCAGGTATTCAACCACGCTCAGGGCCGGGCCGCGGTGGAGGAAGCGGTCGCCCTTGTTTTCGGCGAACCACAGGCCCAGCACGTATTTCAGTTTCTGGTCCGACGGCGAGGTCAGGCGCAATTCCTGGGTGAACGAGGTATTGTGGAAGCGGCCGGTCAAGGCCGAACCGGAATTGAGGCCGAGCGGATTGCCGTCGGGCCCGAGGTAATAGAGGGCGACCGGCGAATCCGTGCCGTCCTGATCCTGATAGTCGTGCATGCTCCAGCGGTCATACGAGGTGATCGAGGCCAGGCTGGAGGCGCCGAAGATCGAGTTCGGATCGAGATTGTATTCGACGCGGAACGTACCGCCGACCACCTGGGAATCGCCGCCGGCGCGGAAATCGTTGCGGACATAGACATTGTCCTTGCCGATCGGGATGCCGGCCAGGACGGTGGCTTCCGGGAACTGGGTCAGGCCTTGCAGGAACATCCCGGATTGCAGGCTGGTGATCGGGCTGACGCAGCAATTGTCGGTCGTCTTGTTCCAGCGCGGCGCCAGGGTGATCTTCCAGTCGGCATTGGGCGACCATTGCAGTTTCGCTGTTAGGGTAGAGCCGCCGGTGCCGTTCAGGTGGCCGCCGGTCAGGTTCTTCAGGAGGCCGGGGAAGCGGCTGTGGGCGCCGGTCACACGGAACAGCAGGCCGGGCGTGATCGGGCCGGTAACGGTGAAGCCCAGCCGGGTTTCATTGTCGTCGGTGGCCATGGCCGTGACCATGCCGCCGAATGTCGGCGAAGGATTCTTGGTGGCGATGTTCAGCACGCCGGCGATGGCGCTCTTGCCGAACAGGGTGCTTTGCGGGCCGCGCAGCACTTCGAGGCGGTCTATGTCGACCAGATCCTTGAAGGCAGCGGCCTGGATGCCGGTCGGAACATCGTCGATGACGACCGCGACATCCGATTCCACCGCGATGCCGTTCGAGAAGGTGCCGATGCCGCGCATGTTGATGGCGAAGTTGGCCGGCTGTGAGCCGAAGCCGACCGACAGGGCCGGCGACAGGGCAACCAGGTCGCCGACTTCGCGGATATTGTTGCGTTCGATGACTTCCGAGCCGAGCACGGTCACCGAGACGGGCACGTTCTGCAGCTTTTCCTTGCGTTTGGCCGAGGTGACGATGATTTCCTGCGGACCGTCGTCAATCGCGGCCGCGGCGGGTTTGGCGGCCTGTGGTGCCGTTTCCGCATAGGCGGTCGCGGCCGCAAGGCTCAGGACGCTGACCGTCGCGACAGCGATGCGCCGCAAGGGCGCTGAATGCTTTTTCATTGTGTAGTTCCCCGTACTTTTATGAGGGCCGCTTTTGACTGCAGTCCCTTATTTTCAATTCGCGATCGGCTGTCGTTGTTGAGGTCGAATACAGCCGCCGCGATTCTGATTAGTTGCCTATGTTGTCGGATTTGTATGTAACGTTAATGACACAATGAGCCATTTTCCGCATAAATCACAGTTTCACTGGCGGATCGGAAATTCGTATTACTAATTTAAAGTTTAATTGATTCAATCTATTCTTTATGATTCGGCATGGATTCAAAAAATACCTGAAAATTACATATTGCATGCGCAAAATATTATATTAATGTTAACGCTAACTTAGAATTTCAACGTAATTTCTATGCTTTTATTTTGACGACTTCCTACCGAATTTGATTGGTTTTGTGGATTAATGATCATATAAATACCGCAGGCGGGGCGGCGAAGTCCCGGGCAGACGGCTTGAGAAAAGCTGCGCATTACAGGGATTCCATAGATGAAAAACGCGACCGTGAAACTCGGGATTCGACGGCTATCCTGGATTGCGCTCACAAGCGCGCTCGTCTTCGGCGGTGCAGCACAGGCGGAATCGATCAGCTACCCGCCCGCCACCCAGAGCAAGGCCGTCGGCTGGGACAGTCACTCCCTGGTCATCAACGGCAAGCGCGAAATGATCTGGGCGGGAGAGTTCCATCCCTTCCGGCTGCCATCGCCGGCTTTGTGGCGGGACATCTATCAGAAGATGAAGGCGTCGGGGTTCAACACGGTGACGCTCTATTTCGACTGGGGCTACCATTCATCGTCGCCGGGCGTTTATGACTTCACCGGCATCCGCGACATGGACAAGGCCATTCAGATGGCCGAGGACGAAGGGCTTTACGTCATCATCCGGCCGGGACCCTATGTGAACGCCGAACTGACCATGGGCGGCATGCCGGGTTATATCGCACGCCAGACGGCGATTTCCCGCACCGACGACCCGGCGTTCCTGAAAGAGGCGGACGACTGGCTGACCCACATCAACGCCATCGTCGCCAAGCACCAGATCACGCGCGGAAAAGGCAAAGTCATCCTCTACCAGGTCGAAAACGAGCTTTTCGACACCTCCGACACGCACAAAAAGTACATGGACCATCTGATCAAGAAGGTCCGGGCTGATGGCATAGACGTGCCGCTGTTCCACAATTCGCCGAACGCTTATCCCAATTGGGTGCCGGAAAACGCCGGAACCTATTACAGCGTGGCGGCGCCGGGGCTCGATCTCTACGCTTATGATGGCTATCCGAACGGCGGCTGCAATAGCGGCGTCATGCCCGACAAGCCGAAACCGGTGCCGCACAACGGCATTTACGGCACGACGGCGCCGAATATCGGCTCATTGGTATCGCCGAAGACGCCGGGCTTCACCGCCGAATATGGCGCCGGCTGGTTCGATTACTGGGGCAGCAACGGCAGCTATCCGTGTACGGCCAAGTGGTTGGGGCCAGGCTATGAGCGCACCTTCTACGGCGCCGACCTGATCAACCGCATCAACATCCACAGCATTTACATCGCTTTCGGTGGTACGACCTGGGGCTGGATGCCGGCCAGCGTGGTCTATACGTCCTATGACTACGGCGCGCCGATCGCCGAGGATCGCACCCTGCGTGACAAGGCCTATGTCATGAAGCAGCTGGGCCAGTTCGCTCAGGCTGCAGCTCCGATGCTGACGACGATGGACAAGAGCGACGTGCTCTATCCGACGTCAAACAATGTGAAGCTCTATCATAATGCCGGGGTAGGGGAGACGGGCCACCTGATCTTTGCGATCCATGAGCCGTCCGATTTGCTCGGCAACGATGCGTTCAAGTTCCGGCTGACGACCAAGGCGGGCTCGTATCTCATCCCGCAGGCCGGGACGTTGCGGCTCAACGGCCAGGACGCCAAACTGCTGGTGGCGGACTATCCGCTGGAGCGGCAAACGCTGGTCTATACGACCTCGGACCTGCAGACGCATTTGCGCCAGGGCGACCGCGACATTGCGCTGCTTTACGGCCGGAAAGGTGAGGACGGCGAGACCGTGCTGCGCTTCAAGGGTAAGCCGAAGGTCGAGGTTCTGGAGGGCAAGGCAACTTCGGCGTTTGATGCCAAGACCGGCGATCTGCGGCTGAACTATGTGCATGACGGGCTGATCCGGGTGCGGGTGACGGGCGGGACCGCGCCGCTGTTGCTGCTGATCGGCGACGATAATACCGCGCAGCAATTCTGGCGGCAGGACACGGCGCAAGGGCCGGTTCTGGAACGGTCGGAAGCACTGATCCGCGAGGCGACGGTGCAAGGTGACGCGCTGGCACTGACCGGTGATACCGACAAGGCCGCGGCCATCGAGGTCTGGTCGGCTACGGCGCCGAAACCGCTATCCTTCAATGGTCAGGTGCTGAGCGCGACGCAAACCGCTTCGGGCAGCTGGCTAAGCGCGCCAGTGGCCGGTCCGGACGCCGTGATCCTGCCGGACCTGATGGCCGGGCAATGGAAGCTTAAGGCCGACAGCCAGGAAGCTGCCGCCGACTTTGACGACAGTTTATGGCGCGCCGCCGATTTGAAGGTTTCGGCTGCGACCTCGCCGACCCAGCCGCCGGCGGGCCAGCCGGTGCTGGCCATGAGCGATTATGGCTTCCATCATGGCGATGTCTGGTATCGCGGCCGCTTTACCGCCAAGGCTGGGAGCGTGCCGAAGGACCTCAATATCACCTATGGCGGCGGCACGGTCGGGCTGGCGCAGGTGTGGATCGACGGCAAGTGGGTCGGCCAGAACGAGCTGCCCGGTGGGCGGCTCTATCCGGACATCCCGACCGTCGGCAATGCCCATTTCGACGTCGATGGCCTGAAGCCCGGCGCGCATGAGATATCCATCATGGTGCGCAACATGTCGCACAATTGGGATCTGTTCGCCAACGAGGAGCACAAGGAAGGCCGTGGCTTGATCGCGGCGTCGCTCAGTCCCGATGAGACGGCGCGCTTTGTCACGCCGATCAGCTGGAAGATCCAGGGCACACTCGGCGGTGAGAATATCACCGACACGGTGCGCGGGCCGATGAACAATGGCGGTCTCTACGGCGAGCGCAATGGCTGGCACCTGCCGGAGTTCAAGGATGCGGGCTGGTCGGCGGCCAAGGCCGATGTCGTGCCGCCGCTGGCCGGGACCTACTGGCTGCGCAGCCACTTTGCCCTCGACCTGCCCAAGGGCCATGACGTGCAACTGGCCTTAGCATTTGGCGATACGTCGAAGCCGCGCTCGGACCATCAGACGCGCGTGCTGATCTTCGTCAACGGCTGGCATATCGGCAATTTCGTCAGCCATGTCGGGCCGCAGCGCAGCTTCGTCATTCCGCCGCAGTTCCTGAATCCGAACGGCGACAACGTGGTGGCGCTGGCGGTGACGACGGACGGCAAGCCTGGCAATGCGCTGGAGCCGGTCAGGCTGGTCAACCTGCATACGGTGCGCGGCGGGGTGCCCCTAAACTAAAAAACGCACTAGAGCTGTGAGCGCGCCAGCAATTCATCCCGCTGGCGCTTGACGGCGTCCTTGGCTTTCTTGACTTCCTCGAGCTCGGTCGCCGTCAGCAGTTCGTCCATCACGTTGGTCAGGTGGGCCTGCATGGCGGTGCGTGCGGCCGACGGGTCACGCTGGGCCAGGGCGTCGACAATGGCGCGGTGGTCGTCGACAAAGGCCGAGATGCCGACAATGCGGGCGCGGCGGAAGATCTCGCGCGTCAGTGGCGCCTTGTAACGCAGGTCCCACAGCGTCTCGACGACCAGGATCAGGGCGGCGTTGCGCGTGGCGTTGGCGATGGTCAAATGGAAGGTCCGGTCGGCGACGTCATCGGAGGTGTTCTTCTCAAAGTCGCGCTTCATGTCGTCGAGCAGGGCATAGAGCGCGCTGATCTCGGCGTCGGTGATGGTCCGGGTGGCCAGCGCCGCCGTTTCGCCCTCGATCAGTTTGCGCGCCTCGGTCAGCTCAAAAGCGCCGATGTCGAGGTCGGGTTCGGGAGCGGGGGGCGGGGCGACGGCGGCGACGAAGACGCCGGCATTGTGGCGGGCTTCGACAATGCCGCGGATTTCCAGCGCGATCATGGCTTCGCGCACGGTCGGGCGGCTGACATTATAGGTCTCGGTCAGTTCGCGTTCCGACGGCAGTTTCTGACCGGGTTTGTAGCGCCCGGCCGTGATGGCGTCGGTAATTCCGTTCGCCACGGTCTGATAAAGTTTGCGTGCGTCGTTGGTCGCTGTCATCATAGTGCCCGGCTTGCTGTGACAGAATAGATTTGTCCGACAAGACGCGCAAGGGGCCGGAGCCTGCGCCTGATTATCTGAGTACCGCATATCACGTCTTGAATCACGTATATTGTACGATAATATGGGCCGGTGCGGGTTAATACGCCTGGCTATTTGCAGGGAGCTACTCCGATGTCGCGTCTTCGTTTCGTTGCCGTCCTCGCCTTGGCCGCCGTTGGCCTGTCTTCCGTCGCCATGTCCTCAAGCGCCTGGGCCCAGTCCGCGACGGACGGGGCGGCTTACTTCAAGCGCACCTGCGCCAGCTGTCACACGGTGACGTCGGACGTGAAGGCCAGCGCCGGTCCGGGCCTTTATGGTGTCGTCGGCCGCAAGGCGGGTTCGGCCAAGTTCAGCTATTCCGACGGCATGCAGGCCGCTAACGCCAAGGGCCTGACCTGGACCGCCGCCAATCTCGACAGCTTCCTGACCGACCCGAGCAAGATGGTGCCCGACACCTACATGCCGCTCAATATTCCGGGCAAGGCCGACCGCGCCAATGTCATCTCCTATCTGAGCACGCTGACCGGTGCCGCCGCGCCGAAGCCGTCCGCCAAAGCCGCGCCGGCTGCTCCGGCAAAACCGTCCGCCAAGGCGCCGGCCAAGCAGGAAGAATGGGCCGAGGACGCGCCGGGCAAGACGCACCATATTATCTTCGATCAACTGCCGGCGCCGTTTGCCGTGCCGAGTGCCAGCAACTCGCCGAAGAAGGAACCGCGTCCGGACGGCACGCTGCCCAAGGTGCCGGCGGGCTTCAAGATCAACGTCTTCGCCACCGATCCGGATCGCGGCCGCTACATGCTGGTGGCGCCAAACGGCGACATCTTCCTGTCGGTGCCGAGCAAGGGTCTGGTCAAGGTCATGCACCCGGCGGAAAACGGCGAAACGGCCGAGGTCAGTGTGTTCGCCGAAGGGCTCGACCGGCCATACGGGCTGGCCTTCTATCCGTCGGCGGCCAATCCGCAATATCTCTATGTCGCCAACGTTGGTTCAGTGGTGCGCATTCCTTATAAGCCGGGCGACCTCAAGGCGAGCGCCGCGCCGGAAACCGTGGTGGCGCAGCTGGCGCCGAAGAGCGGCGGCGGGCATTCGACCCGCACCATCGCCTTCTCGAAGGACGCCAAGCAGATGTTTGTCTCGGTCGGTTCGGCGACCAACATCGCCGACACCATGGACAAGACACCGCCGGAACCGGTCGCGTCGTGGGATGCCAAGAAGGGCCTGGGCGCGACCTGGGGCGACGAGGAAAACCGCGCCGACGTGCTGGTCTACGATCCCGATGGCAAGAACGGCAAGGTGTTCGCCACGGGTCTGCGCAACTGTGTCGGGCTGGCGGTTTATCCGACGACCGGCGACGTGCTGTGTTCGGTCAACGAGCGCGACGCCCTGGGCGACAACCTCCCGCCGGACTACATCACCCGCGTCAAGGCGGGCGGCTTCTATGGCTGGCCGTGGTATTACATCGGCAGCCACGAGGACCCGCGCCTGAAGGACCAGCGCCCCGACCTCAAGGGCAAGGTGACGACGCCGGACGTGCTGATCCAGCCGCACTCGGCGCCGCTCGGCATGGCGGTCTATCAGGCGCCGGCCGGCGCCAAGAACGCTTTCCCGGCGGAGTATAATGGCGAGGTCTTCCTGGCGCTGCACGGCTCGTGGAACCGGGCGACACGCACGGGCTCAAAGGTGGTGCGCGTCCCGATGAAGAACGGGGTGCCGGTCGGGACCTATCAGGACTTCATGACCGGCCTGGTGGTCAGCGACGGCGCGGTCTGGGGCCGTCCGGCCTCGGTGGCGGTGCTGGCGGACGGGGCGCTGCTGGTTGACGACGACCTGACGGGCACGATCTTCCGGATCGTGCCGGGGAAGTAACTCAGGCCGTTTCGCCCTTGATGTACTTGTAGATGGCGGCGACGTCCTCGTCGCCAAAGCCCGCCTCGGTGGTGGCGGCGAATTCCGCCAGCGCCGTGCGGCCGGTCTTGAGGTCCAGCCCCATCCGGCCGGCTTCGGCCACGGCATAGGTCAGGTCCTTGGCCATCAGGCGGACGACGAAGTTGGGCGTGTAGTCGCCCTTGGACATGCGCGGCCCGACCAGCTTGAGCAGGGGGCTGCCCGGCGACGCATTGATCAGGGTCTCGATCGCCTGTTCACGGTTGAGGCTGGACTGGTCGATCATGGCGACGGCTTCCGCCAGCGCCGCCATCTGCACGCCGCAGACGAAGTTGTTGATCAGCTTGAAGGTACAGCCGCTGCCGAGCGGCCCTAGGTGCGTGATGCTCCGGCTCATGGCTTCGAGCGCCGGGCGGGCGCGTTCGACGTCCTTCGCTTCGCCGCCGATCATGAAGCCCAACTGGCCGTCTTCGGCGGCCAGCTTGCTGCCGGTCACCGGGGCGTCGAGGCAGACGCAGTTTTTCTCAGCGGCGGCCGCGCCCCAGTCCTTGATCCAGTCGAGCGAGATGGTGCTCGATTCGATGCAGATGGTGCCGGGTTTGGCGACGCTCAAGGTGCCGGTTTCGCCCAGCCACAGCGAGCGCGCGGCGGTGTCGTCGGACACCATGCTGATGATGAGGTCGGCGTCTTCGGCGGCTTCGGCCGGGGTGTTGGCGATGCGGGAAATGCCGCTGAACGGGGCGGAGCGGGCCGGATTGCGGTTGTAGACGCAGACATCGAAGCCGGCGCCGGCCAGCCGCCGGGCCATGCCATTGCCCATGATGCCGAGACCCAGAAACGCGATTTTGGAAATGGTCACGATCAAGTCCTCCGCCTGTTCGATGCGGCTTTCCGTTCGCACAGGCAGCCGGTCGAGGCAATAGCCGAAACGCCATTCACGCCTTTGTCAGTCCGGCACTTTAGGCCGGCATCAATTGGCCGCCGTTGACGTGGACGATCTGTCCAGTGACGTAGCCGCTCATGCTGTCCGACGCCAGGAACAGCACCGGGCCAACGCAGTCTTCCGGCGTGCCGATGCGACCAAGCTGAGTGGAATTCTTCATGGCTTCCATGCGGTCAGCCGGGGTCTGGGCGTGGAAGGGCGTACCGATGACGCCCGGCGCGATGGCGTTGACGCGGATGTTGCGCTTTGCCAGGTCGCGGGCCATGTGGCGCGTCAGGTTATGCACGTAGGCCTTGGCGCAGGCATAGTGGCCCGAGCCCGGTCCGCCGCCGTCATTGCCGGCGATCGAGCCGACATTGATGATGGTGCCGCCGCCCTGTTTTTCGATGAACGGCACAGCGGCCTGCGAGGCATTGATCACCGAGCGAACATTGAGGTTCATGACGTTGTTGTACAGCTCGTCGTCGATTTCCATGAACGGCTTGCGACCGCAAAGGGAACCGGCATTGTTGACCAGGATGTCGAGCTTGCCGAGCTTCGCGGCAGCGTCCTCGACCATCGCCTTTGCGGTATTCGCATCGGTCAGGTCGGCCTGGACCAGCACGGCCTTGCCACCCTGGGAGGTGATGTCCGTGACGATCTGTTCAGCGCCTTCTTTATTGGAGCCATAGTGGATCGCAACAGCGGCACCCAGATCGGCAAAACCCTTGGCGACGGCGGCGCCGATACCCGAGCTGGCGCCGGTGACGAGCACGGCCTTGCCGCGAAGATCTTCAAGCATGGAAAGTCCCTTGTGAGTTTGCGTCTTCAATAAACGGCGTTATGCCAGCGTCAAGCAAAAATTATCATACAATTTTGCCTGCTGACAGAATCCGGCAGAGTGCTGTTTAGGGGATGGACATAGCGGCATTTCTATAGTCCTTAAATGCCGAATTTTACCGAGGCTGTCGCATGGATTCGATCATTTCGATCAAGGGGCTGGACAAGACCTACGCCACCGGCCACCACGCCCTGAAAAAGGTTGATCTGGAAATCCGGCGCGGTGAGATCTTCGCGCTGCTGGGGCCCAACGGCGCCGGCAAGACGACCCTGATCGGCGCGGTCTGTGGGCTGGTGCGGCCGACCGGCGGAACCATCCTGGCCGACGGCCACAATGTCGTCGTCGACTTCCGCAAGGCGCGCGAAAAGATCGGCCTGGTGCCGCAGGAACTGGCCACTGACATGTTCGTCAAGGTCTGGGATACCGTCACCTTCTCGCGTGGCCTGTTCGGCAAGCCGCCCAACAACAAGCACCTGGAACAGGTGCTGCGCGACCTGTCATTGTGGGACAAGAAGGACAACAAGATCGCCACCCTCAGCGGCGGCATGAAGCGACGGGTGCTGATCGCCAAGGCGCTGGCGCACGAGCCGGAAATCCTGTTCCTCGATGAGCCGACCGCCGGCGTCGATGTCGAGCTGCGCCGCGACATGTGGCAGCTGATCGGCAAGCTGCGCGACCGCGGCGTAACCATCATCCTGACCACGCACTACATCGAAGAGGCCGAGGAGATGGCCGACCGGATCGGCGTCATCAACAAGGGCGAGATCATTCTGGTCGAGGAAAAGCATGCCCTGATGCAGAAGCTTGGCCAGACCGAGGTCAAGGTCGAACTGAAACAGCCGCTCGACGGTATTCCGCCGGAACTCAAGGGCTGGCCGGTCAGCCTGTCGGACAACGGCTTGACCTTAACTTTGACCATGAAGGGCGAAGCCGGCGAGGAAGACGCCAGTGCCGCCGATTTTGTCAAGAAGCTGGCCGCCGAAAACATCGACTTCAAGGCCATCGACATGCACCGGTCTTCGCTGGAAGACATCTTCGTCAGCCTGGTACACAACAAATGAACTGGCACGCCATCCATCAGATCTACACGTTCGAACTGGGCCGCAGCATCCGCACCCTGTTCCAGAGCCTGGCCGCGCCGGTCATCTCGACCTCGCTCTATTTCATCGTGTTCGGCTCGGCCATCGGCTCGCGCATGGCGACGATCGACGGGGTAAGCTACGGCGCCTTCATCGTGCCGGGCCTGATCATGCTGACCGTGCTGACGGAAAGCACGTCGAACGCCTCGTTCGGCATCTACTTGCCGAGATTCACGGGGACGATCTACGAGGTCCTGTCAGCGCCGGTGGCGGTGGCGGAAATCCTAATCGGCTATGTCGGGGCGGCGGCGACCAAATCGGTGATCATCGCCGGCGTTATCATGGCGACGGCCCGGATTTTCGTACCCTATGAGATCGCGCATCCGGTGTGGATGGTGCTGTTCCTGATGCTGACCGCCATCACCTTCTGCCTGTTCGGGTTTATCCTCGGTGTGTGGGCGGACGGCTTCGAGAAGCTTCAGGTGGTGCCGCTCTTGATCCTGTCGCCGCTGGCCTTCTTGGGCGGGACGTTCTATTCGCTCAAGATGCTGCCGGAGCTGTGGCAGACCGTGGCATTGTTCAATCCGGTGGTCTACTTGATCAACGGTTTCCGGTGGGCGTTCTACGGCGTGTCCGACGTCAGCATGTGGGTCAGCCTCGGCATGACGGTCGTGTTCATGGCCGTGTGTATTGGGATCATTTCGGTGATCTTCCGCACCGGTTACCGGCTGAGAACCTAGCCCTCGGCGAGCAGTTTCGACGCCTGGCCGATATGGTCCTGCAGGGCGCGCAGGTCGTGGGCATATTGCCGGAACTCATCGGCGACATTGCCTTCCAGCTTCTCCGTCGAGCGCAGAATGGCATTGGCCGGGCCGCTCAGATTATTGCCGCACAACTTCAGCAATTCGGCGGACGCTTCGTTCATGCCTTGCAGCATGTGGAGTTGCTGGCGGACCTCGGCGGCCTCGCGGGCGTTGCGCAGCACGTAGGCCAACTGGTGCGACAGGACGCGCCAGTTCAGCGGCTTGACGACGAACGAAGTCGCCCCCAGCGCATAGGCACGATCGACGGCGGCCATATCCTCGCGCCCGGTAACGACCACGATCGGCAGGTGCTTAAGCGTGGCGTGGCCGCGGATATGTTCGATCAACTCGAAGCCATCCATGCGCGGCATTTCCAGGTCGACCAGGGCGAGGTCGAAGCTGCCTTGCTGCAGCATTTCCCACGCCATGGCGCCGTCCTCGGCGACCTCGACCTCGACCTCGGGCGACGCCAGGTGAACCGAGGCGAACTCACGCAGGATCGGGTCGTCGTCTGCGACCAGCAGACGGGCGGAACCGTAGGAGACGTAGGCGGTATCGAGACTCATTGCTTAAGAACCGTGCCGCGGCCGGGGCCGACGCCCGAAGGCACCGGCACGCCGGAGCCGACGTAGTTGGTATTGATGACAAGGGTAGGGGCGTTGCTCAGTTTCACCGACTGGGCGACGATAACGCTCCAGGCCGAGTCCTGGGCGACGGCGCCCTTGGAAGTGACTTCGAGCGTGGCGTTGGGGATGTAGATGGTGCCCAGTAATTCGCGCACATTGTCCGACGAGATGGTGAAGGTGTTGTGGTTATCGCGCGTCGTGGCGATCAGGAAACCGGCGTACGGGCCGGTCTTGCGCGCGGTCAGGCGCACCTTGGCGTGGCCGGTGAAGTTGAATATCTGCGACGGACCGAAGATCAAGGTGACGTCGTCGCCGTCGATGGTCGAATTGTCGTTCATGACCAGGCCGCCCAAAGCGCCCATGCTGCCCAGGCCGACGAAATAGTGCTCGCCCGGCTGCAGGTGGATATGCGCCGTGCCAATGGCGATGATCGGCAAGCAGTGCACGCCCGGCGCCAGGGTCATGTCCTGCTTAATGAGCGGAATGGTCAGGATATTGAGGCTAAGGTCGCAGCCGCCTTTGGGCGTCAGGCTCATGCTGGCGAACGGGTCAGGGATCGGAATGGCGCCGGAATTGCCGGTCGGATTGGCCGGGCCCGTGACCTTGCCGGCCGCCTGGGTGCGATCGGCGGTGATCATCGCCGTCTTGGCGATGGCGATGTCCTGATTGGCGTGGATCAGGCAGCCGGGCGCCTTGATCTGGGCGGTATTGGTCAGGTTGATGTTGCCGCCGGCGGTTTGCAGGATGCACAGCGGCGTCTTCTGCAGGGTCTCGGCGGTGGCCGAGGCATGGATGACGCGGTCGCCGATGTTGGCCAGGCCGACCAGCGCCTTGTGCTCCACCTGGCCGTCCACCGTGACCTCGCCGCCGGTCTGGTCGACATTGACGGTGAAGCTGTAGGCCTGCGGATCGGCGGCGCTGGACAGCTGGGCCTGGGCGGTGGCGACCGCCGTGGCGGTGACCTCCGACTCGACGTTGTAGCTGGCGATGGACAGCTTGTTGGCGCCGGCCAGCGCACCGGCGTCGGCGGCGGCCTGAAGCAGCGATTTCTGGTTCGACATCGAGAAGATTTCGAGGGAGCCAGTTACCACAACGAGCAGGGGAATGGCGACCAGGGCCACAGTCGTGGCGACATTACCGCGGCGGTCACCTGCCGCCGCGCGCACCTTTCCCCACAGCCTGTCGATCGGACTTCGCACGCGTACATAATAACTTCGAAGCTTTAAGATTCATCTTAGAGTCATCGTTAATGCGGGCCGTTCACAATCGCCTCAGGGGCGAAATTAAGCTTGATTAATAGCGTGTGAGCAAGGCAAGCCTAGGCGTTAATATCTTTTAGTGATTCGACTGATGCGCCTTGCATTTCCCCGATTGAAGACACGCTCGTCCGGTAATAAAACGCCGGAAAAGCCTGCCCGGCCAAAGGGTCAGCGCGGCTCGATCCGCCAGCGCCTGATGCTGCTGGTGCTGGGCTGCGTGCTGCTGTCGACCCTGCCGGTGGCCGGGCTGTTTGTCTTCCACGAGGCGGGACGGCAGGCGCAGGCGCGCTGGTCGGTGATGAAGGCGGCCGCCGAGGTGCTGGCGTCGTCGGCGACGGAATCGGTGCTGACCGGCGATCAGGCGCGGGCCTTTTCCGCCATCCGGGCCGTGGCGCGCACGCCGGGGATCATCTATGGACGCGTCGAGGCGGCCGGCGGCCATGTGCTGGCCGAAACCGGCACTGGGGCACGGTTGCGCAACGACGTGGTGCTGAGCGCCGAAGCCGCCGATCCAGGCGTGCTGCCGCTGCTGATGACGCGGTCGATCGAGGTCGAAGCACCGGTCAAGTACGGCGGCCAGGTGATCGGCGCGGTCAAGGTGGTGCATTCCGCCGATGGCATGGCGGCGTCCTTGTTGCAGGCCTTGGCGGGGGTACTGGGCCTGGCGCTGTTCGTGCTCGGTTTCGCGCTTTACCTGTCGCGGCGGATGCAGGCGGCGATGACCAAGCCGCTGCTCGACCTGTCGGCGTCGGTCAACGCCATCGCCCAGGGCGATTTCAGCCGCCGCGTCGAGTCGGCCGGGCGCGACGAGATGGGCGATCTGGTCGACGGCTACAACGCCATGCTCGACGCGATTGCCGAGCGCGATCGCAAGATCGAGGCCCAGATCGAAAGCCTGGAGGCCGAGGTGGCGGCGCGGACCAGCGACTATTTGTCGGCGCGCGACGAAGCCATGGCGGCCAATGCCGCCAAGTCCGACTTCCTGGCTACCATGAGCCACGAAATCCGCACCCCGATGAACGGGGTGATGGTGATGGCCGAGATGCTGGCGGCGGAGAGCCTCCCGGCCAAGGCGCGGCGCTATGCCGGCACTATCGTCAAGTCCGGTCGCGGCTTGCTGGCGGTCATCAACGACATTCTCGACTTCTCCAAGATCGAAGCCGGCAAGATGGAAGTCGAGATCGCTGATGTCGACATCCTCGACGCGGTCGATGAGACCATCGGGTTGTTCCAGGCGAAGGCACGCGAAAAGGGCCTTGAGCTGGTGGCCATGGTCGATCCGGAGGCGCCGCGTTTCGCCCGTGCGGACAGTGTGCGGCTGGGGCAGGTGCTGTCCAACCTGGTGTCGAACGCGCTGAAGTTCACCGAAGCCGGGCACGTTATCGTTCGTGTCGATCCGGACAAGGATCCGGCCTTTTTACGCATTGTGGTCGAGGACACCGGCATCGGGATCGCCAAGGACAAGATCAGCAAGATCTTCTCGGCCTTCACTCAGGAAGACCAGACAACGACGCGCCGGTTCGGCGGCACGGGACTTGGGCTGTCGATTGCCCGGCGGCTGGTCGCGGCCATGGGCGGCCGCATCGCCGTAACCAGCGAGCAGGGCGAGGGAACGCGGTTCCATGTCCGTCTCCCGTCATCCGGGGAGGCCAAGGCTACTCCGCCGAAGCTGCCCTATCTGCGCACCGTGTCGCTGCTGATCGACGGCCGGATCGAGCGCGAGGCCCTGACCCAGCGCTTCGAGGCGGCGGGCGCCCATGTCGGCGACGGCGAAGCCTCACTGATCCTGGCAGACAAAGGCGGGCGGACCTATGCCGTCGGCGGCCCAGACAAGCTGGTGCTGGTGGCCGAGGCCGACGATACCGAAGCCGAGGCCTGGGTGCGTGGTGGGCGGGCGGCCTGCGTGCTGCCCTATCCGGTGCGGCACCGCGACATCGACCGGCTGATCCAGGCGTTGATCGACGGTCAGCCGTTCGCCACGGAAGAGCTGGTCGAGGCCGCCGAGACAGTCGACACCGTCTATCCGCGCGCGCGGGTGCTGGTGGTCGACGATGCCGAGGTCAACCGCGAAGTGGCGCTGGAGGCCCTGTCGCGCTTCGGCATTCGCGCCGACACCGCCCATGACGGCCAGCAGGCGCTCGATACCTTAAGCGTACAGCAATATGACCTGGTGCTGATGGACGGTTCCATGCCTGTCATGGACGGGTTCGAGGCGACGCGCCGGCTGCGCGAGGCCGAAAACCCGATTGCCGTGGTCGCCCTGACGGCGCACGTGGTCGGCTCGGCGGCGCTGGAATGGCGCGAGGCGGGCATGGATGGCGTGCTGCATAAGCCGTTCACCCTGTCTGACCTGGGCGCCGTGCTGCGCAAACATCTGCCGCCGGAACTGGCGCAGATCCCGGCTGCCCGGCCGCCGATCGTGCGGCCGGAAGAACCGATCGCGGAGACCCCGCCGGCTGACCTGTCGCTGTTCGACACCGAGACGCTCAAGCCACTGCTGGCGGGGCTGAAGAACGGCCGCAGCGATTTCGTCAACCGCGTCGTCGGCCTCTACCGCAGCCACGCTCCTGAGTCGGTGGCGCGCATGGCGGCGGCCTGCCGGAAGAACGATCTGGGTGAACTGGCGCTGGCGGCGCACGCGCTTAAGTCGATGAGCCTCAACCTCGGCGCCCAGGCGGTGGCGACGGCGGCATCGGCCATCGAAAACGCGGCGCGCGGCGGTCAGAGCACGGCCATGGCCGAAATCCTCGCGGTCGCCGACAAGGCCGACAAGACGATCACTGAACTCGGTCGGATGATCGATGCTCCGAAGACCGTATCCGACAGCGAATCCGACCACGCGCTGATGCAGGCGCTGGAGGCCGACATCGACGCCGGTGCGTTGCAGATGCTGTATCAGCCGATCTACGACCGCATGGGCCAGAAGGTGGTGTCGGCCGAAGCGCTGGTGCGCTGGCCGCGCGCCGGCAATCCGGTTGGCCCGGCGATCTTCGTGCCGCTGGCGGAACGGACCGGCCTGATCGGCAAGATTGGCGCCTTTGCCCGTCGCCGCGTGCTGGCGGAATCAGCCGCCTGGGGTCTGCCTGTGGCGATCAATGTGTCGCCGATCGAGCTCGACAAGCCGGGCTTCCTCGACGGCATTCAGGACCTGTTGGTCGAGACCGGCTATGACCCCGGCAAGCTGGTGCTGGAAGTGACCGAGACGGCCTTCCTCGGCGAGCCGGCGCGGACCAAGCTTCTGTTCGAGGAACTGCGATCGATGGGCATCCGGCTGGCGCTGGACGACTTCGGCGTCGGTTATTCGTCGCTGACGGCGCTGCATCGCTTCCCGTTCGATAAAATCAAGATTGATCGCGAATTCGTGACGGCGCTGGACGGTGAGTCGCGTGTGGCGCTGGAGGCCCTGGCTATCATCCAGGCCGTCACCGGCATCGGCCGGGCGTTTGGCATGCAGGTGGTCGCCGAAGGCATCGAAACCGAGACGCAGCATAGCCATCTCAAGGCGGCGGGCATCCATGGCATGCAGGGCTATCTGTTCGGCAAGCCGATGCCAGGGGCGGAATTTGCTGCCCTGATTGCTCAGGCTGGCGCGACAACGGTGCTCAACCCGACCCGTCGCGGCGTCGCCTGAACCATAAATCCTTATTGAAGTTTTACGCCTGTGGCGCGAAAACCCACTTGCCAAATGGGCCGACATAAGGCTGGGGCGGTGGAGGATAGGTCATGACGGACATCATCATTATCGGTGCGGGTTTTGCCGGCCTGAGCGCCGCGCTGGAACTGAAGGCGTCAGGAATCCCGTTTCTTGTGCTTGAGGCGGGTGATGCACCGGGCGGTCGCGCCCGAACGCGCAACCTGCCGTCGGGTACGGCGGTCGACCTGGGGGCGCACTGGCTGCACGGCGAGCACAATGCCTTGGGCGCGGAACTCGACCGTTACGGCGTCGGCTACACGCGCGACGAAAACGATTCCATGCTGGTTGCCCAAAACGGCCAGGTGCGCGAGGACGACGGCGAGCGCTTTGACTCAGCCATCGACCACGAGAAGGCCGAGCGCATCAAGTCCGGCGAAGCGCCTGACTGCCCGTTGCCCGACCTGGCCAAGGACGAAAAGGGACGCAAGTCGCTGAGCGATTTTGCCCTGATGTGGAATGGCATTGACCCGCCGGTAAGGCCGTCGGCTTATGAGTTCCTGACTGACGAAAACACGCCGGGTGGCCTGCAGGTTGAGGGCGGCATGGGGGCGCTGATCCGCAAGATGGCCCAGGAGGTCGGGCTGGAAAACATCCGGCTGCGCACGGCGGTATGCAAGATCACCGAGCAACCCGACGGAGGAGACGGTGAGTGCATGCGCATCCAGGCGATGGATGGCTCGGTTTGGATGGCGCAGCGTGTCATCTGCACGGTGTCGCTGGGTGTGCTGAAAAGCCCGCTGATCAAGTTCCAGCCGCCGCTGTCGCGCGATTTCCACGAGCACATGGCCGGGATCGCCATGGGCTGGATGAACAAGATTATCATCGAGCTCGATCCGCAGTTCTTCGCCGCGCATCACGTGCCGGCCGATCTGGGCCTGCTGTTGCTTGACAACGATCCGCCGCACTTCTGCCATGTGCGCGGCGCCGGGCAGCCGGTCATTCAGCTCTATGTTTCCGGAAAACAGGCAGAGATTGTCGAGGCCTTTTCGCCCGACGAGGCGCTGGCCTATGCGTCGCGACTACTGGCGCCGATCGAGATGCTGCACGGCTTCGAGCCGCACGTCGTGTCGGCGCCGTTCGTGTCGCGCTGGGTGGCCAATCCGTATACGCAGGGCGCCTATTCGTCGTGCCTGCCGGGCGCCAAGCGGTCGGGGCCGTGGATGGAAGGCGGCATCTGCTTCAGCGGCGATACGTTCGACGACCGTTTCCCGGCGTCGGTGGCCGGGGCGTGGCGCTCGGGCAAGGCCGGGGCGCGGATGAGCATCGAGGCGCTGGCGACCAGTCAGCAACCCGAAGAAGCTTAAAGGTTCTTCAGGATCGCGGCGACGGCCAGTTCGGCGATTTCGAGATCTTCTTCGCCGGACAGGCCGCTCAGGGCCACGGCGCCGGCGCACTTGCCGTCGATCATGACAGGGGCGCCGCCGTCCCAGCCGACATAACGGTCAGAGCCGTAATAGGCCATGGTGGCGTCTTCGCTCAGGACCTTGCGGCCGACGTCGCCGCTGCCGCGGCGGGTGCGGGCGCTGGTGAAGACCTTGTTGCCGGCGATCACAGCCGACGGCAGGGAGGCGCCGTTCATGCGCCACAGGGCGATCATTTCGCCGTGCCGGTCGCCGACCGCGATCGAGGCGACCTTGCCGCGCTTTTTCAGTTCCGCGATGGCCGTGTCGATCGCCAGCCGCGCTTCTTCTTCGCCAAGTTCGATATAGGATTGCATGGACTTGCCCGTAAAGCCGGGGATACCGGCTGTCAAGCTTCGTTGGCCGGGTGCCTGACCTGATGCTTCTCGATCAGGCCCATCGCTTCCTGCGGACCGCCGGTCCCCAGGCTCTTGAAGGCCCGGCCTTCCATCAGGTTGTACGACCGGAAAAAGTGCTCGATCTCGTCCAGGCGGCGGGGAGGCAGTTCGCGGTAGTGGTTGTATTCCGCCGGGTTGACAGCTGTGTCGAGCACGGCCAGCAGGCGATCGTTGCGAAAGGTCTGACCGTCAGTTTCCGTCTGTTCGGCCTTGAGCACGCCGATGACGCGGACGCTCAATATGGCGCCGATGTGCACCGGCTCATCCATAATGACCAGGACGTCTAGCGCGTCGCCGTCCTCGGCCTGGGTGTTGGGAATGAAGCCGAAATTATAAGGGAAATAGGCGCCGACCGGCAGCAGCTTGTTCAACCGGAACAGGCCGCTCTCGGGGGCGTACTTGTACTTGCCGCGACTGCCCTTTGGTGTGTCGATGACCGCAGTGACGCGACCAGTCGAATCGACGGGTGAAATCGCGGCGTAGTCGGTCATGGTTTGGGGACTGGCTTGATCGTCGCGCGCAACGGCGGCTTGATGCGCACGGTGGGGCGGCGTATGGAATGGCCGACATTGCTTAGAATAGAGCCGACACCGATACCCAGGATGGTGGCGATAATGACGCTGGTCAGCGGCATGTTCTGCACATTTTCCTGCAGGCGTCGGGCAGTGTCGACCGCGCGATCGACCGGCGTGGCGTAAGGCGGAATGGCCGGGCGGGCTGTGGGCAGGGGCGGGCGTGGATTGGCGGGGGCGAGGGTGTCCATCGGTGGGCTCCATCGTGTGGGAACCTTAATGCGTATGCCGATCCGGATAAAAATGCCGCAGCGGTCGGGGAGCGGCATATCAAAAGACTGTAAATGTATAGCGCCTTGCGCTTGACCCCGGCCAAGCATAAATGATAATCATTCGCAGAATTCGGCGGTCGTGACAGGCCGCGCTCCAGTTTGGTTCCGCTGCAAAGACGGACCGGTAGAAAACCTTTCGATGAAACTCAGTGAGTTGCCCGCCTTCGCTTCGGCCATTGTCGTCGGCGTGAATTCCGTATCGGATCAGGACGCCATTGGGCGGCGCCTGCGTGAGCTGGGCTTTGTCGGTGGCGAGCCGGTCAAGGTGGTCGGACGCGGCCCGATCGGCGCCGACCCGCTTTTGGTGCAGATCGGCTTTACCCGCTTCGCGCTTCGCCGCAGCGAAGCCGACCGCGTTGTCGTCGCGCTGGAGGGGCAATAATGGACAGTCTGACCATTGCCCTCGTCGGCAATCCCAACTGCGGCAAGACGGCGCTGTTCAATCAGCTGACTGGCGCGCGGCAAAAGGTCGCCAACTATGCCGGCGTTACCGTCGAGCGCAAGGAAGGTGAATTCGTCGCCCCGTCCGGCCGCAAGGTGCGCGTGCTCGACCTGCCGGGCACCTACAGCCTCGACGCCATGGGGCCGGATGAGATCATCACCCGCGACATCTGCCTGGGCAAGCGCGAAAACGAAGGCGTGCCGGACCTGATCGTCTGCGTCGCCGACGCCACCAACCTGCGCCTGCACCTGCGTTTCGTGCTCGAGATCAAGCGGTTGGGGCGGCCGGTTGTGCTGGCGCTCAACATGATGGACGCCGCCAAGAAGCGTGGCATCCAGGTCGACGTGGCGGCGATGAGCCAGCAACTCGGCATTCCAGTCATCGAGACGATCGCCGTCAAGAAGGGCGGCACGGCCAACCTGGTCAGCTATCTCGATAAGACGCTGTCGTCGGCGCAGCCGCTGCCCGGCCCGGTGCCGGAAGACCTGCACGCCGAAGTGCGCCGCCTGATCAGCTCGACCGTGGTCATGCCGCGCCGGACGTCGCAGATCGACGATACGCTCGACCGCATTTTCCTTAATCCGGTGGCCGGTCTCGCCATCCTGGTGGCGGTGATGTTCGTCGTCTTCCAGGCGGTGTTCACCTGGGCGACGCCGATGATGGACGGCATCGAGGCCCTGTTCGCCTGGCTTGGCGACCTGGCGGTTCAGAACATGCCGGAAGGCCTGCTGCGCAGCTTCATCCATGACGCGGTGATCGGCGGGTTGGGGGCGGTCATCGTCTTCCTGCCGCAGATCCTGATCCTGTTTTTCTTCATTCTGGTGTTGGAAGAGTCCGGCTATCTGCCGCGCGCCGCCTTCCTGCTCGATAAGCTGATGTCGAAGGCCGGGCTGACCGGCCGGTCGTTCATTCCGCTGTTGTCCAGCCATGCCTGCGCCATTCCGGGCATCATGGCGACGCGCAGTATCCACGATACCCGCGACCGGATGACGACCATTCTGATCGCGCCATTGATGACCTGTTCGGCGCGTCTGCCGGTCTACGCGCTGCTGATCCCCGCCTTTATCCCCGAGCAGACGGTAGCCGGGTTCCTGAGCCTGCGCGGCCTGATCCTGTTCGGTCTCTACATCACCGGCATCGTGTCGGGGTTCGTGGTGTCGTGGGTCGCCAGCCTGATCCGCCGCGACAAGACCGAGCATCCGCTGCTGATGGAATTGCCGTCCTATCGCCTGCCGAGCTTGGGTAACCTGGTTATCGGCCTGGTCGAGCGCGCCAAGATTTTCATGCGCCGCATCACCGGGACCATCTTCGCCGCCAACACTATCCTGTGGGTGCTGACAACCTTCCCGGCACCGCCGAAGGGCGCCGCGGGGCCGGCCATCGACTACAGCTTCGCCGGCGTAGTCGGCCACTGGATGGAGCCGTTCTTCGCCCCGATCGGCTTCAATTGGCAAATCTGCGTCGCCCTGATCCCAGGCCTGACGGCACGCGAAGTGGCGGTGGCGTCGCTGGGGACGGTCTATTCCGTGCAGGCCAGCAATGACGACGCTTTGGCATCGCAACTGGGCCACCTGATTTCGCAACAATGGACGGTGGCGACAGGCCTGTCGCTGCTGGCGTGGTATGTGTTCGCACCGCAGTGCCTGTCGACCCTCGCCGTCATCCGCCGCGAGACCAATTCATGGAAGATGGTGGCGCTGACGACGGGCTACCTGTTCGGACTGGCCTATCTGGCGTCGCTGGTTGTCTACCAACTGGCGGTGAGGTTGTGATGGTCTACGCGGTTGTCCAAACCATTGTCATCACGGCGATTGTTGCCTTCAGTACGGTGCAAATGCTGCGCAAACTGATGCCGCAGACGGCGCGAACCTTGCAAGGGCGCGCCGCGCGGGTGCTACATCTCAAGTGGCTCGAGCCGGTGTCGGCTTCGCCCAAAGGCTGCGGCAGCGATGACGGCTGTGGCGGCTGCAAGGGCTGCAGCAGCATCGCCGCGCTGACCAAGGATTTGCCTAAGGCATAGTTTTTGTTTGTCGCGCTTTTTATCCGAAAACCGCTTCACACTTTTCGGAAAGCGCTTAACCGCCGTGCGGATGCAGGACCTGGCCAGTCATCTGACCGCCTTCGCCCGAAGCCAGGAAGACATAGCTCGGGGCCGCCGTTTCCGGATCGGCGCGCGGCGTATATTGCGGCAGCGGCACATCGTCACCATCGGCAGCCACCAGTTCCTGCGTCAGGGCAGGGACCACGGCGTTGACACGGATGCCGCGCCGCGCCACCACCTGCGACAGGGAATGCGTGAATGAAGCAATGGCGTCGTCGCCGCTGGCGGTATTGATGATGACGCCGCCGGGCTCCATGAAGCGCAACGCATTGCGCGTCAGGTAGAAGGTCGAGAAGGTTTCCAGGCGCAGGTTTTCACCCGGACGCAGGGATTCCACTTCGGCATTGTTGACCAGGATGTCCATACCATCCAGGCGGTCGAAGGTCTGTTCCAGCGCATAGTCGCAGACATCCAGTTCACCGATATCGCCGCGGATCAGCACACAGCGGCGGCCCAGGCGCGCGATTTCGCGATGCAGGCCGGCAGCCTTATCGTCATCCTGAAAAACCACGGCAATATCCGCACCTTCGCGGGCAAAGGCCAGGGCAATGGCATGACCGAGTGCCGTGTCGCCGCCCGTGATCAGGGCGCGTTTACCGGCCAGGCGGCCGCTCATGACGGCGGCCGGGACGCCGGTTTCCGATGACTTTTGCTGCAATGCCACGCTGCTCATTGACTTGAACTTTCTAATCACGATTTCCCGCCCCAGATCCGGCCCTTCCATAGGCCTGATCGGACCATAAAAATGCGATGTGGATTGGCCTTTTTGGCGCTTGGGACAACGTAATCGTGAAGTTCAATCAGAAGGGCGTCAGCCATCGTGATGGAATACGCGTTACGGGCGAATTCCCAAGGATAAGCCTTTCACGCAATGGCATTTTTATGAAATTTTTATGGCGAAATCCGTGCTCCTTATTGGATGCTTACTGTCCAGTGCATACGGTCGGGTATCGGGGTATGGCCGGGTTCCGAATGCGTGTTAAGCGTCGACAATGAAAAGCCGGTCATATGGGATCGGAAACCCCAAGGAATTGGGCCACGGGATCGGGCAATGAATAAAAACAAGTTTCTGACGGGATTGGGCCGCCAGGCGAAAGCCGACGTCACTGTCTCGCTCAGTCTGGCTGCCGTCGCGGCGTTTTTCGTGGTGAGCGGCATTATTTCCTACATGAACATCGCCACCCTGCGCCGTGACAACGACGCGGTCGTGCATACCCATGAGGTGCTGATCGGGGCGGAAGAACTTTTCTCGGTGCTGAAGGATGCTGAGACAAGCCAGCGCGGCTACGTCCTGACAGGCAAGGACTCATACCTGGCGCCGTATAACGATGCTCGGGGACGCGTTCAGGAGGAGCTGGACAGCCTCAAGGCGCTGACGGACGATTCCCGCACCCAGCGGGCGCGCGTTGCGTCGATGGAGGTGCGCGTCAAGTCGAAGATGGCTGAATTGGCCAGCACCGTCACGGCACGCCGTACCCAGGGGTTCGACGCCGCTCAGGCGCTTGTCATGACCGATGCCGGCAAGATCGACATGGACATGATCCGCCAGGCCCTGGTCGGTCTGAAGGAAGAAGAAAGCCAGCTGCGCAAGGAAAAGATCGCCGAGATGAACCTCGCCTACCGTTCGGCGATCGTCAGCACGGTAGTAGCGGCGTTGTTAGGCATCATGCTGTCCGGCATCATCACCTATATGATCGGCCGGGCATCTGCGGCACGGCGGCGCGAGGACTGGCTGCAATCCGGCCAGGCCGGCCTGTCGGCGGCAATGCTGGGCGAGCAGAACATGGAGCAGCTTGGGCACAATGTTCTGAGCTATCTGAGCGACTTCGGCGGCAGCCATGCCGGCGCCTTCTTCGTCAAGGAAGGCGGGCATTACCGCCGCGTTTCGACCTATGGCCTGCCGCCCGAAACGGACGTGCCCGAAAGCTTCCGGGCCAACGAAGGCCTGCTGGGCGAGGCAGCGACCAATGCCCGGACGGTGGTCCTGCGCGACGCTCCTGAGGCGCACCTGACGGTCGGGGCGGCGCTGGGGCAATGGCGGCCGCGCCAGGTGGTCATCCTGCCGGCCCAGTCGGAAGGTTCGGTCGATGCCGTTGTCGAACTGGGTTTCATCGATCCGCTGGATGCTAACCTGCTGGTCCTGCTCAACCGGGTATCGGAATATATCAGCATCGCCGTGCGCTCGGCGCGGTATCGCCAGCACCTGCAGAACCTGCTCGAAGAGACGCAACGCCAGTCCGAAGAGTTGCAGACCCAGGGCGAAGAGCTGCGCGTCAACAACGAAGAACTGGAAGAGCAGAGCCGGGCGCTCAAGGAATCGCATGCCCGCCTCGAACAGCAGCAGGCCGAGCTGGAGCAGACCAACAACCAGCTCGAGGAGCAGGCCCAGGCGCTTGAGGTGCAGAAGGACGATCTTAACCGCGCCAACCAGTCCGTGCAGCTCAAGGCACAGGAACTGGAGCAGGCCAGCAAGTACAAGTCCGACTTCCTGGCCAACATGTCGCACGAACTGCGCACGCCGCTCAATTCGTCACTGATCCTGGCCAAACTGCTCAGTGACAACGCCGACGGCAATCTGAGCGAGGAGCAGGTCAAGTTCGCCAAGACGATCCAGTCATCCGGCAACGATCTTTTGGTACTGATCAATGACATCCTCGACCTGTCGAAGATCGAGGCCGGACAGATGGAAATCCGCCCAGAGCCGGTATCGCTGGCGCGCCTGATCGGCGACATGAAGCGCTTGTTTGACCCCGTCGCGGCACAGAAAGGCCTGACATTCGAAACCGTCGTCGGCGAAGGGTTGCCGGAAGGCATGGACACCGACCGGCAGCGTCTGGAGCAGATCCTCAAGAACCTGTTGTCGAACGCTTTCAAGTTTACCGAGGAAGGTTCGGTCACACTTAATATTTCGGCGGCGGGCAACGACCGCATCCGCTTTGCGGTGGTCGATACCGGCATCGGCATCGACCCGGACCAGCACCGGGCCATCTTCGACGCCTTCCGTCAGGCTGATTCGACCATTTCGCGCAAGTTTGGCGGCACGGGCCTCGGGCTGTCGATCTCGCGCGAACTGTCGCGGCTTTTGGGCGGCAAAATATCGCTCGACAGTCAGCCGGGCGAGGGCTCGACCTTCGCCGTAACCTTGCCGTGTGTCTTCGAGGCCGCCAACGTGGCGCCTTTGCTGCGCCCCGTGCCGGAAGCCGCCCCGTCGCCGCTGGACGCCCGCCCGGCCAAAAGGACGGTCAAGACCAAGGACGCACCCGCGGATCCGGTCCGCCGCATCGCCGACGACCGCGACCGGTTGAGTGCCGACAGCCGCAGCATTCTGGTGGTCGAGGACGACGAGGCCTTCGCACGTATTCTCTATGATCTGGCGCACGATCTCGATTTCCTGTGCCTGATCTCACAGACCGCCGAAGACGCCTTGTCGACAGCGCAGCAATATTCACCATCGGCGATCGTGCTGGATGTCGGCCTGCCGGACCATTCCGGCCTGTCGGTGCTCGATCGCCTGAAGCGGGACGCGCGCACACGGCACATTCCCGTTCACGTCGTTTCGGCCAGCGACTACGCCCACGCTGCCCTGTCGTTGGGGGCGGTCGGCTACATGCTCAAGCCGGTCAAGCGTGAGGAACTGGTCGACGCTTTCCGGAAATTCGAGACCCGGCTGTCGACCAAGGTACGCCGCGTGCTGATCGTCGAGGACGACGAGGTGCAGCGCGATGCCGTGTGCAAGCTTCTGCATTCGCAGGACGTCGAATGCGTCTCCGTCGGCACTGCGGCGGAATGCCTGGAGAAGCTCAAAAGCCAGACCTTCGACTGCATGGTGCTGGACCTGACCCTGCCGGACGCCTCGGGCTACTCACTGCTTGAGACCCTGAGCCAGGAGGACGCCTATTCCTTCCCGCCGGTCATCGTCTATACCGGCCACGACCTGACCTATGACGACGAACAGCGCCTGCGCCGCTATTCCAAGTCGATCATTATCAAGGGCGCCAAGTCGCCTGAGCGCCTGCTCGACGAAGTCACCCTGTTCCTGCATCAGGTGGTCTCCGACCTGTCGCCCGAGCAGCAGAAGATGCTGCGCAAGGCAAAGAACCGCGATGCCGTGCTGGAGGGCCGCCGTATCCTGGTGGTCGAGGATGACGTGCGCAACGTCTACGCCGTCACCAATATCTTCGAGCCGCTGGGCGCAGTCATCCAGATCGCGCGCAACGGCCGTGAAGCGCTGGACATTCTGGAACAGGCACAGGCCGGCGGGGCGGACACCGCCGTCGACCTGGTTCTGATGGACGTGATGATGCCGGAGATGGATGGCTTGACCGCCACACGTGAAATCCGCAAGCGCGCCGAATGGAAACGCCTGCCGGTGATCATGCTGACCGCCAAGGCGATGAAGGACGACCAGGAAAAGTGCCTTGATGCCGGCGCCAATGACTACATGGCCAAGCCGCTCGACGTCGAAAAGCTGATCTCGCTGGTCCGGGTCTGGATGCCGAGGTGAACGACATGAACGCGCCCGTCCTGACCAAGACCGAAGATATCGAAATGCGGCTTCTGCTGGAGGCGATCTACCAGAAGTACCATTACGATTTCCGCGGTTACGCCCTGGCGTCGGTCAAGCGGCGGCTCACCCAGGCGCGCGGGCATTTCAACTGCCGGTCCTTTTCGATGTTGCAGGACATGGTGCTGCACGAACCGGCCATGCTGCACGAACTGCTGAGCTATCTGACGGTCCAGGTCAGCGAGATGTTCCGCGATCCGCTTTACTTCCGCGCCATCCGTGAAAAGGTGGTGCCGCACCTGAAAACCTATCCGTCGCTCAAGGTGTGGATTGCCGGCTGTTCGACAGGCGAGGAGCTTTATTCGTTCGCCATCATGTTCCGGGAAGAGGGATTGGGCGACCGGACGATGTTCTATGCCACCGACATCAATCCCGACGCGCTGAAAAAGGCCGAGGCCGGCGTCTACGACCTGTCGCGCATAAAGCTGTTCAGTGAAAACCATCGGCTGTCGGGCGGGCGGACGTCGCTGTCCGACTATTATAACGCTGCCTACGGCTCGGCGGCTTTCGACAAGTCCTTGCGCAAGAACGTCGTCTTTTCCGATCACAGCCTGGCGACCGACGCGGTTTTCGCCGAGACCCAATTGATTTCCTGCCGCAATGTCCTGATCTACTTCAACAGGGAACTGCAGGACCGGACCATCGGCCTGTTCGCGGCGTCCCTGGCCCGCAAAGGCTTTCTGGGGCTGGGCGCCAAGGAGACCCTGCGCTTTTCGTCTTCGGCGGAGGCCTTCACCGAATTCGCCCGCGATGAGCGCATCTACCAGAAGCGGGACCGGTCATGAAACAGGTGCGCCCGGAAGCAGTGGTGATAGGGGTGTCGGCCGGCGGCCTGAAGGCGCTGTCGGTCATCCTCCCTGCCTTGCCGCGCGATTATCCGCTGCCGGTGCTGATCGTCATTCACCTGCCGCCGGGCAAGGACAGCGTGGTCGCGGACCTGTTCGCCGACAAGTGTCAGATCAAGGTGCGCGAAGCCGAGGACAAGGAACCGATCCTGCCCGGCACCGTCTATTTCGCGCCGCCGGACTACCACCTGCTGGTCGAACCCGACCGGCGGCTGTCGCTGTCCAATGAGGAGCCGGTGCTGTTCTCGCGGCCATCCGTCGACGTGTTGTTCGAGACGGCCGCCGACGTCTATGGTTCAGGCCTGATCGGCGTCGTGCTGACCGGCGCCAACAATGACGGTGCCCACGGCCTGCGGTCCATAATGCTGGCCGGCGGCACGGCCATCGTCGAAAGTCCGGAGCTTGCCTTTGCCGGGGCCATGCCCCAGGCGGCGCTCGAATCCTGCCCAGGAGCTTACGCATGGAGTCTGGAAGATATCGCCGGTTATCTCAAGGCGGTGGCGCAGCCATGAGCAAGGAAACGCCTTCAGCCTTTTCCGCTTCGACCGTCACCTCGGCGCCCCTGCCGAAGGTGCCGTTCCTGCTGGTCGATGACCTGCCGGAAAACCTCCTGTCGCTGGAGGCCGTACTCCGCCGTGAGGGGCTTGAGATCCTGAAGGCCACCTCAGGTGTGCAGGCGCTGGAAATCCTGCTCAAGCAGGAGGTGGCCCTGGCCTTGCTTGACGTGCAGATGCCGGAAATGGATGGCTTTGAGCTGGCCGAAACCATGCGCGGCAACGAACGGACGCGGCGTATCCCGATCATCTTCCTGACGGCTGGATCGACGGACCGGACACGAAAGTTCCGCGGCTATGAGGCGGGCGCCGTCGACTTCCTGGAAAAGCCGCTGGAGCCGGATATCCTGCGTTCGAAGTGCGACGTGTTCTTTGAACTGTATCGCCAGCGCCAGCAGATTGCCGCTCAGCGCGACGCCCTGGCGGCCACGGCCGATGAAAATAGCCGCCTGCTTAAGGAAAGCCGGCAATATGCCGCCGCCTTGCAGGACGCCGACCGGCGCAAGGATGAATTCCTAGCCACCCTGGCGCACGAACTGCGCAATCCGCTGGCGCCGATCAGCAATTCGGTCAGCATCCTGTCGTCGGCCAAGTCGCCGCCGCAGGTCCGCGATCAGGCACTCGGCATGATGGAGCGGCAGGTCAAGCAGATGGTCCGGCTGGTCGACGACCTGATGGATGTCGCCCGGATCACGCGCGGCAAGATCACCTTGAAGACAGAGCGGATTGCTCTTGCCGACGTCTTGCGCAGTGCGGCGGAAACGTCCGGACCACTCATTGCCCAGTTCGAACATAAGTTAATACTTGATTTGCCTGAAGCGCCGGTGTGGCTCGAGGCCGATTTCACTCGCCTCAACCAGGTGTTCTCGAATCTGTTGAACAACGCTGCCAAGTATTCCGAGCTGGGGAGGGAAATCAGGCTGTCGGTGGAGGCTGACGATCGCTTCGTCACCGTGCGAGTCAAGGATCAGGGCATTGGCATTCCGCCTGAAACCATGGCGCGGATTTTTGACATGTTTGCCCAGGCGGATGGTTCGTTAGAACGGGCGCACGGCGGGCTTGGCGTTGGTCTAACACTTGTAAAATCACTTGCGGAAATGCACGGCGGACGCATCGAGGCGGCCAGCGAAGGGGCAGGCAAGGGCAGTGAGTTCAGCGTCATCCTGCCGGTGACCAGCGGGCCGGTGGCTTCCGAGCCGGCACCGGCGAGCGAAGACAAGGCCGCCATGCCGGCTGGCCTCAAGGTCATGATTGTCGAGGACAATGAGGCCCTGGCCCAGACAACCGGCTGGATGGTTGAGATGATCGGCCATGATTACCGATTGGCGCACAACGGGCCGGACGCCCTGGCGCTATCGAAAACCTATGCGCCGGATGTGGTGATGATGGATATCGGCCTGCCCGGTATGAACGGCTACGACCTGTGTGCCCTGATGAAAAAGGAACCCCATCTCCGCGACACCGTGTTCATCGCCCAGACCGGCTGGGGCCAAGACGAACACCGGCAACGGGCGCGCGAGGCAGGTTTCGAGCACCACCTCGTCAAGCCGGTTTATCTGGAACTGCTGCAGGATTTGCTCGAGCAGATCGAAGTCAAAGCTTAGAGCCGTTCGATCAGCGCCATGGCGGCGGCCGGGTTGAGCACCTTGTGCCCGCTGATGACATAGGCATAGACGGTGTGCGGTCCCGCCTTGGTGCCACCACGCGAGACGGCCGGCATGTCGTCCGGCACGACGCCACCGGCCAGCGACTTCAGCTTATGAGCCCAGTCGTCCAGTGCCTTGTCCGAATAGCCCTTGGCTTCGCTTTCCGAAGAACCCATCAGGCGCAGGTAGGCGAAGTCGGTGGTCAGGTCGGCGATTTCCGGAAATTCGCTGTCGGCGCCGGTGATGATGGCAACGCCGTACTTGCGGCACAGGTCGACAAAGGCGGGGTCGCGGAAGCTTTCGTGGCGGACCTCGACGGCATGGCGCAGGCGGACACCATCGATTTCCGGCGGCAGCAATTTCAGGAAATTCTCGAAGTCGGCGGCGTCGAATTTCTTGGTGGCCATGAACTGCCAGTTGATCGGCCCCAGCTTCGATTTCAGTTCGGTGATGCCCTGGCTCAGGAAGCGGTCCACCGATTCCTTCGACTGCGACAGGTCCTTACGGTTGGTGGCGAAGCGCGTGCCCTTGAGCGTGAAGATAAAGCCATCGGGCGTTTCATCGTGCCACTTGCGGAAGGTTTCGGGCTTCTGGGCGCCGTAGTAGGTGCCGTTGATCTCGATCGAGGTCAGCTTGGAAGACGCGTATTCCAGTTCGCGTTTCTGAGCCAGGCCCTCGGGATAGAAGGGGCCGCGCCACGGCTCATAGGTCCAGCCGCCGATACCGACATAGATGGAGTTGGCGTTTTGCGGCATGGGAAATCTCCTTCGGCATGGTTTTACAAAACCGAGGATGCGCCAGCAATCGGCAATTTCATGTCAGTGGTGGCAATAGCGACGTAAAACACATGTTTTACGTCGCCGAAAGCCTTATGCGCGCGGGGTCGGGCGCTGCGGCAGGTGCATGTCGGCCAGCATGTGCGCCAGGTGCTCGCTGTGGTGACCGCGGCGGCCGTTCATCTCCACTGTGCCTTTGGGGCGTGGCTGGGCCAGGCCGGCCTCGCTCAGAACGTCGCGAAGACGCGCCTCATAGTCGGCGCGCAGGGCGGGCTTGTCGACCGCGATGCCGCGGGCCAGCAGGTCGTCGTCGACTTCGTCCATCTGGAACAGTTCGTCGACGTAGCGGGCCATGTGGTCGAGGCTCTTGACCAGGCGCTGATGGTTCACGCAGGTGTGGTCGCCCAGCTTGATCATCCAGGTCCGGGCGAATTCGACGTGGCCTTCGACTTCGTGGTGGGCCTTGCGGGCGATCGCTGCCAGTTGCGGATCGGCCGAGCCGGTAAGCGCGTCCAGGACAAGGAACTGCCAGTTGGAAAACAGGAACTGCCGCGCCAGGGTCTGGGCGAAGTCGCCGTTCGGCTGCTCGACCAGCAGGCAGTTGCGGTATTCGGGGGGATCACGACGGAAGGCGAGGGTGTCGGCATCCTGGCCCTTGCCGTCGATTTTTGCGGCCAGATCAAGGAATTCCGTCGCTTGACCGATCAGGTCGAGCGCCAGGCTGGACAGGCCGAGATCGACCTCCAGGCTGGGGGCATGACCGCACCAGGCGCTCAGGCGCTGGCCGAGGATAAGGGCATCGTCGCCGAGACGAAGCGTGTATTCGAGCAGATTGTTACGCATGGCCGCTATTGTTTCCCCACTTTATTGTTTTGGGTTTGAATGTGCTGGACGTCGAGCCGACGGATAGGTCCGTCGCGGTCGGGAACCGGGACGCTGCCTTACGCCAAGCGGAATCGTCGCGCGTGTTGCGCGAAACGATCAAGCTTTCCTTTTGGAAATTCCCGCGTGGGGAGAGCCAGGACATCAGGTGTCTCGCGGCCGAAGGACCGAAGACACTGGGGGCACTGGACGCACGGGATGGCATTATGCAGGTCTCTTATTCTTATCGGCGAGCTTACAGAGGCCCACGCGATGGGTCAAACTAAAAACTGACATTTATGTCAATTTTATTTAATCACCGTAAATTCGCCACGATGTTTCAGAGTGGACCTATCGAAATGGCATTTCCGCCTTGAGAAAGCGGACAATTGCAACTATATCAGCGTGGATTTCCTCCGGACGAGACGCGCCGTGCCCGGTCAAGACAAGACGACGCACCCTCTCTCTTTCGAAGGAGCCGTCATGCCCGTCAAATTGCCGCGCCAAACCTTGGCCACCATCGCCGTCCTGATATCGATTCTGTCGGTCCAGGCGGGGGCTTCATTCAGCAAGCATCTGTTTCCCATTATCGGCGCCGAAGGGGCCACCGCCCTGCGGCAACTGTTCGCCACGCTGATTCTGCTGGTGCTGTTCCGGCCATGGCGCGGGCTGGCGGATCGCCAACACTGGCCAATCCTGGTGCTCTATGGCGGTCTGCTCGGGGTCATGAATCTGAGCTTTTATCTCGGCATTGCCCGCGTTCCCCTGGGGGTCGGGGTGGCGATCGAATTTCTCGGGCCCCTGGCGGTCGCCATCCTGACCTCGCGGCGATGGAGCGACGGCGTCTGGGTGGCGTGCGCGGTTGCCGGCCTGGCGATTCTGTTGCTGGCCAAGGGTGAGCTGTCGGCGGCACTCGATCTTGTTGGCTGCGCCTGGTGCCTGGTCGCCGCCGCGTGCTGGGGGGCGTACATCATTGTCAGCCAGAAGGTCAGCGGCCGCGTTGACGGCGGCAAGGCTGTGGCGATCGGCATGGCCGTTTCGACGACGTTCACCTTGCCGGTCGGCATGGTCTTCGCCGGCGCCGCCATGTGGGCGCCAAACATGCTGCTGTGGGGGACGTTTGTCGGCGTGCTGTCGAGCGCCATCCCCTACACGCTGGAAATGCTGGCGCTGAAGCATATGCCGGCCAAGACTTTCAGCCTGATGATGAGCCTGGAGCCGGCGGCAGCGGCCTTGCTGGCGTTTGTCATCCTGGCAGAGCGGTTGACGCCGTGGCAGTGGCTGGCGATCGGGCTGGTGATCCTGGCATCGGCCGGGTCGAGCCTGACGGCACGCCAAGGTGTGTCGGCCACCGCCTAGGCGGTGTAGACGATGCCATCCGACACCCGCAACGGCCACGGTGTCAGATGATCCCCCGCACACGGCCCGCCGATGCAGGCGCCCGACGAAATACGGAACAGGGCGCCGTGCCAGTTGCAGTTGATCAGGTCGCGCTGCGGCGTCAGATAGTCATCATAGTCGCCGGCCAGCGGCAGGCCATTGTGCGGGCAGCGATCGACGTAGCCATGCACCCGTTCGCCCTCCCGCACGACGAAGCCGCGAAACAAGCGACCGTCGACCTCGAGCCGGAAAGGGCGGGCCTCTCCGTCGGGAATGGCGTCGAGCGGCGCGACCTCAAGGCCCGGCGGTGTCTTGTAAGCGGTTGGCAGGACGGTCATGAAAGCCCGGCAAGAATTTTTTTGCACATTGCGTGCTACAGTCGCCGTCATACGCAAACCGGCCTGCATTCAAAAGGCCGGAAGAGGAAAAAATGGCCGATCAGTACCCGCTCTATATCGCCTTGCGCGACCTGATGGTCCGCGCCGCGCCCGGATTGAAGATCAGCAAGGATGTGGTCGGCGAATGCACGCTCAATGTGCCGACCAGCACTATGGCCTCCAAGGATCCGATCTGGTTCGGTACCGTGCGGCTCACCGGACAGCGGGTGACCTATTATCTGCCGCCGCTGGCGATGAAGGAAGGCCGCGACATCGCCGTCCCGCCCGGACTGCAGAAGATTGCCCAGAGCAAGACGGCGTTCGTCTTCCACGACGTTGATGCGGACCTTTTCGCAGAGCTGGAAAGCATAACCCGCGCGGTTGCTTCGGCGTTTGCCAGGTAGTGTTTACGCCTTCTTGCCGGTGGCCTTGAACACCATGACGGCGAAGAAGATCATCGAAATCAGCGTCACCAGCGATCCCGAACCAACTACCGGCGCGGCCCATGGCAGCTGTGCGATCGAGCCATAGATGCCCGGCACGATCAGCAACACGCCCAGCAACGCGATGAAGTAGTGGATAGTGACCAGCTTAGGCGACACCTGCGGATGGCTGTTGTAGAACAGGCCGGCCAGGAACATCAAAACGCCGCCGATCAAGTTGAGGTGCGCGTGCGCCGGGGCGAACGTAAAGTCGTGAATGCCGCCCATATAGGCGCCGAACGTCATGCCCACGATCAGGCAGATCACGCTGGTACGCAGAAAGATATTGCCGGTCATGTCTGGCCCTCCCAAGCCGTATTTCGTTAACCAAGATACTTGTGCCGGGAGGGCGAGGCAATCCCCTTTCGGGCGAGTGGGTTTTAGACGATGAGCCCTTGTATCGGCGCGACGTCCGCCGAACCCGGGAAAACGCTCTCCGACAAGGCATTGGCCGACGTGCCGTAAAGCCCGGTCATCAGGCCTTTGGCGACGGCGCGCAGGTCGGTGGTCGGGGCCAGGTCACGGTTCTGATAGAGCTGGTTGGGCTTGAGGCCGGGCCAGTCGGCGATCACCCGGCCACCCTTGACGGCGCCGCCGGTGACGAAGGCCACCGTGCCTGTACCGTGGTCAGTACCCTGGGTGCCGTTGACATTGGCAGTGCGGCCGAACTCGGTGACGACCAGGACGGCCGTCTGGTTCCACTTGTCGCCAAGGCCGGTTTCCAGCGCGGCCAGGGCGTTGTCGAGGCCTTCGAGCAGGCGGCTCAGGCGGGTGACCTCGGCGGAATGGGTGTCCCAGCCTTCGAAGGCGAGGGCGGCGACGCGCGGACCGTCATCCTGAACCAGCAGCTTGGCGACGCCATCGGCCATGGCGACCATGGTCTTGGGATCGCCGGGACCGCCATTGCCGCCCATAGCTGACGAATTGTTGCCGCCGACGATCTTGCCGGTGGCGATGGCTTCGCTGAGCACATTGGCCAGCATCGGGTCCGACGCCTGATAGAGGCTCAGGAGACGCGGCGGCAGGTCAGCGTCGGCGACTTTGAGCGTCTGCGGCGCCCAGCCGAGGACTTCGGCCTTACCGCGGATGACCAGTGGCGTCACCGCGCCGACGCCGAGGCCTTTGACGGTGGCTTTCTGGGCGGAGGGCAAGGTGAGCAGGAAGCGGTTCATCCAGCCCGACTCGGTGTGGCCGGGCACGGTCATGCCGGACTCAAGCACGTCCTGGCCGTCGAAGTGCGAACGGTCGCGATAGGGCGAGGCAGCGGCGTGGACGACCAGCGCCTGGCCAGCCTTGTAATGGCGGGCGAAATTCTTCATCGACGGATGCAGGGCAAACATCGAATCGAGCGGCATGGCGTCGGTCAGGGCGAACTGGGCGCGCAGGTTGGCGTAGTCCGGGTCACCGATCGGCGGCACGGCGGTTAGGCCATCCAAAGCTCCGCGCAGAACGATGGTGACGAAGCGCGGATCTTTCGCCCCGGCCGAATGGCCGATGGCGGGGATGAAGGCGCCGAAGGCAGCGGAAGCGCCCAGCGCAGACAGGAATTGGCGGCGGTTGGTCATCTCAGCGCCTCATGAATTCGGGGGACAAAAAGGCCAGGCTCAGGCCCTGAGCGTGGGTTTCAGCTCGAGCGATGGCTTCGGCGGTGTGGTCGCTGAGCAGCGGCCCGAAGCGGGACTGGGCGAACTGGCGCGGGTCGATGCTGGCGTTGACGTTGTTGGCCAGGGCGTTGGCCAGGTCGACGCGCGTGGCCAGACCTTCGGGCGAGGCCCAGGCGGCGGCCGTATCGGGGAAGCCGTTCGGTCCTGCCGGGTTCCACCAGGGCTGGCCCATGGCGTTGAGCGCCAGGGTGATGGCCTGCGGTTTCATGGTGGCGTTGGTGGCGCGGATCAGGGCCGCAAGGTATTCCAGCGGCGAGCGCACCTTGGTCAACTGCGGCGTCCAGGCTTCAGGTGCGTCGACGAGGGCGCGCGACACCTCGGCCAGGTCGCCATTGGTGCGCGTGAAGGTGTCGGCCAGGCGCTTGACCAGGGCCGGGGGCGGAGTGTCGGCGACGAAATGGCGGGCCAGCTTGGTGGCGATGTGGTTGGCGGTCGCCGGATGGCGGGCCAGGTCGTGCAGGACGGCCCGGCCTTGCTCGGCGCCGTTCTGGGCGTAGGTCTTACCCATGATGGTCTGCGGGCCGGGCTCATGGCGGCGCGGATCGAAGACGAAGACTCCAACCGGGCCTTGTTGTGCCTGGCGGTTGAACGTCCAGCCGGTGATGACGCGGGCAAACGCAGTGACGTCGGCCTGGGTGTAGCCGGTGCCGACGCCGAGCGTATGCAGTTCCAGAATCTCGCGCGCCAGGTTTTCGTTCAGACCGCGCTTGCCGTTGCGGTTGGCGGGCGAGTTGGGGCCGATCGATTGCTGGTTGTCGAGGTAATCGAGCATGCAGGGATGGGTTTCGACCGCGACCAGCAGATCCTCGAACTTGCCGAAGACATTGGGACGGATGGCTTCGCGCTCCATGGCGCCGGCGGTGACGGCGGTCGGCTGGCTCTTCTTGACGACGACGGCGAAGTGGTTCTGCCAGAACATCACCATGCGCTCGTTGAAGCCAACCTGCGGCGCCTTGATGGTGCCGTTGAAGCGGGCGTTGATTTCGGCGATGTTCGTCGGGCGGATCGGATCGTCGTCCTTGACCGCGGCCTGCGGCTTTTTGGGTTCGCCCTTCTTGTTCATCTCTTGCATGGTCGCGCCGGACATCTGCGACATGTCACCCGACATCTGGTTCATTTGACCTTGCGGCGCCTGTTGGGCCTGCCCCTGGGCATTGGCGACCTTGCGAGCTTCGTTACGCTCCATCTGGTACTGGACGATGGCGGCGATCAGGTCGGGCGTGGCCCTGAGCCCATCGCCGGTCGGTACCGGTGCGCCGGCGGCAATCTCCGCCTTGAGCAAGCTGCGGATGTCGCCGGTGACGGCGGCCACGCCGTCTGCATTGCTGCCCAGACCGAAGCGCGACAAGGCCAGCGCCGTTTCGAAAGCCGGTGTCTGTGCCATGGTTCCTCCCCGGATGGCGACGTTACTGCTATATTATACGCAGGCCCTACGCCAAACCCTGCGCACCTTTTTTACAGGAACGTAAAAAGGTGCGCAGGAGTCAAGGGGAGGTATCCGTCGGGGGGCTTTAGTCAGCAGCGGGGGGCGGCGCGCCCGGATTGGCGCGGGTCTCGCGGCACAGCCAGATCAAGGGGATCATCAGGACGGTGATGAAGGCCGAGATGCGGAAAAAGTCGAGCGCCGCGCCAAGGTAGGCCTGGCCCACAACCTGACGCATCAGGGCGCCGACGCCTTGCGCCTGGGTGAGGGCGCCGGAACCGTTGGCCAGCAGGTTGTTGATCGCATTGCTGCCGCCACCGGCTCCGCCCATGATCTCGGCCAGGCGGGTCTGGTGGTTGGCTTCGAAATTATCCCAGATGGTGGTGGCCAGCGAGGCCGCGAAGCTGCCCGCGACAATCCGCGAGAAGTTCGACAGGCCCGAAGCCGCCGGGACCTGATGCGGCGGAATGCCGTTCAGCCCGATCGACACCATCGAGATAAAGAAGAAGCTCATGGCCACGCCCATGACCAGCATCGGCGCCGCCAGGGCGAAAAAGTCGGCATCGGGCGTATACAGCGAGCGCATATAGAAGGACGCCGCGAAGAACACCATGGCGACAGTGGCCAGGATGCGCGCGTCATACTTGTTGAGCATGCGGGCGGCGAACGGCGTCATGATGACCGCAACGGCCCCTGACGGCGCGGCGACCAGACCGGCCCAGGTGGCGATGTAGCCCATCTGGGTCTGCAGCCACAGCGGCATCAGCAGGTTGGCACCGAAGAACACCGCATAACCGACGCACAGGGCAAGCGTGCCGAGCGCGAAGTTGCGCGTCTTGAACAACGACAGGTCAACGATCGGATGCTTTTCGTAGAGCTCCCAGATCACCCAGGCGACAAAGCCAACGGCGGCGATGACCGTCTCAACGACGATAACCGGCGAAGCAAACCAGTCGACGTCCTTGCCGGTGTCGAGCATGATCTGCAGCGCGCCGACCCAGACAACGAGCAAGGCAAAGCCCACGCCGTCGATCGGCCGGACATAGGTCGGTGTTTCGCGGTTGGACAAGGCGCGCCAGCTGATGAACGCACAGATGGCGCCGACCGGCAGGTTGATGAAGAAGATCCACGGCCAGGAGATATTGTCGGAGATATAGCCGCCCAGGATTGGCCCGCAGATCGGCGCCACCAGGGTGGTCATCGACCAGATGGCCAGCGCCGTCGCCCGTTTGTTGGGCGGGAAGATCATCATCAGCAGGGCTTGCGAGCCCGGAATCATCGGCCCGGACACCGCGCCTTGCAGGACACGGAAAGCGATCAGGCTGTCCAGGTTCCAGGCGATGCCGCACAGGAACGACGCAATCGTGAACATGATGACGCTGGCAACGAAGACCTTGACGACGCCGTAGCGGCCCATCAGCCAGCCGGTCAGCGGCACCGAGATGCCGTTCGACACGGCGAATGACGTAATCACCCAGGTGCCTTGCGAGGTCGAGACGCCGAGATTACCGGCGATGGTCGGCACCGACACGTTGGCGATGGTGGAATCGAGCACCTGCATGAAGGTGCCGAGCGCCAGCGCAATGGCGGTGATGCCCAGCGTAGCGCCGGTTAAAGGCGCGGGACCCGCAGGTGCGCTGGCAGAGCCGCCGGACCCGGCGGTGGCGGAGGAAGAGGACATGATCAGCCCCGATCATTCTTTAAATAGAAAAATGCCCGGACGCTGGGTTGGGAGGGAGCGTCCGGGCCAGGCAAGTTACTTGGTGACGTCGATCTTGGCCGTCATGGACAGGCCGACGCGCAAGGGGTGAGCCTTGAGCTCCTTCGGATCGAGGTCGACGCGCACCGGCAGGCGCTGCACGACCTTGATCCAGTTGCCCGAGGCGTTCTGGGCCGGGATCAGCGAGAAGGCCGAACCGGTGCCGCCGGAAATGCCGCGGACGGTGCCGTGATACTTGACGCTGTCGCCGTAGAGGTCGGAGATCAGCTCGACCTTCTGGCCCGGACGGACCTTCTTGAGCTGGACTTCCTTGAAGTTGGCGTCGACATAGGCGCGCGAGGTCGGGACCACGGTCATCAGCGGCGTGCCGATCTGGACCTGCTGGCCGACTTCGACCGCCTTCTTGGAGACGATGCCGTCGGTCGGGGCGCGGACCACAGTCCGTTGCAACGCCAGTTCGGCGGCGTCCAGCTTGGCCTGGGCGGCCAGGACTTCCGGGTTTTCGGTGTTCGATACGCCCGAGAACAGGGTCTGGTTGGTCTGGCGCTGTCCACCGGCGGCCGTCACCGCGGCAACGGCGGCCTGGCGGCTGGCGACGGCGGTGCTCAGGGCGGCCTGGGCCTTGGCAAAGGCGTCCTGGGCGCTGGACAGTTCTTCCTGCGACACGGCGCCCGAACCTGACAGGTTCTGGCGGCGGCTCAGGTTGAGCTTGGCAGTGTCGAGGTCGGCCTGGGCGGCGGCGATCTGCGCCGTGGCGCGGGCGACATCGGCCTGACGGGCGCCGTATTGGCCGGCCAGGGCGGCGTCAGTGGCGACATAGCCTTCAACGTGGCGCTGGGCGAGGGCGAGGGCGGCCTTGGCCTGGGCGACGGCGATCCTGGCGTCGGAATCGTCGATGGTCAGCAGCACGTCGCCGGCTTGGACGTTCTGGGTCTCAAGCGCGGTGACCGTGGCGATCGGCCCGGCGACCAGGGCGTTGACCTGGGCGGTGTCGGTGCCGACATAGGCATTGTCGGTCGAAACATAGTGTGAAGCGACGAGGCCGTAATAGGCGCCCCATCCGATGACGCCGACGGCGACGACGCCGGCAACGTAGGTGAGGAGGCGCTGACGCTTGGCGTTGGCGGTTTCAACCGGCTTGGCGGCGGCGCGGGCGGCGGTATCGGCAGTGGGGGCGGCGGTGTCGGGCATTTTGCAATCTCTTTGACAGGAAGCTGTCGATGGGTGCGAAAGACAATAATCGGTTCGGGTTAGGATGCGGTATACTGGCCCCCGAGGGCCTTGGTCAGGGCGATATCGAGCGTCAGGGCGCGCGACCTCAGGTCTGTCACAATCCGGCGCTGGGCGATCAGGTTCTGTTCGGCGATCAGCAGGGTAGCATAGTCGGTCAGGCCGCCGTCATAACGATCCTTCACCAGGTGGTAGGCTTTCTCGCTGGCGTCGAGGGCGGCGCTGGCCTGGTCGAGGCGGGCACCGAGGGCACGCTGGCTGGCGACAGCGTCGGCGACTTCGTGCATGGCGGAAACGACCGTGCCGTTGTAGCTGGCGATGGCGACGGCGTGGTCGCCCTCGGCGCTTTTCAGGTTGGCGTTCAGCTTGCCGCCATCAAAGATCGGCAGGGTGATCGCCGGGCCGATGTTGGCCATGGTCTGGCTGAGGTGCAGCGGATCGCCGAGCGCCAGCGAACCGGCGAAGGCCATCAGGTTGATGTTCGGCCAGTAGGCGGCGTGGGCCTGCTTGATCGACTGGCTGGCGGCTTCGGCGCGCCAGCGGGCGGCGACGACGTCGGGACGGCGGCCGATCAGGTTCAGGTCGATGCGGTCGGGCAGGGTAGCTGCGGCTGGCAGTTGCAGCGACGGGCGGGCCAGGCCTGCGCCAAAGCTGGGGTCGAGACCGGCCAGAGCCGAAATCCGGTTGCGGCCAAGCGCGATCTGCTCATCGATGAAAGCGAGGTCGGCCTGGGCGTTGAAGGCGCCAGCCCTGGCCAGCTGCAGCTCGGCTTCGGACACCAGGCCCTGGTCGCGCTTCTTCTGGACGAGGTCGAGGTTTTCCTTCTTGAGCGCCACGGCGCGTTCGGCCAGATCACGGTTGTCGTAGAGGTCGGCGAGATCGACGTAGGCCGAGGAAATGGCCGAAGACAACACCAGGCGGGCCTGGGCCTGATCAGCGGCGGCGGCCTTGGCGGAGGTCGAGGCGGCGGCGACGGCGGCGCGGTTCTTGCCCCAGAAATCGAACTCATACCCAAAGTTCAGGCCGCCAATTTCCAGCGACTGTAACGAGTCCGGCGCCGAGGAGGTCAGGCCCTGAGCCGTGGCCAGCAGGCTGACGGCCGGCAGGTCGCCCGCCTTGGCCTTGCCGACCATGGCCTGTGCTTTATAAAGACGGCCGGCGGCGGCGGCCAGATCCGGCGAGTTGGCGAAGGCCTGGGTCATGATGCTGTTGAGCTGCGGATCGTTGAAGCCGGCCCACCAGGCCTGCTCATTGAGGTCCGCGATCGGATTGACCTTCTGGGCCTGGGACGGCTCGGAAGCAAACGGCGCGCTCTTGGGAACGGTCGTGCAGGCGCCCAGGGTCAGGACGGCCAGCAGGGCGACGCTTGCTTTTAGGTATGAACGGGGGGAAGAAGCTTTGTATGTCATCGGAGTGGTCTTCTTGAAATAACCGTACTGTATGGTCATATTGGCTGGACATATAGACTGGGATGGGGTATCTGTCAATATGACCATACAGTACGGTTGAGGAATTTTTTTGCGATGCAAAACCTGAACACGGCGCGCGTATCCGCGCCAAACCTTGACGAAAAGCCGGTTGGCGAGACGAAAACCGGCGGACGTATCGACCGCGAAGACCGCCGCGAGATGATTCTCGATGTGGCGACCGATGTCTTTTTGTCCGAAGGCTATGCCGCGACATCGATGTCGTCGATCGCCGCCAAGCTGGGCGGATCGAAGGGCACGCTTTATAATTACTTTAAAAGCAAGGAAGAGCTGTTCCTCGCTTATGTGCAGCGGAACTGTGAGTTCCACCGCAAGGAAGTTGGAGAACTGCTGACCGAAGAGGGCGAGGCGCTGGCGGTTCTGACGGCCTATGCGCGCCGTTATCTGCGCGTGTTCACTTCGGAGAAGACCCTGCAGAACTGGCGCGTCATCTCTGCGGAAAGCGCCAAGAACCCGGAAATGGGTCGGATGTTCTATGAAAGCGGCCCGCTGCGTGGCGCGCAGTTGCTGGCCGATTATCTCGACAAGGCGGTCGGCCGCGGTGAGCTGGTCATGAAGGACACGCTTGGCGCGGCGCACCAGTTCCTGGCCCTGATCCACGGCCGGATGATCAAGGCGCGGCTGCTCAACTATATTCCGGCGCCGAGCGACGACGAGATCAATGCCGAAGTCGACAGCGCTCTGTTCGTTTTCTTCTCGGCCTACGGCAAGAAAGCCTGATGCGGCTGGCGGCGGTCCTGCTTGTGCTGGCCGCTGCCTCTCCGGCGTTCGCGGCGCCTAAACCGCAAGGACCGATGCAGACCTGCACGGCGCAGTGGCTGGTCATGCGCGAGGCAGGTGATCTGCACGGTGAAAACTATAAATCTTTCATCAGGTTGTGTCTGCAAGGTAAGACGGCAGATTGGACGCCCGCGGCCCGCAAAACGGTTGCCCGGAAAAAGGCGCCAGCCAAGGCTAGGCCGTTGAAGGCCAAGGCTTCGGGTGGCGGTACTTCGAGTGGTGGGCGCATGAAGATCTGCGGCGCCAAATGGCAGGCCTTGAAGGCGGCCAACGCCACCAACGGCCAGACCTGGCGGTCGTTTTCCAGTCAGTGTCTGCGCAATCCCTAGATTGCTAGCACTTCGCTCGCCAAACGGCGCGGCGCTTCGCGGTGGCTGACCAGGATCAATCCTTGATTTTTATGTCTCAGCCGTTGTTCCAGGCGACTTACGACAAAGGCTTCCGTAGCCGAGTCCAGGCCTTCGGTCGGTTCATCGAGGACCAGGACGGGGGCGTCGCGCAGGTAGGCGCGGGCCAGGGCCAGCCGTTTGCGCTCACCGCCGGACAAGGTGACGCCGCCGTCGCCGATCCAGGTATCAAGGCCTTTGGGCAGGGCGAGCACGCGATCTTTCAAGGCGGCATCATCGAGCGCGGCCAGCAGACGCGTGTTCAGGGCGGGGTCTTTCAGGGCCGCGTCGTCCAGCGCCGTTGTCAGGTTGTCGCGGATCGTGCCGGTCAGCATCGCCGCATCCTGCGGGCAGACAGCGAACAGGGCGTGGTCGGGGGCGGGGCCGCCGCGCAGGCCCAACAGGCTTTCCACCAGTTGTGTCTTGCCACTGCCGGACGGGCCGTCGAGGCGCAGGCGCAAAGCGCGGTCAAGCGGGAAGGTTCGGCCGTCGTAGCTGAATTGCGGGGGCTCTGGTTCGGCGGGTTCGGCTTGCAGGTCGAAGACCTCGGCGACGCGGTGGCGGGCGGCGGCGAAGCCTTTTTGCTGGCCGATAGCGCGGATCAGCGGCCCCAGACTTTCGAAGCCGGCGGTGGTCGCCAATAAGGCCAGAGCAAGGTCGGCGAGGTTGCCATCAATATTGATTGCCGCCAGACTGATCAGGCACAGACCGGACAGGGCAAGCGCCACAGCCTGGGCGATGGCGTCGGAGTGGAAGTCGCTGAGCTTGGCGGTTTTCAGATCGGTTTCTAGAGCCGCGAATTCGGCCAGCAAAGGTGCCTGCAGGTCGTAGGTGCGGATGTCGGGCAGGACATTCATCACTTCGAAGAAGCGGGCCTTGAGCGCGCCCATGGCGGCTTGTTCGGACGTGGCGTCTTGCGGCCGGCGATTGAGCCACAGGCCGGCCGCGGTGGCGGCAAACAGAAACAACAGCAGGATAATCGCCGACCAACCGCTGGCCCAGGCGGCTAGTCCGATGGCGACAATCACGCCGCCACCAGCGCCAATCGGCGTGCTTTGGGCGACTAGTGAGGTCTCGATGGCGCCGATGTCCTGGATGAAGCGGCTGGAGGCTTCGCCGCGGCTCAAGGACAGGGCGGCTGCGGGCGGGGCGGACAGCAGGCGTTCGAACAGGGCAGGGCGCAACTGCGCCATGGCGCGCAGGGCGGCGCTGTGGCCGAGGTAGCGCTCGCCATAGCGGCAGGCCGTGCGGGCGATGGCGAAGAAACGGATCAGGGCGCTGGGCAGAAGATAGTTGAACGCCTGGGCGGCGATGGGGCCGGCGGCCCCCGCCATGGCGGCGGCTGTCAGGAACCAGCCGGACAGGCCGAGCAGGGCGACGGCGCTGGCGCCGACCCCGGCGGCAAAGGCCAAAGTCAGCCAAAGTTTCGATTTAAAATTTTTCTGCAATTGATTGTAAAATTGGTAGAAATTCATGCCAATTTCACCTGTGAATTGATAGCAATTTTCTGACCCGCCATGGCGTTAACCTTGGTCGAATGGCTGGAAAGAAGGACCGTGCGGCCATCGAAAACGGCGGGCAGAAGGGCGATGATTTCGGCCTCAGAAGCCGCATCAAGATCGGCGGTCGGCTCATCGAGCAGCAGGATCGGGGCATCTTTGAGGAGCGCTCGCGCGAGGCCGATGCGTCGCCGTTCACCGCCTGACAGGCCCGAGCCGCGTTCATTGAGCGGTGTATGCAGGTCGCGTGTGTTGGCCAGAACCCGCAGGCCGGTTAAGTCGATAATGCGCTCGACGTCGACGGGAGTGGCGGTACGATTGGCCAGGATGAGATTGTCGTAAAGCGTCCCGGCCAGGATCGGCGGATGCTGCGACACCCAGGCAACGTCGTTTATCTGGTCGGTGAGAGGCGTGCCGTTGACGCGGATTTCGCCGCTGATGATCTGACCCTGGCCCAGCAGGGTGCGTAAGGCGGTGGTTTTTCCGCTACCGGTCGGACCGGTTAGGGCAGTCACGGTGCCCGGAGCGGCGGTGAAACTGAGCGGGCCGATGTGGAACTCGGGATCGTCGGCGAAGCCTAGCGCCACATCGTCAAAAACGATTTCCGGCGCGCCTTTCAGGCGCGGGCTGGAGGCGGGTTCGGGCTCGGCGTGCAGCGCCATCAATCGTTGTGCGGCGGCCAGTGCCGTCTGGCGATCATGGTAAGCGGCGCTGAGGCGGCGGATAGGGGCGTATATCTCCGGGCTCAGGGCCAGGATGAAAAACGCCGCTGGAAAGGTCAGCTGTTCCGGCACCTTGAACGGCAACTGACCGAGCAGTGAAAAGCCGCAATAGACGGCGATCAGGGCGATCGACAAGGCGCTGAAAAATTCCAATACCGCCGAGGTCGGGAAGGCGATCTTGAGTACGCGCAAGGTCCGCCCGGCGACATTCTGGGCGGCGTGGCTCATCACCTTCACCTGGCGCGGCCCGTTTTCGAAGCTCAGGATCAACGCCAAAGTGCGCACGCGGTCGGTGAACAGGTTCGACAGCCGCGACAGGGCGTCCAACTGGCGGCGCGATTCGGCGGCGCTGCTCATGCCGAGGAGCGCCATCAGTGCGACAAACGGAAGCAGGGTGGCGCCCAGAATGACCGCACAAATGAGGCTCTGCGTGGCGACAATGGCGACCATAACCAGTGGCACGATGCCCGCCTGGAGGGTCACCTGGGTGAAGCGGGCGTAATAGCCTTCGAGGGCTTCGGTATCCTCGAAAACGGCGCCCAGACGGGCCGAATTGCTAGCAGAATGGAACCGTCCGGCCAGCGCTTTGGCGATAATGCTTGATCTGACTATCTGAATAAGTTCGCGTGAAATTCTGAAGCTAATTTTCTGATTAAAAACAGAAATAATGCCTTTTAATGTGATGGATGAAAGTGTGATAAACATCACAAAAAGGATGAAGTGCAGTTTCCGGCCGTCTTCCCAAAGCGTCGTGACCAGATGACTGACGCCCCAGGCAAAACCGACGGCGCAACCGGCTTCCAGCAACCCCAAAATCGCGGTGAAGGCCATCTCGCGTGCCTTCGGTTTGGCCCACGCGGTGAGCTGGGCGCGGGCGGCTTTGGGCGTCGGTTCGGAAGCGGGTGCGGCGGGAGGGTGCGACATTTGGGCGTTTGACGGGCGCTGAAATTAAGCCCTAAACTTTCTATGGGTTTGCGGAGTTGCCTCACTCTAATCCCAATCATGGCGGGTTTAAGCAAGCCAATTGTCGCAGGTCGATTACACTTGCGGAGGTGCGTTTTACGTGGTGTCTTCCCGCATCACGCGAATATTTGAAGGAGGGGCTTATGGACCTCGGGACCGTCGAGTTATCGCGATTACAGTTCGCGCTGACCGCACTTTATCACTTCCTTTTCGTTCCCCTGACGCTTGGCCTGTCGTTCATGCTGGTCATCATGGAGACGGTTTACGTCATGACCCGCCGGGAGATATGGCGGACGATCACGCGCTTCTGGGGGATGCTGTTCGGCATCAATTTCGCCCTGGGCGTGGCCACCGGCCTGACCATGGAATTCGAGTTCGGCATGAACTGGTCCTACTATTCGCACTATGTCGGCGACATTTTCGGTGCGCCGCTGGCGATCGAAGGGCTGATGGCCTTCTTTCTGGAAGCCACGTTTGTTGGGCTGATGTTCTTCGGCTGGGAAAAGCTGTCGCGGCCGGCGCACCTGATGGTGACGGCTCTGGTGGCGCTGGGCACCAACCTGTCGGCGCTGTGGATTCTGATCGCCAACGGCTGGATGCAGCACCCCGTCGGGGCCGAGTTCAACCCGGCGACCATGCGCATGGAAGTCACCGACTTCGGTGCCGTGCTGTTCAACCCGGTCGCCCAGGCCAAGTTCGTCCATACCGTCAGCTCCGGCTATGTGCTGGCGGCGGTGTTCGTGCTGGGGGTGTCGGCGATCTACCTGTTGCAGGGCAAGTGGACCAGCTTCGCCAGGCGATCGATGGCGGTGGCGGCTGCGTTCGGCCTGGCATCGTCTCTCTCGGTCGTCGTGCTGGGGGATGAGTCGGGCTACACCTTGACCGATAACCAGAAGATGAAGCTGGCCGCGTTGGAATCGATGTGGCACACCGAAAAGGCGCCCGCCGGCATCGCGATTTTCGGCATCCCGAACGTCAAGGAACAGCGCACCGACTACGAAGTGAAGATCCCCTATGTTCTCGGCCTGATCGCCACGCGCAGCGTCGACAAGCCGGTGGTCGGTATCCTCGAACTGGTCGAAAAGGCCGAGGTCCGCATCCATTCGGGCGTGGTCGCCTACGATGCCGTTGAGCGGCTGAAGACCAATCCGAACGATACCTTCGCGCGCGCCGATTTCGAGGCGCATAAGGCCGACCTCGGCTACGGCTACCTGCTCAAGAAGTATGTCGACGATCCGCGCAAAGCGGACGCGGCCCTGATCACCAAGGCAGCGGCCGATACCATTCCGAACGTGCTGGTCATGTTCTGGGTGTTCCGGATCATGGCGGGGCTGGGCTTCTTCTTCATTGCCCTTTTCGCGTTGAGTTTCCTGCTGGTGACGTTCCACAAGACGGATAACCGCTGGTTTCTAAGGCTGTGCGTGCTGGCCCTGCCGTTGCCATGGGTGGCCATCGAAGCCGGCTGGGTGCTGGCCGAAATCGGCCGCCAACCCTGGGCAGTGGATGGTGTGCTGCCGACCTTCATGGGCGCGTCGTCGCTGGGCAAGGAGCAAATCTGGCTGACCATCGCCGGCTTCACCCTGATCTACGCGATCATGGCGGTCATCGAGGTCAAGCTGATGATCAAGACCATCACCAGGGGGCCGTACCAGGCCAAGCTCGGGCGGCTGCATGACGACCCGGAAGTCAGTCCCACCGATGATCCGACGCTGCCTGTCGTCGGTCCGGCGGAATAGGAGTAAGAAAAATGGATATTCCCTTGGACTATATGACCTTGCGGGTCATCTGGTGGGCCCTGGTTGGCGTGCTGCTGATCGGTTTCGCCATCCTCGACGGCGCCGATATGGGCGTAGCGGCGCTGCTGCCGTTCGTCGCTAAAACCGATGGTGAGCGTCGGGCCGTGATCAACACGGTCGGGCCGACCTGGGAAGGCAACCAGGTGTGGTTCATTCTGGGCGGCGGAGCGTTGTTCGCTGCCTGGCCGTTCGCCTATGCCGTCAGCTTCTCAGGCTTCTATCTGGCCATGTTCCTGGTGCTGAGCGCGATGATCCTGCGGCCAGTCGGCTTCAAGTACCGGTCGAAGCGGGCCGGCAAGACCTGGCGGCGCAACTGGGACTGGGCGTTGTTCGTCGGTGGTCTGGTGCCGGCGCTGGTGTTCGGCGTGGCGATCGGCAATGTGCTGCAAGGCGCGCCGTTCAGCTTCAACAGCGACCTGCGCGTCACCTATCATGACCAGGTGCTGGGCGGGTTGCTGGGGCTGTTCAGCCCGTTCACCCTGCTGTGCGGCCTGCTTTCGGTGGCCATGCTGACCCTGCAAGGGGCTGGCTGGCTGGCGATGAAGCTGGAAGCCGGTGAGGCGCGCGACCGGGCCCAGCGCTTCGGCGTGATCGCGGCGTTGGCCGTGGTGGTGCTGTTTGCGATGGGTTATGCGTTCGTGCGCTTTGGCGGGCTGGGCTTTGCGATCAATGGCGAGGTCGTGGCCGATGGGCCGTCAAACCCGACCCGCGCCGAAGTCGTCCGGCAAGCTGGCGGTTGGCTGCTCAATTTCGGCAAGTATCCATGGATGTGGCTGGCGCCGGTGCTGGGTTTCGTAGGGCCGCTGCTGGCCCTGGCCGGGATTGGCACCCGCAAGGACTGGTTGGTCTATGGCGGCGGGTCGCTGGGTGTGCTCGGCATCATCGCCACGGTCGGGGCATCGATGTTCCCGATCCTGCTGCCCAGCACGGCCGACACGCATTCCAGCCTGCTGGTGTGGACGGCGTCGAGTTCGCACCTGACGCTGTTCGTCATGCTGCTGGTAACGGCGGTGCTGCTGCCGCTGGTGCTGCTGTACACGGCGTGGGTCTACAAGGTGCTGTTCGGTCGGATCGGCACCGGTGAGGTCAAGACCAATCCCGATTTGTATTAATTCATGGGGAAACCAAGGTTTCCCCATGTGCCCCTTCCTTTAAAAGGAACTGAACTATGTGGTATTTTTCGTGGATTTTGGGCGTCGGTCTGGCGGTATGCGTCGGCGTGCTCAACGGTATCTGGTATGAGTTTCACACCACGGACGATCCAGACGCCGAGGACCCTTATAACTGACGAACTAGTCCCGCTGTTCGCGCAGGGAGTTGACCAGGTTGAACACCATGGCCTTGGCGTTGTCGTCATGGCCACCTTGGGCCAGGCTGTAGAGGGTCTGCATGACCTCGTCAGCGATCGGCTTAACGTTCGCCTGGTTGACCACCTCGAAGATGCCGGGCAGGACGGACTGGCGCACCTCGTTACCGTCGATCAGGGCTTCGGTGATCTTTTCGCCTTCGCGCAGGCCGGTGAAGGTGATCTGGATATCCTTGCCGGGACGCAGGCCATAGAGGGCGATCATGCGCTCAGCGAGGTCGAGAATACGGATCGGCTCGCCCATCTCAAGGATGTACAGGCCTGAATGATGGTCCGGTGTCTGGGCGTTGTTCATGGCGGCGGTCAGAACCAGTTGCACCGCTTCGAAGATGGTCATGAAAAAGCGCTCGGCCTTTTCGTCGGTCAGGGTGATCGGCCCGCCGCGTTCGATCTGCGACTTGAACAGCGGCACCACGGAGCCAGTCGAGCCCAGCACGTTGCCGAAGCGGACGACGCAGGCCTGGTGCGTCTCGCTGATCTGGGTGCGGATCAGGTGTTCGGCCAGGCGTTTGGTGGCGCCCATCAGCGAGGAGGGGGCGACGGCCTTGTCGGAAGATATCAGCACCAGCTGCTGAACGCCGACCTGCTTGGCGGCGTCGATGATGATCTGGGTGCCCAAGACGTTGGTCAGGACGCTTTCGCTCGGGTTCAGCTCGACCATCGGCACGTGCTTGAGCGCCGCGGCGTGGAAAATGACATCCGGCTTTTCGCTCTGGAAGATGGCTTCGACGCGTTCCTTGCGCCGGATGCTGCACAGGAGCGGGCGGGCCGACTTACCGGGGAAAGTCTCGCGGATGGCGCGGTCGATTTCGTAGAGCGCCAGTTCGGAATGGTCGACCAGGGTGACGTGCGAAGCGCCGAGGCCTAGGGCCTGCTTGCAGATTTCAGAACCGATCGAACCGCCGGCGCCGGTGACCAGGATGCGCTTACCTTCATAAAAGTTGCGAAGGCCCTGCGTGTCCAGTTCGACCTGAGGGCGGTGCAACAATACCTTAAACGACGCCGGGTCGCTCGGATCCGGAAGGACAAGGGGCGCCGGAGTGCTGCCGAGGGCGGCCAGCCTGGCCATAAGGCGAAGCAGGCGATAGTTGGAGAGACTCATGGATAACCCGGCAGATCAAGGTGGTCGATTTTATTGCGCTGAGGCTGATTAATTAGCAAGAGGATAGGCCGGTGAAACGGCGGTTTTTTACACGCGTCGCCTGTAGAAAAGGCTATTATTGGGCGATAAGGATAGTTTTATGATCAACGTGTTGTTTTTTGGCCGAATGGCCGACATTTCCGGAACGCGCGGCCAGCAGGTCGGATGGCCTCAGGAGGGGTTGACTTTGCTGGTATTGCGCGACCGTTTGCTCGGCGAGGCGGTGCAGGCCGGCCGGGTCCGGACGGCCGATATCCGTATGAGCGTCAATCGTAATGTGATCGCCGATGATCAACCCTTGCGCGATGGCGATGAAGTCGCCTTCTTTTCGGTCTTTTCGGGGGGATAGCGATGACGCAATTCACGGCGATACCTCGGGTCAGATTGCGGGACAGCCGTCTCGATTCGACGGACGCGTTCGCGGCGTTTGCTCAGGCGGAAGGGGCGGCAGGCGCGATGGCCAGCTTCACCGGCGTGGTGCGCGGTGAGGACGCCAGTGTCGATTATCTCTATCTCGATTGGTATCCCGGCATGAGCGAGGCCAGCCTGCAGGCGATCGCCCAGGCCTGTGTCGAGCGGTTCGATGTCACGGCTTTGACGGTCGAGCATCGCTGCGGCAAGGTCGAACGTGGCGAGACGATTGTGTTCGTGGCGGCGGCCTCGAAGCACCGGCGGGCGGCACTGGAAGCGGTGGACTATACTATGGACCGCCTGAAGTCCGAGGCGGCTTTGTGGAAGCGCGAGGTCGGTCAGGGCGTGGACCGTTGGGTTGAACCGCGTGCGGAAGATTCAAAAGATTTGGAAAGATGGGGCAGATGAGTGAGCTTTCGCATATCGGCGAAGACGGCCGGGCCCGCATGGTTGACGTTTCTGAAAAACCGGTAACGTCACGCGTGGCGATGGCGCACGGCCGCCTGGTCTGTGCGCCGGAAACGCTGGCGCTGGTGCGGGAAGGGCGGGTGCCGAAAGGGGCGGTTATCTCGACGGCGGAACTGGCCGGGGTCATGGCCGCCAAGCGGACCTCCGACCTGATCCCGCTGTGTCACCCGCTGATGCTGAGCAAGGTCGAGGTGCGGATCGCCATGGAGGCGGACGGCTTCGCCATCGCCGCCGAGGTCCGGACGTCGGGGCAGACGGGGGTCGAGATGGAAGCGCTGACGGCGGTGAGCGTAGCGGCCCTGACGCTTTACGACATGCTGAAGGCCGTCGACAAAGCCATGCGCATCGAAGGCATCGAGGTCACTGCCAAGCAGGGCGGCAAGTCGGACTGGCCGACAGCCAGTGCCGGATAAAAAAGGTCACAGACGCGTTGGAACGCCTGTGACCCGATGTACCCCGGCAATGACTTAAAAGAACATTGTTACGTAAGCACGTTTTGTTGCGCTGCACAACCCCAAAAAGGACGCACAGCGCATTTCGTCTGAGTTATTGCCAGCGCGTGCGGACACCGACCCATACCCGACGGCCGAGTTGAGCATAGGTGGCGGCGGTCTGGTAACGTTCGTCGCCGGCGTTTTCGACGCGGCCATACAGGCTGACGGCGTCGGTCAGCGCATAGTCGGCACGCAGGTCGACCAGGGTATAGGCCTTCAGTTCGACCGTATTGGCGGCGTTATCCCAGCTCTTGCCGACGTAACGGACACCGAGGCCGAGGTTCAGCCTGTCGGTGGCGGCATAGGTCAGATCAACATTGCCGACGCTGTCCGGCTTGCGGGCGATGTCCTTGCCGTTATTGGTGCCGGGGCTCTCGTTTTTGGTGTCGAGCACGGCGTAATTGGCGCGGATATTCCATTGCTCAGTCAGGTCCTGGGTCCAGCCGAGCTCGATGCCGCTGGCCTTGGACCTGGCGATATTTGCGTAGGTGAAGGTGGCGTTGTCGAAGTCGATCAGGTCGCGGACGTTGCGGCTGAAGGCGCTGACTGAGATTTGACCCTTGCCGAAGTGATAGTCGGCGCCGCCGTCGACGTTCAGCGCCTTTTCGGGCTTGAGAGTCGGCGTGCCGAAATCGCCATAGAGCTGATAAAGGCTCGGGATCTTGACGCCCTGGCCGGCGCTGGCGTGGAAGCGCCAGTGGTCACCCGCCGGGATGGCCAACGACACCTGGCCGATGTCCTGGCCGCCGAAGCTGGAGGAGTCGTCGTGGCGGGCGCTTACCGTGACCGAGGCTGTGCCGATGTCCTGCGCGATCTGGCCATAGAGGCTGGATACCGTCTGTTTGGCGGCGGAGATTACGCCCGGCGAGAACATCGAGGTGCTGCGATAGGAGTCGCGTTCCGTGCGGGCGCCGGCGATGATGCGGGTGGCTTCGGAGAAGCGATACAGCAGGTGGTAGTCAGCCGAGGTGATGCGGCCACGGAAGGTGTTTTCCGAGAAGCGCGTGGCGTCGAAACCGTTACGCGCGCTGTCACTGTTGCTGAGCGACAGGGTCTGCTCGCCGTTGCTGAACTTGTGCGTCAGGCCGAGCGCACCAAGGGCGGTGTCGGTGGTGGTGAACTCACCGGTGTCACCAAACGTGTAGGGCGGTACCGACAGGAAACCGTCGATGTCGACGCGGCTGTGCGACTTGAAGGCGACGCCGTTCAGGGTGACCGAGTTGCTCAAGGCGTAGGTGAAATTACCGCCGAGGTGGGTCTGGGCGTAGCCGTCCTTTTCGGTGCCGACGGCAGCGGCCGAGATGCCCTGGTCGTTCAGGCCGCTGGCGAACAGGCGCCAGTTCAGGTTGCCTGCTTTGCCGCCGATGCCGGCGCGCGCCGAGCCATAGGCGTCGAGGCCTTCGACGGCCAGGTCGGCCTCGAACGGGTTTTTGGCGGTGCGGGTGGTGATGCTGATCACGCCGCCCAAGGCGCCTGAGCCCCACAGAGTCGACAGCGGGCCGCGCAGGACCTCGACGCGCGAGGCGTCATCGACTGCCAGCATGCCGAGGTCAGTGCCGCCGCCAACCTGGGACGGGTCGTTCAGCGCGATGCCGTTGAACAGGTAGAGCGTGTGGTCGGCGCCGGCGCCGCGGATGCTGGCGGTGGCCGTCTGGCCAGGGCCGCCGTTGCGCGTCAGGGTCAGGTCGCCGGTGTGGGTAAGCAGATCGCTCAAAGACAGGGATTGGTAGGACTTGATGTCCTTGTCAGTGAGCACGGTGACGCTCTGGCCGACTTTCGAGATCGGCAAGGCCTCGCGGGTTACGGAGACGACGATGTCGGCGCTGTCTTGCGCATGGGCCAGGGCGGGCGAGAGGAGGGCGGCCAGGGAAGCCGTCAGGAGGAGGACATTCTTCATTGTACGTTCTTTCGTCAGAAACGAACGCCGGTGGGCACGACGAAGCCGCACGCCAACGGCGCGATTAAGGGCATCGTCTCTCAAAGCAAAAAAGCCTCGCTCGCCTGGCACACCCCGACCACGCAAAGGACGACAGCCAAGGCAGGTCTCCTGACTTGCGCCTCGAACGCGCGTCCATCGTCTTCCCCAGGGCCCAAAAACAGGAACTCAGGTGACGTGTGATGGACGAACTCGGCGCTTACAGTTGCGGGGACAGTCCGGGATTTGAACCCGGTTCCCTATTATCTCCCCGAAGGGAGCACCGTTGGCACGCGGCGGGAATAGTGTGCACTGCAGCTTGGGTCAAGCGCATGTTGCAAAAGTATCAAAGCTGTGCCCGCGCGGTCACTAGGCGCGCGGCGGGGCGGCAGCTATAGACGGAGCATGAAATCGCTTGCCCTTTCTCTGATGGTGTTAAGCCTGGCTACGGCGTCGCAGGCCGGAGACATCGTCATAGACACCCGCCATCCGATCCAGACCTTCCGGCCGGATGAGGCCTTCGGCGCGGCACTGGACGGCATGGGCAAGGACGAGGTGGCGCAGCTTTATACGCCGCATAATGTCGCCGCCATGACGAGGGCCGGCCTGAAGCCGATCACCTACCGGCTGCGGACGGAGCTGGGTATTGAAGCGTGGCACTGGAACGAGCAGGGGACATGGAGCGACCCGGCGCACAGCCAGGGCTACTGGGCCTCGAGCGACCGTTCCGACGCGCCGATTCTGATGGCCCACGGCTATGCCTTGCCGCGCCGGGGCAACACCATGGACAATGCCAATGAGCTGGGCTGGTCGATGCTCGATGACGGCGACGAGGGCACGTTCTGGAAGACAAATCCTTATCTTGACGGGCATTTCACCCATCTCGACAGTAATCATCCGCAGTGGGCCATCATCGATCTTGGCGCGGAAACGACGGTCGATACGGCCAGGATCGTCTGGGCCGAGCCATATGCTACCATGTACGCCGTGCAATATTGGGTGGGCGATCAATATGGCCCGAAAGGCCACTGGGTTGATTTTCCCGGCGGCCGGGTGACCGGCGGCAAGGGTGGGGTGGCGGTCCTGAAATTGACGCCAACCAAGGCGCATTTTGTCCGCCTGAAGCTGGAGCAGGGATCGGGCACAGCGCCGGAGGGCTCAACCGATATTCGCGACCGGCTGGGCTTTGCGGTGCGTGAGCTTTATGTCGGATCGACGGGTGTCGATGGCCAATTCCGTGACGCCATCCGCCACGGCCCGAAGGCCAGTGCACAGTCGTTTGTCGTGACGTCTTCGACCGATCCTTGGCACCGGGCGGTCGACCGTGACGACGCACTGGAGCAGCCGGGCATAGATCGCGTCTATCAAAGCGGGCTGACGCAAGGCCAGCCGATGATGATCCCGGTCGGGGCGCTTTACGATACGCCGGACAATGCCGCCGCCCTGATCCGCTACGTGAAAAGCAAGCACTACCCGGTGATGGGCATCGAGCTGGGCGAAGAGCCGGACGGTCAGTTGATGAGTGGTATCGACTATGCCGACCTGTATATCCAGGCGGCGGACGCGGTGCATGGCGTTGATCCGGGGTTGCGGCTGGGCGGGCCGTCGCTGCAGGACGCCATCGCCGATGCCTACATGGAAGACGAGGCCGACAAGTCGTTCACCAGCCAGTTCGTCAAGCGGCTTGAGGCGCGCGGGCGGATCAAGGATCTGAATTTCTTCACCTTCGAGCGTTACCCCTTCGACGATACTTGTCCGCCGGCCAGTACGCTGCTGGTCAAACAAGGGCAGGGAATGGACGAACTGATGGCGCGGCTCGACAAAGACGGGGTGCCGCGTTCGATCGACTGGATCATCACGGAGTACGGCTTTTCGGCGTTCGGCGGCCGGGCTGAGGTCGAGGTGCCGTCGGCTCTGATGAACGCCGATATCGCCGCCGGGTTCCTGAGCCGGGGCGGCAAAGCGGCCTATCTGTTCGGCTATGGGCCGAACTGGCCGCTGGCAGCGCCGAAACCGTGCGGTGGTTACGGTACTATGATGTTGCAATCGGCTGATGAGAATGGCCAGGCGCGCGACAATATGCCGACCTATTGGGGGGCGCGGATGCTAAACCAGGACTGGCTGCAAGCGGGGCATGGCGTGCATGGGCTCTATCCGGCGGTGGCAGAGGATCAGCCGCTGGTGACGGCTTATGCGGTGAAACGGCCCGACGGCCGGTGGGCGGTGATGATCGTCAATCGCGACACACATGTCCATGACGTCCGTTTCAGGCTGTCCGGACACCACGGCTTGAAAGCCGCAATGGTCTACCAATACGATTCGTCGCGCTACACATGGCAGGCGAATGGCGACGAAAGCCACGTCGTACGCAGCCTGCCCCCTGTCAAACGCAAACTAAAAGCCGGGGGCGCGGTCGACCTGCCGGCGCTGTCGCTGACGGTGGTGCGCGAAGGCGCCTAGTCGGCCTCGGCGGGCGTTTTCGCCTGAATGCTCAAGGCGTGAACCGGCCCGGCCAATTCCTCCGCCAGCACCGTGTTGATCAGCCTTTGCCGGGCGACCCGGGTCAGTCCATCAAACTTTGCTGACACGATGACCACGGAAAAATGACTTTCCCCCCCTTCACGTGCGCCCGAATGCCCACTATGTTTGGCGCTGTCGTCCTGGATATCCAGACGCGCCGGAGTGAGGGCCTCGTTCAGCTTTGATCGGATTCGGTCAGCGACGGTTCCCATGGGCAGGGCCTCCTGTAGGCGCGGCAATTCAGATTTTTGTTAAGCTTTGAAGGTGATAGTTCATCATATGAGCGAAGAGTTTAAGTACAAGCCTCGATTCATGGATATGCGTATCCGTCCGCCTAAGGAAGGCGAGGAAAAGACGCGCCGTCCGGAAGACGATGTCCTGCATCTCAAGCCAGGCCAGATTCAATGCGAATGGCCGGAATGCCATAAGGCATCGACGGCGCGCGCGCCGAAGTCGCGCGAAATGATGAATGAATACTATAACTTCTGCCAGCTTCATGCCGGCGAGTACAATAAAAACTGGAACTTCTTTTCCGGCATGAGCGAGGGTGAAGCCCGCCGCCACCGCGAATCGATTGCCACCGGTGATCGTCCGACCTGGGCGTTCCGGGCATCGCGCGTGTCGCGCGAAGCCGCCAATTTCGCCACCAAGGGCACCAAGGCCGGTGGGTTCTACGATCCGCACAGTGTTTTCGGCGCCGGCGCGTCGCCGAATCGCGACAAGGCCGGCCCGGCCGAGAAGCAGTACGGCAAGATCGAACGCCAGGCTTTTGCCGACCTCGATCTCGAAGCCGGGGCGACTTGGGACCAGATTCGCGTGCGTTATACCGAGCTGCTCAAGCGTTGCCACCCGGACAACAACGGCGGCGACCGCTCGGCCGAGGACAAGTTGCAGCGCGTGATCAAGGCGTATAAGGTTCTCAAGAAAATGACCACCTCTTCGTAAAGCCTTGAAAATGGTGATCTGCGGCGTCGGCGTCGCTTGCAGCTATGTAGTATACCTGCGGCGCTAGCCTCCTGACATCTCATCCATTTTGAAGGCTTTACGGACAGTGGCCGTGACCTAAAGGTGGCTGAAATACGGATCGCTGTTGCCGTCGCCGCCCGGTTTGCGGAACAGGTGGACCTGCAACACCCGGCGCGGCACGAAGCCCAGGCTTTCATAAAGCGCAATGGCAGCCTGGTTGTCCGGCAGCACATTGAGAAACGGTACGCGACCGTCAGACAGCACGCGCTTCATCATGATCGACGTCAGGCGACGGGCATGACCCTTGCCCTGGTGGTCGGGGTGGACGCAGATGGCGCTGACTTCGGTGAAGTCGCCGGGCTTCATGCGCTCGCCGGCCATAGCGATAATGCCGCCGCCGTTCCGGATGCCGATATAATCCCCCATTTCAATGGTGCGCAGGCCGAACGGGCCAGGCCGGGTGAGAAGGGCCAGTTGCTGCATGGCCGGTGCATCGGCGGCCGTCATGGTTTCGGCATCGTCGGCCACATTGGCTGGCCGCGCATCGAACGCCGCCATTTGCTGAATCGGAAAGCGGACGACCAGCTCAAGACCTTCCGGCGTGTCGTGTTCTTCGGTCGCCCAGATCACGGCGTTGTCGCCGGGCGCCATCATTTCGGTGAGGGCGGGGAGGTCCGCGGCGTCGGCGACTGCGGCAAACGGCGACACTTCGGCCGGATAGCGTCGGACCGCGTCGTGGCGCAGCGCCAGGTTCGCATGGCGGCTGGTGAGCGCCGACCACGCCGGATTGTCGAGTTGGCGGATATCCATTGCTGCTTTTAAGTTTCCTGGCTGACGTTTTCTTGCCTTCGTCCGCCATATAAGCATGATCGTGAATGCAGCAAGCAGGAGACGGATCATGGCAGCATTAAAAGGCGGATGCCAGTGCGGCGCGGTGCGGTTCGAGGTCGACGGGCCGCTCGGCAAGGCGTCGGTGTGCCACTGCCGCATGTGCCAGAAGGCGTTCGGCAATGTCTTCGCGCCGCTGGTGTCGGTGCGCGAGACGACCCTGACCTGGACCAAGGCCGAACCAGCACGCTTCCAGAGTTCCAATCTGGTCAAGCGCGGCTTTTGCCCGAATTGCGGTACGCCTCTGACCTATGAGGCGCCGGATGGCGTGGCGGTGGCGATCGGCGCCTTCGACCATCCCGACCGGATCGAGCCGGTGATCCACTACGGCGTCGAAGGCAAGGTGCCGTGGTTCGACCATATGAACGAATGGCCGGTCCGCGACACCATGGAGGACCTGGCGGACGCGCCGTTCCTCGACAAGCTGGTCAGCTATCAATACCCGGACGAGGATTAAAACGGCTCGAAGCAGTCGTAATTGCGCTGGCGGAAGATTTTCCCGACACGCAGTTCGAAGACCGTGCAGACATGCGCCGTCATGGTGTCGCCGGCCTGGAGCTTGCCGAAGCTGACGTTCAGCACCCCGCGCCATAACGCTTCGGCGGCCACCAGGTCGTCGTCGCCGACCAGCGCATTGACATGGAAGGTCTGGCTTTTCACAGACTTGCGGCCACGTTCGAACGCGGCCTTGATGTCGTCGAGCGTCGAGACCACGCCTTCCTTGCGCAGGGCGTTCGGCCATTCGGTATGGCGGACATCCGGATGATAGCAGGCGACAACCGCCTCAAGATCGCCGTCCTCAATGGCGCGGAAAAACGTCTTGATCAGTTTGAGATTGGCTTCGCTCACCGTCTGCCCCCTTCTGTGACGGCGTCATTCTAGCCGAAAACCTGACCGGCGATAGCTGTCACGACGCTTATCGCACTGCGATAAAAAGACGCTGGAAAAATTATCAGCCATCACGATATTAGGGTTGTGCCGAAGGCCTTATGGGCCTAGCTGAAAGTGTTATTGTCCGTCCGTTGAAAGTCCGAAATATCATGGCTGCCGAGTTAGAAATCGCTGATGCGTTGTTGACCCACGTTCCTGATACCAAGGTCAGCATTCGCGATGTATTCGGCGTCGACGCGGACATGATGGTGCCAGCGTTTTCGGTGCGAGACGCGCATGTGCCCGAGATCGATGACGCCTACCGCTTCGATCCGCAGACCACGCTGGCCATCTGCGCCGGCTTTGCGTTTGACCGCCGTGTGATGGTGCAGGGTTTCCATGGCACCGGCAAATCGACCCATATCGAGCAGATCGCCGCCCGCCTGAACTGGCCGCTGGTCCGAGTCAACCTGGACAGCCACGTCTCGCGGATCGACCTGATCGGCAAGGACGCAATCGTGCTCAAGGACGGCCAGCAGGTCACTGAATTCCGCGAAGGCATCCTGCCGTGGGCGCTGCAACGCCCGGTGGCGCTGGTATTCGACGAATACGATGCCGGCCGTCCGGACGTGATGTTCGTCATTCAGCGCGTGCTGGAAGCGCAGGGCCGCCTGACCCTGCTCGACCAGAACAAGGTCATCAAGCCGAACCCGTATTTCCGCCTGTTCTCGACGACCAACACCATTGGTCTCGGCGACACGACCGGCCTCTATCACGGCACCCAGCAGATCAACCAGGGCCAGATGGACCGCTGGTCGCTGGTGACGACGCTCAACTATCTCAGCCACGAGGCCGAGGTCGAAATCGTGCTGGCCAAGGTGCCGGAATTTAACACGCCGGAGAAGAAGGGCATTATCGACGCCATGGTGCGGGTGGCCGACTATTCGCGTTCGGCTTTTGCCAATGGCGATATCTCGACCGTCATGAGCCCGCGGACCGTCATCACCTGGGCGCAGAACACCCTGATTTTCAACAACGATCCGGAACTGGCTTTCCGCCTGAGCTTCCTGAACAAGTCCGACGAGCTGGAGCGCCACACCCTGGCGGAGTTCTATCAGCGGGCGTTCGGTACGGATGTGAAGGAAAGCGCCCTCAAGGTGAAGGTGATCTAGGGCCATGCCGCCCAAGACAACCATCTTGTCCGAGCCATTCAAGAAAGCGCTGGTCCATTCGACCCGCGCCCTTGCCGAGCATCCGGAACTCGAGGTCGTGTTCGGCGCCGAGGGGCCGAAGATCGACGGTGACAAGCTGATCCTGCCGCATCCGCCGCGTGACCTGGCGCCCAGGCTGGCCCAGCAGGTGCGCGGTCAGGCCGACCGGCTGGCGCTGCGCGTCGCCCATCACGACGAAACCATCCACGCCAATGGCCGGCCGCGCGATGTCAAAAGCGGTGAGGCCTTCGACGCGCTTGAGCAGGCGCGGCTGGAAGCTTTGGGCGCGCGCAATCTGCAAGGCGTGCGGCAGAATCTTCACGCCGCCATGCTCGGTGACCTGGAAAAGTCCGGGCTGGCGCGCAAGGAAGAAAAGGCCGAGCTGAACTTCGCTGACATGCTGGGGCAGATCGCGCGCGAGACCCTGACCGGCGATCCGGTGCCTGCCTTGGTTGAGCGGGTGGTCAACTTCTTCCGCGGCGAGATCGAGGACCAGGCTGGTGCCGATCTGCGAAAGCTCCTGCCGTTGATCAAGGACCAGAAGGCGTTCGCCGACATGGCGCGCAAGGTTCTGACCGATCTCGATCTGATCGACGACAGCCGCGACGCCGAAAAAGAAAAGCAGGATCAGGGCGAGGACCAGAACGAAGGCGAGTCCGATCCTGACGAAGCCGAGGACAAGGACGAGCAAGACGATCAAGCGCCTCAGCCCGACCAGCCAGAAGACAAGGCCGCCGGCGATGAGAACGCGACCGAGGGCGAGGACGACTACACCCAGATGGAGGGCGATCCGCAGCAGATGTCGGAATCGTCCACCGACGAAGTGCCGGACGGCGAGGCGGGGGAGGCTGAGCGTCGCGACACTGACCTGCCGGACGCCAAGCCCAAGCCTGACTATGACGTCTATACCCGACAGTTCGACGAGATCGTCACTGCCGAGGAGCTGTGCGATCCGGAGGAACTGGAGCGGCTGCGCGGCTTCCTGAACGCGCAACTGGCCAATATGGCGTCGGTAGTGTCGCGGCTGGCCAACCGGCTGCAACGCAAGCTGATGGCACAGCAGAGCCGGTCGTGGAGCTTCGATCTGGAAGAAGGCGTGCTCGATGCCGCCAAGCTGACGCGGGTGATTGTCGACCCGTCAGCGCCTTTGTCGTTCAAGCAGGAAAAGGATACCGAGTTCCGCGACACGGTGGTGACCCTGCTGCTCGACAATTCCGGCTCGATGCGCGGCCGGCCGATCATGGTGGCGGCGATGTGCGCCGACATCCTGGCGCGGACGTTGGAGCGCGTGGGCGTCAAAACCGAAATCCTCGGCTTCACCACCAAGGCCTGGAAGGGCGGAATGTCGCGCGAGGCCTGGGTGCGGGCGGGTAAGCCGGCGGCGCCGGGACGGCTCAACGACCTGCGCCACATTATCTACAAGGCGGCCGACAATCCTTGGCGGCGGGCGCACAAAAACCTCGGGCTGATGATGCGCGAGGGCCTGCTCAAGGAAAATATCGACGGCGAGGCGCTGCAGTGGGCCTATTCACGGCTGGCCGGGCGGCCGGAACAGCGCAAGATCCTGATGGTGATTTCAGATGGCGCGCCGGTCGACGACTCCACCCTGAGCGTCAATTCCGGGCACTATCTGGAAAACCACTTGCGCAAGGTTATCGGCGATATCGAAAGCGCGCATCGCGTCGAACTGGTGGCCATCGGCATCGGCCATGACGTGACGCGCTATTACAAGCGGGCGCTGACGCTGATCGACGTTGAGCATCTGGCGGGGGGACTCATGGATAAACTCACAGAACTCTTTAGTGAGCCCTGAGCGAAATGCCGTCATATCAGTGTGCTAAGGTATCTGGATGATCAGGATTGCGATTCTTGCGGGCGTGTTGGCGGCATCGGTGGCATCTGCCGAGCCCGTTCCATATAACCAGACGCCCACAGTCAGTTTCCGTGCCTTGAAGGCAGCAAGCGATCTGAAGCCCGTCAACCCGAAGGTTCGCTATGTGGCGGGCTATGACATGGTGGCGAGCGGCACGTCTTTCCTGACCGGGTTATCTGATTTGCAGGTTTCGCCGGATGGCAGGGGCCTGACCGTCGAAGCAATCAGCGACTGGGGTGCGGCGGCTCGGTTCTCGCTGGTTCCGGACGGGCAGGGCGGTTTCAAGGACAGCCCGCTTGTGATCGATCCGCTGCGCGATGAAAACGGCAAGATCTTCTACGACAAGACCCAGGGCGATGCCGAGGATATCGCCGTCGATCCGGCAACCGGCACGCGCTACGTGTCCTTCGAAGGCTTTCATCGCATCGCCGCCTACCCGCAGCCGGACCCTTGGCGCGGCAAGGGCAGCATATTGCCGTTCTCAGGCTTGCCACGCTTCCCCGACAACGAAGGCATGGAGGGACTGACGTTCGTCCATGAAACCGGCGGTGACTCCCTGCTGGTGGGCGTCGAATCGGGAGGTTACTGGCGCTGCTATCTGGCCGACTATGTGTGCCGGTCCGTGAAGGGGCCGCCAGCGCCCGGCTTTCTGTACAAGACCGTGTCGCTGGCTGTGCTTGATCCGGCCGATCCGACGCGTGACCATGATATCCTGACCCTGTCGCGCTATTACGATCCGCTGACCGGCGCGCGCAATATCCTGCGACTGCTGAAGCTCGACGGCAACCGGTTGACTGAGGTCGAGACCCTCCTGAAAATCGCACCGCCTTTACCGACGGACAATTTCGAAGGCGTGGCGGCTGTGAAGACGGAAACGGGTTACCGCCTGTACTTCATCAGCGACGGCATCGGTGAGTTCGCTGAGCCGAAGTTGCTGATCTTCGATTGGACGCAATAAAAAACCCGGCCAACGGCCGGGTTTTTCAATTCAGTGATGGAGCAGGCCTTAGGAAGCCTTGGCTTCCAGCAGCTTCGCCTTGATCTGACGCTTCAGGCGACGGGCGCGCAGCGACAGGTCGGCATCGTCAGCCTTGACCAGGAAGGCGTCCAGGCCGCCGCGGAAGTCGAGCGTGCGCAGGGCGGCGTTCGAGATCTTCAGACGGTAGGACTGACCCAGGGCGTCAGACGCCAGGTCGGTTTGACGGAGGGACGGCAGGAAGCGGCGCTTCGTCTTGATGTTGGAGTGGCTCACGGAATGGCCAACCATCGGGCCGACACCGGTGAGTTCGCAGCGACGCGACATGAGATCCACCTTCGGATAGGAAATGAGTTACGAGGCCCACAGGCTTGCGCCGGGGCATCAGGAGGCGCGTTCTATAGGCAAAGCAGCCCACGAGGTCAAGGGGAAAACGGCGCTTTTTGCCGTTCTGTCCCTGTTCAAGCCTGACGCAACTGAAAAAGCCCTCCGGCAGAACCGGAGGGCTTTCTGTTCAATTTATCAAAGGCGCTCAGGCGGCCTTGGTCAGGTTCTTGTTGAGGATGGCCACGGCCGAGTCGCGGTCGATCTTTTCGATGGCCGCCACTTCGCGGGCCATGCGGTCGAGCGCCGATTCATAGAGCTGACGCTCGGAATAGGATTGCTCGGGCTGGCTTTCCGAACGGTGCAGGTCGCGCACGACCTCGGCCAGAGACACCAGGCAGCCGGAGTTGATCTTGGCTTCATATTCCTGGGCGCGACGCGACCACATGGTGCGCTTGATACGGGCGCGGCCCTTCAGAGTAACGAGGGCTTGCGACATGACGGCTTCGGCGGCAAGGTGACGCAGGCCGGCGGTCTTCGCCTTCTTGGTCGGCACGCGCAGAGTCATCTTCTCGTGGTCGAAGGTCACGACAAACACTTCCAGCGCGTAGCCGGCCACTTCCTGGGTTTCCACCGCGGCGACGGTGCCGACGCCGTGCGCCGGATAGACGACCTTGTCGCCTACGGAAAAATCATGACGGATGAGGGTGGCGGTATCTGCTGACATGTCAGTGCCTTTCGCTGAAAGCTGGGGCCGGGCGATTATTCATCTTACAGCGTCAAGAAAGCGTCATCCAGAATCAAGCAATCCTGAATGGCAAAACCCAAACGCACAAAACCGCTCCATGAGACAGGATACTCTCCCAAGGCGCGGCGTGTGCAAATTTCCAGACTAAGACAAAATTCTCATCCGACCTGCGTCGAGGGCGCGTGTCAGTCCCTTAAGGGGAGCTGGGGCTGAACGCATAAAAACAAACGAAGATTTGCACGGGCCGAAGCGCCTTGATCCATCGATGAAATCATTCAGGGATGAAAGGCGGCCACTACGACTCTGGCAATGTGTGAGTATATATCACAATTTTGCGACAAGATAAAGTCTGGATAAAGACGCGCGCCCAGAGTCGTTCGGGGCCGGTAAAGCCCTGAGTCATAAGTGTTTGCGGCGCAAAACGGTTTCTTTTTACCGGCCGTCGCCGGGCTTTTCGGAAAAATATTTTTCGAATTTGCCGGTTTCGCGTTCAAATTCTTCCTTATCCGCCGGCGGCGTGCCCTTTTCGGAAATATTCGGCCAGATGGCGGCATATTTCGTGTTGATTTCCAGCCACTTGGTGCCGTCGTCCTCGGTGTCCGGCTTGATCGCGTCGACCGGGCATTCAGGCTCACAGACGCCGCAGTCGATGCATTCGTCCGGGTTGATGACCAGGAAGTTCTCGCCTTCGTAGAAGCAATCCACTGGACACACTTCGACGCAGTCCATGAACTTGCATTTTACGCACGGGTCGGTGACGATGTAGGTCATTGTCGCATAAGCCTTATTGAACGGATGGCGTCATGCGCAAATGGCGCGTCTGTGTCAAGTCTTGCGTGGCTTTGACCGGGCCATTTGTTCTAAAGCGAGGGTTTAGCGTCAGTTTCGGCACCAGAATCCTTAAGTTTGTAAAGGCCTTGCGCTTCGGGCGCCGGACCACGCCGTTCACCGGTGCCGAGGATTTCCAGGTCGACCAATCGCGATCCGATGGCGAAGATCAGCCGGTCGCCCGGCTTGACCGCCTGCGACGATTTGTCCACCCGGCTGACCTGGCCGAAACGTTCCAGCCGGACGTGGCCGGAGTCGCACATCTTGGCCGACAGGGCGCGGGTCTTGAAGAACCGCGCGCGCCACAGCCAGACATCGAGACGGACGGAGGCGGGGGCGTCAGTCATTCTGCCAATCTTCGTTATGATGGCGGATACGGTGAATCATTATTCCAGCGTCGTCGATCGTGTAGAATATTAAATGGGCTCGAAAAGCATGCATTCTCGGAGCTTGACGCAATTCAGGCAGTCGTCGGCCCATTTCCGGGAAGGTCGCCAGACGCAGGAAAGTTTCCTGCATTTCGTCAAAGTAGCGATCTGCCTGCGTTAAGCCGAATTGCTCAAGGCCTTTCAGATAAACCGACATGAGATCTCGATCGGCAGCCTCGCTTAGACGAAAGCTCATGAAGGCAGAAGCCCGCGATTGCGGGCTTCTGCGCGTGCGGCCTCACGAATCTCTTCCAGACTCCGAGTGCTAACGCCGCTTGCAAAAGACTCGTCCAATAACTTTTGCATAGCAGCGATCTTTTCCGCCTTTTCCTGATCCTTGCGGATCAGGTCGCGGACGTAGTCGCTCGAATTGCTGTAACGGCCGGTTTCGGCCTGGGCTTCGACCCAAGCTTTCATCTGATCGGGCAGGGAAACGTTCATCGTGGCCATAAGAGTGCTCCTGAGGGAAAGGTGCGCCCTATGGCAAAGTTTGTCAATTCTGCTTCATCTTTTCGCGCAGGATGGCGAAAGGCGAGTAGGGATTGATATAGGGCTCGCGCGGTTTTTCGACCTTTGGCCTCTGGCCGGAAGGCTTTGGTTTGTGGCGCGGGTTGGTTTTATCGCGCGGACCTTTGGTGTCGGCTGTCGTTTCGGCTTTTTCCGCCGCAGGCGCCGAACGCTTGGGTTTGTGGCGTTGGCGCGGTGGCTTTTCGCTGTCGGGACGCTTTTGCCGCCAGCCGAGGCGCTCTTCCATCACGGGTTCGGAAGGCACCTCAGTGACCGGTTCCACAGGAGCGGTGGCTTCCTCGATCGAAGCCGCTTCCGGATTGGCGTCAACCGGCGCCGGTTCTTCGGTGACTGGCGTTTCCGCCGGAGCAGTCTGTGGTTCCGGCGTGGTAGCGGGCGTCACCACCGGCGCCTGAATGCTCGGTACCTTCACATAGCCTAAAGCCAGCAAGAGCTTGTCGCGGGCCTTTTCGTCCAATCCCAAAGCATCGATATCCGCCGGGCGAACATAAACGACGCCCTTCTGATAAAGGCCGGCGCCCATGATCTTGTCGAGGTGCGACAGGGTTTTCAGGCTGACGGTCTGGTCGCCGATTGTCACCATACCTTGCAGGCTCAGGGCGCGCTGATCGGTGCCGTTCACGTTTCCAAAGCCACGCATATAGTGGCGCTGCTTGCCATTCTGCAGGTCGGGCAGGAACCACAGGTAACGATGCCCGGCGATGCCGGCGGCCTTCAGGGCGGCCTTTTCTTCCGGCGTCAGCTTGAGATTTTCGTCGCGACGCAGAACGCCATTATTCTCTAAAAGTTGAAACGTAATGGCGCGCAGATTAGCCGTTGATTCCGGATTTTCGGAAATTGATTTGATTTTCGCCAGCGATTTCAACAGGCTGAGGCTGGTCTGGCGCACATAGTCCGTCACGCGCTTCTCGGCGCGGGCGCGCAGGGCTGGGTGGTCGGCGCTTTCGGACAGCTTGAGGCGCGGGGCGAAATAGTCGCTCGGCTCGATCCTGGCGACGCGTTCATTGTTCCACAGCACATAGCCGTCCTGCACCCGCAGCGTCTTCGATGGCGCGTTGCCAAGGTCGCGCAGGCGATCAAGCAGCACCGGGGTGACTGCCCGGAACGCCGCCTGGCGCAGGGTCTTGTCGGCGATGACGCTTTCCGAGGAACTGAGGCGGAAGGACAGGCCTTTCAGTTCGCCGACAGTGTGGCCTTCGATAATGACGTCGCCCGCGGCGGTAACTTCGGGGCGCAGGACTTCGTCGGCGTTCAACGCCTTCAACAGCGCGCTGGTCCGGGCGTCGATGAAGCGCTGCATCAGGGCTTCGTGCAGCCGGTCGGACAGGCGTTCTTCCAGGTCGCGCGTGGCGTCGCGCCAGTGATCGGTCCGCTTAAGCCAACCGCCGCGATTGGCGATGTAAGACAGGGTGCGTACGCCAGACAGCCGCGACGACAGGGTGTCGATGTCGCCGTCCGTCTTGTCGAGGTCATGAATCTGGGCTTCGAACCAGTCCTCGGGCACGTGGCCGCCGGGGCTCAGGCGCGACCAGAACAGGAAGCTGACCAGTTTCAGATATTCGTCGAAGCCGGTTTTGCGGAAATCCGGCAACTGGCAGGCTTCCCATAGGGTGCGCAAGGTTACTGGATTGCCGATCTTGGCAGCGATGTCGTCGTCCTGGGCCAGCAGGCGCAGGGCCTTTTCGTCCAGGGCTTCCTTGGCCAGGCGCAGGCCGATCGCATTCGACGGCCGGGTCAGGCTTTTCAGCAGGGCCTCTAGCGACGAGAAGTCGAGGAACGGGTTGCGCCATTCAGCGGCGTCGATGGCACTGAATTCATGGTTTTCGACGGCGTGGACCAGGTCGGCGTCCATGTCGTGGCATTCACCGGTGACGCCAAAGGTGCCTTCGCGTGTGAAGCGGCCGGCGCGGCCGGCGATCTGGCCGATTTCCTGGGCGGTCAGGTGGCGGGTGTGCTTGCCGTCGAACTTTGACAGGCCGGAGAAGGCGACATGGGCGATGTCCATGTTCAGGCCCATGCCAATGGCGTCGGTGGCGACCAGGAAATCGACCTCGCCTTTCTGGAACAGCTCGACCTGAGCGTTGCGGGTCTTTGGGCTCAGGCTCCCCATGACGACGGCGGCGCCGCCGCGCTGGCGCCGGATCAGTTCGGCGATGGCGTAGACCTTTTCGGTCGAGAAGGCGACGATGGCCGAGCGCTTGGGCAGGCGAGTCAGCTTCTTCGGGCCGGAATAGCTGAGCTGCGACAGGCGTTCGCGCAGCATGATCTCGCCTTCCGGAAACAGCCGGCGGAACAGCGGCGCGAAGGTGCCGGCACCGAGGAAGAGGGTCTCATAGCGGCCGCGGGCATGCAGCAGGCGGTCGGTGAAGACGTGGCCGCGTTCCGGATCGCCGCACAGCTGGATTTCGTCGATGGCCAGGAAATCGACCTGGCGCTCCAGCGGCATGGCTTCGACGGTGCAGACGAAATAGGAGGGCAGGCGCGGGATGATCTTTTCTTCGCCGGTGATCAGGGCGACCGCATTGACGCCCTTGATGGCCACCAGCCGCTCATAGATCTCGCGCGCCAGCAGGCGCAGCGGCAGGCCGATCATGCCGGTAGCATAGCCGCACATGCGCTCAAGCGCAAAGTGGGTCTTGCCGGTATTGGTCGGACCCAAGACGGCCATGAGCTTCGCCTGATCGGCGGAGCGGACGGAAACAGCGGCGGCAGGAGGCGGTGACACGGCCCCTAAATAGGGAACGCAGCGCCATTTGCAAAGCAGATTATGCAGCGGAGGTGGACAGCGACGGCGGTTGTAAACGAGTTCCTAATGTCCAGCCGAACGGGACGGAAACGAATCATGACCGAATCAGTGACGAATCACTATTCCATATCTGTTCTATACTAAATCTAGTACGATTCGTTGAAGTTAACCATAGCGGCAAAGTGGAACGCCTTAGCGATTGAATCCTTATGGCGCGACGCCGATGGTCCGGCGCCGGGGCGGCATTCCAGTTTTTGGCTCCGGAGACCGCATCATGGTTCATACCGCCGAAAAGGTGCACACCAAGCATGGCAGCAAACCCGTCTATGGCCACGTCGACAACAAGGCCGACATCGACAGGATTTTCAGCGAGATTCGCGACGACATCAAGCACGCCAAGAGCCGCGAGACGCTCACGGAGCTATATCGGCGGGCAGGCTACCTGATCACGCTGACCTACGCGCCGTCGTGGGAAGAACGCTTCGGCAGCAAGGCCGCGGGCCTGCGCACCGAAGCCGAGGCCGATTTCCGCAAGACGGTGAAGCAGCTCAATAAACATGCCGAATCCATCGGCGAAACGGGCGACTATGACGAAGCCTGGGGCAAGATGAAAAAATAGGAGGACGCCATGGCGATGATCGTAAAAGTCACCGGCATCGAAGCCGGCAGGCCCATTCCCGAGCGTTTTGCCTATTGCGCGCCCGACGGCAAGGGCGCTGTGCATCCGGGCGGCAATACCAGCCCAGCGGTCGAATGGCAGGGCGCGCCGGACGGCACCAAGTCGTTCTTCCTGATGGTGGTCGACCGTGACGTGCCGGCCGATTTTGGTCCGGCCAACAAACAAGACCAGACAATCGCGGAATCGGCGCCGCGCAAGAACTTCTATCACTGGCTGGTGGCCGATATTCCGCCTGCCATTGCGGGTTTCGATGAAAACGAAGCCGTCACCAGCCAGAAAGGGCGCAACAGCTTCGCCGATCGCGGCAAGGGGGAAAACGGCTATGACGGGCCGTGTCCGCCGTGGAATGACGAACGCATCCACACCTACCACTTTATTGTCTTTGCGCTCGATGTGCCGACGCTCAATCTGGAAGACGATTTCTCCGGTGAGCATGCCGAAATGGCGCTGGCGGGGCACATCCTGGCGCAGGGCGAAGCCAGTGGCGTCTACACAACCAATGCCAAGGTCAAGGTGGCGGTTTAAAAAAAATGAGGACTGACCTAATCGTCAGCCCTCATTTTCATAAGGTTCTGAGGTGGTATCACCCAGGGGGCCGCGCAACGGATCAGGCTCTTTGTCTTCCGGGGGCTCCGTTTCCGGCCTGGGGCGTTTGACAATACCGGCCGGGCCGGTGATCGGATCGACCGGTATGTCGATGAGTTCGGGGTTTTGAGCGTCGCTCATGTGAACCTCCTTTACATGGAGATGTCGAGGCCCGCCGGGTTCTTTTCCTGCTCGGCATGGTCGTGCAGGAAACGGGCGATGTGGGTTTTCAGTTGCCGGGCATCCGGCGAGTTGCGCGCCGCCGCCTGATTGAACAGGCTTTTCTGCACGTCGCGCGGCAGATCGCTCCAGCGGGCGGCGACGGCGGCGCCGAGGCTCAGCAGGACGTCGTGTTCGCTGTCGTTGAGATGGTCGCGGGCCGCGCCGATCGACCAGTCGGCATAGCTGGCGCCGCCGTCGGGCGGCTGGATGTCCGGAGGGACTTCGCCATTGTCCATATCATGTATCCTCTACTGCTTGTCGCGTTGCTTGATTTCGACGGCGTCCTGATGCGCCTTTGCCTGGTCGGGGTGAAACTGCGTTGGTTGATTGAAGCGCCCGGAATCGACGCGGGCCTTGTTGCGGTGTTCGCTGCGATATTTGCGGGATTCGATTTCGGACATGTCGTCCTCCTTGCTCAGCGTTCCGTTATAGCCCTTGCGGCATAAGGAATCGGCCCCGGGCACAGGCGAGGGGATAAGGGGCCGATAAGATCGGGTCAGGATGGGGCCGACGTTTCCTGCAATATCTTCTCGACTGTGCGCTTGAGATCGGAGCAGCCGTAAAGCGCGTTCATGACCACGGCCTGCGTTATGCTGTCGTCGGCGTGGCGACGCGCCAGCACATTCAGGCTGCCGATCACAGCCGCAAGAACGTTGTCGAATTCACGGTGAAGGCGCGCCTGGGCATCGTCGCGCCCCGGATCGGTGTCGTCCTGTCCCATCTTCAGCTAACCTCGACCGGCGCCGGGTACGCGGCAAACATATCAATTTTATCCGCGCTTTAGAGGGGCACATTGCGGCCTTATGACACCTGGGCCTAGACAGACGCAGCGTCAGGCCAGACGGCGTTGTGTGCACGGGTAACACTCCTGTGCAGCGCCTGTCCGTGCACTAGCGCACACTCAACCGGAATTATTTTTCGAGCTTCCCATGACCGCTGCCACGAAATCCCAGTTGTCACAAAATGCGCTTTTGAGCGTCCTGTTGGCTGCCGATCGCGACCGCCTGGAGCCGCACATGCTGGCGCTCGACATGCCGGCGGATAGTGTCCTTGTCCACGCCGGGCAAAACGTCGTTGACACCTGGTTTCCGTGCGGACCTTCCCTGGCGGCGTTCTGCGTCACGAATGCCGAGGGCGCGTCCGTGGATGTCGGGTTTGTCGGGCGTGAAGGGGCCATCGGCGGCATCGTCTCCAACGGGCAAATCCCGGCCTATGCGACATCGGTGGTGCGCGTCCCCGGTCCTTTCCTGAGGATCAAGACATCGGCTCTTGAACAGCTGAAGATCGAATCCCTGGCGATCCGTCACTGGTTCTCCCGCTATTCCGACTGCTTGCTGGCGCAGGTTTTCCAGACGTCGGCGTGCAATGCCACGCACACGATCCGGCAGCGCGTCGCCAAGCTCATTCTGTCCGGTTCGGCGAGAATGGGCGCGACGGAATTTGCCATGACCCAGGAGCAACTGGCCGACATGTTGGGGGTTGGGCGCACCTTTGTGAACCGGGTCGTCGGAGCGCTGCGCCGGGAGGGCGTCATCGACACAAAGCGCGGGCTGCTCATCGTTCGCGACCCCTCAGCGTTGAAAACGATTTCCTGTACCTGCAAGACGGCGGTCGAAGAGCATTTCGACCGGGTGCTGCATGGCATCTATCCGCCACCGGCCTGATTTTACCCATAAGGCGCCACAAAAAAGCCGCTTTGTTCGCGGGCGCAATATGAAATTAAGCTTTTGTTAAGTTTCGCCTAAATGCGGTCACTTTTCTTGTTTCATAAGACTTTGAAATACGCCCGATAAGGGTGTGCGGGATCGTCATTGAAATTTTATGCCTCCCTACCGGAGAATTTCAGGCGGTTCATGTGGCGATGCAAACAGGCACCGGCGCACGTATGGATCGACTTGGACAGGAAATGGCTGACGGTATGGTGTTGCAGCGGCGGGAGTTTATGGCGGGGGCTTCGGCCGCTTTGTTGGGGTTTGCCGTTCCCATGGCCGCACGGTCGGCGCCCAGCGGCGGGTTCAGCTTCCAGACGGTGATCGACCTGGCGCGCGAGGCCGCCGCCAAGCCCTATGCCGCGCCGTCATCCGAGTTGCCCAAGGCGCTCGACCAGATGGGCTATGACGAATATCGCGGCATCCGTTTCCGCAAGGCCAAATCGCTGTGGGCCGGGCAGGGGCTGGGCTTCCGCGTAGAGTTTTTCCATCGCGGCGGTCTGAACAAGACCCGCATCGATTTCTACGAAGTGGCCGACGGCCAGGCCCGACCGATCGCCTATGCCGCCGACAATTTCAGCTTTGATGAAACGCCCAAGGCGGCGTTTTCGGCCGATCTTGGCTATGCCGGTTTCCGCTTTCACGCCATCGGCGTGCCGGGCATGGATGAAGTCGCCGCCTTCCTGGGGGCCAGCTACTTCCGCGCCGTTGCCGCCAATCTCGGCTACGGCCTGTCGGCGCGCGGCCTGGCCATCGGCACCGGCGACAACAACGAGGAATTCCCGGTCTTCCGCAGCTTCTGGCTGGAACGCCCGAAGGCCGGCGAAAAGAGCGTGCGGGTCCATGCCTGGCTCGATAGCCCCAGCGTCTCCGGCGCCTACAGCTTCCTGATCACGCCGGGCGCCCAGACCGTGTTCAACGTCCAGTGCCACCTGTTCCCGCGCCGGGAACTGAAGGATGCCGGCATCGCGCCGCTGACCAGCATGTTCCTGTTCGGCCCGGCCGATCGCGGCTTCTTCGACGACTTCCGCGATGCCGTGCACGATTCCGACGGCCTGCAGATGGTGACCGGCGCCGGCGAGGCCGTGTGGTGGCCGCTGACCAATCCGCCGCAGCTCCAGGTCGTGCCGTTCAAGGACCAGGCACCGCGCGCCTTCGGCCTGATGCAGCGCGACACTCAGCTGTCCAGCTATGACGACTACGAAGCCCATTATGAGAAGCGCGTCAGTGCCACGGTGAAGCCTGCCGGTAAATGGGGCGAGGGGGCCGTGACGTTGTTCGAGCTACCGTCCAATCAGGAAGGTTTCGACAACATTGTGGCCTTCTGGCTCCCGGATGCCCCGCTTCAGCCCAATCAGGGCCACGATTTTACGTATGATATGGTCTGGGGACCACCCCAGATAGACAAGCCATCCAGCTCACAGGGACGTGTCGCTGAGACACGGACCGGGGCAGCGGGCGACGCCCGCGGCCGGCTGTTCATTGTCGACTATCACATGCCGGCCATCAATCTCGCCACCGTCACACCGGTGCTGAGCGCCTCGGCCGGCACACCAGGCAAGGTGACATTGCAAAAGCTCGACGCCGCTCCGGGTAAGGCCGGAATGGTGAGGGCGTCCTTTTACTTCAATCCGGGCGAGGCCCGGTCCGCCGACTTCAAGCTGGTGCTGCAAAGCGCGGCTGCCCAGAACGCCACTCCCCTGGCTGAGACATGGATGTACCGATGGACTGCTTAAAGCTGCTGCAACTCGAGCCGATGCCCGTGCCTGTGCATGAGGTGACGGAGCCTGTCTCTCCGCGTCCCGCACCGCTCGCCATGCCCGAGCAGGGCTTCGCCGAAGGTAAGTTGGCGTCGCAAACGCCGCGCACCTCGCCGGTTGAAATCGGTCTGCGCCGCATCTTCGTGTTCGGCTCGGCCCTGGGACTGGGCGCGATCGGCGCGGGCATCATGGCCGACGCCCTGAGCTGGGGCGGCTGGGAGCCGCTCGAGGTCGTGTTCCTGGTGCTGTTCAGCTTCCTGTTCACCTGGATGGCCTTTGCCTTTGTGTCCTACTGCGTCGGCCTGTGGGCCCTGCGCAGCGAGCCCGACGATCTCGGCCTCACTTCGGTGTCGCCGATTCCGCTGTTGCGTGAACGCACCGCCGTCCTTATGCCGATCTGCAACGAGGACGCGCGCAGCGTCGCCGACCGGCTCGACATCATGCGGCAATCGCTGTGCGCCACGGGCCAAGGCGCCAAGTTCGACTTCTTCGTGCTCAGCGATACGCGCGACGCCGCCGTCGGCGCCAATGAGTGGGCGATCTTCCATGCCTTCCAGCGCTTCAAGGACAGCCCGCGCGTCTATTACCGCCGCCGTGTCGAAAACACGGATCGCAAGGCGGGCAACATCGCCGAGTGGGTGCGCAGCCACGGCGCCGACTATGCCCACATGGTCGTGCTCGATGCCGACAGCCTGATGAGCGGCGACACCCTGGTGCGCCTGGCGGGCGGACTTGAGCGCAATCCCGGCGTCGGCCTGATCCAGACCGCGCCGCGCCTGATCAATCAGAAGACCCTGTTCGCCCGCTGCGAGCAGTTCGCCGCGCGCCTCTACGGCCCGGCCGCCGCTGCCGGCATGGCCTGGTGGTCGGGCTCCGAAGCTAACTATTGGGGCCACAACGCCATCCTGCGCACGCGCGCCTTCGCCGAAGCCGCCGGCCTGCCGCACCTGAAAGGCCGCGCGCCGTTCGGTGGCCTGATCATGAGCCACGACTTTGTCGAAGCGGCTCTGCTGCGCCGCGCCGGCTGGGCCGTGCACATGGCGCCGCGCCTCGACGGTTCCTATGAGGAAAGCCCGCCGACCCTGATGGACACGCTCGACCGCGACCGCCGCTGGTGCCAGGGCAATATCCAGCACGCGGCGCTGCTGACTGCGCCCGGCCTGCACTGGATCAACCGCTTCCACCTGCTGCGCGGTGTGCTCAACTACACCATTGCGCCGATCTGGTGTGCCATGGTCGTCGTCGGTGCGCTAATGGCGGCCAGCCGCTCGACCATGGCCGAAAGCGATGCCCTGATCTTGAGCATCGTCTTCCTGACTACGCTGATCTTCCTGATCCTGCCCAAGGCCCTGGCCTGCGTCCACGCCATGCGATCCGAGCACCTGAAATACGGCTTTGGCGGCGCCACCGCGGCCGGCCTGAGCCTGGTCACCGAGACCGTCATGTCGACCCTGCTGACTCCGGTGGTTATGGTCAGCCATACCTTCATGGTGATCTCCGTGCTGATCGGCTACAAGAGCGGCTGGAAGTCGCAACGCCGCTCGGAATTCGAAGTGTCGCGTGCCGAGCTGGTTCGCCGCTTCGCCGCCCATGCAGTGATCGGCGCGGCTCTGCTGATCGTCATGGCGATCGTCTCGCCGCATTCCCTGGTCATGACGGCTGGAGCGGCGGTTAGCCTCATGCTGGCCGGGCCGCTGGCGCGCTATACCGCCCGCAAGACGCCCGACGATCTCAGCGAGCTGTTCTGCATTCCGGAAGAGCGCCACATCGCCGACCTGCCCCAGCCTGAAAACAAGCCGGCGCCGGACACCGCCGCAGGAAAGTTGGCGCAGGTTTTCGTTTCCTAAACAACGAGCTGTCGCGTTGCGCGAGGCGCTTCGTCAGCTATTCGCCTTTTCGTTGCGATATTGTCACGAAACGCGGCCATAGTCCGCCCCGGATCTGACCGGGCTGATCCCGTCCTGCATGGCTGGAGGACGCATTCTGGCGCTTGGCTGTGCGCCAGTTGATACCAGGGGTGGCATATTCAAGCGTTTCGGCACCGCGCCCAACCGGGCTGCGATGACACGTGTCCGCATGGACCGTGCCTTTCCCCATGTTTGCGTTGCGTCTGGTCCTTGAAGCGCCGGCGATAGGCGCCAAGGGCCACAATCGATGGCACTAGGCTCAAGGGGTAGGGCAATGCGTAAGACATCCGGAAATCCGGCTTCGGCTCAGGCTGTTTCAACGGCGAAGCGGCAGAGATTGATCTCGACCTCGTCATGGCTGGCCGTCGGGCTGGCGGTTTCGGCGCTCACGGTTGGACTGGCGGGGCCCGCCCATGCGGCTATTGCCCCCGTCGCGGTCGGCGACAATGTGACCAACCCCGTCACCGGCGTTGCGGAAAAGGTCGTCGAAGTCATCTCGTCGTCGACGGTGCGCACGGACAAGGGCAACATCATCCTGCGGGCGGCAACCGTCGGTGACATCATCACCGTGCCGAACTCCACCACCACTTATGAAGTAACGGCGGTGACCCTGACTTCGGGCCGCGTCACCTCGGTGACCGCCAAGGACAAGGCTGGCAACTCCCAGACCTTCAGCAGCGTCATCGACAAGTCGGCGGACATCAATGCGGTCCCGACCTACGGCCCGGGCAGCGGCGGGTCCGGCACCACCACCTTCACCGTGGCGCCGCAGCCGGGGGACTTCAACTACGTCAACTCGAATGTCGGCGCGTCCGGCGGCGATGGTCACGACGGCGGCGGGGTCAGCATCTGCTTCGGCGCGCTGGGTTGCATCGAAATCGCCTATAACCCCAGCGCCGGCGGCGATGGGGCGGCGGGGCAGGCGATCAACGACACGCTGACGGCAGCCAATCTCGGCACCCAGCCCAACTACCACACCAATACGGATAAGCTCCCGGGCATCCTGGTCTCCAGCGTCGGCGGCAATGGCGGCCAGGGTGGCGACGCTTACGGTAACATCAAGGCGGCGCCCGGCGGCAAGGCCGGTGTCGGTGGAAATGTCACCCTGACCAACCGGGTCGATGTCGTGACCACCGGCGTCGACGCCTACGGCATCTTCGCCCAGAGCCGCGCGGGCAAGGGCGGCACCGGCGGCACGGGCTATATTGCCTCGACCGGCGGTGGTGGCGGCAGCGCCGCCCAGGCCGGGACGGTGACGGTGTTCAACTACGGCAACATCACCACCACCAACAAGGGCTCGGTCGGCATCCAGGCGCAGAGCCTGGGCGGCGCGGCTGGCGGCGGCGGTGACAGCTACGGCATCATCGGCGAAGGCGGCGGCGGCAGCAGCGGCGGCAATGGCGGCGCCGTCACGGTGGAGAACTACGGCAAGATCCAGACCCTGAAGGAAGGCGCCCACGGCATCCTGGCGCAATCCATCGGCGGGTCGGGCGGCAATGGCGGCACGTCCGGCGGGCTGTTCGCCCTGGGCGATTCCGGCGCATCGGGCGGCAACAGCGGCACGGTCAGCGTCACCAATGCCGGCACAATCGACACGACGGGCGCCTATGCGCGCGGCGTCTTCGCGCAGTCGGTCGGCGGCGGTGGCGGCAGCGGCGGCTTCAGCGGCGGGCTGGTGGCCATTGGTGGCGGCGGCAGTTCGGGCGGCACAGGCGGGGTTGTCAGTATCACCAATAACGGCGCCATCACCACGCGCGGCCTTGGCTCGGTCGGCCTGTTCGGCCAGAGCGTCGGCGGCGGCGGCGGCGCGGGCGGCGGTTCCGGCGGGCTGGTGGCCATCGGCGGTCAGGGCGATTCCGGCGGCGACGGCGGCAAGGTGACGGTTGGCGGCTCCGGCTCGGTCACAACGACCAATAATGACGCGGCGGCCATCTTTGCCCAGAGCGTCGGCGGCGGCGGCGGCTCCGGCGGTTTTGCCGCTTCGGGCGGGCTGTTCGCCAGCGTCGCTGTCGGCGGCAAGGGCGCGAAGGGCGGCATCGGCGGCACGGTCGACGCGGCGTCGACCGGTAGCCTGCTGACGACCGGCGACCGGTCCTATGGCGTGTTCGCTCAGTCGGTCGGCGGTGGCGGTGGTAACGGCGGCTTTGCGGTTGCCGGTTCGATCGGTGCCTTCGGTTCGGTCAGCGTCGGCGTCGGCGGCGGTGGCGGCGACGGCGGCCTGGGTGGTCACGCCACGGCCAATACGGCGGGCACGATCACCACCCGCGGTGAAAACGCCCACGGCCTGTACGTCCAATCGGTCGGCGGCGGTGGCGGCACGGGCGGTTACAGCTTCGCCGGGGCGCTGAGCGGCGGTGTCGGGGCCTCGATCTCGGCCTCGGTGGCGGTCGGCGGTTCGGGCGGCAAGGGCGGCGTCGGCGGCCTGGTCGACGTCACCAACGACGCCAATATCGAGACCTTCGGCAGCGATGCCCACGCCCTGTTCGCGCAGAGCGTTGGCGGCGGCGGCGGTGACGGTGGCTGGGCGGGTTCGTTCGCGGCGGCAGGCTCGGACGGCTTTGCCGGTTCGCTGAGCGCCAGCGTCGGCGGTGGGGGCGGTGACGGCGGCCTCAGCCAGAAGGTCACGGTCAACTCGACCGGAACGCTCACCACCCATAAGGACGGCTCGCACGGCCTGTTCGCCCAGTCGGTCGGCGGCGGTGGCGGTAACGGCGGTTTCGCTGTGTCGGGCGCGGTCTCGATCGGCGCCGGCGGCGCGGGTAATCTGAAACTGTCGCTCGGCGGCAATGCCGGCAAGGGCGGCCAGGGTGGCCAGGTCGACGTGACCAGCCTCGACGACGTGACGACCAGCGGCGCCTATTCGGACGGCCTGCTGGCCCAGTCGGTCGGCGGCGGTGGCGGTAACGGTGGCTGGTCCGGGACCTTCGGCCTGGCGGCCAGCCCGTCGGTGTCGGTGGACGCGGGGGCTTCGGTGGGCGGCTCGGGCGGCGACGGCGGCTTTGCCGACCTGGTCAAGGTCAAGTCGGCCGGCAAGATCAACACGACCGGCATCGGCTCGATGGGCCTTGTCGCCCAGTCGATCGGCGGCGGTGGCGGTAACGGTGGCTTCTCGCTGGCCGGCAATTTCGCCTTCGGGTCGACGGGCGTGGCGCTCGGGGTCGCGGTCGGCGGTACCGGCGGGGGCGGCGGCCAGGGCAACGAAGTCAAGGTCGACAGCGCGGCCAACATCCACACCACCGGTGACGACGGCCTGGCCCTGCTGGCCCAGTCGGTCGGCGGCGGCGGCGGCAACGGCGGCTGGAGCGGCGCGTTGTCCGGCGCGGGTGGTTCATCCAACGCCGTGGCGCTCAACGCCTCGGTCGGCGGCAATGGCGGCAATGGCGGCAACGCCATGGGCGTCACAGTTGACACCACCGGTACCCTGTGGACCGAGGGCAAGCAGGCCTACGGCTTGCTGGCGCAATCGGTCGGCGGCGGCGGCGGCAATGGCGGCTTCGCCCTGTCCGGTTCCCTGAGCGGCGCCGGCACCACCTCGGTCTCCGGCGGCATCGCTGTCGGCGGCTGTTTCTCGATCAGCTCGGTGTGCAAAGGCGGCAATGCCGGCACGGTCACCGTCCACACGCGTGAAGCGGTGCAGACCGGCGGTGCTTTGTCGACCGGCCTGGTGGCGCAGTCGATCGGCGGCGGCGGCGGCAACGGCGGCTGGGTCGGCCGGATCAACGGCGCCTTTGGCCAGTCGAAGTCGGCCGCGCTCGGCCTGTCGCTGGGCGGCAATGGCGGCAATGGCGGCAACGGTGAGGCGGTCACGGTCACAGCCGACAAGTGGATCCGCACGACGGGCGATAACGCCAATGGCCTGTTGGCGCAATCGGTCGGCGGCGGCGGCGGCAACGGCGGCTTCGCCATTTCAGGCGCTTTGTCCGGTGGTGGGAAGAACAGCCTGTCGCTGGCGGCGGCGCTGGGTGGCTGTCTGGTGCAGCAGGCGGCCTATACGGGCGGCGCCATGCCGTCCTGCGCCGGCGGTACCGGCGGCACGGTCACGGTGACGACCAAGGACGCGATCTCGACCACGGGCAACCTGTCCAGCGGCCTGATCGCCCAGTCGATCGGCGGCGGTGGCGGCAACGGCGGCTGGGCCGGCGCGCTGGCCGGCACGCTCAACCAGGACCGGTCGGTGTCGGTCGGCGCCTCGCTGGGCGGTTTCGGCGGGGTTGGCGGCAAGGCGGGCACCGTCACTGTGTTCAGCCAGGGGGCGAGCATCACCACGGTCGGCGATGAGGCCTATGGCCTTCTGGCGCAATCGATCGGCGGCGGCGGCGGTAACGGCGGCATGGCGCTGTCGGCCAGCTTCGGCCTGTCGAAGTCGGTCAACATCTCGCCGTCCCTCGGCGGTTTCGGCGGCAAGGGCGGCGAAGGCGGCCTGGTCACGGTCGACAACGATGCGTCGATCTGGACCAAGGGCGATTCGTCGATCGGCCTGATCGCCCAGTCGGTCGGCGGCGGCGGCGGCAACGGCGGCAATGCCGGCGACGTGGCGCTGGGCGGCACGGAGTCGGTCAACGTCACCGCGGCCATCGGCGGCAAGGGCGGCGACGGCAACATCTCCAAAAAGGTCGACGTCGACAACAGCGGCAGCATCCTGACCGAGGGCAACCTGGCCTACGGCCTGCTGGCGCAATCGATCGGCGGCGGCGGCGGCAACGGCGGCATGGCCGGCCTCGACAAGGGTTTCTGGGGCGAATACTACACCGGTCAGGGCTGCGTTAGTAACAACTGTTTTGGCGACGGCGGTGGCGGCGCCCTGTCCGGTGGCTTCGGCAAGAAGACCCAGAGCGTCGCCATCTCGGTCGGCGGCTTCGGCGGCACCGGCGGCAATGGCGGCGAAGTCGTCGTCCGCAACTCCGGGGCGCTGACTACCAAGGGCGAGGACGCCTATGTCCTGTTCGCCCAGAGTGTTGGCGGCGGCGGCGGTAACGGCGGGGTGTCGACATCGGTGGCCGCCGGTGTGGGCGCCAGCGATTCCGGCTCCTACGCGGTGACGCTGGGCGGCTTCGGCGGCGCGGCTGGCAACGGCAAGGCGGTGACGGTCAACAATTCGGGCGTGCTGCATGCCATCGGCGCGGGCTCCGCTGCGATCCTGGCCCAGTCGGTCGGCGGCGGTGGCGGCACCGGCGGCGACGCGCGTGGCTTCTACCTGCAACGTGCTCAGGATACGAAGAAGAAAAGCGGCTTCGAACTGGCGATCGCGGTCGGCGGCTTCGGCGGCGCGGCCGGCAATGGCGACAAGGTCGTGGTCGACAACAAGGGCGACATCCTGACCGAAGACGCCGACGGTATCGGTATCTTCGCCCAGTCGATCGGCGGCGGTGGCGGTTCCGGCGGCAAGGCCTCGACCAGCGGCGACGAGATCAATGCCCTGTTCGAAAAGGACGCGGTCGACGACAAGAAGAAGTGGCGCGTGGCCATCGGAGGCTCGGGCGGGGCAGCCGGTAACGGCGGCGAGGTCCAGGTCACCAATTCCGCCACCATCAGGACGCTGGAAGGCGGCGCGCACGGCATCTTCGCCCAATCGGTCGGCGGCGGTGGCGGGGACGGGGGCGGCGCGGGCGCCGGCCTGTCCGGCCGCGTGGCCATCGGCGGCTTCGGCGCGGCGGCGGGTGACGGCGGCAAGGTGACCGTCACCAACAACGGCACCATCGAGACCTTCGGCATCGCCTCGCACGGCGTTTTCGCCCAGTCGATCGGCGGGGGCGGCGGCACCGGCGGCAACGCCAATTTCGGCACCCTGCGTTCAGCCTATGACGACGTGATCAAGAAGGTCCGCCTTGAAGGCAAGGATGCCGGCAAGAAGCTCTACGAAGACCGCTTCAAGAAGGAAATCAGCTTCGCCATGGGCGGCTGGGGCGGGGCGGCCGGCAACGGCGGCGACGTGCGGGTCGACAACAATGGCACTATTCACGTCCACGGCGACCTGTCCTACGGCATCTATGCCCAGAGCGTCGGCGGCGGCGGCGGTGACGGCGGCAACGGCTACATGTCGGGCGCACGCAAGTTCGCTATCGGCGGCATCGGCGGCACGTCGGGCGACGGCGGCGACATCGTCATCAATAACAACGGTTCGATCACGCTTGATGGCTATGGCTCCTACGGCATCTTCGCCCAGTCGATTGGCGGCGGCGGCGGCAAGATCGGTGACCTGGGCCTCGGCGTTGAGAAGTTCTCGCTCGACTCCAACATCCTGGCCGAATTTGCCCTGGGCGGAGGTGATGGCGGTGACATCACCATCAATTCCAGCGGTAATATCAACATCACCAATCCCGGCGGCATCGCCTTCTTCGCCCAGAGCGTCGGCGGTTCGGGCGGCCTGGTTGGCGGCGGCGCCTACGCGGTCATGGGCACGCTCGGCGGCAACGGCAAGGGCGGCAAGGTCACCATCACCTACAAGGGCAACCTGGTGGCGGCCCAGACCAACGGCATCGGCGCGGTCTTGCAGAGCCAGGGTGGTACCGGCAATCAGGACATCAAGGCGGAGTTCAACGGCAGCCTGATCGGTGGCGACGTGCTGGGCCGCGGCCTGGTCATCTCCGGCGGGATCAACAACACCGTCCGCACAGGCGGCGTCACGGCCGCCCTGAGCGGCATCGCCATCCAGGGCGACACCGGCAACGACACCATCGAAAACACCGGCCAGACCTTCGGCGACATCCAGCTTGGCGGCGGCACCAACACTTTCAACAACCGGTCGTCGGCGACGCTTGTCACCTCGAACACTATCGACCTCAACACAGGCGGCCAGTTGCTTAACGAAGGGCAGATGGTCTTCGGCGAGGATCCAGCCAACGTGTCGCCGAGCCCCGTGGCGGCCGGCGGCGGCATCAACATATCGGCGCGCTCCGGCGCCGGAATTGCCGCCCAGAGCAGTGCTGCCAGCGTCCAGCCGGCGACCCAGGTCACGGTCCTGACCGGCAATTTCACGCAAGGCGCGGGTGGTGAGATGCTGATGGACCTGCGCTTCGGTCCCGGTGTGTCTGATCAGCTCAACGCGACCGGCAAGGCCAGCCTGGCTGGCACCATCACGCCGCATCTGCTGACCCTGACCAACGGCAAGCCGCTGGTGCTGGTCTCGGCGGCAGGTGGCGTCACCAATAATGGCGTGGTCGTCCACGACACCCTGGCGGCGGACTACAGCCTTATCTTCACGGCGACGACGGCGCAGCTGGATGTCACCACGCGCTTCGCCCTGCCGGGCATGTCGCCTAACGCCCAGGCGGTCGGCACTCACCTCGACGCCAGCGTCGAGACCGGCGGCGCCGATGATCTAGGTCCTACGCTGGCCTATTTCGCCAACCTGACCGATCGTCCGACCTATGAGGCGTCGTTCCTGGGCATGGTGCCGGAACAGGTGCTGTCGTTCCAGCCGACCCTGACCAAGGCCAGTCTGGCCATGGCCGACACCGTGCTGAGCTGCCGCCAGCCCGGCGATGCCCACCGGGTGCTCGATGAAGGCGGTTGCGCCTGGGCGCGCCAGACGCACGACGACCTCCGGCGTGACAGTGCCGCCGACGAGGGCTTCAAGGCGCGGAGCAATATGAGCGCGTTCGGCGCCCAGTGGCCGGTGAGCGACCGCCTCTATGTCGGCTTCGCCTATGGCGAGGACCGGACCGACCTGCATTCGCAGACCTATCGCCTGCTCGGCGATATCAACACGAAAACCTATGCCTTCGCCGTCAAGCGGCCAATGGGCGACACCCTGCTGGCGGCCACGTTCAACATCGGCTTCTCGAAGCTCAACGCCACGCGGGTCGTCAATGCCGGCAGCCCTTCCGTGGCAACGGCGCGGGACGTCGGCGCCATGGCCTGGACCCTGCGGGGCCGCGCCGCGCATGTGTTCGGCGGCGACCGCTTGTATCTCAAGACGCAGGCCGATATCGGCGTAACGTACGACCGGGTCGGAAGCTATGTCGAAAGCGGTGCGGGGGCGCTGGGCCTGGTCACCTCGGCGGCCAAGCACTCGACGGTCTGGATGGAGCCGCGTCTCGAAGCCGGGGCACGCTTCCATGGCCACGGCCTGACGGTTGCGCCCTGGGCCTATGCCGGCACGCGCCTGACGGAAAATGCGGTGGCGTCCTTTGACGGCCGCTTTGCCGGCAGCCCGGCCGGTGCAGCGCCGTTCAAACTGGCCAGCCGGGGCGACGAAAGCCTGCGCACGGTCGGCGTCGGCGTCGACCTGATCAGCGATCGCAAGATCACGACGTCGATCGGCTTCGAAGCCGGTGACGGCGACCGCGACCACAACGCCCAGGGCTACGTCAAGATGGCCCTGCGCTTCTGATCGACTTGCTTCATGAGATAAAAAAAGGAGCGCCGGATAACCGGCGCCCCTTTTACTTCCGCTTTGAGCTGTTCAGGCGCGATGGTCTCGTTCACTCAGGAGTCTTGCCGTCTCGGACTGTACCCATTTCATGCCTTCGACAGGCAGGTCGTAAACGATGTTGTCGGCAAGCAGGGCCAACATGACCCGGCGCCGGGGATAGGTGAAATCGGTGCCTTCCGGACGGAACAGCAGACGTGCGAGGTCGGCCGCGTCAAAGGGCATGTCGACGACCTCCTGGCTGAATAGATCAGGCTCGTCAAATAACAGCGACGCGGCGCGGGCGGCGAAACGCATGGTCTTGTATAAGCCCTGACGCCGCGATTCGGCGCGTGTCGACGCCAGTTCCTGCGGGGTCATGTGCTTCAAAGCAGTCAAGGTATCAAGAGTGTGGCTGCCGGCGACTTCACGACAGTAGATGGCCTTCACCAAATTCATTGCGGCAATCAGGGCAATGTGGGGAAGCGACGGGGCCGAAATAGCCGCGTTACCCAGTTGGACCGACGACCGCTCTGATAGAAACCGCTTCATTTGCCTTGGTTCTGGTGAACCTGGCTGTTGCAGCCTGTGATGAAGATCGATGCTGTTGACGTGGTTGTCTTCGTGGAACAGGTGTTGTTCGCCCAGGAAATGCCACCACCATATCCCCGCGCATCCCTGGGCCAGCCTGTAGCCCGAGTCGGCCAATACCCCTCTGGCGCGCGTAAAATCCGATCGGGACACCAGGATGTCCGCGTCGACCGCCGGCTTGGCAAAAAAGTCACCGTATAAAATTTTCTGCTGAATGGGGCCTTTGTAAAAAATATGTTGAATGCCTGATTGCGTTAAGGATTCCCCTGCCACGCGAATAAGTTGCAGGATGCGTGAGTTGCTTTCTGCTACGCTTTTGAGCTCTGAAGGGATGTCACACGCGATGTCCGGCGCATTGGCGGCCTTGCCAAACGCGCGCAGATGCAGGGGTAACAGTTTGTTTTTCCTCGCACATTGTACCGCTTGTTGAGAAGTGTTAAAGGGCAGGTGTTTCAATGTAACGATGTTGGTGTTTTCCCCCACCGGACCAATTTTAAACGTTAATTCCATAGGTAGTTTTATACCAATCTTACATTTTTCGTCCGGTTGACAACCGCGTGCTGTTGTGCGACGGCTGTTAACCGCGATGCAACCCATCTAATTTTCTTGAGTTAATAGAGGGAACACTACTATGTCTACATCCATTAAAGCTAAATATGTTAAGCCGAGCGTTTCGACCGTTGGCGCGTTTCAGAAGGTGACGCAGCACGCCGGTTCGGGTAAGCGCTTCGACCAGACCTTCACCGGTCAAGCTGGTCAGCCTGTGACCAACATCTTCTCGTAAGAGTAGTAGACTCTTCACGAATTAAAATGCCCGGCAGATCGTCTATGACCTGCCGGGCATTTTTTAATTTTAATCGCGGGAAAATTGTAAGTGCATATTGAGTCGACGACCCTAATAAAAACATCGCCGGATGTCGTAGCTGCCGATCTGGGCGGAGATGTTGCGTTACTGAGTTTATCCTCTGGCGTATATTATAACTTGAACGAGACCGGCGCTTTTTTCTGGTCCGAATTAACGACTTCAGGCAATTTTGACAGTGTGGTTGACACCATGATGGAAACGTATGATGTCGATCGGGAAATTCTCGAACAGGATTTACGAACCCTCGCGGCGGAACTTCTGAAGTTGGGCTTGATTACTATCGAGGAATAATGATGCCGGTAAAAAAATTGGGACAAACGGCGTCTTATTTTATTTCGTATTCCAAATATTTTCTTCTGAATGTCTACTTTGTTTATTACATAAGCCGGAAATCTTTCCAGAAATTCCATCAAAAAATGCCTAATATCAGCGGACCGCCCGCTCCGCCGTGGGTGGCAAAACGCATCGGCTGGTTTGTCTATAAATCTTCGCGTGCGCTCCCTGGCAGCACCTGTCTGTCGCGCGCGCTTGCGGCGCGGTTTGCGCTGCGTCGGCTGGGTCTGGCCGCGGAGATGCATATTGGCGTGGCCAAGGAAAAAAACGACTATTCCGCGCATGCGTGGCTCACAAGCGGCGATCTCGTCATTGTTGGCAATGAGTCCAACGAACTGGATCGCTACGTGGAAATGAGCAATGTCCGGGGTGACGCCTCTTGAGCGGAATAGCGGCGGCGGCTTTTGCAGGCCCTGAAGGCGACCGGAGCAACGCTGGTGCAGCGGTGTCCGGGATGCTGGATCAAATGGCCTATCGCGCCACGGATGGGCGGGCGTCAAGGCAGGATGACGGGGTGGCAATTGGGCTGTGCTTCATGCGTACGCTTCCCGAAGATCCTGTTGCGGCAACGGTTTTCACGGCCGGTGCCCTGAGTCTGGTGTGCGACGCCAGGCTCGACAATCGCGCCGAGTTGATCGAGGCGCTCAATCTTTCCGACCCTGGGGTTTCCGAAGGCGAAATCCTTCTGGCGGCGTATCGTCAGTGGGGTAAGGACTGCGTTGCCCGTCTGCTGGGTGACTTTGCGTTCATCGTCCATGACGCGTCTGAACGGTACCTGTTTGCCGCGCGCGACCACATGGGCGTACGGCCGCTGTTTTACAGAGCGGAGCCGTCGAGGATCGTCATCTCGACCGAGATGCGGACGCTCATCTCGCCTGGTGGACCTTTCTCAGACCTCGCGCCGATCGGCCCGGCGGAAAGAAAAATTACCGATTTTCTGCTCGGACAGCCCGGGCAGGACCATACTGTTTTTTTTGAGGGTATCTGCCGGCTGCCGCCGGGCCATTGGCTTGGCTTTGGTAGTGAGACCGGGTTCGAGTTGGCCTGTTACTGGCAGCCCGACATCGCTTCGCCCGACAGGTTTGCCGACACGAGCCCAGCGGCCTTCAGGCGCCTTTTTGAGGAAGCGGTGCGGTGCCGGTCGAGAGCCCTGACGCCGCCCGCCTACCTGCTAAGCGGCGGGCTGGATTCCACCTCCATCGCTTGCTGCGCGGCAACTCAGGCGGACCCGGCCGCGCCGGTGAATACCTTTTCAATCGTCTTCGACCAAACGCCGCAATGGAGCGAACGGTCCTATATTGAAGCCGCATTGAAGCAATTCCCGTTTCGCGCAAAGCTTATTTCGCTGGACGACCACGCGCCTTTGGATGGCTTCGAAGGGAAGCTTGTCCAGCATGGCCGACTTTTCAACGCACCAGGACTCAGTTTGACGCACGGCCTCGTCAAGGCGTTAAGCGCGGACGGATTTCGCGTCTATATCGACGGCCACGGCGGCGACGAAGTCGTGTCGCACGGCGTGGGCCGCTTGAACGAACTGGCGGAAGCGGGGCGCTGGGGGGCTGTCTGGCGGGAATCCCGCGGGTGCGCCGATCTTTACCAGACCTCGCGCACGAAAATGTTTGTCGACCTGTTTCTGAGCCACGCCCGGTTCAAAGGGCGCTACAAACTGGGGCGCCTCCTGTCCAAATGGACGGCCTTTACCGGCGGCAAACCGGCCGGAAGCCTTTTGAATGCCAGGCTGGCCGCCAACCGTACCGCTCCGGCAAGGAATGGCAGTGAAAAGCTGAGCGAGGCGGAGCAGCACGTGGCCGCTTTACGGACGTCCATTCTGGTCGACAGCCTGGAGATCGTCGAACTGATGTCGGCCGGTTACGGCACCCAGCCGGCGTTCCCGTTTTTCGACAAGCGGTTGGTCGAGTTCTGCCTGGCCTTGCCGTCCGAAGCCAAGTTGGCAAAGGGTTATACCCGCCTCATCCTGCGCGAAGCCCTGGAGGGTATTCTGCCTGAAAAAGTCCGCTGGCGTCGAACCAAATTCGATTTCGCGCCTCACATTGCCAGGGGATTTCTAAGGCATCACAAAGACTTGCTGGACGAAGCGATTGTCGAGGACAGGGACGGGGCAGGGGACTATGTCGATATCGCTACGGCGCGCGCCTCCCTGTCACAGCTGAAAAAACAAGGCGCGAAGACGGATGGCTTACACCTGAGAGTAGTATGGAGTACAGCCGCCTTGTCACTGTGGTTAAGAGTGCGGAAAAAGCAACTTTGACCATGAACAAATCTACATTCCTTTATACAGCCTACGGCCTTGTTATACAGTCCGAGCTGGAATTACCTGAGCTTGACGTTTGCGAGGGGGCTTCCCCGGATGTGACGATCAAGTCAGCTCGGTTGTCCAGAGCTTTACCATCGCCAGAACTCGGCGCGGCATTTGTGTACGGTGACAGGGTGCAGCAGCTGGACTGGGCCGTTGTCGGCAAATTCGACATCCGCGGGTGCTCCGAAATCCGGGTCGACGCAAATCCTGGTGTGCCGCCTGAAATCGTCCGACTGCCTCTGCTTGGGCCGGTCCTCGCCTTCCTGCTGCATTTGCGTGGCTTTCTGGTGCTGCATGCCAGCGCGGTGCTTGTCGGCGAAGCAGGTGTCGGGTTCATGGGCGACAAGATGGCCGGAAAATCGACAACGGCGGGTGCCATGGTGTCAGATGGCTGCCCTTTGTTGACGGACGACGTCATGGCGATCTCGTTTGCGGATCAGCCGCTGGTCGCGCCAGGCTTTCCGCAGATGAAGCTGAGCGACAAATCGTCGGCGGCGGTGGCGCTCACGCAGGCCCAGCGTTCGCAGATCGATTTCCCCGGCTTCGAGAAGCAACCCCACCTCATCCGCAAGCAGTTCCATCGCAGCCCGGTGCCGCCGCGCCGGCTGTACGTGCTGCAAAGAGGAGAGACCCCCAAGGTCGAAGCCCTGACCGTCCCGGAGGCCTTTCAGGCGATTACGCGCTTTTCATACCTCATCCGCTATGGCAGCGAAGCCTTAACGGGTGCCGCCGCCGCGCGATTCATGCAACAGTCGGCGGAACTGGCGAAATCCGGAATCGTCAAGCGGCTCACGATCCCCGACGATCTCGACCGCCTGGAGGAGGCCGTGCAGACGATAAGAGCGGACAGCAATGGCGGCTAATGGAGCAGGCGCATCCTCCGGAAATGCGGCGGCGCAGATTATTTCTTTGGCACGATATCTGGCGTCGGTTTCACGCCGCCGGTGCCTGCTTTCCATCCTGTTTCTCCTGCTTGGCAGCATCGCGGAGAGTTTTTCTCTGGTCATGCTTCTGCCCCTGTTGCGCCTGCTCGATGACCGCAAGGGGGAAATGGCGCTGGCGCCGCACGGCGACCTCCTGCCAAATCTGTTCGGCCATCCCATAACCGTCGAGCTGTGGGCGGTTCTTGTTGGCTTTTCCGCCTTGGCCACCTGCAGCGCGGTGTTGTCGCGCTACAAGAGCATCTACCTGTCGGAACTGTTGTACGAGACCCTGAACAAGATGCGGGTCGATTTGTTCGCCGCCATCGCCAATGCCAGGTGGTCGGCCGTTTCGCGAATGCGCCAGGCCGATCTCAACCACGTGCTCACCGGAGACCTGAGCCGGGTTCAACTCCTGAGTTTCAACCTGTTCAGCCTGGCCAATGACGTTATCCTGCTGGTCGGCTTTTCCGCCATTGCCGCCTTTGTCTCCCTGTCGATGACCGTGTTTGCGGTGGTGTCGGGCCTGTGCGTTTTCTTCGCGCTTCAGCCCTTGCGCCGCTACGCGCACAGGTTCGGCGAGACGCTGACGCGCGAGCGCCAGGCCCAGAACCAGACCATCAGCGACTTTCTCCAGGGCCTGAAAGTCGCGAAAAGCTACAATGCCGAGCAAAGTTATGTCGCACGCCTGGAAACGCTTCTGACGCGGCTGCGGCTGGAAACCATGCGATTCCTGAGGATCACGTCGCTGAGCGGCACCGCGTTCCAGAGCCTGATCACCATATTCGGCTGCATATTCATCTATATCGCTCACGCCTTCTTCAAACTTGAGTTCGCCAAGATCATTCTTCTGCTCATCGTCTTCACGCGGATCGCGCCGCGGTTCAACGATGTGCAGACCCAGTATCAGGAACTGATTGTCAATCTGCCGGCTTACGCCGTGATGCAGGCTACATTTGACGAATGCACCCGGGCGGCTGAACCGGTGAATGACCTCAAATCGCCTAAGCCTCTGCCTTTCACCCGTACGCTCAGCTTCGAAAACATCAGCTATGACTATGGTCACGGGCCGGTATTCAAGGACCTGTCCTTTGCCCTTGAAGCGCGCAGCGTGACGGCCCTGGTCGGCCCGTCCGGCGTCGGAAAAAGCACGATCGCCGACCTGGTGATGGGATTGCTGGCGCCGACGTCAGGACGTATTCTTATAGACGGCGTCGCGCTCGAAGCCGGGGACCTGCGGCAATGGCGCGGCCATATCAGCTATGTGCCCCAGGACAGTTTCCTGTTGTCGGCAAGCGTCGCAGACAATCTGCGCATCGCCGCTCCGGACGCTTCCACAGAGCGCCTGAGGTCCGCCCTGTCACAGGCGCAGGCGCTGTCATTCGTCGATGGCTTGCCGCAAGGCCTGGAAACGCTGGTGGGTGAGGGCGGAATTGCCCTGTCCGGCGGTGAGCGTCAGCGGATATCGCTTGCGCGTGCCCTGCTGCGCGACCCTGAACTCCTGATACTGGACGAAGTCACCAGCGCACTCGACGGCGAGAACGCCCGGCGCATCACCGAAACCATTGTCGGCCTGAAAAGCCGCCTGACCGTCCTGATCATCACGCATGATCCGGAAGTCGCGCGATCGGCTGACAAAACCATCGAATTGCTCAAGGCTCAGTAACCGGGACATCGGCGCCTTGCGATATCCTGGCCGGGACGCGCGATTGCGTGCCGTCAATTGCCGCACAGTGCCAGATATGTAGGCGCCGTGGGCTGCAGTTGTTTCGCCAGATCTGCGTAGGACGGGTCGAACTGGCTGGCCATCCAGTAGATCTCGCCGGCCTTTTTCGGCTCGAACGGGCCTGAGAAGCCCGCGACGCCCGCGGTAGCGCGTTGGGCGTCGAACTTGACCGTCGAGTTCCTGAATTCCTCGTGCGGTTTTTCACCGGCGGCATAGGGCCTGAGCCAGGTATAGCCCTTTGAGAGGGAGCCGCCGCTGGGCGACTGGTAATTGTACCAGTCTTCGCCGTGCGTGCGCGCCGCCAAGGCCGCGCGGGTTAGCGGGCCGAGGTCATAGATGACATAGTGCATGGCGTCGCGTTGGGCAAAGTCGAGGACTTCGCCATCGGCATGGATATTGATCTCGACCTGGGCCTGGAAGATGCGCCTGGCCGCCGCGATCAGCTCCGGGTCGTCGAGCGCCATGGCCATCATGACCACCAGCTTGACGCGATGGCTTTGCCAGTTGTTGCGCCAGTTGATGCTGGGCGGCGGCTGGCTCCCCGGCTGATGCGCGTCGATGTCGGCGATATAGCCCTTCGCCCAGTTGGTCAGGAAGGTACGGGCGGCCGTGTTGGTGTCGGCATCCAGTTTCGGCGCGATGATGGCGTAGGTATCGATCAACATGTCGAAATCGGTTTCGTCGATCGGATTGAAAGCGGGTTGATAGGTCGCCACCCAGGTCTTCAGATAGCGCTTCGATAATTCGAGATAAGGTTTTCCGGCGCCGGCGCGCCAGGCCAAGGCGGCATCTCGCATGACCGGCAGGTCCTTCTTGGCCGCGATGCTTTCATCCCAGATGCCCTGATGGGGCAGGGTGCCTTCGGTGTGGATGCGCGCCAGCGGATGCGGCTGGCTGTCCAGCAGCGGCGCAAGGCGGTCCTTCGCCGACACCAAAGCGGCGGCATCCGGCTTGGCCGGACACCATTGCGGCGCGGCCTGCACCGACAACGGGAGCGAAAAGACCAGAACGCCCAGCATCCATACGTATCGGTTCCGCATCACCGGGTCTCCTGCCGGAAGTCGAGATTGTTTTTGATCTGTATTTCGCGTGACGGTGTATCCGCGGCGCGGTCCACGGCCTGGCGAGCCTTGCGCAGGTCGTTGCCCATGAGCGCAATGTCGCGGCTCGCGCCTTCGACGCGCAGGAAAGTCTTGCAGGGTCTGGAGGGGGCGCAACCTTCGAACAGGGCGTCGCGAACGTTTTGCAGGCGGGCGGCGTGCTCGGTGTCGGCATCGCAGGCCACCCGCATGCCTGAGAAGACCGCACCTGCCACGTCGTCGCAGACAATGCCCGGGCGCAAGTCCGGAGTGGCGGCTTCGAGCGTCACATTGCGTACGGTCAGGCCCTTTACATGCCGGGCATACAGGCCGTAGGTCGGCAGCGAGCCTTCGAAGACGCGGCTTTCCGGCCGGACGTCGGTAAATTCACCGACTACCCTCCGGGCGGCCATTTGGGCCGTGCCGCTGCCCGGCGCCTTGTAGGAAATATCGCTGAAGGTGACGTTCTCGACCGGATGGCCGGGCAGGCCGCAGACCGCCATGTAGGACAATTGCGGGCCAGCGATCGAACTATCCGACTCGATGCGGATATGGCTGAACATCAGGTTGCGCAACGACTGCATTGGCGGCATCGGTTTCGGCGAGTCGACGCGCATCGGGAAGCTGTTGAACGTCACCAGAATGGCACGCGGTACGTTGCGCATGATGATGTTGGAAAACAGCAGGTTCTCCATCTTGCCGCCTTCGGTCATCTGGATTTTGAGGCCTTCGCCCTGGTGATCGTGGAACACGCAGTTCGATACGGTGATGTCGCGGAAATCCGCCTGTGACAGCAGGCCGATGCGGATGGCCGCCCAGCGGCTGGTCATAACGCAGTTGGTGATGACGACGTTGCGCACCGGGTGCGCCGGGTCGGAGCCTTGCAGGCAGATGCAATCGTCGCTGTTATCGTACCGGCAGTTCGAGACGCGCACGTCCTGGCAGCCATCGAAGTCCATGCCGTCACCGTTGATATTGGCGCGGCTGGTGACCGTGACGCCGTCAGCGACGATGCCGCTGCAATACAGGAATGCCGATGTCCAGGCCGCCGGGCTGAGCAGGGTAATGTCGCGCAGGGAGACGTTCCGGCAATTCATGAAGCGGATCAGCATCGGGCGGGATTTGGCCGCATCGCCGGCGTTCGGAAACGCCTTGCCCTGGCCGTCGATCGTGCCGGGGCCTTCGAGGCCGATATTCTCGGCGTCGCGGGCGAAGATCAGGCAGCGGTCCATGTGCGGCTCACCGGCATACATGTTGCGGTGCGTATCGGTGGCATAGTCGGCTATATTCGGGCTGCCGAGCAGGGCGGCTCCGGCATCGACAAACAGGGTGACGTTGCTCTTCAGGTAAAGCGTGCCGGTGACGTAACGCCCTCCGGCGATGACCACCCGGCCGCCGCCGGCTGCGTTACAGGCGTCTATGGCCGTCTGGATCGCCTTGGTGTCAAGCGTCTTGCCGTCGCCGGTCGCTGCATAAGCGCGGACGTCGAACAGCCCTGCGGCGGCCAGTCCTGCCGTGGTCGTGCCGGCGCCAGCCAGCCATTGTCTGCGGGTCACGTCCGTTTTCTGATCCGGCATTTTCCACCTGTGGGTTCGGCGATTGCAGCACGCCGTATTATAATATTCATATGTGGCTGTTTATGCCAAATATGAAAACATATTGGACATTAGGCGCAAAAGATGCCAGTTTCAAGCTAGTCCTTGCCGGGGTAAAAAGCTCGACCTTTATGCGTCGGGCACAAAAAAGGGAGATACCTTTGCTTCGCCGACCTCTCGCCGTCCTGCTGGGTGCGCTGCTTCTGCCTGTTGCCGCCTTTGCGCAGACCGCGCCGATGGATGGTCCCGATCCGCAACCAACGCCTGCGCGCAAGACGATTAAACTGCCGGGCGGTAAGGCCAAGGCAGCGCCCGCCGGGCCGTATCAACCGACCTGGGAGTCGATCCAGGCCAACTACCAGACGCCGGATTGGTATAAGGACGCCAAGTTCGGCATCTTCATGCACTTCGGCGTCTATACGGTCGCGGCGCACGCCTCGGAATGGTATCCGCGCCACATGTACACCAATGCCGGCGTCATCCAGTGGCACGCCGAGCATTTCGGCCCGCAGGACAAGGTTGGCTACAAGGACCTGATCCCGCTGTTCAAGACGGAGAAATTCGATCCGGACCAGTGGGCCGACCTGTTCGTCCGCGCCGGGGCCCGCTTTGTCATCCCGACCGCCGAACACCACGACGGCTTTGCGATGTACGACAGCGCGCTGACCCACTGGGACGCCAAGGAGATGGGGCCGCATCGCGATATCATCGGCGATCTGGCCAAGTCGGTGCGCGCCAAGGGCATGAAGTTCGGCATCTCTAACCACCGCATGGAAAACTGGGATTTCATGTATCCGGTGGCCGGGTTGAAAACCGATCTGTTCGACCCGAAATACGCTGATTTTTATGGCCCGCCGCAGCCGCACGCCAAGCGCGGGCCGCAAGCCACCGGCGAAATGGTGGTCGATCCGCTGGCGCCGCAAAGCGAGGCTTTCCTTGAGGAATGGCTGGCGCGCAACGAGGAGATCGTCGACAAGTACCAGCCCGACATCGTCTATTTCGACAACGGCGTGAACCCGCGCCGCCTCGATCCGTGGAAGCTGCGTTTCGCCGCCTATTACTATAATTCCGCCGCCAAGTGGGGAAAGGCGGTGACCATCAACACCAAGTCCGACGCCTATCTTTACGGCACGGTCACTGACTACGAACGCCAGGGGCGGGCGCCCAAGACGGCCCAAGCCAATACCTGGTCGGTCGACGATCCGATCGGCGACAAGTTCGGCTATGTCGAGGGCATGGGCCTGGCCAGCGCCGACACCATAATCCAGCGCATCGTCCAGGACGTGGCGCGCGGCGGCACCTATATCCTCAATATCTCGCCGATGTCCGACGGCACTATTCCCGAGGCCCAGCAGAAGACCTTGCTCGAAATCGGCGACTGGCTGAAGGTCAATGGCGAGGCCATTTACAAGACGCGGCAATGGACGGTCGATGCCGACGGGACGGTCTTCTATACCCGCAACGGCGATACGCTTTACGCCACGTCGCTGAGCTGGCCGACGGAGCCGCTGGTCCTGCCGAGCGTGCCGCTGAATATCGGCAAGGTCACCCAGGTGTCGCTGCTGGGTTACGATGCGCCGCTGGAATTCAAACAGAACGACCAGGGCCTGATCGTTACCTTGCCGAGAGAGCCGGTCGGCCGGCACGCCTATGCGCTCAAGATCGAGGGGCTTGCCCTGAAATGACGCAAAAAGGCGTTTGATCTGAGGCGGTTGTGTTGATGTGGACATGTGATATGAGTTTCGTATGCCCCGGACTCCGAAACCGACCGCTGATTCTTCGCCCCAGGCGCCTGCCTATTCGGCTCCGGCGCTGAAGAAGGGGTTCAATGTCATCGAGCTGCTGGCCGATCATCCGCAGGGACTGACCATCTCCGAAATCACCACCCGCATGGGGTTGTCGATGAGCGAGATTTTTCGCGTCATCATGGTGATGGAAAATTCCGGCTGGCTGAAGCGTGGACCGGGCGACCGATTCCGGGTCACCACCAAGGTGCTGGATCTGGCGCTCAGGGCGACGCCAGCCGACGAACTGATCCAGGCGGCCGCGCCATTGATGCGCGACCTGGCGCACCGCATCGACCAGTCGTGCCACCTGGTCGTGCGGCACGCCGATACCGGCCTCGTCATCTTCCGCCAGCAAAATCCCGGCCCGATGGGTTTCGCCGTCCGGCCGGGCATTCGGATTCCACTGGACGAGTCGTGCTCGGGGCGGGTGCTTCTGGGGTTCAGCGCCCTCGACAACGGACAGTTGCCCGACGACTTTCCCCTGAGCCCGGCGCTGGCCGCCTTGCTGCAGAAGGTGCGGGCGCGCGGGTATGAGATGATGAAAAGTGCCCGGACTATCGGGGTGACGGACATCAGCTATCCGATCTATGGGCCGCAGGCGCAGGTTCTGGCGGCCCTGACCGTTCCGTTCCTGCAATTGGTCGACGGCTCACAGACCGTCAACAAGGACGAGGCCTGTACGCTGCTGGGCGAGACCGCCGCTCACATTTCCGAGGCGCTGGGCAGCCCCGGCTAGGGCGTGCAAATCACACATCCCTGATGTTCCGCCTTTTTCCAAGGCCGGAAGGCGCGGCTGCGGCATGGACCCGGAGCCAGCAAACGTATGCGCTCATCGGCAAAGAATTTAATTGCCATATATGGAAATAGATGCCAAATATGGCGCTGCTAAGGTTGAATCGCGCACGACAGTGCTGCCCTGGTGCCGTTGGTGCGGTGATCGACCGGATGCTGATGTTCGCCGCCTGCCGTCGGTCGAGCAAGGTCCTGCCAGATTTCGCCGGCAGCGACTGGATGGCGCACCTGCACGCGTCGTCTTCCTAGGAACTCCTGGCCGTCAGATCAGTCCCATAGGTCTGACGGCTTTTTTTTATGGGTAATATCTCAGCCGGCGGGCGCGATCACCACGCGGTTCGACGAAACTTCCGCCTTGACCGGATAAAACTTCTCAAGCGCGTCGACGAAGGCATCCGTCTGACCGGCGATGTACATCCCGGACACTTTGATTTGGCCGATATCGCCTTCCAACGAGATTTTGGTCGGCGAATAGTCGTTCATGCGATCGACCACTTCGGACAGCGGTTCCTCATTGAAGAACAGTTCGCTGTCGCGCCAGGCCAGTTCCTCGCGCTCGTTGACGGCGCGGTACTGCGGCGGCGTCTGGACGTCCCCGCGCATCACCACCTGTTGCGACGGCGTGACTTCCTTCAGCACGGTGGCCTGGCGGGAGGCCTCGTCCTTCCTAGCGACATCGATGCGGCCTTCGAACAGGGTCACGGCCACCTTCTTCTTGCGCACCTCGACGGTGAACGCCGTACCGACGGCTGTTACGGTGTAGTCCATGGCGCGGACGATGAACGGCCGGCCCGGGTCCTTGGCGACGTCAAAATAGGCGCGGCCCGCTTCCACGGTCACGTTGCGCACGTCGCGGCTGAACGCGACATTGACCTGCGAGTTTGCGTCGAGCGTCACGCGCGTGCCGTCGTCCAACTGGGCCACGTGCTGTTCGCCGACCCCGGTTTCGATGGTCTGGTAGCGACGGCTGCCGAACCAGAGTGCCGCTGGAATCGCCACGGCAGCCGCAACTGCAGCGGCCATCGAGCCGAGGACCACCCGCCGGGTCATGGACACGGGCGTCATGCGGCGGCGCCAGCCCATTTCGGCCTTGTTCAGTACCGAGGCGCGGAAGCGCAGCATATCCGGCGAGGTGGGGTTTTCGTCAAAGCTTTCCCAGGTCGAGCGGATATAGGCAAAGGCCTCCTGATGCGCGGTGTCGGCTTCCAGCCACACTTCCAGGGCGGCAAGATCGTCCGGATTGCCGCCTTGGGCGCGTCGCCACCATGCCGCTGCTTCCAGGAACAGCTCTTCAGTCAGGTCGGGTTTTTGAGACACTTTCAATCCCGTGAATCGTACGCGCACTTGGCGAGATAGGCCATGGCCCTCATGATGTCCTTCTCGACCGTACTGGTTGCAATACCATAAATCTGGGCGATCTCCGCGTGCCTGAGGCCCTCGATCCGGTGAAGCGCAAAGATCTCGCTGGCACGCGGATTGACTGCCGCCAAACCTTTCAGGTGCTTGAGCATGACCTCAAGCGCCTGTTTATCTAGAAGGACGCGCTCGGGAGACAGAACCTCCACGGTCTGGACGCTTTTCTCGAAATCTTCGGTATTCCGGTAATGGCGGCTGAGTTTGCGGTTGCGGTCGCGGATCAGGTTGGCGGCGACGGTGAAGACAAAGACGTCCGGATTTTCGATGTCCGTGCGGTCCATGTGCTGGGCCATGCGGACGAGCAGGTCTTGCGTCAAGTCGTCGGCCTCGGCGTGGCTGCGTACCTTTCTCAGGAAGTACTTGTGCAGGACCGATTTGTATTTGACGTAGAACTGCTCAAGGGCGCTCTGCCGTCCGTCGGACCGCCGGACCTCGTTACTTTCGAACATTTCAAACTCCCGCGACCCACGCCCTTTCCGGGATTTCCATACGCGCACGAATATCGGTGCTCATGTGGCCGGGGTTCCCGGCTACCATAGCCATCATTTCGCCATCGATCCAGCCGGCTGAAATTTATCTGTAAAATAAAATCGACCTTTAAAAATGAGGGCAGGGGCAGCGCGTGTGGAAAGACTTAGGTGAAAAGTGAAATAATTTGAATATATTATTGGATATTTTGTGCCGCTGGATGCCGACTTTGTTATTTCAAATTGTCCGAATCGAGAGGCATTAAAAGGGCAATTACAGGCGATTAGTGTGATAATATGATCACAAATTAACAAATGCGAAACGAACTTGTGGAGGAGGGAAAGCCGGGCGGCGTCCTGATTTATGTAAGCCCAAAAATGGGCAGAACATAACCTCAGGGAAGAGATGAATAACATGCGTTCGCGAAATCTCATGCGATTGATGGCCGGTGTCGGTGGGGCTGCCTTGGTGTTTGCAGCGGGTTCGGCCCTGGCGCAGGCCAGCCATACGTTTTCAATACCGGCCGAGAGCCTGCAGGATGCACTGCGCTCTTTCGGATCGACGACCCAGACGCAGGTGCTGTTCGACGGGGCGGCCGCGAAGGGCAAGCTGAGTACCGCCGTGATCGGCACCTTTACCGACGACGAAGCGCTGAAGCAGTTGCTGCAGGGGACGAACCTGACTTTCCGCAAGACGGGCGCCGGGGTCTATTTGATCTCGGTCGCGGCGCCGGCCGCGCAGTCTGACTTCAAGGCGCCCCCCGCCGATGACGCGACGACGGTCATCGTGGTCGGCTCGCGCGCCTCGCAGCAGTCGGCGATCAACCGCAAGAAAAAAGCCAATACCGCCGTCGACTCGATCGTGGCGGATGACGTCGGCTCGTTTCCGGACCGCAACCTGAACGAAGCCATTTCGCGCATCGCCGGCATGGGCATCAACCGCGGCGAAACCGGCGAAGGCGAGGGGCTGAGCCTGCGCGGCAACGGCGCCGACCTGACGCGTGTCGAAATGGACGGCATGTCGGTGAACTCGTCCGGCTTCGGCCTGGCCACGGGCGACACGTCCGGCCGCGCGTCCGACCTGAAGGAACTGCCGGCCGACCTGATCAAGAGCGTCGATGTCGTCAAGGGCCAGACCGCGGACCGGACCTCGGGCGGCCTCGGCGGCTCGGTGCAGATCCAGACGCGTTCCGGCCTTGATTTCAAGAAGCCGTACCTGTCCATGCGCCTGGCCGGTGAGCGCAATACGCTCAGCCACCAATGGTCGCCGGATGTCAACCTGGTCGCTTCGCGCAAGTTCTTCAACAATCGTCTGGGCGTGCTGTTCAACCTGTCGGCCCGCCGCTTTCTGGGCGACAGCCACCAGGCCGCCAACGCCGGCGGCAACAACTGGGGCGGCTATCTGCGCACCATTGATCTGGACAATTCGCCGGACAAGACCTTCACCTACAACCCGGCGCTGGCCAGCAACGTCAATGCCGCAGGTGTGCCGTTCGACCAGCCGATCAGCCAGTGGGACAAGGTCGCGGGCGGCAAGTTCGCCTCCAATTCGGCCCTCGATATCCTGACCAAGTCCGCTGCCGCCAAGACCAAGGCTGACTGCGTGGCGGCATTCCCGCTCTACACGGAAGCCGAGTTGAACAGCGTCGTCGCCGGTGGCAGCAACAACACCCGCCGCGACATGCAGGGCCAGCGCATTAAGGAACAGCTCAGCTGCCTGAACCAGTGGAACGACTACACCCCGCAGATCGTGCGGGAAACCTGGCTCCAGCAATACGAAAACCGCGTCTCCTGGGATATCCGCTTCGACTACAAGTTCACCGACAAGTTCAGCATGTTCGTGAAGTATCAGGAAGCCAATCGTCATCAGTTGGATTCCCGCAGCAACCGGACGCAGGGCGGCGTGCAGATCCTGACCAACGCCACGACCGGAGTGGTGAACTTCCCGTTTGCGTCAAACGGTCCGGTCAGCTTCCCGGTGAATACGCCGATGGTCACGGATATCGTTCCGGGCACCGGCTACTATCTCTACAATGGCGGTTACACGACCGCTGGCGTGGCCATGGATAATACGACCGGCAGCACGACGACCAACAACACCTTCCCGGTCATCGGCCAGGCGGTGAACATCGTGCCGGGCAGCATCGTGATGGATAAGAACCATCACGTCACCTCGATGCAGCTGGGGACTTCAACCTATTCCATCGACCACATCCGTAACGACCAGACCATTGACAACACCTACGTGCAGATGGGCGGCGCCTACCGCGGCGACCGGCTTCTGGTGGAGTTCATGGCCAGCCACAGCGATGCGTCCTACTCGCGTTACGACAAGCGCCTGCAGATCAACGCCCCCTACGGCACCGTCACCATGAAAGCGCAGGACAATGGCATCTGGGCTTTCGACTTCCCGTCGAACTTCGACGTGAACAATCCGGCCAACTATGTGACGTTCAATCCGCCTTCGGGCACGGTCGCGCAACAGCAGGCGGCGGCCCTGTACACGTCAAACATTCAGCTGGGATATAGCCCGAAGATTGTGGAAACGGGTGAAGACCAGGGCAAGTTCGACCTGACCTATTCCATGAGCACCTTCCCGTTCCTGAAGCGCTTCAAGACCGGTGTGCAGTATCGCAAGACCGAAAACGAAATGTGGAACGCCAACGGCTATTCGCCGGTGGCCGGCGTCTTCGTTCCGACGCTCAACCTGCGCAGCCAGATCCGCGCCTGCCAGAACCAGCCCACGACGACCGCGGTCAATGCCTGCGCCTATGGCTATGTTCCGAACGCGATGAATACCCTCAATTTCAACTACGGGGTCGAGACGCTCACCAGGGATCAGTTGGTCACCCTCATCCAGAGCAACGTGATCCCGCAGGACGGCGCCTTCATGCCAGGCTACGAAGGCGCGAACGGCATGAGATTGTGGAACAGTCTCGACCTCAACACGATGTTGACGCAGGTCCAGGCCGGGCAGAACTATAACCTGAGCTGCCTGAAGAGCTGCAAGGCCAGCGACGGCAAGGTTTACCCGATGCCGGTCAATACCTCGAGCGAGCAGATTACCGAAGCCTATTACATGTTCGATTTCGAGCAGCCTTTGCCCTGGGGTATGGAGCTTGATGGCAACTTCGGTACCCGGATGGTCAATTCCAAGGTCGCCGCCGCGGGCTTCGTCAGCGTGAACTCGATCCGTAAGATCCTCAACGACCCCAACCCGGCCAACAACTGGAACCCGACAAACAACAACAGCAAGGTCACCACGACGTCCATCACCAAGCCCGTCTCCATCGAACGCGAGTTCACGGACTGGCTGCCCAGCTTCAACTATGCCCTGTGGGTCGTCCCGAACAAGGTCGTCACCCGCTACAACTGGTCGCGCAATATCGCCCGTCCGGGTATCAGCTTCCTGTGGCCGGTGGGCACCTGTACGGTCGATGAGCGCATCGAAGACCGTATCAGCGCCGGCGAGGACGATCTCGACCAGACCTGCGACAAGTTCGGCAATCCCGACCTGAGGCCGTACAACGCCACTAACAACAACTATGCCGTGGAATGGTACGCTAACAAGGATACCTATGTGTCGCTGTCCTTCTATACCCAGAAGGTTCGGGTCGATAAGCCTCTGAACAAGCCGGTTGTCGATCAGCCTCTGTTCGCCGGCTCGGAGGAAGTGGACCCGGTCACTGGCCGCAAGTTGTCGGACTTCACCTTCAACTACACCACCTTCATCAACGGTCCGGGTTACAGCCAGTCCGGTCTGGAAGTGGCGACCAAGACGGCGTTCACCTTCCTGCCGTGGAAGTTCAAATACACCGGCGCCGACTTCAACTATTCGACCAACAAGTCAAACGCCGGCGGCTATATCGATCCGATCGACGGTACCAACGTCGGCGCGGCCGGGCGTCCGGATTATACCGCCAACCTGTCGCTGTGGTACGACGACGGCAAGACCAACGCGCGCATCAGCTACCAGACCCGTTCGGACACCCTGGAATGCGTGTCGTCGTGCTCGCGCAACGACAATACGGTCTTCTCGTTCCCGAACTCGAACCCGCTCAAGGTGGTGGACCTGCCCTACAATCCCGGCGAGCCGTTCTATATCCGCCACAACGCCTATCTCGACGCCAAGGTCACTTACAAGCTGAACAAGAGTCTGCAGCTTTACTGGGAAGGCCGCAACCTGCTGTACGAAGCCAATGTGCGCGTCGGCACCAAGGACCGGAGCTTCTCCGATATCTCGGAAACGCCGTGGTTCGTCCAGTACGGCGGCCGCCGCTTCACCGTCGGCCTGATCTACAAGATGCAATAAGTCCCGGCACCTCCCTGCCGCTTCCCTCCCGCCGTCCGGCCTTGTTCCGGACGGCGTTTTTTTGCGTCAGGAGCGCTGTGACGTCTCCGCGACGACGTCCCTGGCCACGTCGGCGATCAGTGCCCGCAGCCAGCGGTGCGCCGGGTCGTGGCGGTAACGGACGTGCCAGGCCAGCTGAACCGGGAAGGTGCCGAAATCGACGGGGGCGGGGACGACCTTCAGGCGCGGATCGCGGGCCAGGCGGTGGCTGATGCGGATCGGCAGGGTAGCGCAATAGTCAGTGGCCGCGACCATTTCCGGCACCGCCAGGAAGTGTGTGGCTGATACGGCTACCTCGCGTTTCAGGCCGTGCTGGTCCATGACCTGGAACAGGCCGGCGCGCAGTTGGCCCGGCGGCAGGACGTTGACGTGCTTCAGGTGCTCGAACTGCTCGCGCGACATGCGGTCGGCAATATCGGGGTGATCCGCCCGCACCATGCAGGCCAGGCCGTCCTCCATCAGCAGCTGCACGACCAGATTGTCCGGCGGATCGACCATGCGACCCAGCACCATGTCGGTCGTGCCCGACATGGCTCCGGCTTCGGCCGGGTCGGTGCCGAACGGGATCAGCCTGAGGCGGATGCCGGGCGCTTCGGCACGCAGCCGGGCGATGATCTCCGGCATCAGCACATATTCGACATAGGAATTGGGCGCGATGGTGAACAGGCGCGTCGCCCTGGCCGGATCGAAGTCCTGCTGATCGCGGATAAGGTCGTCGATTCCTGACAAAGCTGCCGAAATGGCCGGGGCCAGTTGTTCCGCCACCTGGGTTGGCTTCATGCCATAGCGTTCCCGGATGAACAGCGGATCGCGCAGCATGTCGCGCAGACGGCCCAGCGCGTTCGACAGGGCCGGCTGGGTAATCCCCAGCCGTTCGGCAGCGCGCGTGACGTTGCGTTCCTCCATCAGGGCGACGAACACCGGTAGCAGGTTCAAATCGTATCGCATGCAGTTATCATCCCATATGAATATCTGAAATCAAGTAAATAAATTTCAGGAATATATTGGCGAGGCGCATGATCGGGACATTCCAAAGCAAATGTTTTGGCCCTTTAAGAACAAGGATTACGCTATGAGACTGCAAGGAAAAGTCGCCCTGATCACCGGTGCCGCTTCGGGCATCGGCCACGCTGTCGCTGAACTGTTCGCTCGCGAAGGCGCCACCGTCATAGCCAGCGACATCATCCCACCCGTTGAGGCCTATTCCGACGGCATCGAAGCCGCAACGCTCGACGTCACCCGCGAAGATGACTGGGCGCGCACGGTCGCCGCCATCGTCGCCAAGCATGGCCGGCTGGATGTGCTGATCAACAATGCCGGCATCATCGCCTATGAGCCGCTGCATGAGCTGGACATGGCGAACTGGCAGAAGATGATTGCCGTCGACCAGACCGGCGTCTTCCTCGGTATGCGCGAGGCCGTCCGGGCCATGCGCGGCCAGAAGTCGGGATCGATCGTCAATATTTCGTCGATCTGGGGTAATGCCGGTGTCTCCGGCGCCCACGCCTACCAGGCCGCCAAGGGCGCGGTGCGCAACATGTCGAAGAACGCGGCGCTTACCTATGTCGGCGACGGCATCCGCGTCAATTCGGTGCACCCCGGCTTCATCCACACGCCGCTGACCGACGCGCAGGCGCAGGCACTGAATACCGTCGTCATTGGCTCGACGCCGATGCAGCGCGGTGGTACACCCCTTGAAGTCGCATATGGCTGTCTGTTTCTCGCCTCCGACGAGGTGAGCTTCGTCACCGGGACCGAACTGGTCATCGATGGCGGCTACCTGGCCCAATAATTCGCATTCCCCAGTTGCTTTCAATCCATAGGAGATTTGAAGATGAAAACGCTTGTTTTGTCCGCCCTGATCGCCGGGGTTTCCCTCCTGGCCATGGCGCCGGTCGTGGCTAGCGCGCAGACCAAGAATGTCGTCCTGGTGCACGGCGCCTTCGCCGACGCCTCCAGCTGGTCCAAGGTGCAGGCCATTCTGGTCAAGAAAGGCTACAAGGTCACCGCCGTCGAAATCCCGCTGACCTCGCTGGCTGACGACGTCGCCGCCACTCGCGCCGCCATCGATGCCCAGACGGGGCCGACGGTCCTCGTTGGCCATTCCTGGGGCGGGGTCGTCATCGGCGAAGCCGGCGACAATCCGAAGGTCAAGTCGCTGGTCTATGTCTCGGCGTTCGGGCCGGACAAGGGCGAAAGCATCGGCGCCCTGTCGGAAGGCAAGCCACCGAGCGAAGGCGTCAAGGCCATCCGTCCGGACGACAAGGGTTTCCTGGGCATCGACCCGGCGGCTTTCCCGGCCGTGTTTGCGGCCGACCTGCCGCTTGACCAGGCCCAGAGCATGGCTGCGCATCAACGGCGCATCAATTCGGCCAGCTTCGGTTCTCCGGCGACGGTCGCCGCCTGGCATGTGAAGCCCAGCTTCTATGTGCTGACGGCGGACGACCAGACCATCCCGGCGCCGGTGCAGTCCTTCTTCGCCGGCCGCATGAAAGCGCAGATCACCGAGATCAAGGCCAGTCATGCCGGGCTGATCTCGCAGCCGGAAGCGGTGGCCAAGGTCATCGAGGAAGCGGCGCGCTAAACGCGGATGTATAAGACGAGGCGCCGGCGATCCACGATCGTCGGCGCTTTCGTTCTGGCGCGGGATGAAAGTGGCGACCCCTGAGGGACTCGAACCCCCGACCTCTGCTTTAGGAAAGCCTTGCTCTATCCGGCTGAGCTAAGGGGCCACGCCGGCCCCGTTTACACAATCGTCTTACCAGAACGCAAGCCCGATCCGCAGCTTAGGAATTGGCTAAGGCTGCTCTGATATGAAGACAGTCCGGGTGGCCTGTGTTATGGTCGCGGCGGGCGTTCGCGTCATTCGGAGTATGCAGGTTTGCCGGTTAGTAGATCCGTTGTGACGCTAGGGCTTGCTGTGTGCATGGCCGTAAGCGTGGCGCTGCCGGCCCAGGCGGGCCTGGGCGGCAAGTCGGCTTCGGTCGATGCCGACCGGCAGCATTTCAAGGCGCGCATGAACCGTTCGGTTGTGGCCGGATACACCGTCCAGGACCTGACGACCGACGACGGCACGGTGACGCGTGAATATATCTCAGGCAACGGCACGGTATTCGCGGTCAGCTGGACCGGCCCGGCGCGGCCGGACCTGAAGCAGCTGTTCGGTCCTTATTATGACCGCTTCCAGTCGGAAAACGCGCGCAAGGGGCCGGGGCGCCGGCCGTTGCGCTCGGACCAGCTCGATTTCGTCATGCGCAGCGGCGGCCATAGCGGTGATTTCTGGGGTTTCGCCTATCTGCCGTTCGAAATGCCGGCTGGGTTCGATCTGGCGCTGTTGACCCGGGGGGCACAATGAAAGTTCATCCCGGTCTGCGTTACCTGGCCTTGATGGTCGTGCTGATCGCCGTGGCTGCCTGTGGAGGCGGGGGCGGCGGTGGTTCGAGCAGCGGTGGAGGCGGGGGCTTCTTCAGCAGCTCGAGTTCCTCATCTTCTTCCTCTTCGTCGTCTTCGTCCGCGGTCACCAATTCGGTGGCGGTTACCATTGAAGCCTGGCCGGACTCAGCGTCGGGCAACGTCAATATCCCCTATGTGACCGTGACGCTGTGCGCGCCGGGAACATCGACCTGCCAGACCATCGACCACATCATCCTGGACACCGGCTCGGTCGGCCTGCGGGTGGAGCGCGAAGTCCTCGATCCAGCCCTGCTGGCCGGCATGACGCAGACGATGAACGGTGCGACGCCGGTCGGCGAGTGTTATCAGTATGTCGATGGTTACGTCTTCGGATCGGTGCGCCGGGCGGACTTCACCATAGGCGGCGAAACCGTTGCCAACATGCCGCTGATGGTCATCGCCGACAGCGGCAATTTTGCTACCGTGCCGGCGACCTGTTCATCGAGCGGCGGCGACGGCCACCAGAGCGTGGCTGATTTCGGCGCCAAGGGCATCATCGGCATCGGCAACAGCACGATCGACTGCGGCACGGCCTGTTCGTTGGCGGCCAACCTCTATTACAACTGCCCGTCGGCGGGGAACTGCACCAAGGCCACGCTGGCCGTGGCGTCGCAGATCGCCAATCCGGTCGCGCTGATGACCACCGACAATAACGGCACTATCGTCACCTTGCCGTCGCCAGCGGCGCAGGGGCAGTTCTCGATGACCGGGAGTTTGATCTTCGGCATCGGGACGCGGACCAATAACGGATTGAACGGGCACACGGTGCTGACGACCTCTAATTCCGGCAAGCTGACGGCGACCTATAACGGCACGGCGCTGAACAACAGCTTCACCGACACGGGCACCAACTTCCTCGGGTTCACGGACTCGGCGATTACGCAGTGCACGGGTGGCCTGAAAGGCTTCTATTGCCCGGCGACACCGCTGACGATCAATGCGACGCTGACCGGCAACAACGGCGCCAGTCTGCCTGTGAGCCTGCCGCTCAACAACACGCGCAATTTCAACGGTAATTTCGCGGTGCTGCCGGGCTTCGGCGGCGATCCGGCATCGTTCAGCAATCTGACGCCATTCACCAACAGCTTCGACTTCGGCCTGCCGTTCTTCTTCGGGCGCAGCGTCTATACGGCGATCAGTGGCCGCAGTGCGGATGGTTTCACCGGCCCGTATATCGCGTTCTAATAATCCCGCGAATAGCGCAGGCCTACCGACGTCCCGGCCGAGCCGCCGGTGCTCGACAGCAGGCTGAGCGCCCGCGACAGGGCGATTTCGATCTGGGTACCGGTGAAGCCTTTCGAGTCCGTGACGATTTCGACATAGACGCTGTTGGTCAGGTACTTGCCTGCCGCCAGCGATGTGCCGCGGCCGGTGGCAGTATCGGCGCCGATGACGCGCAGCCGGTCGATGCCGGTCGCCTGACGCAGGGCCCCCAGCGGATTGAGATAGTCCTTGCCGCCGCGCAGGCCGTTGACCGCGGAGGCCAGTTGCAGGGCTTCGGTCGCCGACAGGTTGGTGACGCTTTCGCCGAACAGCATGCGTGACAAGACCTCGTCCTGGGGCAGGGCGGGAGTCGAGGAAAAGGCGATTTCCGGGCGCTGAGCCGAGCCGGTGACCTTGATAATGCCGTTGATATCCTTGACGGTGCCGTTGGCGGTCAGGTCGATTTCCGGGTCGGTCAGGATGCCGCCATTGAAGCGGATGGTGCCGGTTTCGATGTCGAAGTCGCGCCCGGCGAATTGATAATAACCGCGCACGGTGTTCATCTCGCCGGTGACGCGCGGGTCGCGGGTGGTGCCACCGACGCGCAGGTTCATGCGCCATTCCGATTCCAGCCCCATGCCGGACACGAAGATCTGGTTTTCGGCGCGCACCCGGATGTCGAGCTTCCACAGGGCCGGCGGTGCGGCGCCTGTCTGAACGGCCGCGACCTTCTGATAGCCCTTATGGTGGACGCCTTCGAGTTCGTTGATTTCGGCGGCGCCTTGCCGGATTACCGTGTAGCGCAGTTGCGGCAGGCGCAGGTCGCCCTTGATCAGGGCGCCGTTGGTTGCATCATTGCTCAGGTCGAGGCTGCCGGAGACCGTTGAGTCGATTGAATCCGAGCGGGCCAGATGGGCATTGTAGAGGTCGATATGGACCTGGAGCGGGAACTTCTCGTTGGCGGCCAGGCTGACCCAGCCGCTGCCGCTGACCTCGCCCTGGCCGGCGGTGCCGTGGAACTTGGTCAGCTCCAGCTTGTCGTTGCTGAACCGGCCGTCGAGCGACACGGCGGTGATGCGGGTCCCCAGGTCTTCGTTGTCATAGGTCAGGCTGTTAGCCTTGATCACGCCGTTGAGGTGGGGGGCGTTCAATTGGCCGGAGAAGTCGGCGGCGACGGCGACCGGGCCGTCGAGCTGCTGACGCGCCTGGCCGGCCAGCGAGAACAGCACCCCGGCCGGGCCGTTATAGCGGATGCCGCCGGTGACGCCGGCATTGGTGATCTGCTTGGTCCAGTCAGACCCAGGACCGGTCGGGCTCAGGTTCATCTGGACGCGGCCGACAATAACGCCGCCCTGGCGGATCAAGGCGCGGGCATAGTTGCCTTCGGGGCCCTGTCCGGGGGTGAGGGCGGCGTCGACCGCCAGATCGACCGGCGTCGAAGCGACGGCGGCGCTGGCGCGGCTGAAGCGGCTGATTTTCAGGTTGGCGCGGGCGGTGGGGTATGCATTGCCGACCTGGGTGAAGTCGATGGCACCATCGGCCTTGCCGGTGACGCCGGCATCGGTCTTGAAGGCGTCGATCAGGCCGAGATCGATGCCGTCGAGACGCGCCTGGACCTTGTAGCCATTGCCGAAGGTGCCGGCCAGTTGCATGCGGCCGCTTTGGGTGACCAGGGCGACGGGCGTCAGCACCCAGGTTTCACCTTGCCGTTCGATACGGGCCGGATGATCGAGCTTGAAGTCTATGTCGTTGGCCTTGCCCTGGGCGGCGACGGTGTAAAGGTTCGGGGCGATCCTGGCATTGACGGCCAGGTCGAAGGGGATGTCCTTCTGGCCGTGGGCGACGGCCTGAACGGAGCCGTTTTGTCCGCGTAAGCTTACCTTGGCGCGACCGGTTGCCAGCGTGAAGGTCTGATAGGTCATGTCAGCCATCTGAACGTCGCCGTCGACTTCGATTTCCTTTTTCAGCACGGCACGCGCCTTGATGATGGCACGGCCGACATGGACGTTGAGATCGCCGGGCAGCTCGACGTGGCTGCCCATGGCGTCGATCGCCGCCGCCTGATCGCCGTTCAGGCTGTCGAGTTTTGCCGTGCCGGTCAGGCCAGAGCCATTCAGGTTCAAGGTCCCGGTGAATGGGCCGGCTTCGGTCTGGGTCAGGCGCCCGGCCATGTTGACGCCGGCGAACTGGCCCTGGCGGATATCGATGGCCAAGGGGCCGTTTGCGGTGATCAGCAGGGTGTCGGCGGAGAAGGGGCCGTAGGCGCTGTCGCCCGTAGCCTTGATGTTGAAGCCGTCAGCATCGGGCGACAGGTTGGCGACCACGTCCTTGATCTGCATGCCGAGGCCGGGCGAAGCGGCCTTGAGCACCGCCAGCGGCTTTTCGACCGTGCCGGTGACCGCCAGATCGAGCGGGCCATATTGCTTGGATTGCGCGGTGGCCTTGAACAGCAGGGCGTTCTTCGGGCCATAGGTGCCGTCGCCGCTGAGCAGAGTGAAATCGGGCGCGCCGCCAGACAGTTTGCCAACGAAGATCTTGCCATTTGGCGCCATGCCGTAGGTGCCTTTGACTCTGGCGTTGCCGCCCAGGGCCTTGGCCAGGCCGTCGTTTTCCCACTGCGTCGAACGGGCGTCGAAATTGCCGGCCAGGGTCAGCGCGCCGGTCTTGGTGCGGGCGATCTTGACGGTGGTATCGAGGTCGACAGTGCCGACCTTTTCGACGCGATAGCCTTTCAGGCCCGCCTTGACGTTGCTGGCGAACATGCCCTTTGACAGGTCGGCCATCAGATCCGCCGAGGCCTGCACGCGGTCGGTCTTGAGGCGCAGGTTATCGCTGGCCAATTGCGAGTGGTCGAGCGTCAGGTCGCCCGTCAGTTTCAGATGGGTAAGCAGAGGATCAACGCGGGCATCGATACCGGAGAGGCTGGCCCATTCGGCGCGCAGCGGCACCTGCAGGATGCCCTTTTCGAAGTGGCTTTTGCCCTCGGCATGCAGGCCCGCCACCTTGAAATTGCCGAGCCCGAAGCGCTTGGCGTCGATGTCGTAGTCGACGCGCGGCGTGGCGAACGCACCGTCGATACGCAGATCGGCATGCAGGTCCTGGGCGGTGAAGTCCTTTTCGACGCGTTCAGGCCTGAGCAGATTGGCGTGGACCTCAACATGGCCGAACTTGTTGTAGGCCAGGTCCAGCAGGCCCTTGGCCTTGACGGTGGCGACGTCCGAGGTCAGGCCCAGCGCCAGGTCGAGGCGGCGCTTACGCAGGGTGCCGTCGAAATCGACCTGCACATTGGGCTTGAGGATTTCGGCCGACTCGCCGGTCAGGGCCAGGTCCGGCCGGGTCGGGCCGGTGACGGTGAAGCGGCCGTCGCGTCCCGTCAGTTTCAGGTCGGCCAGGGTGTCGTCGGCCAGACTGGCTTTCAGGGCGCCGTTCCACTGTTTCCACGAGCCCTTGCCGTCGATATCGGCGCGCAATGGCTTTTCCAGGCCGAGCAGGGTGACGACCACACCGTCCTGCGGGGCGTTGAGGTGGGCATCGAGGGTGAGTTGGTTGTCGTTCGGCCGGGCGTCGAGGCGCAGGCCCAACTGGTCGCTCTTGTCGCTGAAGGCGGTGGCGGTGACCTGCGCCCGGCCGTGGACAATGTGGACAATGCCGTTGAGGTTCAGGGTCCTGGGATCGGCGCCAGCGACGCCGCCATGCAGGCTGATCACGTCGGCCTGCAGGTGATTGACGTCGATATCGAGGTCCGGCAGCAGCGAGCCGTTTTTCGGCTGCGGCTTGCCGGGATTGAGCTGTGGCAGGCGCAGCACGTCGATGCGCGGCGTTGACAGGTCGCGGATATCGACATGCTTCTGGAAATAGGCGAGCGGCCGCCAATCGAGATGGACGCGCGGCGAGGTCAGGAGGATGCCCTTGGGGTCGGAAACCTGAATGTCGCGCAGGGTCAGGTCGCCGTAGATCGAGCCGTCGAGGTGGCCGATGTGCACTTTCAGGCCGGTATCGGTGGTAAAGCCGTTGACGAAGCTGAGCAGGAAACGCTTGCCGGGCGCGGTATTGACACCGATGCCCGCCGCCGCGATCAGCACGACGATTCCTGCAATGGCGGCGGTGGCATAGGCCGCAATGCGTTTCCAACGCAGTTTCTTCAGGTCGACCTTGGCGGCCTCGACCTTGGCGACCTTCCACACCTTTTCGGCGCGGGCAACGGCGCGCTGCCAGATCGGTTCAGGTTTTTCCGGTTTCTGGTCCATCAAAAAGCCTGCCCGATGCCGACATAGAGCGTGAACTGCGGCTCAGTGGGGCGGCGGTTGATGGGGGTGGCGATGTCGACGCGGATCGGGCCGAAATTGGTGTAAAGACGCGCGCCGACACCGACGCCGATGCGAATATCGGAGAAATCCGGGGTGCTCTTGTCGTAGACTTGGCCCATGTCGATGAACGGCACCACACCCAGGTCGCCGATGCGATAGCGCAGTTCAAGCGAGCTTTCGAACAGGCTGCGGCCGCCGGTCGGGTCGCCTTTGACGTCGAGCGGACCGAGACCCTGATAGGCGAAGCCGCGCACCGAGCCGCCGCCACCAGCGTACAATCGCCGCGATGGCGCGATGTCGTCGAGTTTGGCGCCGCTCAGAGACCCCAATCGCAGACGGCTGGCCAGGACCATTTTGGCGCCGAGCGGGTAGTAGTAGCTGGCGTCCAGCACGGTGCGCAGGTTCGAGCCACCGTCCTGCAGCGAAATTTGCGGCCCGCCCGACGCGCCCAGCCGGAAGCCCTTGACCGGATTGAGCAGGTCGTCGGTGCGGTCGTATTCGACCTTCAGCGGCACATTGAGGAGATAGTAGGTCGAGAAGACTTCGGCGCCGGTGGTCGGGTCGGTCTTCGATTCGCGCGTGACCAGCAGGTCCGAGCCGTAGGACCAGGTCCACAGCTTCTGCCAGATCGGCGTTGAGACCCGCGATACCGAGCCGGAAAAGCCGAAGGTATAGGCCTGATACGACGCATAGACATTGTGGGCGGCAGAGACACCCAGAGACGTCGTGCGGTCGCGGCGGCGATCGTTGGACCGGCGGAAGGTGGCGCCCATGCCTTGTTCCTGGGTGCCGAGCTTGCCCGAAAGGATCAGGGCGCCTTCGGGCGGGAACATGTTGCGGTGGGTCCAGGTAGCGTCGGCGGTAAAGCCCTGGCCGGTCGAATAGCCGGCATCGAAGGCCAGCGTCCGCGCCGGGCCGGGTTGCTGACGGACATTGAGGTCGACGATTTCGACGCCTTCGCTGTCCTTCTGGCCGGAAGGGACGGGCTCAACGGTCACCGTGCGGAACAGGCTGGTCGAAATCAGCGCCTCACGCAGGTCGTCGACCTGGCGGCTATCGTAGAGATCGCCCGGTTTGAAGCGGCTGAGAACCTGAATGTGTTTGGCGTCGAATGCGACGCTGTTTGAGCGGTTGCGGCCGGTAGCGACATCGGTGGTGATGGTGCCGAATCGCGCGCGATCGCCGGTGTCGACCTTCAGCACATAGTCGCCAAGGCTGGTGTCCGGATCGAGCAGGATTTCGCGTTCCTGCACCTTGGCGAAGGGATAGCCGTGCTGGGGCAGGGTGAGGCTGACATTGGCCTCGGCGGCGATGACCTGGTCGGCGACGATCAGATCGCCGGCTTTCAGCGGTAAGGCGTCGCGGATCAGGTTGGGCGGTACGGTCGGCTGCGCGTCGATCTGGATCAGGCCAAATGTGTAGGGTTTGCCCGGCTTCGCGGCGAGTTTGGCTTGCACTTCTCCAGTAGTTTCGGTCGGCACAGAGATGGTGGCAGCAACTGTGCCGTCGTAATAGCCCCTGGACTTCATCAGCCGGAGCGCCAGCGCCTGGTCTTCGTTGGCGCGGGCGCGGACCATGGCGGCGTTGGCGGCCTTGCCCTTGCCAGCATAAAGCGCGCTCAAGCTTTTGAAGGTCGGCAGCTCACCGATTTCCTTCAGGCCGTCGATTTCGGTCGTGTAGCCGATCAATGGCGCAACTTCAGGGGCGGCGGCGGCAGTCTGGACGGGCTGGACGTCGAAGCCATCGAGCGGGGCCAGTGGCGCGGTCATCTCGGTATCATCCGAGGCCACAACAGCGGGCAGATCAGCAGCGGTTGGCGTCAGGGCCGCGGCGACATCGGCCGGCAGGGTATCCGGCACTGGCGCGGGCAGTGGTGCCGTGTCTTCAATCGGCGGCAGGGCGGCGGTGAAGTCTTCATCCGTTATGATCGGCGCGGTCGGCGCGTCGGTCTGGGTCTTCTGCTCGGTTGGTGGTTTTTGCGGCAGGGCCTGCGTCACCTGCGCACCGGGATCGACGGTTTGGGTGAGGGCGTTGCCCGCGAAAGCCGTCAGGCAGGCCGTCGACACAAACAGGCGCAGGCCCGCCTTGCGGGACCATCTGGGCGCTGTGCGGGTGATCTGCGGGCCGATCGGGGCTACTTTCGTCTTGGGCCTTGCATCAAAAGCCGTTGAATTTGCACCACAACTTGTAGCGCAAATCCTGTTAATTAGCGGCAAAAAATCGATTCCGGAACTGCGCTCCCCATAAAAGGCGCTTTAGGCCGAAAAAAGGCGAATTCGACCGCAAGACCCGGAGCGCGCCGCGCATCCCCACATTCTAGATTACGGGTAGAGGAATTTCATAGGCTGAAGGAGGAATTTCGCTATGATCGCCACCATGTCCAAACCTGTTGAACCTGTAGCCGATCCACGTTGGGAGGCCTTGCGCACCCGCGACAAGACGGCCGACGGTTCGTTCGTCTATGCCGTCAAGACGACCGGCGTTTACTGCCGACCGTCGTGCGCGGCGCGTCCGGCTCGGCCGGAAAACGTGCGGTTCTACGACACCACCGAAGCGGCGCGAGGCGCTGGCTTCCGCGCCTGTCTGCGTTGCAAGCCCGATGCCCAGGCCAGCGACGCGCAGCAGGCCGAAATGATCGCCGGCATTTGCCGCTGGATCGCCGAGGCCGAGTGCGAGCCGGCCCTGGCCGATATGGCGGCGCGGGCAGGTTTGAGCCCGTATCACTTCCATCGGGTGTTCAAGGCGCAGACCGGCCTGACGCCGAAAGCCTACGCCAAGGCACATCGGGCGCAACGGGTGCGCCACGAACTGACGCGCGGTGGCAGCAGCGTCACCGAGGCTTATTACGACGCCGGGTTCAATTCCAATGGCCGATTCTATGCCGAGGCCGGGGCGATGTTAGGCATGACCCCAAAGCGCTACCAGAACGGCGGGGCGGACAGCCATATCCGCTTTGCGGTCGGCCAATGCCGGCTGGGGGCGATCCTGGTGGCCGAAAGCGAAGCGGGCGTGTGCGCCGTATCGCTGGGCGACGATCCGAATGCCCTGGTGCGCGAACTGCAGGATCGCTTTCCGAACGCGACTTTGAGCGGTGGCGACGCCGACTTCGAAAAGCGTGTGGCGCGGGTGGTCGGCGCGGTCGAAGCGCCGGGTGTCGGCCTCGACCTGCCGCTCGATGTGCGCGGCACGGCCTTCCAGCAGCGGGTGTGGGACGCGCTGCGCCACATCCCGGCGGGCGAGACCCTGACCTATGCCGAAGTGGCCGAGCGGATCGGTGCCCCCAAGGCGGTGCGGGCGGTGGCCGGCGCCTGCGCGGCCAATACGCTGGCGGTGCTGATCCCATGCCATCGCGTGGTGCGAACCGACGGATCGCTCAGCGGCTATCGCTGGGGCGTCGAGCGCAAGCGGCGGCTGTTGGACGCGGAGGCTGGTCAATGATTGATTGGTGCGCGGCCGAGGCCGATCTCGACGCGCAGGGCTGGACTGTCCTGCCGGGCGTGCTGAAGCCGGAGACCTGCGCGGCGGTGGCGGGTTTCTATGAGACCGGCCGCTTCCGCAGCCACATCCACATGGCGCGGCATGGCTTCGGGCAGGGGGAGTACAAGTATTTTTCGTACCCGTTGCCGGAGGTGGTCGAACGGCTGCGGACCGGGCTTTATCCGCCGTTGGCGGCGATTGCCAATCGATGGAATGAACGAATGGGAATTGCTAGCACTTTCCCGGCAACTCACGCCGAACTGCTAGCAATTTGTCACGGTGCGGGGCAGGTGCGGCCAACGCCGTTGCTGTTGAGTTATGGGCCGGGCGATTACAATTGCCTGCATCAGGATCTCTACGGCGAGCACGTGTTTCCGTTGCAGGCGGCGGTGTTGCTGTCGGCGCCGGGCGAGGATTTCACTGGCGGCGAGTTCGTGCTGACCGAACAGCGGCCGCGCATGCAGTCGCGGGCCGATGTGGTGCCGCTGGGCCAAGGCGACGCGGTGGTGTTCGCCGTCCATCACCGGCCGGTGCGTGGTGGGCGCGGCGATTATCGTGTCACCATGCGCCATGGCGTCAGCCGTATCCGATCAGGGCATCGGCGTACACTCGGGGTCATTTTCCACGATGCTGCCTGAAACGCTGCCGCTGTTCGACGATCCATTGCCGGAGGGCCTGAGCCTGCTGCGCGGGTTTGCCCTGCCGTTGGCAGATGACTTGCTGGCGGCCATCGATCAAGTCACCACCGTTGCACCGCTGCGGCAGATGCAGGTGCCCGGCGGTGGCACCATGTCAGTGGCCATGAGCAACTGTGGCTCGGCAGGTTGGGTGAGCGACCTGCGCGGCTATCGCTACAGCCCGCTTGATCCGCTGACAGGGAAGCCGTGGCCGACTATGCCACAGGTGATTGCCGATTTAGCCCGCCGCGCAGTTGATGTTTCTGGTTTTCCGGAATTTGTCCCGGATGCCTGCCTCATTAACCGCTATGAGCCGGGCGCGCGCATGGGCCTGCACCAGGACCGCGACGAAGCCGATCGATCCGCGCCGATCGTTTCCATATCTCTGGGAATGTCGGTGACATTCCTGTTTGGCGGTTTGAAGCGCAAGGATCCGGTGCGAAAGATGGCCTTGGAACACGGCGATGTAGTGGTGTGGGGCGGGCCGGTGCGGCTGGCCTATCACGGCATTGCGCCGCTGGCTGAGGGCACGCATCCAGCAACCGGCCGGGCGCGATTCAATCTCACCCTTCGAAAAGCTTTTTAGTTGAGCTTTCCCGGCTCCTGGTCGGGCGGAAGCTGCATCAGGCTGAACCAGTACTGCTCGATCTTGGCGACGATATCATCATAGGTCTCGGTGGTGATGGGCTTGGTGATATAGCCGTTGGCGTGCCGGTCGTAGCAGGCGGTGACGTCCGAATCGGCTGCGGAACTGGACAGCACGATTACTGGAATGCGGCGTAAGGATGGGTCCTCCTTGACGGTGGCCAGAAATTCCTGACCGCGCATGAAGGGCAGGTTGAGGTCGAGCAGGATGATATCCGGGCGCGGGCTTTCGGCGTGTTCGCCTTCGCGGCGCAGAATGCTCAGGCCTTTTTCGCCGGTTTCGGCGACGACGATCTCGCTGGCGAGATTGGCGCGTTTAAAGGCACGTTTAGTCAGAACCGCGTCACCGTGATTGTCTTCGATCAACAGGACCTGGGCGTTGCGCATTCTTTCCGTTACCTTGGTCATCGGACGTTCCACCGTCTTTTGTTCTGTAGGATTTTTTTCCATGATTTTACCCTTACGGCAAGCAATTTCAACGTCCATGCGATGATGAGGCACTTTATCGTGATCACAAGGAATTCATCTAAACTCCGGAAATGTGGCGTTATCGAAAAGCCTGTCGTCTGCTACCTATACGCTTGTGAATCCGTGACTTAGCTGCGGAGCGGCGTTCGTTGCAAATTTGCACCCGCAAGTAGTCGTAGATAAAAGGCGCGAAATGCGCTCAATACATACTGAGGGTTGATTCTGTTGCCGGTCCTCGGCGGCGGAGCGGATCGGAAAGACGCGTATTATGACTTTTAGGAATCCTTCCCGTTCACAGCAAACGGCCTGCCCCGGAAAGGGCCGGGCATGAACGGTATGGATCACGGCACGCCCGATCCTTTCAGCAAATTCATGCCGCACGGCTACTGTTTCCTGTGGCAACCCGACGTGCTGTGGTTGCACGTCCTGTCCGACGCCACGATTGCGTTTTCCTATTTCTGTATTCCGTTTGCGCTGATCTATTTTGTGCGCAAGCGGCCGGACCTGCCGTTCCGGATGGTGTTCTGGCTGTTCGGCGCCTTCATCCTGCTGTGCGGCACCACCCATGTCCTGAGCGTTTGGGTATTGTGGAAGCCGACCTACTATTTCGAGGGCGTCATCAAGGCGCTGACGGCAATAGCCTCGCTCGGCACGCTGGTCATGACCGTGAAGATGATGCCGGAAGCCATCGCCTTGCCCAGTCCCGAACAGTTGCGGGTGGCCAATGCGCGGCTGGAAGAAGCCAATCTGCGCCTCGAAGAAGCCAATGCCAAACTGGAGGCTATGTATTCTGAAAGCGAGGAGCGCGGCCGGGTGACGCTCGGCAACGTCATGGACGGCGTGCTGACGCTCGATGAAAACCGGCGCATCGAAAGCGTCAACGCCGCCTGCACCGCCATTTTTGGCTATACCGCGGAAGAGATGATTGGCCAGGATTCGCGGATGCTGACGGCGGACTCGTACCGGCCGGAACATGAGGCCTTTTTCACCAATGCCAGGAACATGCCCGATTCCGACGTCGGCGGTGGTGGCGTACGCGAGGCCACGGCCCGGCACAAGGACGGCACGGAGTTCCCGGTTCAGGCCGCCGTCAGCGCCTTTACCATCCAGGGCAAACGTTACTATTCCAGCATCGTCCGGGATATCACCAAGACCAGACAGGCCGAGGACAACCGCCAGAAACTGCTCACACGCCTGACCGAGTCCAATACCGAGCTGGAGCGGTTCGCCTATGTCGCCTCGCACGACATGCAGGAGCCGCTGCGCATGGTGCTCAATTTCAGCCAGATCATCGTCAAGGACTATGGCGACCGGCTGGACGACGAGGGCAAGGAATATCTCAAGATCGTCGGCGATTCGGCGCTGCGCATGCGCGACATGGTGCAGGACCTGCTCGAATATGCCCGCCTTGGCCGGGAGGGTCTGAGCTTTGGCGATGTCGACCTGGGCGTTGAGCTCAGCCATGTGGTCGAGAACCTGCGCGAATTGGTGCGCGACAGCGGCGCCGTCGTCACCTGGGACCAGATGCCGAAGGTGCGCGGCAATGCCGTCCAGATCATGCGGCTTCTGCAGAACCTGATCGCCAACGCCATCAAGTACCAGTCGCCGGGCAACACGCCCAACATTCATGTCGGTGTGACCGAGGTGGATGGCGACTGGCAGTTCACCGTCACCGACAACGGCATGGGTATCGAAAAGGCGTTCATCGATCAGGTGTTCGAACCGTTCCGCCGCCTGCATAACTGGGACACCATTCGGGGCACCGGTCTTGGCCTGTCGGTGTGCCGGAAGATTGTCGAGAACCACAGCGGCCGCATCTGGGCGACTTCGGAGCTCAAGCATGGCAGCACCTTCTATTTCACTTTACCGCAAACCCCCAAAGCCGCGTAGGGAGGCGGCTGAGTTCAGGAGAGAGACCAAACCATGTCCAACACCTTTTTGATCCGCGAAGGCCGCACGGCCGAAATCCTTCTGGTGGAAGACAATCGCGGGGATGCCATGCTGGCGGCGCGCGCTTTCAAGGAGGCGCAGATCGCCAACAACCTGCGTCACGCCTCCACCGGCGAGCAGGCCATGGCCATGCTGCGCGGCGAGGGCGAATATGCCGGCCAGCGACTGCCGGACATTATCCTTCTGGACTTGAACCTGCCGAAAATGGACGGCCGGACGGTCCTGAGCGAAATCAAGGCCGATGACCGTCTCAGGCACATCCCGGTCCTCGTACTATCGAGTTCCGTGGCGGAGCAGGATATCGCCAAGAGCTACAACCTTCACGCTAGCGCCTATGTCGTCAAACCGCTGGATCTCGATACCTTCCGCCAGGTGGTGTCGACGATCGAGCAGTTCTTCTTTTTCCTTGTTGTTTTGCCCGATCCGGATTTTGCGGCGTGATAACATTTCATCTTCAGTAGGGTAGCGTTCGCGTATGCCGGCCTCCGGGGCGAAGACTGGTAAGACTCACCTTAAAGTTTTATTTTATAGGTATCTTAACCAAAAAGGCCGACTTTGGTCGAGCCGGGCTGTTGAGGAGTTGGAGTATGCACACAGGCAGGTCAAACGCGCTGATGAAAGAGAACAAACCGATGCAGCGCAACGGCGGACTGCACGGTGCCGATCACGCCTATGAGCCGGAAGACCTGGCTCAGGAATTCCGTGACTATGCCTATATCGTCTCCCACGATCTGGGCACGCCGGTGCGGCTGATGGTCGAGTTCGCCCGTCTGCTGGCCCAGCGCCAGTCGGCCTTCGCCGATGACGAAGACCGGGTGCTGCTGGGTGAGATCATGGGCAACGGTGAAAAACTGCGCGCCATGATGCAGGGGCTTTTGTCCTATTCCAGACTCAATACGCTGGCGGCGCCGCACATTGCTGTCGATACGCAGAAAATCGCCGAGCATTGCCGCATGGTGATCCAGGACAAGCTCAGGCCGGTGCGCGGCAAGCTGACCATTGTCGGCCTGCCGAGCCTGAAAGCCGATCCTGACCAGATGATGCAGCTGTTCAGCCTGCTGGTCGACAATGCCATCAAGTTCGTGACGCCGGGTGTGGCGCCGGAAATTACGCTTTCGGCGCAGCGCGAGGGCGACTTGTGGCTGTTTTCCGTTCGCGACAACGGGATCGGCATCGAAGAGATGTACCGGAGCCGGGTGTTCAAGCCGTTCCAGAAGCTGCACCTCGACGACGAATTCCCCGGCGTCGGCATGGGGCTGAGTCTGGCGCGCAAGATCGTCAACCTGCACGGCGGGCGTATCTGGGTCCAGGAATCCTCCGCCACGGGAACGTTGCTGCAATTCACGCTTTGTGAAGGAGACCGGGTGGACAATGACGAGGAGACGGCCGTAGGCGAAAAGGTGGACTAAGATGTCGCCAGCTTCCCAACATCCACGCGCCTTGCGTATCCTGCTGATCGAGGATTCGCGGTCCGAAGCGTTATTGCTGCAGAAAATCCTCTATCATACGGCGCCGCACACCTACGACATGCGTACGGTGCAGACCATGACGCAGGCATTGCGGCTGCTGGACGAGCTGGATTTCGACGTGGTCCTGCTCGACCTGAACCTGCCGGACGTCGATGGCTTTTCCGGTCTGCACGCCGTGCAGGCGACGGCGCCCAAGGTGCCGGTTATCATCTTCACCGGGGTCGAGGACCGCGACCTGGAAATCGAAGCCATGGAGCACGGCGCCCAGGACTATCTGCTCAAGGACCGGGCCACGCCTGCGGCGATCAGCCGCTCGATGCGCCACGCCATCCAGCGCAAGCAGGTCGAGAACATGAAGAGCGAGTTTATCTCGCTGGTCAGCCATGAACTGCGCACGCCTTTGACATCCATTCACGGATCGCTGGGGCTGATCAACGGGGCGTTCGGTGCCGACCTGCCGCCGCAGGTGGCGCGGCTGATCAGCATCGCGCACCAGAACAGCGAACGGCTGATCCGACTGGTCGGCGATATCCTCGACATCGAAAAGATCGACGCCGGCGGGCTGGTGTTCGATTTGAAGCCGGAAGCCCTGGAGCCATTGGTGCGGTACGCCGTCGAGAGCAACCGGTTCTATGCCGCCCACTACGGCGTCACCATTACCCTGACGGCGGTCGATCCGGAGCTGCGGGTCGAGGTCGATGACAGCCGCTTCACGCAGGTTCTGGCCAACCTTCTGTCCAACGCTGCCAAGTTCTCGCCGAAGGACGGCCAGATCGAGGTGTGGGCGACGGCTGAAAACGGGTGGGTGCGCATTTCGGTGAAGGATCATGGTGTCGGCATCCGTGCCGAATTTCACGATCGCATCTTCAACAAGTTCTCACAGGCCGAGTCCGCCATCACGCGCAATGTCGGCGGGGCCGGTCTCGGGCTCTATATCAGCAAGCAGATGGTGGAAAACATGCACGGTACGATCGGCTTCGACTCGGTGCCGGGCGAGGGGGCGACCTTCTGGATCGAGCTGCCGGACCGGACGCCGGTGGCGGAAAGGCAAGCCTCGTGACCCAACCGCAGGACCAACACACGCCGCCCCAGCCGGCTACGCTGCGCAGCATTTTGTGCGTCGACGACGAACGCGACATCCTCGAAGTCGCCAAGATGTGCCTGGAGGTGGTAGGCGGCTTCGAGGTCACCTGCTGCGAAGGCGGCCAGGCGGCGCTGGATGTCGTGGCGGCGCAAACGCCCGACCTGATCCTGCTCGACGTCATGATGCCCGGCCTCAACGGACCGGAAACCCTGGCGGAACTGCGCAAGCTGCCGCACCTGAAAGGCGTCCCGGTCGTGTTCATGACGGCGCGCGTCCAGGCGGCCGAGGTCAAGTCCTATCTCAAGCTCGGCGCTACCGGCGTCATCCCCAAACCGTTCGACCCGATGCAGCTGTCGGGCGAGGTACGCAAGATCTGGGAGGCCTTCCATGGATAAGGCGGAACTGTCACTGGAAGAACAGGTCGCCGAACGGATGCGCCAGTTGCGCGCCGGCTACCTGGCCAACATGCAGGGCCAGGTGCAGACGGTCGAGGCGGTGCTGACGCAATGCCGCGCCGGCGATTTGACGGACGAGACGCGGGCGCAGCTGAAGATCGTGGCGCATAAGCTGGCCGGAACGGGCGCGACCTATGGCTTTCCGTTGCTGTCGCGGGTGGCGCGGCGGCTGGACGACCGAATGATCGAGGCGCCGAACGCCGCGGTTGACGACCTGGAAGGCCTGGTGCGGCCGTTGCTGGTGGCGTGCCGCGAAGCGTTGGCGGAAGCGGGCGACCAGCCGCAGCCGGAAATGCGCCCGCAGGCGTTCGCGCAGCCGAGTGTGGCGCGCTCGCCCGGCTTCGGCAGACGCAACATATCGGCGACACCTCCGCCGGCTGCGCCGCCATCAGCGCCTGAAACTCACCGCCGTCCGCTGATCCTGGTCGCCGATGACGACACCGCTATCCACGAGCTGTTCGGGTCGCTTTTTGCCGACGAAGCGCGTCTGGTCTTCGCGATCAACAGCGACGAGGCGCTGCACGTCATGCGCCGGTCGCCGCCCGACCTGGTGCTGCTCGATGACATCATGCCGGGCGGGGTGACGGGGCTGACTTTCCTGGAAAACCTCAAGGGCATGCGTGACCTGCAGCATATTCCGGTGGTGATGATCACGGCCAGCGACGGCGAGGCGCATGTCGAACGCGGGCTGGCGGCCGGCGCCGTTGGCTATATCACCAAGCCGTTCGATCCGGCGGTGGTCGCCAAGTGGATCCGTAACCTGTTACCTGCTCTCTAAGTTGTGCACTGATTTACCTTCGCTCAACCTATCCGCGTTATGCTAAATGTGTCCGCTGTTCAGGCTACACCCATGACGCTCGTTTCTCCGTTGGCTTCGCGCTGGAAGACCGTGCTGGTCGTTGATGACGACCCGTTTCTGACCGATTTTGTCGAATTGATGCTGACCAAATGGAGCTATCGCGCCAGGGTCGCGCATGGCGGTGTCGAAGGTCTTGCAGCCGCGCAGAAATACCGGCCGGACTGTATCCTGCTCGACCTGGCGATGCCGGAGGTCGATGGTTTTGCCTTTTTGCTGCACCAGAAGAAGATCGTCGAAATCGCCGATATTCCGGTTATTGTTCTGTCGGCCAATCACCGCGGCGCCGACGTGCAGCGCGCCCTGATGCTGGGTGCCAAGGGCTATGTCACCAAGCCGGTCGATGAGGACGCTCTGTTCCGCCGGCTTGAGCGCGTGGTGCCCAATCCACTGTATTCGCCGCCGGAAACGACGGATGTGATGTGGGGCAAGGCGCAGCCGAAATCGCTGATCTAGGCCTGGATATCGAGGGTCGTGCCGGTGCCGGGCTGCAACTGCGCCTTGGCTATATTGGTAGGATCGGATTTGGCGTTGACCCCGTAAGGCCCCGACTTCGGGTGCGCCGGGTCGATATGCTTTTTGGCATAGTCGACATCTGTGCAGTTACGGCAGGTAAAGCCGTTGACCTGCACGGGTTGCGAATAGTCGCCGCTTATCGCCATTCTGTCGGTCCTTTGCGCCTTTCAATGTAATACGACGCGATGAACAGATTGGTTACAGGGCAAATCAACTGATCAGCGACGCCGCGATATTGATGGTCAGGGCCAGGACCGTGGCGTTGAACAGATATGCGAGAACGCAATGGATCAGGCCGATACGCCGGGTTTCGGTTGCGGCAAAGGCGACATCCGCCGTCTGGCCCGACGTGCCGATGACGAAGGAAAAATACAGAAAATCTATATAGTTGGGCAAGTCCTTGCCGGGGAAGACCAGGCAGGGGTCTTCGGCGTCCGGTTCGCCTTCGGAATAGTAACCGTGCGCATAGTGGAACGCGAAGGCGATATGGATGAACGCCCACGAGGTCAGAAGCGTCAGGGCTGACAGGCCGACATGCAGACTGCGCAACCAACCCGTCACTTGCCGCGAGGTCGCCAGCTCGAAGACGATGGCCACGACGCTGAGGGCCGCCGCCAGGACGGTGATGGCCAGGATCACCCCTTCGCCGTCGTCATATAACCTGGCGCGCCGGCGCATCAGGTCGCCATCGGCGCTGAGCATGGTCTGAACGGCCAGGCCGATATACAGAATCGTGGCGCTGTTCCAGGCCAGCAGACTGTCGGTCACCAGACTCAGGTGCGTGAACAGGCGACAGGACACGAGCACAATTGCCGCCACGCCGATGGAAAACAGCAGGCGCGGCTTGCGGCTGAGGTGGCGGATGACGGGCAGGCCCATCACCCCGTCAGAAATTTCGCGCCTTTGGCTGCTCATGATACCGTAAACCCTTGAATCGATATGCGTCTATGTTACGCTATTACGACTGAGGCTTGTCAATTTCCCATTTGCATTTCGGGAGGTACCGGTGGCCATTGAGTTTGAACACGGCATAGACGTGCCGCAGTCACCGCAAACAGTGTTTGCTCTGCTCGACGACTTCAAGAAGGTGCCTTTGTGGCTGAAGCGCTGCGAAGGCGTCGCCAAGCAGGGGCAGGGGGCCAACGCGGTTGGCGACAAGCTGCGCTATGCCTACAAAGAGGGCGGCCATCACGGAGTCATGGACGGCGTCATCGAGGCGCACGAACCCGACCAGCACCTGCGGTACCGCTACTACGACAAGATGATGCAGGTGATTGTCGACTTCCGCATGGAGCCGAACGGTGAGGGCACGCACCTGGTTCACCGCATCGAGATCACGCCGCACTCCTTCATGGCCAAGCTGATGGCGCCGATGTTCCGCGGCATGATCCCGAAGCAGACCATCACTGCCATGGAATGTGTGCGCAAGCTGCTGGCCGAGGAGGCCATGGCCGCAGCGCATTAAATTTTATGCTGCGCTCTCGACAGGCGGCAAAAAGGCGGCGTAAACAAGGGGACAGATTGTAACAATTGCTACCAAAGGGTGGTTTATGCGTCCTCTCCCTCTCGTCTCCATGGTCCTGTCCGTTTCGCTGCTCGCGCTTTCTTCAGGCGTTTTGAGCGCCCATGCCGAAACAAAAAAACCCTTTACCTACCAGGATATGGTGTCGCTGGACCGGATCAGCGGGCTGGATGTCAGCAAGGACAGCCGGTACGCCGTGTTTCAGGTGCGGGCGACCGACCTCGACAAGAACAAGGGCGTCAATGCGCTGTGGCTCAAGGACCTGAGCGACCCCGCCAAGCCGGAAGTGAAGCTTGGCGTCTCGGGCAGCGGTGCGATGGGGCCGCAGTTTGGCGCGGATGGTTCGATCTATTACCTGGCGGCGCGCAGCAAGGAAGACGGCGGCGACGGCACCACCCAGGTGTGGAAGACCGACACCAAAGGCGAAAAGGGCATAAAAGTCACCAGCGTGCCGCTGGATGTTGGCGCCTATCGCGTCACGCCGGATGGCAAGGGCATTGTCGTCGCCTTAGCTGTGTTCCCCGAATGCAAGGGCGACGAGATCGCCTGCACGGTCAAGAAACAGGCCGACCGCAAGGCCGACAAGTCGACCGGCGAAGTCTACAGCAAGATCTTCGTGCGCCACTGGGACGAATGGGCCGATGGCACGCGCAACCACCTGTTCTATATCGCTTTTGACGGGCCGAACGCCGGCAAGCCGGTAGCCCTGACCGATGGTTTCGACGGCGACGTGCCGTCCAAGCCGTTCGGCGACGAGGGCGACTTCTTCATCTCGCCGGACAGCAAGACGGTCTATTTCTCGGCGCGCGAGGCCGGAAAATCCGAGCCGTGGAGCACCAATTTCGACATCTATTCGGTATCGGTGACCGGTGGCGCCGCCAGCGACCTGACCAAGGCTAATCCGGCCTGGGACGGCAGCCCGCGTGTTTCGCCTGACGGCAAGACTCTGGCCTATGTCGCTATGAAACGGCCGGGCTTCGAGGCCGATCGGTTCGGGCTTATGCTGCGCGATATCGCCACCGGTAAGACGACCGAAATCGCGCCCGGCTGGGATCGCTCGATCGCCGGGCTGAAGTGGGCGAAGGATGGCAAGAGCCTGCTGGTCGACGCGGATGATGTCGGCCAGCACAACCTGTTCCGCATCGATGCGAAAACGGGCAAGGTGACGCCGCTCAGCAAGATCGGCCATGTTACGGCCTATTTCGAAACGCCGAAGGGCTTTGTCTTTGCCGTCGACAGCCTGACCCGGCCGACGACGCTTTACCAAGCCAAGGCGAAAGCTGCTGCCATTGAAGACGGCGCGGTCAATCTGACCAAGATCAATGCCGTGCTCGACGAGCGAGCCATGGGTGATTTCGAGCAATTCAGCTTCAAGGGCTGGAATAACGAAGAGGTGCACGGTTTTGTCCTCAAGCCGGCCGGCTATGAAGCGGGCAAGCGCTATCCGGTCGCCTTCCTGATCCACGGCGGGCCGCAAGGGTCGTTCGGCAATGACTGGTCGTTCCGCTGGAACCCGGAAACCTATGCCGGTGCAGGTTACGCGGTGGTGATGATCGATTTCCATGGCTCGACCGGCTACGGCCAGGGGTTCACGGATGCTATTTCGCAGCACTGGGGCGACCGGCCACTGGAAGACCTGCAAAAGGGCTGGGCCGCAGCGCTCGACAAGTACACGTTCCTGGACGGCGACCGGGCCTGTGCTTTGGGCGCGTCCTATGGCGGCTTCATGGTCAACTGGATTGCCGGGAACTGGAAGCAACCGTGGAAGTGTCTTGTGACGCACGACGGTGTCTTCGACTCACGCTCCATGGGCTATTCGACCGAAGAACTGTGGTTCGAAGAGTGGGAACACGGCGGCGAAATCTATAAAGACCCGAAAAAATACGACGACTTCAACCCGGCACTCTACGCGCAAAACTGGTCGGTGCCGATGCTGGTCATCCACTCCGACAAGGATTTCCGCATTCCGGTCGATCAGGGCATCGGCGTCTTCACCGCCTTGCAGCGCCAGGGCGTCGAGTCGCAGTTCCTGCATTTTCCGGATGAGAACCACTGGGTGCTGAAGCCGCTGAACTCGCTGAAGTGGCACGACACGGTGTTCGACTGGCTCAAGACGCATATTCAAAAAGATTCGGTGGAGTCGAAGTAATGTGGACGCGGCGCGGTTTGTTGGTGGCTTCGGCGGCAGCGGGTCTGGTGGGCTGCACCGGCGCGAAAAAGGCTGGCGAGGCGGTCGAGTTCGTCTCCGTCATCGCCGACCTGCAAAAGCGCCACGGCGGTCGTATCGGGGTCAGCGCCATCTCGGGCGACGCGCGGCTCAATGCCAACTCCGATCAGCGTTTCGCCATGTGCTCGGTGTTCAAATGGGTGCTGGCGGCGGCGGTGTTGCAGCAGGCCGATCAGGCGCGGCTGGAGATGTCGCAGAGCCTGATGCTCAAGAAGGAGGACCTGCTGCCGCACGCGCCGGTCACGTCGCAGCACGTGGCCGAGGGAAAGATGACCATCGCCGACCTGTGTTCCGCGGCGGTGACGGTAAGCGACAACACCGCCGCCAACCTGCTTTATCCGGTGGTCGGTGGGCCGTCGGGTCTGACGGCGTTTGTCCGGCAACTGGGCGATACGGTGACGCGCTTCGACCGCACCGAACCCATGCTCAACACCAATATCGACGGCGATCCGCAGGATACATCGACCCCCGCAGCCATGACCGGGCTGTTGCAAACCATCTATGGCGGCACGGTGCTCAAGCCGGAAAGCCTGGCGCAGCTCCAGGCCTGGATGGTGCAGTGTTCGACTGGGGCTCAGCGCATCCGCGCCTCGGTGCCGGCGGACTGGACGGCGGGCGACAAGACCGGCACCGGCGAAGGCGGCGCGGCCAATGACGTGGCGGTGCTGTGGCCGCCGAAGAAGCCGCCGATCTACATGACCGTGTTCATCAGCGGTGGCTCGCTCGACGCCGACGGCCGCAACGCCATCATCGCCGAGGCCGCCAAAGCAGCCATAGACGTTTTGGGCTGACGGCGATGCGGCGCTCCCAGGCCATCGCCGGGTCGCTGCTTTTCTTTGTTGTGGCGCCGTGCGTGATGGGCGGTGTCATCCCCTGGCTGATCGGCCACTGGCAGTTTCACCTGATGCCGCAAGCCGCGCGCATCGCCGGAATCGTTCTGGTCGTGGCGGGGCTTCCGGGGCTTATCGACTCGTTTGTCCGCTTTGCGGTCGAAGGCCTGGGCACGCCGGCGCCAGTGGCGCCGACGAAAACCCTGGTCGTCAGCGGGCTTTACCGCCATGTGCGCAATCCGATGTATGTCGCGGTCACCGCGGTAATCTTCGGCCAGGCCCTGCTGTTCGGCGACCGCTGGATCGCCGCCTATGGCGTGGTGTTCTGGTTGACCTGCCACCTGTTCGTCATCGGTTATGAGGAACCGGCGTTGCAGCAGCAATTCGGCGAAGACTACGAACAGTACCGGCGGGTGGTACCGCGCTGGTTTCCGCGTTTGGTGCCCTGGAAGCCCTGACAGACGCTTGACAGACTCGGGGGCACGCGGCCTCTTGCGGTCATGAAAGAGCTGCAATCCTTCGATGATGTCCTTCAACAGATTGCGGTGCAGGTAAAGCCGCATTTCGGCAAGGGGCGGACGGCGCAATATATCCCGCAACTGGCCTCCGTCGATCCGAACCAGTTCGGCATGGCGGTGTGCACGGTCGACGGCAAGGAATACGCAATTGGCGACGCCGACGTACCCTTTTCCGCCCAGAGCATCACCAAGCTGTTCGCGCTGGGGTTGGCGCTCAATCGCATCGGCGACGAGGTGTGGACGCGGGTCGGCAAGGAGCCTTCGGGGACGCCGTTCAACTATCTGTCGCAGCTCGAACACGAGGAAGGCATTCCGCGCAATCCGTTCATCAATCCGGGCGCTTTGGCGGTGACCGACATCCTGCTCGACGTGGTGCGGGAGCCGGACGCGCTGGTGCGCGATTTCATCGGCATCCTGGGGACGGCCGAGCTGACCATCGACGAGGAGGTGGCGGTGTCGGAGCTGGAAACAGCGCACCGCAATCGCGCCATCGCCAACCTGATGCGCGGCTTCGGCACCATCACCCATGACGCCGAACAGGTCATCGAGGCCTATTGCCGCCAGTGCGCCATTACCGTCTCCTGCCGGCAGCTGGCGCGGGCGGCGCTGCCGCTGGCGGCCGGTGGATTCTCGCCGATCGTCGAGGAGACCGTGTTTACGCCACGCCTGACCCGGCGGTTGAATGCGCTGCTGCTGACCTGCGGGACCTATGACTCGGTGGGGTCGTTCGCCTACCGGGTGGGCTTGCCGGCCAAGAGCGGCGTCGGCGGTGGCATTGTCGCCGTGGTGCCCAATCAGTTGACGGTGGCCGTGTGGTCGCCGGAACTCGACCGCTTCGGCACCAGCGTCGTCGGCGCCAGCGCGCTCGAGCACTTCAGCCAGCTGACCAATTGCTCAGTTCTTTAAGCATGTGACTTAGGCGGCAATTAACGCCCGTTTGCTATGCTTCCGGCAATTGCAACGGAGGCCTGTGCATGCCCGCGACTGTCTTAGCCGACCTGACCGCCACGCTGAAAAGCCGGTCCACCATTACCGCAGAGGACGTGCTGGCCATGCGGCGGCTGGTGTGGGGCGACGGCGCCGTCAACCGCGAAGAGGCCGAAGCGATCATGGCGCTCAATTCGGCCTGCCAGGTGCGCGCCGCCGAATGGATCGACTATTTCGTTGAGGTGATGGTCGACTACGTCGTCCACCAGCAGCAGCCGGACGGCTATGTCGACCAGGCGAAGGCCGACTGGCTGATGGGCTGGATCGACCGGGACGGCCGCGTCGACAGCCTGGGCGAGCTGGAATTGCTGGTCAAGGTGCTGGAGACGGCGCAGTCGGTGCCTGAGGGCCTGCGGGGCTATGCGCTGCAGCAGATCGAAGCCGCCGTGCTGACCGGCGAAGGGCCGACGCGCCGCACCGGTTTGTCGGTGGGCAAGGGCAGCCTGGACGCCGGCGGCATCAATGCCGCCGAGGTCGAGCTGCTCCGTCGCGTGGTCTACGCCCAGGCCGGCGACGGCCATGTCATCGTCAGCCAGGCCGAAGCCGACATGCTGTTCCGCCTCAAGGACGCCACGCTGGGCAAGCGCAACGCGCCGGAATGGACCGACCTGTTCGTCAAGTGCGTCGGCAATCACCTGATGGGCCATAGCAGCTACCTGCCGCTGATGCGCGACGAACAGGCCGCCCTGGACGACTATATTGCCGACACGCACGTCAGCCTGGGCCGGTTCGCCGGCCGGGCCCTGAGCGGTGTGGGACTGATTTTCGGCTCGTGCGGGCAGCGCCGCGACTTGTCCGCCGAGCTGGCCGACCGGCGGGTAGCGGGCAAGGTGTTCGGCAACGAAGTGCGCGCCAGTGACGAAGCGGCCGCGGCGGTCGACCTGGCTGTCACGCCGGCCGAAAAGGCGTGGCTGGCGGCGCGTATCGAGGCCGATGGCGCGACCGATGCGCTGGAGACCGCACTGCTCGATTTCATCAAGCGCGAAAGCGGCCCGATCCGCTTATAAATCGAGCGCCTGTAAATTGAGAGCCCGGCGCCAGGCGTCAATGCGGGCAAGCTTGGCGTCGAAGGCCGACCAGTCGTCGGCTTCGGCGATGCGGGCCCAGATGGCTTCGATCTCGTCGATCAGCAGGGTTTCCGGTTCGACTTCGGCAAAGCGCGGGTGATTAAGCTTTTCCGGTGCGGCCGGTTCATAGGTCATCAGCAGCTCGTGAAACGCTGCGAATTGGTCGCCGGTATAGTATTCGCGGCGCGGACCAGCCATGGCGCGGGTCTCGCTCAATCGCCCGCCGAACCAGTCGTAGAACAGGCTTTCGAAGCTGCCGTTGAAGGTCAGGCTTTCCAGGAAGGCGAAAATGCTGCGCACAAATTCGATGTTGTCAGGCTTGGGCGTCACGTTCAGGCGCGCGCAGACAGCCAGATCCAACTCGCGCCGATAGTGATCGCCGAAAGTATTGAAAGCGTCGGTGATCTGCTTGGCGTCGGCAATCAAGGTCAGGCAACTGCCCAGCCGCGACAGGTTCCACGAGGTGGCGTCGGCCTGACGGCCATAGGCGTAAAGGCCGCCTTCGTCGAAATAGGCGGCGGTAAAAGCCGGATCGTAGAACGGCAGAAAGCGATACGGCCCGTAATCGAAGCTCTCGCCGGTAATGTTCATGTTGTCGGTGTTCAGGACGCCATGCACGAACCCTGCCGCCATCCAGCGCGCCGTCAGCCGCGCCGTACTCTCGACCACCTGTTCGTACATCGCAACGGCGTCGACGGCGTCGGGATAGAACTGGGCGATGACGTATCCGGTCAGGCTTTTCATCACCTCGGTCTCGCCGAGATAGGCCAGACGCTCGAATGTACCGAAGCGAATATGGCTGTGGCTCAGGCGAACCAGCACCGACGACCGGGTGGGCGAGGGCTCGTCGCCGCGTATCAGGGCTTCGCCGGTTTCGATCAGCGAAAACGACTTTGATGTCGGTACGCCGAGCGCTTCGAGCATGGCGGTGGCCAGCACCTCGCGCACGCCGCCCTTGAGCGTGAGGCGGCCATCGCCGCGGCGCGACCAGGGCGTGGTACCGGAGCCTTTGGTGCCGAGGTCGAGCAGGCGGCCATCCGCGTCGCGCATCTGGGCGAACAGGAAGCCGCGGCCGTCGCCGAGATCCGGATTGTACTGGCGGAACTGATGGCCGTGATAGCGCAGCGCCAAGGGCTCGGGCAGGTTGCCGGGCAGGGGTTCAAAGCGGCCGAAATGCCTGATCCAGTCGGCGTCGCTCATCTCGCCCAAGCCGATGCTATCGGCGGCGCGCGGGTTGCGATAGCGCAGCACGGTCTGCGGGAAGTCGGCGGCCGCAACGACGTCGAACAGGGCCAGGCCTGAGGCGGGCAGGCGGGTATCGGGGCGGTAGATCACGTTCCGGCGTGGCACTCGGGGACTTCGTGCCAGTATTTCAGTTCATAGCGGCCGTCGAGGCCCTGGAAGACCGTGGCCGAAACCAGGCGGCGCTTGAGCGGATTGGCTTCGTGGTGCATCTGACGCACCCACAGGCACAGGCTGTAATTGGTGCCGGCGACGACCTGGGTCTTGGCGGAATAGATGCCCTTGAGGAGATAGCCGGGTGACTCGTGGACAGCGAAGTCGGCGGCGGCCTCGACGGCATTCTTGTCGGACGGTTCGCCATAGCCACCCACCGTCGGAGGGGGAGGCGGCGGCGCTTCGATCGGCTTCAGGCCGAAAGGCAGGCGAAGCGGGGCCTTGGCTTCCTTGGGCGGCTTCGGCGCTTTTGGCGCTTTGGCGGGCTTTTCCGGTTTGACGACCGGAGCCTTCTGCGCGACCGGAGCCGGCATGGGGGCTGGCGGCGACGGCAGGACGGGCTGCGCCGGAACGGGCGCGGCCGGGGCAGCCGCGATTTGCGGGGGAGGCGGAGGTGCGGGCGCTGCTACCGGCGGCGGAGGTGGTGGTTCAGCCGCGGCCAGAACCGGAACGGGCGGAGGTGGCGGCGCGGGTTGCGCTGCCGGAGCCGGTTTAGCGCCTTTGGCGCGGGCGGCGGTCTGTTGCGCTTCCCAGGCATGGCGGCCGAAAAACGCCGGACGCGGACCGATGCCGGCGACGTCTTCCTGCTGCGCTACCTCCTGATGCGGAGCGTGGCTGCACGCCGCCAGCAACAGGGGCGCCATCGCCAGGACGATCAGTTTTCGGGTCATTTCGGTCTCCGATTTTGCCGTCACTTGTGCCGGTTTCGCTTGGCCGCCGCAAGAGGGGTGGCTATAAAATGGTATGGCCATCAAGCGATTCACCCTCGATTTCCTGAAGACCGAAGCGGGCGCCGGTTTCTTGCTGGCGGTCTGTGCCTTGCTGGCCATTTTGTGGGCCAATTCGCCATGGGCGAACACCTATTTCCACTTTATCCATCAGCCGGAGCGCGTGGCCTTTCTGGGCTGGAGCCGGACCTGGCCCATTGAAGAATGGATCAAGGAAGGTCTGATGGCGCTCTTCTTCTTCATGGTTGGCATGGAGATAAAGTTCGAGGTGCGGCGCGGGCAGCTGTCGTCGGCCAAGACCCTTGCCTTGCCGGTGATCGCGGCGCTGGGCGGCATGATCGCGCCGGCATTGATCTATGTCGCGCTCAATCTGGGCAGTCACGGCGACCTGCGTGGCTGGTCGGTACCGGTGGCGACCGACATCGCTTTTGCCCTGGCCGTATTGGCCATGTTCGGCAAGCAATTGCCGGGATCGTTGCGGGTGTTCCTGCTAACGCTTGCCATTGTCGACGACCTGGGGGCGGTGGCGATCATCGGTATTTTCTACAGCACGCATTTCCACTGGCTGTGGTTCGCTGCGATGTTCGGCGTGCTGGCGGTCATGGCGGGCGCCGTATACGTCGTCCGGTCGTTGCCGTGGCTGCGCTGGATTTACCTCCTGCTGTTTGTCCTGGTCTGGGCGTTCAGCATAGAAGCGGGCCTGAGCCCGTCACTGGCCGCGGTGCTGGCCGGGTTCTGCGTGGCGCTGGAAATTCCGGGCAAGGAAGCCAGCCCGCTGCAAAGCCTGGCGCACAGCCTGCATCCTTACGTCGCTTATCTTATCCTGCCGTTGTTTGCGTTCACCGCGTCCGGGTTTTCGCTGAAGGGCTTCAGTCTGGCCAGCCTGGGCGACCCGCGTTTCCTGGGCGTGGCTCTGGGCCTGTTCATCGGCAAGCAGCTTGGTGTGTTTGCCGCCGCCTGGGGCGCGGTCAGGCTCGGGTTCGGTGCCATGCCCCATCGCGCCAGCGTACTGCAGCTCTACGCGGTGTGTCTTTTATGCGGCATAGGCTTCACAATGAGTCTGTTTTTAGGGGCTCTGGCGTTCCCCGCAGGCGACCAAATCGCCCAAAATGCCATCAAATCCGGGGTCATTGCCGGGTCTTTGCTGTCGGCCTGCGCAGGCGCAGCAATCCTCCTCCGCGCGAGGTCGATTCGCGCAATAAACGAATAACTAAGGTTTTTCGTGGATACTGAAAGACCAGTATCTCTATTCGTAAGTCCTTATCTCCATGTATTGCGCAAGTAGTGACGTTGCGTCAATTTTGCATTGCAATAACGAAATGGCGCCTCGTTTGTTTCCGTGCGCGTCATGTGTTAGAGAGCTAAGTAAAGGCGGGCCCGACGTTTTGGGCTGTGCTTTCCGGGCATGTGCCCGGCACTAAAAAGCAAGAAAATGCCGACAGAGATGAAATTGACCCAAGGTAAGCTTATGCAAGAGTTCAATCCGTTACTTAAGAACGGCCGTTTGTTCGGCCGCCTGATGGCGGGCGCCGGGATCGCCGCGCTTGCTACCGCCACATTGCCGGCTTTCGCCGCGCCAGCTCCGGCCGCGGACGAAACCACGGTCATCGTGACCGCCCAGAAGCGCGAACAGAAGCTCCAGGACGTGCCGATCGTCGTCACCACCCTGTCGGCCAAGCTGCTGCAGGACGCCGGCGTGCACGATATCAAGGACATGCAAATCCTGACGCCGGGCCTGATCGTCACCTCGACGCAGAACGAAAGCCTGACCACGGCGCGCATCCGCGGCGTCGGCACGGTCGGCGACAACCCCGGCCTGGAATCGTCGGTCGGCGTGGTCATCGACGGTGTGTACCGCCCGCGCAACGGCGTCGGCTTCGAAGACCTGGGCGAGCTGGAACGGATTGAAATCCTCAAGGGGCCGCAGGGCACGCTGTTCGGCAAGAACACCTCTGCCGGCGTCATCAACGTCATCACCAAGAAGCCGTCCTTCACCTTCGGCGCCGAAGGCGAGGCGACCGTCGGCAATTTCGGCACGCAAGGCCTTTCAGCCGCTGTCACCGGTCCGATCGTAGACGACCTGGTCGCCGGGCGCCTTTATGTCGCCAAGCGCAAGCGCGACGGCTATACCGACGTCAAGGTCGCCGGCGGCCCGCGCAGCCTGACCGCCGACCAGGACCAGGATTTCGATACGGTTCGCGGCCAGTTGCTGTTCACGCCGACCGACCTGATCGATATCCGTCTGATCGCCGATTACAGCCATCGCGACGAGAACTGCTGCGTCGCCGTTCAGACCCGTACCGGCCCAACGGCCGCGGCGATCAACGCCCTGGCGGCCGGCAATGTCGGCGTGGCGGCGACGGCCAATCCGGGTGCGCGCATCGCCTATTCGAACCGCGACACCCATCAGGTCGTCAATGACGGCGGCGTGTCGGTCGAAGGCAATTTCAAGCTGCCAAGCCTGATGAATTCGACCCTGACCTCGGTCACCGGCATCCGGAACTGGAAGACGACCAACGGCCAGGACCTCGACTATAGCGGCGCCGACCTGCTGTACCGCAGCGACAACGGCGACTTCGACGCCCGCTTTAAAACGTTCAGCCAGGAATTCCGCCTGGCCGGCGGCGGTGACAAGGTCAACTGGCTGGTCGGTGGCTTCTACGCCAAGGAAGACCTCGATCGCCACGATTCCTACGTCTACGGCTCGGCTTATGAAAGCTATATCGGCCTGCTGCTGGCCGGCAAGATGGCGCCGACCGCGCCGCTCAGCACCCAGCTCGGCTTTGTCAGCCTGCTTACCGGTGTGCCGACGGGCAGCAACTTCAAGGCGGGCGCCACGGCACGCGACCATTACACCCAGACCGACACGTCGCTGGCCTTGTTCACGAACGACTCGTGGAAGGTGTCCGATCAGGTCGAGCTGACCCTGGGCCTGCGTTACACGTCCGAAAAGAAGGACATGACCGGCCGCTATTCCAACAGCGACAACGGCATCGGTTGTGGCGCGGCGCTGACCGCCTATCAAAAGGCGGCGACGCTGTATGCCGCCAACAGTGGCAATGCCGTGGCGGCCATCGGCGCCGGCGCCAACCAGTACTGGGTCGGCGCCATCGCTTCGGGCGCGGGTACGGTCAACACCCTGGTCGGCGCCCTGTGTCCGTTCTGGGCCAACCCGAACTTCAACAACCGCGCCGTCGCCGACAGTCATGACGAAAGCAACCTGTCGGGCACACTGAAGGGCGCCTGGCACGTGACGCCGGATGCGATGATCTACGCGTCCTATGCACGCGGCTACAAGGCGGGCGGCTACAACCTCGATCGCGCGCAGACGGGCGTGACGCCGGATGCGTCGCTGTGGTTCCCGGCCGAAACGGTCGACAGCTACGAACTGGGCGCCAAGACGGTGCTGTTCGACAAGGCGGTGACGTTGAACGTCACGGCGTTCGATCAGCGCTTCAAGGACTTCCAGCTCAACACCTTCCTAGGCACGGCGTTCGTCGTCGAGTCGATCCCGGAGCTGACCTCGAAGGGCTTCGACGCCGACGTCTATTGGCGCACGCCGATCAAGGGCCTGAGCCTGCAAGGCGGCGTGTCCTATGCCGACACCAAGTACGCCAACTTCACCAAGACGCAGCTGATCAACCCGTCGCACTTCGACCAGTTGTCGTTGCTGCCGGGCGCACAGGTGTCGTTCGCGCCGAAGTGGACGTCGTCGGCGTCGGTCACCTGGACCGGCACGATGTTCAGCCTGCGTACGTCGGCCAACCTGACGGCCAAGTACACGTCGGACTATAACACCGGCTCGGACCTGATCCCGTTCAAGGCGCAGGACTCGTTCACGCTGTATAACGGCCGTATCGCTATCGGCCCGGACAGCCGCAAGTGGACGCTGGAACTGTGGGGCCAGAACCTCGGCAACGTGAACTACAAGCAGGTGGTGATCAATGCGCCGCTGCAAGGCAGCGCGTTCCAGCTCAACACCAACGGCACCTATGCGGCCTACAGCGCGACGACGGATACGAATACGTACGACGCGTTCATGGGCGCGCCGAGGACGTATGGAATGACATTGAGACTTAGATATTAAGGCTCAGGCTTGGAAAATAAAGAAAGGCGGTCCGAACGGGCCGCCTTTTTTCACTTCTCCCCACTTGAGGGGAGAGGGGGGTTATAACCGCAGGTCGCCGCTGTCGATTCGGGCCAGCATCTCCGGCGTCAGCGGCTGGTAGCCATCCTCGCACAGGATGTAGAGCGGGTCCTTGGTCTGTTCCAGGTCGAAACCAGTCTTGATCAGGTCCATCTTCTTGTACTTGAAGGTGCCGGTGGTCTCGACTTCCTGCAGCAGGCGGACAAAACGCGGCCGCGACCAGACCGGCAGATAGTCATCGACGTGCGCCTTGAAGGCCTTCAGGTCGAAGCCCTCGCGCGTGATCAGCGCCGCCATGCCGGCCTTGCCATCGTGGCCCGGCACCGGCACGCCGTAGATGATGGCTTCCTCGACGCCCGGCGCCGAGGCGCAGTGTTCGGCCACTTCGGATGTCGACACGTTCTCGCCTTTCCAGCGGAAGGTGTCGCCGATGCGGTCGACGAAGTAGAGATAGCCGTACTTATCCTGCTTCATCAGGTCGCCGGTGCGGAACCAGGAATCGCCCTTCTTGAAGACGTCGGTCAGGATCTTCTTCTGCGACGCGGCCTTGTCGGCATAGCCGGAATAGGCGTGGCGCGCGTCGTGGGCGATCTGGCCCAGGGCCTCACCGATCTCGCCGGGGCGGCATTCCAGGCACAGGCCGTTGACGCCGCGTTCCGGCATTTCCGATTCGACGTCGAACTTGACCAGGCGGACATTGAACTTGTCGCGCAGCAATTTCGGTACGCGGCCAATGGCACCCGACTTGCCGTCGAGATTGAACAGCGACACGTTGCCTTCGGTCGAGCCGTAGAATTCGACGATCGCCGGGATCTTGAAGCGGCTCTTGAAATGATCCCAGACCTCCGGACGCATACCGTTGCCAAAGGCCATGCGGACCTTGTGCTTGGTTTCGTCTTCGGGATTGGGGGCAGGGGGGGAGTTGACCAGATAGCGGCACAGCTCACCGATATAGACGAGGTGCGTAATGCCCTGGTTGCGCACGTCGCTCCAGAACTGCGAGGCGGAAAAGCGCTTCTTCAGCACGAGCGTCGCGCCGTTCATCAGGGCGGCGCCCACAGCGCACAACCCGGCAGTGGCGTGATAGAGCGGCAGCACGCAGTAGAGCCTGTCGCCCGGTTTCATATTGGTCAGGCCGGCAAAGGCCTTCATGTACATCTGGCCGCGAGCGTTGGAGATCTTGGCCGCCTTGGGCAGGCCTGTCGTGCCGGAGGTGTAGATATAGAGCGCCACGGCCGACGCCTTGAGTTCGGCGCGCGGCGTGCGGTCGGGGCGGACCGAGCTGACGCCCTTGACGGCGGCGTCGAGGCTGCGGCACTTCTCGGTCTCGTCCTCGCGCGGCAGGTCGAGCACCCACAGGGCCTGCTGGCGCTCGAACTCGTCCTGCACCTCCTGGAAGGCGCCCATGGTCGAGGTGTCGACCAGGGTCAGGCTGGCGACCGAGATGTTGATGCAGTGGACCAGGCCCGCGCCGGTCAGCGAATTGTTGATCAGGGCGGTGATGACGCCCAGCTTGTTCAGGCCCAGCCAGATCGGCAGGTATTCCAGCCGGTTGGGCATGAACAGCGCGACCGTGTCGCCGGCCTTCAGGCCACGCTGACGGCCCCAGTGGGCGTAGCGGTTGGCCATGGTGTCGACCTGCTGATACGACAGGGTCTTGTTTTCAAAGACAATCGCGGTCTGGGTCGGCCACTGGTCGGCGGCTTTTTCGAAGTCGTCGCAGATCAGATTGGGCGCGTCGGGACTGACACTGCCGATGCGGCGTAAAATCCGGATCAAACGCTTCAGGAATGTCGCGTCACGTTTGATATTGCCGACAAAACTCATACCTGGACCAAAGCTCCCCTCGGGTGGCCGTTTTTATTTACCATCGAATCTATAGCCGAATCGTTACCGGCACGGCCTCAAAAAGGCGTTATGTCAGGTGTTTTTGGCGGCTTTTTGAAAGGGGTTGAACCGGACGCCCCAAACCGATAACACGCGGCATTCCTAAGCATGGAGCTTAACCTTGACCGTCACCGAAGCCCTCGAGCAGATTTACGATTCCCTGGCCCGCGATAATCTCGAAATCGATGAGCGAATCACCGAGCTGAAGAAGGCGATGGCCGCCGAAGGCCTGAAAGAAGCCGTCGTTCAGCCGTCGCGTCTGGCGCAGAACAACCGCCAGGGCCGCAAGATCATGCAGTCCTACTTCAAGAAACGCGGCGTCATGGTGACGTTCTCCGGCGAGTAAGTATAACGATTTCAGTGGAATAGTTTCTCCTCCCCATTTTTCATGGGGTTTGGCGGAGCCGATGGGCGCGAAGCGCCGGAGGGGTCACTTCGTGCGGCAAGTGACCCCTCCGTCATTTCGGCCTTAAGGCCTCAATGCCACCTCCCCATAAAATGGGGAGGAGAAAGGCGGATCGGCACGGCCGCAAGATCTGAAAAATGTCTTAAACTCTCCGTGATTTTGGTGGACAAGATACCAATTGGCCTTTGAGTGGCCGCACTTTTTCCCTTAGATGGAGTGTTCCGAAAACAACGTCGCGCGCGGCGAAGGGGGGAAAGGATGAGGCATCCGATGCAAAAGCAGGTTTCGCACAATCAGCTGATCGTGGGCGCGACGGTTCTGGCAGCTGGCCTGGCCGGCTGGGCGCAGACGGCGGCCGCCCAGATGATGACGAGCAGTCCGGCCGGATCCTCGCCGATCACCAACGCGCTCGACTGGATCCAGGGCACCCTGATGGGCAAGGTCGCGACGACCGTAGCCGTCATCGCGGTCGCCATGGTCGGCTTCATGATGCTCACGGGGCGGATCAACTGGCGCTATGGCGCGACCGTCATCATCGGCGTCTTCATCCTGTTCGGCGCGGCGACCATCGTCAGCGGCATCCAGTCGGTGGCGCACTGATCCTGTTATGGCTGATCTCGTCAAATCCCCCGTGTTCAAGGCGCTGACGCAACCGCAGATGTTCGCGGGGGTGACCTACAATTTTTTCGTCATCAACGGTACGGTCACGACCATCTTCTTTCTGATCACGCGCTCCTTCTGGACGCTGGTCTTCGCCATGGCCGTGCACGCCGTCGGCTATCTGGCCTGCCTGCGTGAACCGCGCGTCTTCGACCTGTGGCTGACCAACGTGTCGCGCTGCCCGCGCATCAGGAACTGGCGTTACTGGCGTTGCAATTCCTACCATCCGTGAGGCCCTGAGAGTATGGCGGATGGTCCTAAGGGTTTGGGTGGCTTTGCCGGCTGGTTCAAGAACGAACAGCGCGTCGGCGAACACCTGCCTTATGAGCACTTCCTCGACGACCGGACCATCGTGCTGCGCGACGGCAGCCTGATGCAGTCAATCTATCTCGAAGGATTCGCCTTCGAGACGGCCGACACCGAAGAGGTCAATCACCGCCATACGGTGCGGGCGGCGGCGCTGCGGGCCATCGGCTCGTCGCGGTTCGTGCTCTATCACCACATCATCCGCCGCAAGGTGAGCGTCGGCCTGCGGGCCAGCTTCGACGATCCGGTGTGCAACCTGATCCAGGACAAGTGGCAGGCGCGGCTGTCGTCACGGCAGCTGTTCGTCAACGACCTGTTCATCACAGTCGTGCGCCGCAATCCGAAGGGCAAGATCGGTGTTGCCGAACGCATCGCCGACATGTTCGGCAAAGGGCTGGGCGACACGGCCGCCGCCGCCACCCAGGCGCGCGACCACAAGGAATTGCAGGCGGCGACCGAAGCGCTGATGGCGGCGTTGCAGGCCTATGGCCCGCGCCTGCTCGGCGGCTACGACACGCAGAACGGCCGCTGCTCGGAGCCGCTGGAGCTGTTGTCGGCCATCTATAATGGCGAGATGCGGCCGGTGCTGCGCACGCATGAGGACATCGGCGGTTATATCCCCTATCGCCGGTCCAGCTTCGGCCTTGAGGCCATGGAGCAGTCGAGCCTCGGCGAAGGCAAGGATTTCGCCGCCATCATGTCGCTCAAGGACTATCCGCCGCATGCCACGCCCGGCATGTGCGATGCCTTGCTGCGGCTGCCGTACGAGATGACCCTGACCGAGAGCTTTGGCTTCGTCGACCGCCAGATCGGGCTGGAGCGGATCAATCTGGCGCTGCGCCGGATGCGAGCCGCCGACGAAGAAGCCTTGTCCCTGCGCGCCGGGCTGATGTCGGCCAAGGACGACCTGTCGACGGGCGCGCTCGGCCTGGGCGAGCATCACCTGAGCCTGGTGGTCCGCGCCAAGTCGTTGGAAACGCTCGATCCGGCGACGGCGCAATGCCTGGCGGCGCTGGCCGATCTCGGCGCCGTGGCGGTGCGCGAGGATGTCAATCTGGAGCCCGCCTTCTGGGCGCAGTTTCCCGGCAATGAGCATTATATCGCCCGCAAATCGCTGATTTCGACGGGGGCCTACGCCTCGTTCGCCTCGCTGCACGGCTTTCCGATCGGACAGCCGGAGGGCAACCACTGGGGGCAGGCGGTGACGGTGTTCGAGACCTCGTCGGCCACGCCCTATTACTTCAATTTCCACAAGGCCGACCTCGGCAATTTCACCGTCATCGGGCCGTCGGGTTCGGGCAAGACGGTGGTGCTCAACTTCCTGGCCGCCCAGGCTCAGAAGTTCCGGCCGCGCACCGTCTTGTTCGACAAGGACCGCGGCGCCGAGATCTTCGTGCGCGCCATCGGTGGCCATTACGACACCTTGCGGCCGGGTGAGCCGACCGGCTTCAACCCTTTGCAGATCAGCGACACGCCGGGCAATCGCGCCTTCCTGCGCACCCTGATCGCCCAGTTGGTCAGCCGCGTCGACCAGCCGCTCAATTCGGAAGAAGAGGCGATCATCACCGAGGCGGTCGATGCCAACTTCGAGCAGGAACCGCATTACCGCCGCCTGCGCTATTTCCGCGAGCTGCTGGGCGGCGTGCGGCGTCCCGTCCATGGCGACCTGGCGGCGCGGCTGTCGCCCTGGGTTGGCGACGGCGAACACGCCTGGCTGTTCGACAACGAAAACGACCTGCTCGACATGAGCACGCGCGTGCTCGGCTTTGACATGACCCTGCTGCTCAACACGCCGACCCTGCGCACGCCGTGCATGATGTACCTGTTCCAGCGCATCGAGGAGCGGCTGGACGGGACGCCGGCCATCATCATCATCGACGAGGGCTGGAAGGCGCTCGATGACGAGGTGTTCGCCGCCGCCATCCGCAACTGGATGAAGACCCTGCGCAAACGCAATGCCATTCTCGGCTTCGGCACGCAGTCGGCGCGCGACGCGCTCGATTCGCGGATATCCTCGGCGATCATCGAGCAGGCGGCGACGCAGATCTTCATGCCCAATCCGCGCGCCCAGGAAGAGGACTATTGCGAGGGCTTCGGCCTGACCCTGCATGAGCTCGACCTGATCCGCGCCCTGCCGGCGTCATCGCGCGCCTTCCTGGTCAAGCACGGCAACCACAGCGTCGTGGCGCGGCTCGATCTCGGCGCCATGCCGGATATTCTGAATGTGCTATCGGGCCGGGAATCGACAGTGCGTCAACTCGACGACCTGCGCGCCCGCTTCGGCGATGCACCGCAGGACTGGTGGCCGCACCTGATCGGTGAGCCCTATCCCGATACCGGGCCGCGCCCGAAGAAGGGGAGGGTGTAGATGGCTGTTTGCCCCACCATTACCTTGGTCGGTGAAACCAGCGTTTCCGGCTCGCTGCAGGCCATGGACTGCCACATCAATGCGGCGGTCGAGACCGGTTATAATCGCCTGTTCGGCATCGGCGGGGCGTTCGGCTATGCGCTGACCTCGATGCTGGTCATCTATGTGGCGCTGCTGGCCATCGGGTTCCTGACCGGGCGGACCCGCCTGACCCTGACCATGATGTCGCCGCGGCTGGTGACGCTTGTGCTGGTCTTGACGTTCGTGACTTTCTGGCCGGCCTATCACACCATCTTCTACGGCCTGTTCATGAACGGGCCGGATGAGATCGCCGCCGCCCTGCTGGGGCAAAAAGGCAGCGCCGTGCTCAATTTCGCCCAGGGGCTGGACAGTTTGTTCGTCCGGTTCGCCGATATCGCCAAGGCGCTGGAAAACAACCCGGCGGCCACGGCGGGCACCGCGCTGGCCGGGCCGAAACCGATGGCGGTGACGCTGTTCTGGTTGTCGGGCCTGCTGCTGCTGGGCTCGACGCTGGGGGTTTTGATCCTGACGCGCATGGTGCTGTACCTGCTGCTGATCCTCGGGCCGGTGTTCATCGTGTTCGGGCTGTTTTCGCAGACGCGCGGCCTGTTCAACGGCTGGCTGCGCACCAGCCTGGTGTTCGCCCTGGCGCCGCTTTTGACCGTACTGGGCGGCACGGCGGCCTTGCTGCTGTTCCTGCCGCTGATCAATTCGATCGGCGACAACCCGCAGGAGGCCGTCAAGGCCGTCCAGCCGATGGTCATCCTGTTCCTTGGCGCGACCATCTACTGCGCCTTTCTGTTCACCCTGATGTGGGTGTCGGCCAGCCTGGTGCGCGACTGGCAGGCGGCCATCCGCGACAAGCCGGCCAACGGCCTGCCATCGTCTATGTCGGTGCCGGTCTACGCCGCGCCGCCGGGGGCTGCAGCGGCGGTTGCGGCCAGCCTGGGCGGCAATTCGCGCATCAACGACGCCTATGAGCGCACCGAGCCGCTGGTGACGGCGGTGTCGCGCACCACGACGGTGACCCATTCCGGCGGCAGCCGCGCCGAAAGCCTCGGCCTCTACGATCCGGAAGCGCGCCGGCCGGCCGGCAGCGCCAACCGTTTCCGCCGAACGCAGGGACTGGGAAAAAGATTCCGGCCGGGCGGTTCGCCCGCCTTGCGCCAGGTGACGTCGACTCAAGGGCCGGCTGGGGATAAGAGGTGAGTATGAAACGGGCGCTTTCCAGTCTGATCCTCGGAAGTCTCGCGGTGGCGAACGCGGCGGCCGCGCAAGGCATGGCGCCAATCGCCGACATGGATTCGCGGCTGCGCGTCATCGACTACATGGAAGGCGAGGTCTACCGCCTGTCAGGCTGCATCGGTTTCCAGACCATGATCACCCTGAATTCGGACGAGCATGTCGAGAATATCGGCATCGGCGATTCCTCGCTGTGGCAGGTCATGCCGAACAAGCGCGGCAACCTGATCTTCGTCAAGCCGACTGCGGTGAAGGCTTTCTCTAACATGACCATCGTCACCGACAAGCGCAGCTATAATTTCGAGCTGCGCAGCGCCCCGGAGGCCGATTGCCAAAAGGGCCACGTCACCTATGAGTTGCGCTTCCGCTACGCGCCGCCGCCGCCCGCCGCCGCGCCGAATATCCGCGCCACGCCCGCCGATCCGAACGCCTTCCTGCCGGCAACGGAAAAGCGCAACAGCGCCTACACCTTCGCGGGCGACGCCGACCTGGTGCCGCTGCGCGTATTCGACGACGGCAATGCGACCTATTTCCGCTGGGCCCCGAGCGCGCCGACACCGGCGGTCTATGCGCTCAATTCCGACAATTCAGAAAGCCTGATCAACTATGCCTCGCGCGGCGACTACCTGGTTGTCGACCAGGTGGCGCGCGCCTTCGTGCTGCGCCGGGGCGACCAGAAGACGACTCTTTACAACGACGCTTACCGACCGCAGGGCCTCGATGCCCAGTCGCCGAAGCCACGCAAAAGCGGAGGCAAATAGATGGTGCAAACGCCGAGAACCTTGCCACCCGGCAATGATCCCCGCCTGAAGCTGGATCCGGACGATCTGGCCGCCGCCTCCGAGCGCGCCTTGCCTGAAGTGGCCAAGGCCAAGGGCGGGATCGACTATATGATGATCGCTGCCGGTCTGTTCGCCCTGACCCTGGGCGGCGTGGTGTTCTTCGGCATAGGCCAGAAGCCGCCGCCGGCTCCGGTGCAGGCGCCGCCGCTCCAGCCCAGCCAGCCGCAGGTGTCGACCCTGCCGCCGATCGATCCGTCGGCCAATCCGCCAGTCGAAGCGCCGCCGATGATCCAGCCGATGCCGCCGGCGCCCGTCGCCGCGCCAGTGCCGCCGCCGGATGCCAATGCGGCCCGCGCGCCGGCCCTGGTGATCGACAATTCGGCGCCCCAGGCACCGGCCCCGTCGGCACCCGCATCGGCGGCGGCACCAGCGGCCAGCGTGACACTCAATGCCAACGACCAGTTCGCCGCCAAGGTCAATGGTGACATCACCCAGAAAGCTTCCAAGATCGGCGATCCGTCGAAGGTCGTTCCCGCCGGTGCGGTCATTCCGGCAGTTCTGGAAACGGCGATTAATTCCGACTTGCCGGGCTATACGCGCGCTATCGTATCGCGTGACATTCGGGGCTTTGATGGCACCACCGTCCTGATCCCGCGCGGCTCGCGTTTGATCGGTCAGTACAAGAGTGGGCTGGCGTCGGGCGAAACGCGGGCGTTCATCATCTGGAACAGGCTGATCCGGCCCGACGGCCTGTCGATCCAGCTGGCGTCGCCGGCCACCGACGACCTGGGCCAGGCGGGTGCGTCAGGCAGCGTCGACACGCACTTCGTCAAGCGGTTCGGCGCGGCCATGCTGCTGTCGGTGGTCAACGGTCTGGCCGGGTCGCTGAGCAACAATACCAGCAACACCATCGTCATCGGCACGTCGACCGATGCCAAGAATGTCGCGTCCGAGGCCCTGTCGAACGACGTCAAGATCCCGCCGACCATCAAAGTGCCGCAGGGGGCGCCGATCCAGGTGTTTGCCGCCCGCGACCTGGATTTCGGGTTGTGAGTACGGCGTCTGTTTCCAACGACGCCGTTGTTACGCTCGATGGCGTGTATCTGCGCACCTATCTGAAACCGTTCCTGCCGTACCTGGAACGCGAGGACGTCACCGAAATCCTGGTCAACCAGCCCGGCGAGACCTGGATCGAAGTCTCCGGCGAGCCGCACATGTTGCGGCTCGATACGCCTGAAGTCGATGACGTGCTGCTGGCACGGCTGGCGGCGCAGATCGCCCGTGTCGCCCACCAGGGCATCAATCGCGAGAACCCGCTGCTGGCCGCCTCCTTGCCAAGCGGCGAGCGTGTGCAACTGGTCGGGCCGCCCGCCGCGAAGCACTGGGCAATGGCGATCCGCCGCCACCGCATGGTTGACCTTGCGCTGGAAGCCTACGACCGCGGACCGATCAAGGCGCCGCCCGCCCATTCGCTGAGCGCCGACCTGAAACGCGCCCGTGCCGAGCCGGTCAGGTTCCTGAAAGACGCGGTGGCGGCGCGTAAGACCATCCTGATTTCCGGCGGTACATCTTCGGGTAAGACGACCTTCCTGAACGCCTTGCTCAAGACGGTGCCGCAGGATGAACGCATCATCCTGGTCGAGGACACGCCGGAAATCGCCGATGCCCATCCCAACAGGCTTAGCCTTGTCGCCGTCAAGGGCGAGCTGGGCGAGGCGCGGGTGACCATCAATGACCTGCTGCAGGCCAGCTTGCGGCTACGGCCGGACCGGATCATCGTCGGTGAAATCCGTGGCGAGGAGGCGACCACCTTTCTGCGCGCCATCAATACTGGCCATCCGGGCTCATTCACCACGGTGCATGCCAACACGCCGCAAGGGGCGCTGGAGCAGATCGCGCTGATGGTGCTGCAGGGCGGCACGCAGCTGACGCGGCTGGAGACGCTGGCCTATGCGACGTCGCTGATCGACGTGGTGGTGCAACTCAGCCGCTCAGGCGGGGAGCGGATTATTTCGGATATCTGTCTGCCGGAGTAAGCCAGCGGGTGCGCAGCAAAAGCCACAGCACGACGGCCAGGGCAATATATTCGAGCAGGGTGTCGGTCCACACCAGTTCCGGCGTGTGCTGGGTCCATACCGCCGGCAGGCCACGGAAGACATCGTCTTCGGAGACCACGATCAGGCAGCCGAACAGGTTGTTGATGAAGTGGATGCCGTAGCCGATGGCCAGGCCGCCCGTACGGATGGCGACCATCGCCATGACGATGCCAAAGGCCGTCGCGCCGACCGCTGACGGAATGCCATTCGGAATGTGCATGGCGCCGAACGCGGCACCGCTCAGGATCGACACCAGAAGCGGATTTTTCAGCCACAGCAGCAGGCCCTGGGTCAGGTAGCCGCGAAAGATGAACTCCTCGCAAAACGTCTGGACGGCGACGCCGATAATGGCCGTGACGACGATCGTGGGCGTCAGGCTGCTCACCGTCAGGCGATAGCCGCCTGGCCTGAGCAGGACGTCGATCCCTGTCACGATGAGGATGAATATCAGCCACAGGCCTGCCCCTCTGGCGGCTTGCGACCACGACCACTGACCTGCGAGGTCAACCGGGGTCTTGCGGTGAAGCAGGTAGATGGCGCCGGCAAAGCCCAGCAGGAAGCAGCCGAACGACAACAGCAGGCCGCCGAGATAAAAGGTCAGAGGATGGCTGCCAGGCGATTGCAGGTCGGTAACGAAGCCGGGCGGCAACCAGTGCAGCAGGACGCCCGGCAACAGCACGCCCGTTATCAGCACCGTGGTGAAGACGATGCCGAGCGGCCAGGCGACCAGATAGCGCCAGAACTGGTTTTTGCCGCGCGCGGCGAAGTCGAGGAAAGTCATGCTAGTAGAGGAGGGCGGCCGGCCATTGCTTGTCAATAGGAGAGTGGCTTTCGTGTCGGCCATGACATCCGTGCGGCCGGCCTGAAACAATCCCGTCAGGCAAAAAGCCGCAATCCCCCTTTAGTCGTGTGGGTACTTGCCGGGAAGCAAGCGTTTGTTTCAGTTGCGAAAACTTAGCGTCCCGGCGTCCGCACTTTTCAGGAGCGCACTTCATGTCGGGACAGACCGAACTCACATCCACCGAACCCGCCCATAAGGAGACGGGCAGCCTGATCGACCTGATCGAGTCGGGACTTTCGCCATCACGGCGCCGGGCGCTGGGATTCCTGAGCTCCACAGCCCTACTGGCGGCGTGTGGCGGCGGCTCGTCGTCCTCGACCATCAGCGCCTCGGTCAGCGGTGCGTCGTCGTCGAGCAGCAGTTCGGCATCGAGTTCGTCGGCGTCCAGTTCCAGCTCGGCCTCGAGTTCTTCGGGCAGCGGCACCTGCACCGTGGCGGCGACCGAGACCAACGGGCCTTACCCGGCCGACGGCACCAACACGGTGTCGGGCGCGATCGCCAATGTGCTGACCCAGTCGGGCGTGGTGCGGTCCGACATTACCCCCAGCTTCGGCAGCTATTCCGGCACCGCGGCGGGTGTGCCGCTGAAGTTGACCATCACGGTGCAAAGCGCCTCGCTGGGCTGCGCGACGGTGCAGAACTATGCCGTCTATATCTGGCATTGCGACCGCAGCGGGCTCTATTCGCTCTATTCGGCGGGGGTGACTAACCAGAACTACCTGCGCGGCGTGCAGGTGACGAATGCCAACGGCCAGGTGACGTTCACCACCATCTTCCCCGCCTGCTATTCCGGGCGGATGCCGCACATCCACGTCGAAGTCTTCGCCAGCGCGTCGACGGCGACGACGGCGCAGAATGCCTTGAAGATCACCCAGCTGACTTTTGACCGCGCGACCTGTCTGGCGACCTATCAGAACGCCAGCGGCTACAGCGCCAGCGTGACCAATCTCAACCAGATCAGCTTTGCCACCGACAATGTGTTCGCCGACGACACTTCGGCGCAACTGGCCGCCGCCATGGTCAGCCTGACGGGCGACTACACCAACGGGTTCGTGGGCAACGCTACCGTCGCTATTTAGACACCGCGAGAGAGGGTGTTTGGGCCGGGGACGCGGAAGGCAAAAGCGTCCCCGGCTTCTTTTTCTTGACCGGCTGGCAGATTACAACGGTTGCCGGCACGTTGCGCAGGGCGCACTCGTCCTTCGACAACGGATAGTGATAGGTCAGCGGCGAGTAGAACAGATAGCTGCCGGCGATCACCAGGCTTAAGGCGCAGAGTATCGAGAAGCGGTGCCGGGCGATGATCGGTACGCGCCGGGCCACGATCTTGAAGCTCAAGGCGACCAGGAAGAAGCTTAAGGATAGCCCGATGAAGTAGTGGTAGATGTACATGACGCGCTGGGTGCCCAGCCAGATGTGGAAACACCAGAAGATCATATACATGGCGAACAGGGGCTCGATCAGGTCCATGTCGTCGCGGTCGAGGCTGCTTTCCTTGTTGGCCCGCCGCCGCAGGATCAGAACCAGCGCCGCCACGACGCCGACGATGCCCAGGCCCCAGTTGACGGGGTTGCCGACCATCTGGACGTAGGAGGTCTTCTTGCCGTCGTAGTCCCAGCGATAGTTGATCGTCTTGTTCATGAAGGGCCAGAGGACGGCCTGCGAGCCGTTGGCTTCGGTTTTGATCTCATACACAAAATCATGCTTCATGTATTTGTAGTAGCCGACCGTCGCGTCGATGAAGACGGCGGGTGACAGCGGCCGTTTGTGGTTCAGGTAGTCCTTGTAGGTCTGGCCCATCGCGCGCAGATCGCGCTGACCGGCCGGGGCGTTCGGGTTGGGCGTGACCGGATTGAACACGACATGCAGGGCGAAGACGATGACGACGACAAAGGCGAAAGCCGTCGCGATGGCGCCGCCGCGCGCCGCCTGACGGATGACATTTTCCCGCGTCCGTTCGAACCAGATGGCGCGGATAAGGCTGAGTGCGCCCAGGCCCAGCATGATCAGCGAATTGACCTTGACCATGAAGGACAGGCCGCAAAGCGCGCCGAACAAGGCGTAGGTCAGGAGCGGCCGTTTCGGCTCCTTCGCGAACGTATGCAGCCAGACCAGTATCGATCCCAGCGTGAAGGTCATCTGGTACGGATCAAGATGCGCCGCCCGGAAATGGACGATAAAGGCATTCTCGAAGACATAGAGCAGTGAGAATACGAACGCGTCGAAAGCTTCCGCCGACATGCGCAGCATGATCAGGTAGAAGAGCAGGGCACCCACCACCGAAAACAGCGCCGCCGGCAGGCGGATGCCGGTAAAGTCATAGCCGGCCACCAGGGTGCGTGAGTCGATCTTCTTCAGGTCGCCGAGGCTGTGGGTATTGAGTTCCTTGTCGCCGCCCAATGTCTTGACACCGGCGGCCATGAACATGAAGCCAAGCGGCGGATGCGAGGCGTACTGCGCCCGGCCTTCGACATAGCGCTGGGTCGTAGTCAGGTAATAGGATTCATCCCAGAACGCATGGTTCGGGTTGTTCAGGTCACGCAGGAAATTGAAGCACGCCAAGGCAACGATGAGGATCCCGAGCACCCAGCGCAGGATATTGTCATCGGCGTTCCATAACCGGTCGGCAATGTCGGCAATTGGCCCTTTTGGCGCACTTTTTGGGCGCGTCAAGGCGTCGGCTGTTTCCGGCATGGACCCCCGCATGGTTAAGGTGGCCGGGTGTTATGCCCTATTCGTCGGGGTAAGCCAAGGGGCGGGACTCTTTCCCTCTCTCCACTTTAGGCGATAGGACGGCTGGCAAGCCCGCAGGGCGCAGATAATCGGGTGAGGGGTAACGTGGCAACCCCTCACCCGATCGACTTCGCTGCGCTCGTCTCTCGTTCTTTCCCCTTAAGGGGAAAGGAAAAAGTGCTTAGTATCCGCCTCCAAGCGCCTGATAGACGGTCGACTGGTTGACCAGTTGATCCAGGCGGTTGTTGTCGTAGGACAACTGCGCCTGGCGCAGGGATTCCTGGGCATCCAGCCACACCCGTAGACTGACCGCACCCGCCCGATAGCGGATGGCGTACAGGCTTTCGGCTTTCCGGGCGTCGGCCAGGCTTTGGCTTAAAGCGCGGCCTTGTTCGGCCAGTTGCGTCCGGTTCGACAGGGTGTTGTCGGTGTCGGCCAGCGCCTGCAGCAGGGTCTGCTTGAAGTTCAGGACGGCGATGTCATAGCTCTTGCGCGCCACCTTGATCGTCAGGTGATTGCGCGGGAAATCCAGGAACGGCAGGCTCAGAGACGCGCCGACGCTGGTCGAGGTGTTCTTCAGCACCGAGCCCAGATCGGGCGACGAACCGCCGCCGCCGACCGTCAGGTTCAGCGCCGGATAGAAGCTGGCGCGCGTCGAGTCATAGTCGGCCAGGGTCTCGCGCAAGCGCAGCTCGGCGGCCTTCAGGTCCGGACGGCGGCCAAGTAGCTCGGCGGGCAGGCCGGCATTGACCTCGGGCAGAACGGTTTCCGGCAGGGTCTGGGGCTCGTCTGCCTCCGCCATCGGCTGGCCGTTCATCAGCAAGGCCAGGGCGGCGCGCTGTTCGACCAGGCTCTGCTGCAGCGACGACAGTTGGGCGATCTGCGAATTGACCGATTGTTGGGCCTCGGCCTCTTCAACGCCCGAAGCGGACCCAGCCTGATGCTGGACGCGGACGAATTCGAGATTGCGGCGGGCGTAGTCCAAACTCGCCTGCCTTGCCGTGATCTGCTGGTGCAGAAAGGCGATACGCCAATACAGCTCACAGGTCGTGCCGGCCAGCGACAGGCGGGCGGCGTCGAGATCGGCCTGGGTGGCGGAGGCCTCGAAATGCGCCGAGCGGCTGGCGGAGGCGAGGCGGCCCCACAGGTCGGCTTCGTAGGAGATGGTGGCGCGGGCGGTGTAGTCGGCAGGCGAACCGCTGGTCTTGTTGCCGCTGATGCTGCCTGACGCCGACGGCCATTGGTCGAGCGAAGCGACGCCAGCGCGGGCCTGGGCCTGCTCGACGCGGATGGCCGAAGCCGCCAGGTCGTTGTTCTTGGCCAGGACGGTGTCGACCAGTGCATTCAGGCGGGTATCACCGAACGATTGCCACCAGTTCTGCTGGATTGCGGCGGCGTTCGCATTGGCCGGGGCATGGGCGAACTGGGCCGGCGTGGCGACGTCCGGACGCGCATAGGGCGTCGCGCAGGCGCCAAGACCCAAGAGCAGGAGAGACGGCAGGAGGAGGGGGCGGAAGGACACAATCAGTCTCTCGAAAGGGCGGCGACGGGGTCAAGGCGGGCGGCATTGCGCGCCGGCAGGAAGCCGAAGATCACGCCGATCAGGGTGGAACAGAAGAAGGCGGCGACGATCGACGACACCGAATAGATGAGCTGGAAGTCCTTGGACACCAGGGCAAAGATGGCGCCGAAGCCCAGCGCCGTCCCGATGCCCAGGATACCGCCAAGTAGACAGACCAGGACCGACTCGATCAGGAACTGCTGCATGATGTCGCCCTGTCGGGCGCCGACGGCCATGCGCACGCCGATTTCGCTGGTCCGCTCGGTGACCGAGACCAGCATGATGTTCATGACGCCGATGCCACCGACGACCAGCGAGATAATGGCGATGGCCGAGATCAGGATGGTCAGGGTGGCGGTGGTGGCCGTGATGGTCTGGCGGATCTGATCGGTGTTCAGGACAAAGAAGTCCTGGGTGCCGTGGCGGCCTTCGAGCAGGGCGGTGACGCCGGCCTGGGCGGTTTCCGAGTCGGTGTCGTCCTTGATGCGGACCGTGACGCTGCGCAGCACCGAAGTGCCGAGCATGCGAGCATTTACCGCCGTGTAGGGCAGGTAGATGTTGAGCTGATCGTTGCCGCCGAAGCCACCGCCACCGCCGCTGTTGGGGGCCGAAACGCCGACGATGCGCACCGGCACCGAACCGAGCAGAATGATCTTGCCGAGCGGTTCTTCGCCGTCCGGAAAGAAGGTCTTGACCGTATTCTGGTCGATGACGGCATTCTGTTCGTAGTTGGCGACGGCGTCTTCGTTGAAGAAGGCGCCTTCGGCCATTTCCAGGCCGCGGACGCGGGCATATTGCGGGCCGACGCCGCTTATCGTCGCCGACGCCGAGATCGAACGGTAACGCACGGTCTGATTGGTGGTGACGGTCGGCGTAACGCTGTCGACATAGGGCAGGCGAGCCAGCGCGTCGGCGTCGGACACGACCAGGGTGCGGATGGCGTTGGCCCTTCGGTCGCCGAAGCCGCTGCCGGGCTGGATCTGCAGGGTGTTGGTGCCGATCGAGGCGATCTGTTTCAGCACGGCCTGACGCGACCCTTCACCAAGCGCGACCACGCAGACGACCGAGGCGATGCCGATGATGATGCCCAGCATGGTCAGGAAGGTGCGCATGCGGTGGGCGTTCATGGCCAGCAGCGCCATGGCCAGGGCTTCGCGGAAGCTGTCGGCGATGTCGCTCTTGCCACTGTGCTCACTGATTGGCGGCAGGGACTGTTCGGCGACTTCGCCGTCGCCGCGGCCGGGGCGGTCGGCGATGATATTGCCGTCGCGGATTTCGATGACGCGCTCGCAGTGTTCGGCGACGTGCATGTCGTGGGTGACGATGATGACCGTGTGGCCGTCGCGATGCAGACCTTTCAGGATCCGCATCACCTCTTCGCCGGACGCGGTATCGAGCGCGCCGGTCGGTTCGTCGGCCAGGACGATTTCGCCGCCGTTCATCAACGAGCGGGCGATCGAGACGCGCTGCTGCTGGCCGCCGGACAGCTGGCCCGGACGGTGGTCCATGCGGGCGTCGAGGCCGAGGCGCTTCAAGAGGTCCTTGGCGCGTTCGCGGCGCTTTTCGCGCGGCACGCCGGCATAGATGGCCGGAACCTCGACATTGCCGTGCGCCGTCAGGTCGCCGAGCAGGTGATAGCGCTGGAAGATGAAGCCGAAGTGCTCGCGGCGCAGTTCGGCCAGCTCGTCCGGCGCCATGTTGCCGGTCGGCTTGCCGCCGACTTCGTAGACACCGGCGGTCGGCCGGTCGAGGCAGCCGAGGATGTTCATCAGGGTCGACTTGCCGGAACCCGACTGACCGACGATGGCGACCATTTCACCGGGTTCGATGGTCAGGTCGAGGTCTTTCAGGACGACGAGGGTGCCTTCGCCGGCGGGGTATTCGCGGCGCAGCTTGGATACGGTCAGCCGTGGCGGCTGGACTCTGGAATCGGCGGGGGAAAAGGCCATGGTGGCTTCTCCTTAGCGGCCGAGACCGCGCGGGCCGCGTCCGCCGCCGGCCAGCGGATTGCTGTTGCCGCCGCCCTGACGGCCACCCTGGCCATTCTGGCCACCGGCGCCCTTTTCAGCGATGACGACCTTTTCGCCTTCCTTGAGGCCTTCGAGGATCTGGACGTTGGTGCCGTCGTTGAGGCCGACCTTGACCTTGCGGGCTTCAGGCTTGTCCTTGCCGGTGTCGACCTGGACGGTGTAGCTGCCGTCCTTCTTGGACTTGCGGCCGAGCGCTGAGGCCGGCACAGTCAGGGCGTGGCGGACGTTCTGCTGAACGATCGACACCTGGGCGGTCATGCTGGGGCGCAGGGTGCCGTCGGGGTTTTCGGTGTCGAACAGGCCATAATAATAGATGGCGTTCGAGGTCTGGCTGCTCGACGGCGTGTCGCTGTCGGTGGCGTAGGTGATCGGCGCCGGTTCGATCGAGCGCAGGGTGGCGAAGTACTTCTTGTCGGGATCGCCAAGGACAGTGAAATAGACCTGCTGGCCCGCCTTGACCTTGATAACGTCGGCTTCGGAAATCTGCGCCTTGACGGTCATGCGGTCGAGCTCACCCATCTTGACGATGGTCGGCGCGGTCTGGTTGGCGTTGACGGTCTGGCCCTGCTTGGTGACGATAGCCAGGATGGTGCCGTCGATCGGCGCGGTGATGGCGGTGTAGCCGAGCGTGACGCTGGCGGTCTTGACGGCGATCTGGGCCTGGTCGATCTGGGCGTTGATTGAGGCGACATTGGCCTGGGCGTTCTTGAGCTGCGACGTGGCCGTGTCGAAGTCGGCCTTCGAGCCGGCGTCGGCATTAAAGAGTGTCTGCTGACGGGCGAAGTTGCTCTGCGCGTTGGCCAGCGACGCCTGGGCCGAGATCAGCTGGCTCTTGGAGTCGTCCAGACGCGCCTGGGCGGTTTGCAGGTTGTTGGTCTGGGTCTTGGAGTCGATCTCGGCGATGATGTCGCCCTTCTTGACGACGTCGCCGACATTGACCTTCAAGGCAGTGACCTGGCCCGAGGCCTGGGCGCCGACGCTGACGAGCTGATACGGATAGAGCTGACCGGTGGCCAGGACCGACTTTTCGATGTCGTTATAGGCTACAGGCTGAGTGATCAGGCCGGCGTTCTTCGGTTTCGAAAAGAAACAGGCCTTGATGCCGAAAGCGATGGCGCCGAGAGCAATCACAGTCAGGGCGATGGTCAGAATACGCTTCATTGTGTCCAATGCTTGCCGCGCTTCGGCGGCGTCCGTCAAAAGGGTTGTGACCGGTATCAAGCGGCCGTTTCGATGCTCTTATAACGGCGCAGGGGTGGATATTTCGTCGCCAAAAGGTCAAAAAAATGAAAATGCCATAGGTTTTTAATAACTGAATTCGGCGGCGATAACTAATTAGTTCATTGAAATTAAATATTATTTTGTGAAATTTCTACGGAATAATTTGAAATATTCACCCTCAACTCTCCCGCGTCCTTATGGTTTCTTTATCTCGCAATGGGCGAATTATCATCGCCCTTTTACGCATGGGAGAACATTCCTGATGGACAGGCGTGGGTGATGCGCCGGGAGTCTAATTAAAATTACGGGAAAACGCCCATGGTGCCGCCACTGAGTGCCGCCCTTCAGGTTGCCGATGAACCCATCAGCAATACGGGAGGCGGCGAGATGGCCGCGCTCCTGCACGCCTTGAACGCCCTGCGCAAGGGCCAGTCCGACATCCGGCTGCCAGCCGACTGGACCGGAGTTGCGGGCAAGGTGGCCGACGCCTTCCATGAAGTGGTCGAGATGAACGAACGGCTGGCGGCCGAGCTGGGACGCCTGTCGAAGTCTGTGGGTAAGGAAGGCAAGCTGTCGCAGCGCCTGAACCTCGGCAATGTCAGCGGCTTCTGGCAGGCCTCAGCCGACAGCGTCAACGACCTGATCGACGACTTGGTGCACCCGACGACGGAAACGGCGCGCGTGATCGGCGCCGTGGCCCAGGGCGACCTGTCGAAGACCATGGCGCTGAAGATCGACGACCGGCCGTTGCAGGGGGAATTCCTGCACACCGCCAAGACGATCAACACCATGGTGGACCAGCTGGGTTCGTTCGCCGCCGAAGTGACGCGTGTGGCGCGGGAAGTCGGTACCGAAGGCAAGCTGGGCGGCCAGGCCAAGGTGGAAGGCGTGTCTGGCACCTGGAAGGACCTGACGGATTCGGTGAACTCGATGGCCGGTAACCTGACTAGCCAGGTGCGGAACATCGCCGACGTGACGACCGCGGTGGCCAACGGCGACCTGTCCAAGAAAATCACCGTGGATGTGAAGGGCGAAATCCTCGAACTGAAAAACACCATCAATACCATGGTGGACCAGCTCCGGTCGTTCGCCTCGGAAGTGACGCGGGTGGCGCGCGAAGTCGGCACCGAAGGCAAGCTGGGTGGCCAGGCGCAGGTGGAGGGCGTGTCGGGGACGTGGAAGGACCTGACGGATTCGGTGAACTCGATGGCCGGTAACCTGACGTCCCAGGTGCGGAACATCGCCCAGGTGACGACCGCTGTGGCCAACGGCGACCTGTCGCGCAAGATTACCGTGGATGTGAAGGGTGAAATCCTTGAGCTGAAAGACACCGTCAACGCCATGGTGGACCAGCTTAACTCGTTCGCTGCCGAAGTGACGCGGGTGGCGCGGGAAGTCGGTACCGAGGGCAAGCTGGGCGGCCAGGCCGAGGTGCGCGGCGTGGCCGGCACGTGGAAGGATTTGACGGATTCGGTGAACATGATGGCCGGTAACCTGACGTCTCAGGTGCGGAACATCGCCGACGTGACGACCGCTGTGGCCAACGGCGATCTTTCCAAGAAGATTACGGTGGATGTGAAGGGTGAAATCCTCGAACTCAAAGACACCGTCAACGCCATGGTGGACCAGCTCAACGCCTTTGCCGCCGAAGTGACGCGGGTGGCGCGCGAAGTCGGTACCGAGGGCAAGCTGGGCGGTCAGGCCGACGTGAAGGGCGTGGCCGGGACGTGGAAGGACCTGACGGATTCGGTGAACTCGATGGCCGGCAACCTGACCGGCCAGGTGCGTAACATCGCCGACGTCACCAAGGCTGTGGCCGCAGGGGACCTGTCGAAAAAGATCACCGTGGATGTGAAGGGCGAAATCCTCGAACTGAAAAACACCGTCAACACCATGGTGGACCAGCTTTCCTCGTTCGCCTCGGAAGTGACGCGGGTGGCGCGCGAGGTCGGCACCGAAGGCAAGCTCGGCGGCCAGGCCGAAGTGCGCGACGTCGCCGGTACATGGAAAGACTTGACCGACTCGGTGAACTCGATGGCCGGTAACCTGACCGGCCAGGTGCGCAACATCGCCGACGTCACCAAGGCCGTGGCGGCGGGCGACTTGTCGAAGAAGATCACCGTCGACGTGAAGGGGGAAATCCTCGAACTGAAAGACACTGTCAACGCCATGGTGGACCAGCTCAACGCCTTCGCCGCCGAAGTTACGCGGGTGGCGCGCGAAGTCGGTACCGAAGGGAAGCTGGGCGGCCAGGCCAAGGTGGAAGGCGTGTCGGGGACGTGGAAGGATCTGACCGACTCGGTGAACTCCATGGCGTCGAACCTGACGTCTCAGGTGCGCAACATCGCCGACGTGACGACCGCCATCGCCAACGGTGAGCTGAAGCGCAAGATCACCGTCGACGTGAAGGGCGAAATCCTCGAACTCAAGGACACCATCAATACCATGGTGGACCAGCTCAGCTCGTTCGCCTCGGAAGTGACGCGGGTGGCGCGGGAAGTCGGTACCGAAGGCAAGCTGGGCGGTCAGGCCGACGTCCAGGGCGTGGCCGGGACGTGGAAGGATCTGACCGACTCGGTGAACTCGATGGCCGGTAACCTGACGGGACAGGTGCGCAATATCGCCGACGTTACCAAGGCCGTGGCCGCCGGTGACCTGTCGAAGAAGATCACCGTGGATGTGAAGGGCGAAATCCTTGAACTGAAGAACACCGTCAACACCATGGTGGACCAGTTGCGTTCGTTCGCCTCGGAAGTGACGCGGGTGGCGCGCGAAGTCGGCACCGAAGGCAAGCTGGGTGGCCAGGCCAAGGTGGAGGGCGTCAGCGGCACCTGGAAAGACCTGACCGACTCGGTGAACATGATGGCCGACAACCTGACGTCTCAGGTGCGCGGCATCGCCAAGGTCGTGACGTCGGTGGCCAACGGCGAGTTGAAGCGGAAACTGACCGTGGAAGCCAAGGGCGAAATCGCCGAACTGGCCGACACTATCAACTCCATGATCGACACGCTGGCGACCTTTGCCGATCAGGTGACGACCGTGGCCCGCGAAGTCGGTGTCGAAGGCCAGCTTGGCGGCCAGGCCAAGGTGCCGGGCGCCTCGGGGACGTGGAAGGGCCTGACCGAGAACGTCAACCAGCTGGCCGCCAACCTGACGACCCAGGTGCGCGCCATCGCCGACGTGGCCACTGCCGTGACCAAGGGCGACCTGACGCGGACGATCACCGTCGATACGCAGGGCGAAGTGGCCGTGCTCAAAGACAACATCAACGAAATGATCCGGAACCTGCGGGATACGACGCAGAAGAACACCGAGCAGGACTGGCTGAAGACCAACCTGGCCAAGTTCTCGCGCATGCTGCAAGGGCAGCGCGACCTGACTAATGTCGGCCGGATGGTGCTGTCGGAACTGTGTCCGGTGGTGGGCGCGCAGCAGGCGGAATTCTACGTGCTCGACAATCGCGGCGACCGGCCGAAGCTGACCCTGCTCGCCAACTTCGCCTCAAAGGGCGCCGGCGACATCGGTAAGCAGATCGACCTCGGCGCCGGTATTCTTGGCCAGTGCGCCGTCGAAAAGCGCAAGATCGTGCTCAACGACCTGCCAGCTGACTACATGCTTGAAGTGTCGTCCGGCCTCGGCTCGTCGCCGCCGCGTTCGGTGATGGTGCTGCCGCTGATCTTCGAAGGCGAGGCCAAGGGCGTGCTGGAACTGGCCTCGCTCGACGGCTTCAACCCGTCCCACCAGGGCCTGCTCGATCAGCTTACCGAGTCGATCGGCATCGTGTTGAACACCATCGAAGCCAACATGCGGACCGAAGACCTGCTGACCCAGTCGCAGTCGCTGGCGCAACAGCTCCAGACCCGCCAGGAGGAACTGCAGGAAACCAACGAGGCGCTGCAGGAAAAGGCCCGCCTGCTGGCCCAGCAGAACCACGAAGTCGAACGTAAGAACTCCGAAGTCGAACAGGCCCGCCAGGAATTGGAAGACAAGGCCAAGCAATTGGCGTTGACGTCGAAGTACAAGTCGGAATTCCTGGCCAACATGTCGCACGAACTGCGCACGCCGTTGAATTCGCTGCTCATTCTGTCGGATCAGCTGACCAAGAACCAGGAAGGCAATCTGACGCCCAAGCAGACGGATTCCGCCAAGACGATCCATTCGTCCGGCACCGACCTGCTCATGCTGATCAACGACATCCTCGACCTGTCGAAGATCGAGTCCGGCACGGTGGTGGTGGAATCGGGCGAACTGCGTCTGGACGATCTCAACGGCTATGTGAAGCGAACCTTCAACCACATGGCGGAATCGAAGAACATCGACTTCCTGGTCGGCTTCGATCCGCGCCTGCCGCGTTCGATCTTCACGGATGCGAAGAGATTGCAGCAGATCATCAAGAACCTGCTGTCGAACGCCTTCAAGTTCACCCATCACGGCCAGGTGACGCTCAGTGTCGAACCGGCGCTGGCGGGCTGGTCGTCGGACAACGAGGACCTGAACCGGGCGCCGGAAGTGCTGGCTTTCTCGGTCACCGATACCGGCATCGGCATCGCCGCCGACAAGCAGATGATCATCTTCGAGGCCTTCCAGCAAGCCGACGGCTCTACCTCGCGCAAGTACGGCGGGACCGGCCTCGGCCTGGCCATCTCGCGCGAGCTGGCGCGGCTGCTGGGCGGGGAAATCCGCCTGCAATCGGTGCCGGGCCGCGGCTCGACCTTCACGCTCTTCCTGCCGGCGGCCTATGCCCAGCGGCCGCGCAAGGCGCTGACCGAAGCGCTGGCGCGCGACATCCCGGCTTTGACCAAGCTTGACCTGCCGGAAACTGAACTGGCGGCCTTTGGGCGGGAAGAGGCCGCGCCGGCCAGCCCGGCCATGACCAATGAGGTCGGTGACGACCGCGCCTTTATCCAGCCAGGCGACCGGGTGGCCTTGATCGTAGAGAACGATCTGGGCTTTGCCCGCTTCCTGCTGGATGTGGCACGCGCCCGCGGCTTCAAGGGCCTGGTCACCAGCCTTGGCGCGGCGGCCCTGGCCCTGACGCACGACCATCAGCCGGATTGCATCCTGCTCGACATCCACCTGCCCGACATGCAGGGCTGGCGCGTCATGGAGCGGCTGAAGAATGACATGGCCACCCGCCACATCCCGATCTGCATCATCTCGACCGATGAATCGCGCGACCGGGCCCTGAGCTCGGGGGCGCTGACCTTCGTCACCAAGCCGATCCAGAAGCACGAAATCCTCGATGAGCTGATGGGCAGCCTGGCCGATTATCTGGGCCGCAAGAGCCGCCAGGTTCTGGTTATCGAACCGGAAGCGCCGCGGCGCGAGCAGATCGCCCATGCGCTCAAGGTCGACGGTATCGACGTGGCGGCGGCCAACAGCGTGCCGGCGGCGATCAAGCGGCTGCGCAAGGCGGATATCGACACCGTGATCCTGAGCGCCTCGGCGCCGGCGGTGATCGAGGACCTGGTTCACCAGGGCCAGAAGGAGGAGGCGATCTCGCATCGTGTGCCGGTCATCCTGTTCGGCGACGCGCAGATCGACGATGCGGCCCTGAAGCGTCTGACGGCGCTGTTCCCGGTCAGCGTGGTGCGTTCGGCCGACCGGTTGCTGGACGTGGCGTCGCTGCACCTGCATCGGCGCGTCGACAGCCTGCCGGAAAGCGCGCAGGCGATGCTGCACGACCTGCACCACTCCAACAAGCTGCTGGAAAACAAGAAGGTGCTGATCGTCGATGACGACGCGCGCAACATCTTCGCCCTGACCAGCGTGCTGGAAGAGCACCAGATGAACATCCTGTCCGCCGACAACGGGCGCGAGGCGATCAACATTCTGATGGATGATCCGGACGTCGATATTGTGCTCATGGACATCATGATGCCCGAAATGGATGGGATGGAGACGATCCAGGAAATCCGCAAGGTGTCGCGGCTCAAGAACCTGCCCATCGTCGCAGTCACCGCCAAGGCGATGAAGGGCGACCGGGAAAAGTGCATCGAGGCGGGGGCGTGGGATTATCTGTCGAAACCCGTTGATTCCGAACAGATGATCACCGTCCTGCGCGCCTGGCTGCACCGATGAGAGCTGAGTTCGGGGAAAGGGCGATGATCAAGGCAAAACCCGTTGCAAACGATCCGGGCCCGGTGCGGCCCGAGGTGGAAATCCAGAAGGAGACCATCCTGCTGGTCGATGACCGTCCGGCCAACCTGCTGGTCTATAAGACTATTCTGGAGGAACTGGGTCAGACGCTCATTACCGCCAATTCCGGCGAGGAAGCGCTGAAACTCGTCCTGAAGCACGACTTCGCGGTCATCCTGCTCGACGTCAATATGCCGACGATGAATGGCTTTGAGACGGCGGCGCTGATCCGCAAGCGGCGCAAGTCGGCGGCGACGCCGATCATCTTCCTGACGGCGTTCAACGACGAAGCCAATATCGCGCAGGGCTATGCCTCGGGCGCTGTCGATTTCATGCCGACGCCGGTGGTGCCCGAGGTGCTCAAGGCCAAGGTGCGCGTGTTCATCGAGCTGTCGCAGATGCGCCGCCAGGCCGCCTTGCAGGCCGAAGAGCGGATGCGCCGCGAGGCGGCCGAGGAGGCGGCGTGGAAAGCTGCGTTCCTGGCGCGGGTCAGCGACGGGTTGGCCCGGTCGCAGAGCCAGGCAGACCTGTTATCCGCTCTGGTGCGGCTGCCGGTGCCGGATCTGGCCGATATGGCGGTGGCCTGGTTCAACAATGAAGGCGGCCATACCAGCATCGAGTGGAGCCAGAATTTGACGGGTGGGGAGACGCCGCCCTTGTGTCCCAAGGCGATCCCCTGGCTGGACCAGTTGATCATGGAGGTCGCCGACAGCGGTCTTGCGCGTGTCCTCGAAGACATTCCGCACGTCGAGCCGATCGACGGTATTCCTTTCGGTAATCTTGGCTCAGCGCGGGCCCTGCCTTTGACGGTTCCCGGGCAAACGACCCACGGCGTGCTGGTACTGGCCTGTGTCAAGTCGCGCCAGGCCAGCCAGATCAGCGGGCTTCTGGCTGCCGACCTAGCCTATCGGATCGGCGTTGCGCTGGAAAACGTCATGCTGATGGAGCGTATCCGCGAAGGCGACCGGCGCAAGGACGAGTTCCTGGGCATGCTGGCGCATGAGCTGCGCAACCCGTTGGCGCCGATCATCAATTGCCTGCAACTGCAAAAGATGATCGATCCGGCCGATCCGCGCATGGGCAAGATCCACGAGACCATCGATCGTCAGGCCCGGCACATGGGACGGCTGATAGACGACCTGCTGGATGCGACACGGCTGGCGCATGGCAAGATACTGCTGCGCACCGAACGTTGCGATCTCAACACCATCGTCCGCCAGACCGTCGAGGACTATCGCAATGTCATCGATTCCAGCGGGCTGGAACTCGAGGTCGATCTGCCGGCCGAGACCGTATGGATCGACGGTGATCCGACGCGGCTGATCCAGGCGATCGGCAATCTGCTGCATAATGCGCACAAGTTCAGCAATCCCGGTGGCAAGGTGACGGTGCGGCTTGGCCTGGATGCTGAAGGCGCCGCGGCGCGGGTCGTGGTCGCTGATACCGGCATCGGCATCGAACGGTCGATGCTCAGCCACGTCTTCGACGTCTTCCGCCAGGCCGAGCAGGGACTCGACCGATCGCGCGGCGGGCTTGGGCTGGGGCTGGCGCTGGTCAAGGGCCTTACGCAGTTGCATGGCGGCGAGGTCCAGGCCTTCAGCGCGGGCCTGGGGGAGGGGGCGGAATTTATCATCCGCCTGCCGGTCGCCGACTATGTCGGGGCGACGGCGCCGTCTGGCGCGGGCGTGGCGTCGGGCAGCGAGAAACACCGCATCCTGGTCATCGAGGACAACCGCGACGCCGCCGACAGCATCCGCATGCTGCTGCAGCACGACGGCCACGAGGTCAGCATCGCCTATACGGCGCAGCAGGGGCTGGAGCGGGCGCGGGAATATCATCCGGACGTCATTTTCTGCGACATCGGCCTGCCGGTGATCGACGGCTATCAGGTCATTCAGAACATCCGGCAGGATGCGGCCTTGCGCGACATCTATGTGGTGGCCCTGACCGGCTATGGCCGGGAGGAAGACCAGAAGCGGGCGATCGATGCCGGATTCGACCTGCACCTGACCAAGCCGATCGACTACGCCACCCTGTTGAAGGCGCTGAAAGACGCGGCCCAGGCACCGGGCGCGGGGCCGGTTCTGGCGGTGATGTAAATTTTGATTGCGTTCCGGCTGAGTGTCGGCATATTGGTCAGGCCATTTTGAACTTGCCTGACCAATAGCGACGGATTTTGACGGCCACGCCGTGCAAGTCCGGACTCATAAACCCTGCCTGGAAACGTTCATGTCGAAATCTCCTTTGAAATCCCTGTTGTTGTCATGTGTCGCCGTTGCCGGCCTGGCGGCGGCGCCCGCCCTGGCTGAACGCGCCTCGACGGCGGTGGCCTCGCCCCGCCAGTCGTTCGACTTCGACCAGGGCTGGACCATGCACACCGGTGACGATGCGGCCGCGTCGAACACGGTTTATGACGACAAGGGCTGGGAAAAGGTCACCCTGCCGCATGCCTTCAACGAGACGCAGGCGTTCGCCCGCGACATCCACAAGCTTGACGCGGGTGTCACCTGGTACCGCAAGCACTTCAAGCTGCCGGCCAACTTCAAGGGTGGGCACGCTTTCCTTGAGTTCCAGGGCGTGCGCATGGCCGCCGAGGTCTGGGTCAACGGCGTCAATGTCGGCTTAAGCGAAAACGGCGTCATGGCTTTCGGCTTCGATATCTCGAAAGCGTTGAAAGCCGGCGACAACGTGGTCGCGGTCCGCGTCGACAGCGACTGGAAATACAAGGAACGCGCCACCGGCCAGGCCTTCCAGTGGTCGGATATGAATTTCTACGCCAACTATGGCGGCATCAACAAGCCTGTGCGGCTGCACCTGACCGGCGACGTCTACCAGACCCTGCCGCTCTATTCGAACCTTGGGACGACCGGCACCTATATCTGGGCGGACGGCTTCGACATCCCGGCTAAGTCGGCGACCATCCACGCCCAGACCGAAGTGCGCAACGACGGCTCGGCGCCTAAGACGCTCAATTACAGCGTCGTGCTGCGCGATCTCGACGGCAAGATTGTTGCGCAATATGACGGCGGCAAGGCGACGGTCGCGCCGGGCGAAACCAAGACGCTCGACGCCAGCCAGAAGGTCTCCGGCCTCAATTTCTGGAGCTGGGGCTACGGCTATCTCTACACCGTGACGACCGTGCTGAAGGACGAGCAGGGCAAGGTGATGGACGCGGTCGATACCAAGACCGGCTTCCGCAAGACCGAGTTCGCCAACGGCATGTTCAAGATCAATGACCGCGTGCTGCATCTGAAAGGCTATGCGCAGCGCACGACCGACGAATGGCCGGCGGTCGGCACCTCCGTGCCGCCCTGGATCAGCGACTACACCAACGGCCTGATGACCAAGGACAATGCCAACCTGGTACGCTGGATGCACGTCACGCCGTCGAAGCAGCAAGTCGAATCCGCCGACCGGCTGGGGCTGATCACCAACCTGCCGGCCGGTGACAGCGAAGGCGATCCGCAGGGCCGCCGCTTCGATCAGCGCGTCGAGCTGATGCGCGACGCCATCATCTACAACCGCAACAACCCGTCGGCCATCTTCATCGAAAGCGGCAATAAGGGCATCTCAGACGAGCACATGAAGATGATGCTGGCGGTGCGCGACAAGTACGATCCGCACGGCGGCCGGGCCATCGGTTCGCGCGAAATGCTGGACTCGGGGACTGCCGAATATGGCGGCGAGATGCTCTACATCAACAAGAGCGCCGACAAGCCTCTGTGGGCGCACGAATATTCGCGCGATGAAGCGGCACGGGCCTATCAGGACGACTTTACGCCGCCGTTCCATAAGGACAGCCCGGATTATAACCGCAATGTCGAATCCATGGCGGTCGAGGATATCAAGCGGTGGTGGGACTACTACCAGCAGCGCCCGGGCGCCGGGGATCGCGTCAGCGCCGGCGGCGTCAAGATCGGCTATACGGACTCGAATTCGCACTTCCGCGGCGACAACAATTACCGCCGTTCGGGCGTGCTCGATGCCGTGCGCCTGCCGAAGGATCCGTACTATGTCCATCAGCTGATGTGGAACGGCTGGATCAACTCCGATGTGCCGGGGACCTATATCATCGGTCACTGGAACTATCAGCCGGGCACGGTGAAGCCGATCTATGTCGCGTCGAACGGCGACAGCGTCGAACTGTTCCTGAATGGCAAGTCCCTGGGCAAGGGCGTCAAGAGCAGCGGCTTCCAGTTCACCTTCGACAATGTCGCCTGGGCACCGGGCGAATTGAAAGCGGTTGCGACCTATTCGGATGGGCGCACGTCGCAATATGTGATCAAAACGGCCGGCGCGCCGGCGGCGATCAAGCTGACGCCGCACTATGGCCCGCGCGGATTTGTTGCCGACGGCAACGACCTGATGCTGGTCGATGTCGAAGTGGTCGACAAGGACGGCAATCGTGTCCCGACGGCCAATATTCCCATCAACTTCAAACTGGATGGCGCGGCGGTCTGGAAGGGCGGCATCGCCCAGGGCGACTCGTCGGGCAAGGTGCGTCCGGCAGCCGCTACCATGGGGGCAAGCTCTCCGGGCGCCACGCCGACGGCTGGCGTTGCACGGGATGAAGACAATTACGTCCTGGCCAAGACTTTGCCGGTGGAACTGGGCATCAACCGGGTGCTGATCCGCGCGACCAACGCGGCGGGCGCCGTACATCTGACGGCGACGGCTGACGGCCTTAAGGGGGCGTCGCTCGACGCCACGGCCAAGGCGGTTGCGCCAGCCGTCAACGGCCTGTCTACGGTATTCGCCGAAGACGCCCAGCCGTCGGACCTGTCGCGCGGTCCGACGCCGGCCGTCACGGCCGCGTCGCCGTCGTTCGTGCCGTTCCAGCGGACGATCAAGGTGGCCAATATCGTTGCCGGCTCCAACACGGCCGACGCTGCCAAGAGCCACGACGACAACGAAACCTCCGCCTGGTCGAGCGACGGCACGCAGCCCAATTCGTGGATCGAGTACGACTTCGCCCAGCCGGAACTGGTGTCGAAGCTGTCGATGCGTCTGACCGGCTGGCGGCTGCGGTCATATCCGATCCGCGTGACGCTGGACGACCAGGTGGTGTTTGAGGGGCCAACGCCGAAGTCGCTGGGCTATGTCGATCTGGATCTGAAGCCCGCAACCGGCTCGAAGCTGAAGATCAGCCTGACCGCGCCATCCGAAGACCGTGATTCCGGCGGCAAGGTGGTCGAGCTCAACGGCAACAAGGAAGCCCAGAGCGTCGGCGCCGACAAGGTGGCGGCGGGCTGGCGCCTCAGCATCGTCGAGGCGGATATCCTCGGGCCTGTGAAGAAGTAGGGACGGCCGGCAAGGGCGCCTTCCGTCTTTGCCCGGCTGGCGCCGATCAAATCCACCTCCCCCGCTTCGCAGGGGAGGTGGGGTTAATTCAGCGCCCCATAATGCTTAGGTGCGCCATCGAGGCTGACTTCGATCCGGTCGATGACCACGCCCGGATCGAGCGCATAAACTTTCAGTTCATGGTTTCCCGGATTGAGCATTTTCAGCGGAATGTTGCGCACGGCCGCATTGCGCAGCACATTTTCGCGCCATTCGTCGCTGCGGCCGATGGTGGCGTAGTCCAGCACCTGCAGCGGCCCGCCATCGAGGCTCACGGCAATGCGCACCCCCAGGCCCGGATGCAGCGGCCGGGTGGGCAGGGCGACGACCTGCAGCTGGCCGCCGACGGCTGACGCGCTGGTGAATTTGTAAACCAGTGGCGCAGCCTTCGGGTCGACCCCATCCACCGACGGCAGGTCGAGCTTCGAGCGCACCACCTGGCCCTGGCTGCCCAGCTGGTCGATCGTTTCCCATTGCGGGTTCGGTTGTGCGGAAGCCGCCGGAATGTTGATGCTGCGGTAGGTTTCCGCCGGAACCGCGCTTTCCGCCAGAATCTGCGTCCGTACGCTGATAGGCTTGCCGTCGCAGGTCAAGGCCAGATTGCCTTTGGCGTCGCCGCCGTCGTAAGTCACCGTCAGGCGCGCCTCATACCCGTTGGCTGCGGCCAGGGTGCCGCTGTCCGCCGCCAGCTTCAGACCGGCATTGGCCGAGCTGGCGGTCCAGGCCGCGTCTTTCGGCGCATAGCCGAACAGGCTGACGACCTGGCTTGACGGCTGGCCCTTGCGGAAAGTCAGGACGGCGCTGTCGCCGGCATATTGGCCGTTGAACGCCACCGAACAGCCGGTTTTTCCGGACTCCGCCCACTTCGGCCAGGACACCGGATCGAACACCGGCAGCTTGCGCGGCGCCATGTCCATCATAAAGCGCCACTTGCCGTTCAGCAGGTTATTATATTGCGCGGTATCCTGCACAATCCTGTCCTGCGCGGCCTTGGCCTGATCACTGTAGAGATTGGCGCTGGCGCGGCCCTGATGGGCGTAGAGCGCCGACAGGTCGAACTTCAGGATGCGCGTATTGAGATTGGCAGCGCCGCGCACCGGATAGAGCACCAGCTCGAAAAAGGCGTCTTGCCGGTCGGCGGGCAGGGCCGCCGCGACCTTTTCGGCGCGTGTCACCAGATCGGCATAGGCGGCAATGCGGTTCTGGGCTTCCTCGCCGCCGGACTGGACGTAGTCGGTCGTGCGTGTCGGGGTGATCGGTTCGGTCTGGTCCCAGCCCATGAACTCCGGCTTGCGCTCGAAGGCCAGGCCATAATAACGCATCATGATCGCGGTGATTTCCGGCGCCTGCTCGGCGCCGAACTGTTGCGCCATGAAATCGTGGAGGTGCTTTTGCGGCGCTTCATCAAAGGTCCTGTGGTCGAAGGCCAGATCCATGAAATATTGCGTCAGGTACTCGCCCGGCTTGATGTCGCCGACGTTGAGAATCCATTCCTTGCGGGCATTTTCCGTCCAGGCGCGGCCCATCTGCTCCCTGATCAGGCCGGGGTGCGTGGTCGAGAGCCACAGATAATCGTGCGGCCGGCCCCAGTAGGAGATGTGGTAATATACGCCGGCGCCGCCGGAACGCTTCTGCTCTTCCGGCGAACTCAGCCGCGTCAGATAGCCGTAATTGTCGTCGCACCAGACCAGGGTGATGTCGTCGGGCAGTTTCAGGCCCGCATTATAGGCTTCCTCGACCTCCTTATAGACCGTGAAGGCCTGCGGGATCTGGTCGGCGGGCTTGCCGAGGGATTTGCTCAGGATGTCGCGTTCGACGCCCTGGACGTCCTGCAGCACGTTGCGGCGTTCTTCGGGCGTGTTGGCGCCTTCCATCGGGCCGTCGCCGGTGCCGCGCAGGCCGATGGTGTAGAGGCTTTCATAGGGCTTGCTCTGGTCGGCGCGCTGTTCCCAGTATTTGACCATCCGGTCGCGGTTGGTCAGGAAGTTGAAGCGTCCCATGCTCTTCTCGTTCCATTCGCGCGTATTGTTGCGCATCATCGGCTCGGCGTGCGAGGTGCCGACGACAATGGCGTAATCGTTGGCCAACTTGGGGTTATTGAGGTCTTCGTAGAACGGGTTGGTGACGTCGTGCATGGCCGGCCACAGCGTGTTGGCCTTGAGCCGCCACATCAGCTCATAGATGCGGGCATAGGTTTTCGGCCCGATATTGCCGGCGGCCGGGTCGTAGGTCTTGGCGGCCCAGGGCTTCAAGCCCCAGTCCTCGTCATTGAGGAAGATGCCGCGATATTGCACCGAAGGGGTCTCGGACGTGGTGTTGTCACCCCTGACGATCAGGCGATCGACGTGGCGTGGCGTGACGTCGGCCCACCATTCCCACGCCGACACGCCCATTTCGCGGGTCAAGTCGACCACGCCATAGACCATGCCGCGCCGGTCCGATCCGTTGATGAGAAGGTAGGTCTTGCCATTGGCCGAAATCGCGACGCGCTCATAGCGCTCCCATTGGCCTTTCAGGTTCTGCGGCTTGAGGCCTGCCAGGGCCGCGAGCTTGGCGACGAGCGGTGAATCGTAGGTGCCGATAACGACGCACACTGGGGCACAGTCGGAAAGCGTAGTTGCGACCTTAGCGTCCTTGCCGGTCAATGATTTCAGGTCGTGCGCCAGCATGCCGGCGGCCAGGGCGGAAGTCTTGCCGGTATCATGGATGATCGAGGCGACCGACTTGCCGTCATAGAGCGTGACATCAGCCGCAAGCGCCGGAACGGAAACCATCAGGGCGGAAGCGGATACCGCCACCAGAAGCGCGCGCATATGTTTTTCCTCGCCTGTTTTTGTCTGTGGTAAGACCTATCGCACGGATTGGCCGGACCTTTCAAGGGGCTGATTTCGGCTTGATTTTGGCTTGATTTCATTTGGGAACGAATATAGAACATTTTCGTTATGGCCCGTGTTTTTCCCGTCCTGCCGCCGACCTACTATCTCGACCATTTCCACGAGATGACGTGCTTCATCCTGTCGGTCTATGGTGGAATGATCGGCCCGGAGGAACGCGCTTTTGTTTCCGATTTTCACGAATTGAGCGAAGCGGCGCAGTGTCTTTATGTGCGCATGAGCAACCGCAAGAAGGCGGTGTTTACCGCCGAAGACCTCGACTATGCCGAGATCGACGGCGTGCGCGACGGGCTGGAAGAACTGCTGACGCGCGGGTTTGCCCGTGAGATTTGTGAGGGCGATTATCGCGCCTGCCTGAATGGTCATGCCAAGGGCGACCTGATCGAATTGGCGAAGCGCCACGAACTGAAGGTGCGCGGCAACTGGGCCAAGGGCGATGTGGTGGCGTTTTTGCTGGCTGAGTTACCGTTCGATCGCTTTGCCGCCGAGTTCGAGCCAGGCGAGCGGGTGTTGCTGGCGCGGCGCGAGACACTCGATTTCCTGCTCTACCTGCATTTCGGGCGGTTGCCGGACACGTTGTTGGACTTTACCTTGCGTGATCTCGGCGTGCTCAATGTGAAGGCGCGGGACGGTCACGCGGCGCGGTTCGATGACCGCAATGAAGCGCGTGCTGGGTTCTTTTACACCCAGGCGCTGCGGCGGTTGCGGGTGGGTGACTGGGCCGGTCTGCTGGCGGAGGTCGATGCTTTCCCAGCGGCCGAGACCGAGTTTGTCACGGGCCTGCGCGACCGGTTGTTGTTCGGTCTGGGGCAAATCCTCGAAAAGCAAAAAGACACGGCGCGGGCGGTTGCCATCTATGAGCGCTCGAGCAGTTTCGACAGTCACGAACGGGTGGTGCGGCTGCTTTATGCTGCCGGCGATCATGACCGCGTCAAGGCGATGTGCGAGGCCATGCTGGCCAGCCCGGCGCATGACGAGGAGTGCATCTTCGCGGCCGATTTCCTGGCGCGCAAGTTCGGCGAGGCGCGCACCGGCGTGTTCACCGAGCTGTTGCGCGGCGCGCAGGAAATCAAGGTCGACGAGCTTTATCGCGGCCAGCCGGAACTGGCAGCGATCCGCCATTTCGAAGCCAGCGGCTGGACAGCGTATCATAGCGAAAACGGTCTGTGGCCGATGCTGTTCGGGCTGCTGTTCTGGGACGAACTATTCGAGACAGCCGGAAGTTTTGCCAGCGATTTCGATCGTCTGCCGCGGTCGCTGAAGGACCGGACGTTCCATGTGCGCTTTGCCGGCAGCATCGCGCAGAAGCTTTCCGCCGTAAGGCTTGGCGAGGGAACGCGGATCGTCGGCCAGACCATCCTGCGCCATGCCGATGAGGACAATGGCCTGTTCCTGTGGCTGCCGGAAATTTCCGATATTGCAGAATCGTTTCTGGCCGCCGCGCCACCTGAAGCGGTGACGGCGATCCTGGAGCGGATGGCTTATGACTTTTATACTCTGCGCAACGGCTTCCCCGACCTGTTGCTGATCCGCGATGGCGAGGTGCGCTTCGTCGAGATCAAGGCCGAGGGCGACCAGATCCATCGTAACCAGTTGGCGCGGCTGAACCTGCTGAAAAGCGTCGGATTCGAAGCCGAAATCTGCCGTGTCGCCTATCAGATCGATCCGGACCAGACCTATGTCGTGGTCGACGTCGAAACCACCGGTGGCCGGGCGGGCTTTGACCGCATCACTGAAATCGGCGCCGTCAAGATCAGCAGCGGCAGGGTGGTTGACGAATGGCATTCGCTGATCAATCCGGAGCGACGCATTCCGTCCTTTATTACCGAGCTGACCGGCATCGACAATGCCATGGTCGCCGATGCGCCGCGTTTCGGCGACATTGCCGACGACTTCGCGGCGTTCCTGGGCGATGCCATCTTCGTCGCCCACAACGTCAATTTCGACTACGGCATGATTTCGGGGGAATACCGGCGGCTGGAGCGCCGGTTCCGTTATCCGAAGCTGTGCACGGTGGTATCGATGCGCCGGCATTATCCGGGATTGCCATCGTACAGCCTGAAGAACCTGTGCCGCGAAATGGGCGTCCGGCTCGACAACCACCACCGCGCCCTGGACGATGCCAAAGCGGCGGCGGAGTTGTTGAAGCTGGTCAACCTGCGGCGGCTGGGGTTGGAAGTTACTTAGCCTTGACGGTGACCAGGTTCGGCTTCGGCGGCATAGCCATGCCGTAGCCCATGAAGAAACTGGTGTGCGGCGGCTGGTTGTAGGCGGTGTTCTGCCAGGCTAGGGCCAGCCGGTATTGTGAATCCTGCACCAGGGTCGTCATGCCGACTTCGGTCGGGATATTGGTCGAATAGATGTGCAGTGCCGTGTTGTCGGCCGTGCGTTCGACCAATTCCTCGCGCCAGTCGCCCAGGATGTCGCCGGACAGGGCCGGGGTCGACTTGGTGCCGTTGTTCGACATGCAGCCGGTGCATTCCATCAGGACGTCCGACTGGCTGGACTTCCAGTTCCACTTGAAGATCTTGTTGCCGTCGAGCAGCTCCGAGCCGGTGTCGCCGTCCCAGAAGGTGGTGAAGTTGGTCTGGCGCGGATGGGCATCGGCGACGACCATACCCTTGATGTTGTACAGGCCCTTCGAGCTGGAGTTCCAGGTCTCGGCGCCGGGGAAACGCGGGTCGATGTCGGCGGCCAGACCGCGGCCGGTGTCGTTCTGCGCAGGCGTGGTCCACAGAACCTTGCCGTCGCTGAGCGAAATCAGAGCCGACCCTTTGTAGCCATTGTTGCGCATTTCTTCGTGGACGCCGAACTTTTCCAGGCCGGGATGCGATGGATCGAGATCGGAGACGTGCATGGCGTCGCCGTGGAACATTTTGGCGGTCCACAGCGGCTGACCGTTATCGTCGACGGCCATCGAGCCATAGACGATCTCGTCCTTGCCGTCGCCATCGACGTCAGCCACCGACAGCTGATGGTTGCCCTGGCCGGAGAAGCCGTCCGGCACGCCCGGCGCGGTCGAATCGAACACCCAGCGGCTGGTCAGCTTGCCGTCCCTGTAGTCATAGGCGGCCAGCACGGTGCGGCCGTAATAGCCGCGCGCCATGACGGCGCTGGGGTGGACGCCATCGAGATAGGCGGTGCCGGCCAGGTAGCGCTCCGAGCGGTTGGCGTAGCTGTCACCCCACGTTGCTTTCAGTTGTTCCGGCGTCGGGTTTTGTGTTTCGGGCGTGCGGCCGGGCAGGTAGGGCACGGTGTCGACGGCGCGGCCGGTCGGGCCTTCGAAGACGGTCAGATATTCCGGACCTTTCAGGATACGGCCCTGGAGCTGGGCCAACAGTTTGCCGTCCGGGGTGCGGATCGAACCGGTGCGGTCGCTGTTTTCGATGGTGCCGTCGCCTTCGACCCAGTTGGCGGATGCGTCGCCGATCACCTTGCCGGTGCCGTCGATCGTGCCGTCGGCGGTCTTCATGATGATTTCGGCCTTGCCGTCGCCGTCATAGTCGAAGACCTGGAACTGGGTGTAGTGGGCGCCGGCGCGGATGTTGCGGCCCATGTCGATGCGCCACAGCTGCTTGCCGTCCAGGGTATAGGCGTCGAAATAGACATTGCCGGTATAGCCGCCCTGGCTGTTGTCATGGGAATTGGTCGGGTCCCACTTCAGGATGATCTCATAGCGGCCGTCACCGTCGAGATCGCCGATCGAGGCGTCGTTGGCGGTGTAGCTGTAGGTCTTGCCATCCGGGGTCTTGCCGTCGGCGGGCTTGTTGAGCGGGATCGACAGATAGCCCTCGGCCCAGACCTTGACGCCCTTTGCAAGCGCGGTTTCCTTGCCATTGGCGACGCCACGCACTTCATAAACCGAGGCGGCCGTGCCGGACGCGTCGAGGAAATCGCTGGCCACAGCGATCGGCCTGGCGTTGAGCTTCTTGCCGTCGCGATAGAGGTTGAAGCTCAGGCCGTCGGCGTCGTCATAGAGTTTGCGCCAGCTGACCAGGACCCCTTTGCCGTCAGCCGCCGGGACCGCCACGGCGCCGCGGTCGAGAAACTCGGTCTGGCGCGGCGCAATGTCGGCATGGGCCGTCGCGGCGCTCAAGGCTAGCGCTGTGGCGAGGACCAGGGCGGAGGAAGCGAAACGGAGGGAGGGCATGGGGTGAAACCTCAATTATGTGATTTATTGAGGTTTCACGCGGCCGCCTTTCGGAACCGTCGCAAGGACCGATTTTACCCGGCCACGCCGTAAGGCGTCGACTTGAAGATCTTCTGTTCGTCCTCGGTCATGTCGGCCGGGATGTCGGCGAACAAAGGCGTCGACAGGTAGCGCTCACCGGTGTCGGGAAGCATGCACAGGATGTTCGAGCCCTTCGGTGCCTGCTTGGCGATCTCGATGGCGCCGGCGAAGGTCGCGCCCGAGCTGATGCCGACGAAGATACCTTCCTCGCGGGCCAGGGCCTGGCTCCACTTCATGGCGTCGCCGTTCTGGATAGTCAGGATCTTGTGGACGTGGCCGAGATCGACGTCGCCGGTGATTTTCGGGATGAAGTCGGGCGTCCAGCCCTGCATCGGGTGCGGCTTCCAGGCCGGGTGGCCGGCTGCGGGGGTGCCGTCCGGATTGCGCGCCTGGGGCTGGTGGCTGGTGAGCAGGGCGGCGTCAACGGGCTCGCAGACGACGATCTTGGTGTCCGGCAGTTCCTTGGCCAGCACGCGCGACACGCCATTGAGCGTGCCGCCGGTGCCGTAGCCGGTGACCCAGTAGTCGAGGTGGTCGCCCTTGAAATCCTCGACGATCTCGCGGCCGGTGGTGCGTTCGTGCATGTCCGGATTGGCTTCGTTTTCGAACTGGCGCGTCATGAACCAGCCGTGCGTGCGCGCCAGTTCGATGCACTTTTCGATCATACCGGTGGCGCGCAGCGCAGCCGGTGTCAGCACGACCTTGGCGCCCAGGAAGCGCATCAGCTTGCGCCGTTCGACCGAGAAGCTCTCGGCCATGGTGACGACCAGCGGATAGCCCTTGGCGGCGCAGACCATGGCCAGGCCGATGCCGGTATTGCCGGAGGTGGCTTCGATGATGGTCTGGCCGGGCTTCAGCTCGCCCGACTTTTCGGCGGCTTCGATGACGCCCAGCGCCAGGCGGTCCTTGACCGAGCCCAGTGGATTGAAGGCTTCGATCTTGACCCACAGATTGACACCTTCCGGTGCCAGGCGATTGATCTTGACGACCGGGGTGCGGCCGACGGTTTCGAGAATGCTTTGATAACGCGCCATGACACTCGCTCCTTTTTTCGCCTAAGAGGGATGTCGTCTTAAGGGAGAAAACACCGCCCGTCGAGGCTCATTTGAGGCGTGTTTTCACCCGGTAAAGCGCGGTTTCGTGCGGCGCCAGCGCGACAGTGATCGCATCGCCTTTCAGTGACTGGTCGGCGTGCTTCCACAAGTCGCGCAGTTTGAGCGTGCCCTTGGTCGGCAGGCCCAGTTGCGCCCGGGTTGCCGACACCGTCACCGGCTTTTCGGAGCGATTGATCAGCGCCACGGCGCGACCGTCTGTCAGTTCCTTGACGACGATTTCGCTGTCGTCTGACTTGGTGACGACCAGGCCCTGCTTGCCGAGGGGATCCTGGTTGATGGCGATGACTTCGCGGTTGCCGGCGACGTCGATCAGGCTCTGCGGCCACTTGGTGATGTCGGACCCCAGCAGCAACGGCGCGTTGATGATCGCCCACAGCGACATGTGCGACCGTGCTTCGGTCAGGTGGCTGGCGTCGAATTCGCCATTGCCGATCTCCAGCATGTCCGGGTCGTTCCAGTGGCCGGGACCGGCCTTGTCGGGATGGGCGGCGGCGGTGTCGAAATTGGACAGCATCGACTTCCAGGTGGCGCGGATGTCGCCGCTGGTCCGCCATAGATTGCCGTACTTGTTGCCCCAGTCGGCGACGCTGCCTTCGCCCCAGGAGCAGATCGACAGCACATAGTCGCCTTTCGGCCGGACGGTGGCGATGGCCTGGCTCAGGCTGGCATAGAGGGCTTCGACCTTGGCGTCGTCGGTCGGGTTCGGCTTGCCGCGGACGAGAGTCGGCGGGAAGGCCCGAAAGGTGCCGTCGCTGACATAGGGCTTGTCCGGCTGATAGTCGGCCAGGCCGCAGGCGTCGACCTTGATGTAGTCGAAGTTCCACTCGCCCATCAGCAGCTGCATGTCCTGCTTCTGGAAGTCCATCGAGCCGATTTCGCGTTCGGCCTGAGTGCCGACGGGGAGGTTAGGGCTCTTGTGGTCCCAGGCTTGTGAGCAGGCGTTGCGGCCGATGTCGGTATAGATGCCGGCTTTCAACCCCATGGCGTGCAGCTTATCGACGAACGGGCGCAGGCTGGTCTCGGCGCCTGGCGTGGCTGGCGTGGCGCTGGGGAACATGCTGGTGCGGACGATAATGCGACCGTCGGCGCGGCGATTCAGCCACCAGCCGTCGTCGATATTGACGTACTTATATCCGGCATCGGCCAGGCCGGTTTTCACCAACGCCTCGGCCACGCTCATGATGTTGGCTTCGTTCGACTCAATGTGGAAGGCGTTGTAGGGATTCCAGCCCATCGGCGGCGTGGCCGCGGCTTTGGTTTCCGCGGCGGTGGCGCCGGAGGCGAGGGCCAGTGCCGCCACGACCGCGCAGGCCGTCAACTTCAGTCGATGTTTAATATCCATGGCCGCTTCCTCGCTTTTTTGGTTTCGCAAAATTGTATGATAATTTTGGCGAAGGTAAAGCAGAAAATGTCAGGCCTTCAGGCTGCGCAGTTGCAGGCCGTGCAGATAGGCGGCGACATCGTGCAGGGCCGCGTCCATGCCGGTTCGGACCCGCTCCAGCCGGCCTTGCGCGCCTTCGGCATCGCCTTTTTCGGCTTCACCGGCCAAGGCGGCCAACTGAGTAGCGCCAATCCCGCCAGCCGCGCCTTTGAGTGTATGGGCGGCGTCGCGCCAGCCTTCGTGGCTGGTGGTGAGGAGCGGGGCCCACAGCTCACACTGTTGTTGGAACAGGCGCAGGACCTCTTCCATAACCAGCGCGTCGTTCATGGTGTAGGATTCCAGATACGCGAAATCGACTGCTCCGGTTACGTCTCTCATCGCCATATTTGCCTGCCCTGCCGCTACGGAATCGAAAAAATAGCCATAAGCTGATTTTGCGCTTGAAACCCAGAAGAAAGTGGCTATGTTCCGCCGCCTTGACCGGCGGGCCGCCAACATCCGCCGAGGTTTGGAATGGTTCGGGTGTGTAGCTCAGTTGGTAGAGCAGCTGACTCTTAATCAGCGGGTCCACGGTTCGAGTCCGTGCCCACCCACCATTTCTACTTTTTTCAATAAAATCAGTCATTAAGCATTTTGCCTTCGGGCAATTTGTTGTCTAATTGCTTGTTTTTTGTTGGCCGATAGATTCGAGACAAATCGCCTCAAAAACCAGCCTTATATCCGCCGACGTCCACTTTTGGGGAACCCGAGGGCGACGCCAATGTCCGGTTATGAGGAGATCAGCCTGAAAGCTCCAAAGCGCCTTTTGAAAACCAGCCTCCGAGCGTCAATGTCTGTTTGAGCTCTACTCTCCGGCTTCCGTCGAATTGATTTGAGCTGAGCAATATTGTTACAACGTCAGACCGGCCGGTATTCAGCGCGTTTTTTTCTTTGATTTTTTTGGTTTGGTGGCGGGACCGGCTTCGGAGGGTGCGGGCTGGTCAGCGGCGGCATCGGCCGAGTCCGACGTATTGGCCTTGGCGATGCCGAAGACGTTCTTGGCGCCTTTCATGAGCGATTTGGCGGAGCGTTTCGTACTGACAACTGTGTAGTTGGCCACTGACGCCGCACCGGCGACAACGCCTTTGTTGGTCTCGATGGTCGGCGGCGGCGCTTCGGGCGCCACCGGCTTGCCGGTTTCGTCAATGCCCGCCAGGGCCAGGCAGTGGTCGCCAGCCGGCGGGTTGCTGAGATGCAGGGCAACATAGCACGCCTCGGCAGCCTTGATCGCCTGCGCCTTCTGGCCAAGCTTCATCTTCACTTCGATGTCGAGGAAGACGTACTGATCATAAGGGGGCGCCTGCCGCGTCGCAACGGCGATGACCTGGGCGGCCTTGGCGTACTGCTTAACTTTGGTGAGCGCCAGGATGTAGTTGATGTAGTAGTCGCTGGTCTTTGACGGGCCGTTGGCGGCTTCGCCGGCATAGACCGCAGCCTTGGCGCTGCTGCCCGTGCAGTCGTAATAGATGTAGAGCGCCTCGCTTTCGCTCTGGGTGCGGCGTTTGCTGGCCAGCATGCTGCGGAGCTGGGCCTGCTGTTCGGAGGTCAGGGTTTCACATGAGCCTTCCTGGATGCTGGCGACGAAATCGCCCGCTTTGGCAACAGGCGCTGACGCTTTCGCGAAGCTGTTGCCGCCAAAGAAGTCGTCCTCGGCCTTGGAAGACGTGTCCGCCGTCGGATGCTGCCTTTCGTACTCGATCGCGGCCTTGGTGCGCACTTCGGCATTGTCGTGCACCTTCTGGATCTGGCTGTCACGGACGTGGCCGTAAACGCTGGCGCCGACATTCAGCGCGGTGGTGCGGACGGTCGAAAACATCGACAACTGATCGGGCGATACGCTTAACACCATTTGCGCCGCCGTCGATTTGACCAGCGACTCGAAATAGGGGTTTTTCTTGTTCAGTTCCTTCTGGGCGGCATCCGCCTTGGTCAGGATCTGCCACGATCCGGCGCGGGTGAAACCGGCCTTGTACAGCAGGTCCAGCGCCAGGATGTCGGCGTCGCGCTCCTGCTCACGCTGCCAGGAGGGGCCGCGGATAACGATATTGTACTCGTTGAGCATGAAGCTGGCTGCCGTCAGCTTTGTCTTGGCCTCGCTGTAATATTTCGAGTTGGCTGCCTGTAGCACGCCGGTTTCGGCCGACAGGTTCTGCATCGATGAGATCAGGCCGATGCCGGTCTGGAGGGCGTGCTCGGTCTTCATCTGCTCGCGAATCTCGGCATCGCCCGCTTTCCAATGGCCGAGCAGGATGTGCGACAGCTCATGCGCCACCACGAAAGCGATTTCGTCGTCGGACGTGATCTGGTCCAGGAACGGACGCGAGCAGCGCATCTGCATGGCGACCGGCACATTCGGCGGCAGGACATTGCCGACGAATGGCGTCTGGGCACTGCCGATCTGGTTTGAAGCGTTGGCGAAGTTCAGGCTGGGCGCCTGAGCGCGGGTTGGTCCTGCACCGTTGGCGCGCGCCTTGACGGCATCCTCGAGATTGACCGGCTTCGGGCTGAAGGCCAGGTTGGCCATCTCGGTCAGATGGTTGCGGTATTGCTCGGGGGCCACCGGCGTGACGACGCAATTGACGTCATTGCTGCTGACAATGACAAAGGGAACCTGGCTGGGTTTGGGGCCGGCGGTATAGCCCGCCAGCAGGCGGCTGACGATACGGTCGATGCGTGTGTAATAGCCCTGGAACGACGCGTCCTTGAGCACCTTGACATCTTGTGCCTGATAGGCGACGGCGCCGCCGCTGAAACGCAGAGCGATGTCGGCCTGGGTGGGCAGGATGTCGGGGTGCGGGGGGGCATTGAGCAGATCGATAAACCGTTGGCCCGAGGCGAACTGCGTCTTCAGGTCGCTGGTGTGCGCCGCTGCGGCGGTTGGCAGCCCAGGGCCTGCGACCGTGACCGCCGCCACGGCGCTGGCGACGGACAGCCAGCCCAGCCGTCTATGTCTTCGCCGCCCCATGGCCATACCCCCGGTTTTCAGATCAGCAGGCGCCGAGGCCGGTGGTGCTGTGGTTGGCGGCGGTCGCGTCGGAGACCAGGGCGGCGGTGCACTGTCCATCCAGGATGACGTCGATGCGCTTGACCTTGGCCTTGTTGCCCTTCGGCGACATCACGAACAGGTAGTTGGCGTCACAACCCAGCACGGGAATGCTCATTTCATCCTTCTGCAGGTGCTCGGCCCGGCTTTCGATGACCGAGCCGTCCTTATTGAGGAAGTCGATCTTCTTGACGCCGGCATTGGCACCGATGATCTTGTGCGAGACACAGTCGGCGCTGGCGACCTGGGGATTGCCCGACGGCGAGGCCACGTCGCTGAGGGCCGGACCAGGCAGGGCCATTATGGCCGCGACGGCCAGAAGTTTTGCGATTGTCTTTATGTGCGCCATGACCGTTTTCCCCTTTTTGCATATTTGTGGGCCTATTCAGGCTCACCGGTGTCCCGCGTTTTCCGGCTTATCACCCGGGCGTAGCGCCGTCCCGCACGCCAGGCCCGCCCGAAGCCCGCACGATAACCATACATTAACAAAACTGTCCATGTCGCCAGGGCCACGCCCGACCAAAGAATAAGGCTGCGATCCGTCAGGGTCCGGTCGAATATGTCGTTGGTGACGAACAGCGACAGGGCAAACCACGAGACCAGGCCCGCCGTGATCAGGAACGCCGCAATGCCGGCGAGGCTCCACCGGGTGGCTTCTATGAGCAGTTCGCGGTATTTTTCGATACCCGCCACGGCCAGGGCCGACAGGGTGATCGCCTGGGCGTTGATCGGCGTCCAGTGCAGCCACGAATAGGTGACGATCAGTGCCGCACCGCTCAGGGCAATGGCCACGGTGACCGCCGTCACGAAATAGACCAGCAGTTCGCGGCGGTGGCTGCCTTCGCGGTGTGGCGTCTCGCTCTCTTCGTGTCGGGCGAAACGCGTCTCGATGTCGCTGGCCACGCGGCTGGCGATGAACACCAGCAACAGGTCGATGAAGAAATCCACCGATATTGAGCCGCCGAACATGCGGATTTCCTGCGGCCAGCGATGATAGTCGGCGCCGTAGCTCAGGAGATTCTCTAATGCCATGGCGTGCAGCATGACGCCGGGCACCTTGCCTTGGTCCGGTGCGATGATGCTGTCGTCACCAAGCGCCGAGCCGATCATGACCGCCTTCCCGGAAAGGTCGCGGCTTAAGCCCTTGTCGTTCGCCGGCACCGCCAGCACGCGGGTCAGCGTGACTGAGCGCAGATAGAGGCAGGGATTATAGACATAACCCGAATTGCGTGCCGGCTTGCGGTAGATGTTGCGCGCGATATCCGACAAGAGGGTCAGGGCATGGCTGCGCGCCTGGCCGCGGCAATTGGAATTTTCCGCATTTTCACGGTCGCTGCCGGAATTGTAACTCAGCCACTGCACCGCCATGGGCGGCACGTCTGGCTGTTCAAGGGCGCGCAGGTCGGCCGCGCCGCATCGCAATTGCCCGGCAATAGTGGCGGGCAGGCGGACCAGGTTCGCCGGCGTGCAAAAGTCGCGATAGACGCGGAAGGCGGGCGTCACGATCGTCTTTTCCGGCGCGGGGAATTGCCGCACTGTTTCGGCAGGGTAGTCGAAACTATGGTCGGGAATGAACAGGGTGCCGGTTTCGTAGTCATGTTTTCGCGCATCGTCATGAAAGGCCTGGAATACGTCCAGGGCCTTGTCGCGCGCGGTTTTGACCGGCGCAGCGGTGCCAAAGAAATCATCGGCGCTGGCGAAGGCCGGGTTCGACGGGCGTCGCGGCTTGACCTCGCCGATATAGACCGGGATGGCCGGCACGCCCGGTGCTGCCGTTCCTGAGCGAACGCGGTCTATGGCACTGTGGAAGTCGGCGAGACCCTCCGGATCGGACAGGTCGCGGCGGTAATTGGCGTCGATGAAAATGGACGCCGGATGCGACGCAGCCACCTTGTACAAAAGCTCGGCCTGGCGCGCATAGGGCAGGATGGGGACGTCGATGTCCAGGGCGTCGAACGACGCCTTGTCGTAGACCACGACGGTGATCATGTCGCGCGGCGCCGGATTGCGCGGCATCCATGGCGCCAGGAAGGTCTGGACGAAACGGGTATTGCCTTCCTCGGCGCCCGTCGCCATGCCGAAGCAGTTATAGAGCTGGATGAAGAAGGCGAGGGCGACGCCGACGACGATCAAGGCCTTGTTGCCGGGGATGCGCCGTTGAATGAGCCGGGCCCACAACGCCTTCAACCTGCCCAGCCAGTCCTTCAAGACGCCCTCCGACGGCCGTGCCCCTGGCCCTTTCGGCGACGTTTGTAAAAAACACCCGGATTGTCAAGGTGTTCGATATCGCTGTTCTCTTATTCACCTTCCGAATGCCCTGGGCACCTCGTTATTGCACATCAATCACCAGCTTCCCTGCTGCAACGCCCTGCTGGAGCCGTTCGTGGGCCTGCAACGCCGTTTCGAGGTTGAAACGTTGCGGATCCAGTCGCGGCATCAATTGGCCGGCTTCGGCCAGTCGCGTCGCCTCGTGCAGAATGGCGCCGTGATGTTCGAGCCCTTCGCCGGTCAGCAGTGGCATCAGCGTGAAGACGCCCGAATAGCTTGCCGCCTTGAATGACAAGGGCGCCAGCAGATGCATGCCCCAGCCCAGGGAACTGGTGACGTGGCCAAAGCGCTTGACGACCTTGAAGGCCGTATCCAGTCCTGACCCGCCGACGGTGTCATAGACGACGTCAAAGCCTTGTCTGCCGGTCAGACGGCCGACGAAATCGTCAACCCGCTCGGTGCGATCGATAAACGTGGCGCCAAGGCTTTCGATGAAGGCCTGTTTCGGCGCGCTGTCGAGGCCGAAGACCTTGGCCCCCATCGCCACGGCGATCTGCACGGCCATGTGTCCGACGCCGCCACCGGCACCGATAACAAGGACGGATTGCCCGGCCCGGACACCTATTCTGTCGACCAGCCCCTCCCAGGCCGTGATGAAGGTCAGCGGAAGTGCCGCCGCTTCGCGCATCGACAGATGGGCGGGCTTGGGAGCGAGCAACCGGGCGTCGACGGCGGCATATTCGGCCAGACTTCCCGGGATACCACCGACCCCGCCGGTCATGCCGTAAACCTCATCGCCCCGACGAAAGGCAGTGACACCTTCGCCGACTTCCTCCACCGTGCCAGCCAGGTCGATGCCGAGGATGGCCGGCAGCGGATGCTTGGCGTGGTCGGCCTGGCCAGCACGAATCTTGATGTCGAGCGGATTGACGCCGCTGGCGGCGATACGGACCAGGACCTGACCGGCGCCGGCTACCGGACGCGTAATGTCGGCCAGACGCAATGGTGCATTATAGTTTTCAAGAACAAGCGCTTTCATGACGACCCTCCTTAGGCCGGAACAGGGGCAATTGCTCTCAATGTAGTCTTTCCAATTTGAATGGGAATTTTAAGTAGTGCATAATATCCATGCAAAATTGTTTGGAATGATCACATGGAATGGAGCGACGTACGTATCTTCCTGGCCATCGCACGGGCGGGTACGTTGGGAGCGGCGGCGCGGGTCACGGGCCTGACCCAACCCACCATGGGGCGGCGCCTGAAAGCGCTTGAGGCCTCCGTCGGGCGTGTGCTGTTCCAACGCACTTCGAAGGGTTTTGTCCTGACCGATGAAGGCGCGGTGGTCATGGCCCATGCCGAGCGCATGGAAGACGAGGCGATCGCGCTGCAACGACAATTGGCCGGGCGGGAAAGGCAACTGGAAGGCACGCTTCGGGTGTCTTGCTCGGACTGGTTCGGCCTACATATCCTGGCACCGATCGTCGCTGCCTTTTCGGTGCGTCATCCGAAGGTGGTTGTCGAACTGCTGACTGAGTCGCGGCAACTCAACCTGTCGCGGCGTGAGGCCGATCTGGTTTTCCGCATCATCCCGTTTGCCGAGGCTGAAGTCGTGTCGCGTAAATTGCTGCGCATGCCTTATGGCGCGTTCGTGCGCGAAGGCACATCACAGCCCGAGGTTGGGGATGGCGCCGGGCATCGGCTGATCATCATGGACGAAGCCTTCGGCCGCATGCCGGATGTCAAATGGCTGACAGAGACTTATCCGAATGCCGCTATCGGCGCTCGCAGCAATAGCCGCGACGTCCAGGCAAAATTGTGTGCCGACGGCGCCGGTATTGCTGTCCTGCCACTTCCGCTGGCCGCCAGCGTACACGGCTTGATGCGAATCGATGCCGGCGAAGCGCCACCGGGCCGCGACACCTGGGTCGGCTATCACCGCGACCTCCGCCACTTGCCGCGGCTGCGGGCCTTGCTCGATTTCATCATCGAAAGTGTGCCGCAACGATTCTGAGGTTGTCTTTTGCGCGATGAAACGACGAAAAAGCGTTGAAGCATTCCTAAGAAAGGTGTTTCGTAACGCATCTTCGGCGAGGTGAGCCATGTCCGAACCAGACCCTGCCATGACCGGCCAGCGCACCCAGATCGCACGGATCGTTACCGGCTATCTGGACCAGCACGACCAGGGCAGGACCATCCTGCCGGGCCTGTGCGTTGGGTTGGCAAAAACGCCGATTTCCCCGACCTCCTACCTGTTCGAGCCCAGCCTGTGCGTCAGCGCCAGCGGCTTCAAGCGTGTCACCCTGGGCGAGGCGACATACACCTATGGCGAGGACACCTTCCTGCTTACGGCGGTCGGGCTGCCGACGATCATCGAGGTCCCGGACGCCAGTGAAACCAAGCCCTATGTCGCGATCCAACTGATCCTCGATCTGGATCTGGCGCGGCAGGTGATCGGCGACCTCGACGCGTTGGGGCTTGCCGTCGACGAAGAGCGGCCGGGCATTGCTACGGGCCCTGTGACCAACGAACTGCTGGACGCGGTGGTGCGGTTTGTCAGCCTTCTCGAACGGCCAAGGGAAATCCCGATGATGCATCAGGCCATTCACCGCGAAATCCTGTACCGCATTCTGTCCGGACCGGCCGGTGGGCGACTGCGCGAGATGGTCAAGGTCGGGTCGCAGGTCAATCGCACCGGCCGCGCCGTGGCCTGGCTCCGACGCAATCTGACGCGGCCGTTCCGCATGGAGGAGCTGGCTTCGGAAGCCGGCATGGCCGTCTCGACCCTGCATCATCATTTCAAGGTCCTGACGACCATGAGCCCGCTGCAGTTCCAGAAATACCTGCGTCTGCACGAAGCCCGCCGGCTGATGCTGAGCGAGGAGACAGACGCCGCCACGACCGCCTTCCGGGTCGGTTATGAAAGCGTGACGCAGTTCAACCGCGAATACCGGCGGCTGTTCGGCGCGCCGCCGGTTCGCGACGTTAAAGCCCTGCGCGCCAATTCCGGTTACCTCGAAAAGGCGGCCCAACAGATGAGCCCGGCCATAGCCATATAGCCGGCCGCTCAGAGGATCAGGCAATAATCGCGTAGGATCACGCTCACGCCCTGGCCGGGCGAAATCTTAGTCTTGGCTCCAGAACCGGCACCCACAAGGCGGCCGGAAACAGCAAGGAGCAAGACCATGTCCATTCTGTCAGGCAACCGCATCGTCCCGCATGCCGGTGAGTTCTTTATCGGCGGCCAATGGGTCGCACCATCGTCGGCCGCCCACTTTACCGTCGTCAATCCGGCAACCGAAGAGCGTTATCTCACGGTGGCCGAAGCCCAGACCGCCGACATCGACCGTGCTGTCGCCGCCGCCCGCGAGGCCTTTGATAACGGGCCATGGCCGCGTATGACGCCGGGCGAACGCGCCGGCTATCTGCGCAAGATCGCGGCGGCAATGGCCAGGCATATGGAGGCCTTCTCTACGTTGTGGAGCGCGGAAACCGGCCTGGTGCACGCCCTGTCGCAGATGCTCACCCCCAATTCGGCTGACACCTTCGAATATTACGCTGGACTGGGTGATACCTTCCCGTTTGTGGAGCGCCACACACCGCGCTGGGGCGGCAAGGTCGGCTTGCTGGCGCGGGAACCGGTCGGCGTCGTTGCGGCCATCGTACCGTGGAATGCGCCGCTCAGCCTGTTGTGTTATAAGGCGGCGCCGGCCTTGGTTGCGGGCTGCACGGTGATCATCAAGGCTTCTCCAGAAGCGCCAGGCGAAGCCCTGCTGTTCGCCGAAGCTGCCGAAGCCGCTGGCTTGCCCAAGGGTGTGATCAATGTCGTGACGGCCGACCGCGAAGTCTCCGAACACCTGGTCCGCCATAACGGTGTCGACAAGGTGACTTTCACGGGTTCAACGGCTGCCGGCAAGCGCATCGCCTCCATCCTGGGGGAACGCGTCGCCCGGGTGTCGCTGGAACTGGGCGGCAAGAATGCCGGCATCATCCTGGACGACTACGACCTGGAGGAAGCCGCCAAAACCCTGGCCATGACGGCGACCTATCTGGCGGGCCAGGCGTGCGGCGCCATCACGCGGGTCATCGTCTCGCGCCGCCGTCAGGACGCCTTTGCCGAAGCCATGAGCGCGGTCTTTTCATCCTTGAAGGTTGGCGACCCCTTCGATCCGTCCAGTCAGGTCGGCCCTTTGGCCATGTCCCGGCAACGCGACCGCGTCGAAAGCTGCATCGCCAAGGGCAAGGCGGAAGGCGCCCGGTTGGTGTCCGGCGGCGGCCGGCCGGCGCACCTCGAGCGCGGCTACTATATCGAGCCGACCGTTTTCGCCAATGTCGACAACAACATGGTCATCGCCCGCGAAGAAATCTTCGGGCCGGTGATCAGCATCATCCCCTCGGACAGCGAAGCCGACGCTATCCGCATCGCCAACGACTCCGACTTCGGCCTGAGCGATGCGGTCTACACCAATGACGCCACCCACGCTTACGAAGTGGCGCGCCAGCTCCGCACCGGCACTGTCGGTCATAACGCGGTCAGAGGTGATTTCACCATCGGCTGGGGCGGCTTCAAGCAGTCGGGCATCGGCCGCGAAGGTTCGACCCAGGGCCTAATGCCTTTCCTGGAATCCAAGACCATCATCCTGGAAGGGGAACCGCTGCTCTAGGCCGCCCTCAAATCACGCAAATGGAGATGCGGCGCTTCCGCCGCATCTCCATTTTTCGACAGGAGACTGGCCATGACCACGCAAGCGAAACCCTGCGGCGACCTGTTCCAGTTAGGCTACATACCCCCTGGCGGACATTGTATGCTTGTGGCCGAGTGATCAAACACCCGTACCCAATGAGGTCCGGCTCCGCGTCAGCAATCGCGCTTGCTACGCCTTCATTGCGCAGGGACTCAGACCTTTTTGACTTCCTCCAGAAGATGACCTAGGACTGACGACCTTCCGGAGGCCGTTTTGTCACAAAAACCATTGGGATTTCAGGCCGATGAGCGCTATCGAACGGTCGCCGAAGCCCGCGTCGTCGACATGTTCCATTTTGCTGGCTGGGCCATGGACCGGGAGTCGGTCGGTCGCACGGCTGCTGTTCAGGCCTTGGCGGGTTGGATTGAGCTAGGTCTGCCGTTTCGTCAGACCGGCGGTGCGCGTTTTTTCGATACGGTCGAAGTGCTTAACTTCGCCAAGCAAGCCAGTCTGGACGGTAAAGACAATTTCTGGCGCGACCGGCTGGTCACCACGGCGCGTCAACTGGCACAAAGCCTGCCCAACGAACCCCATGGCTTTAGGGTCGATTGCAAACGCACCTTTCATATTCAGCTTTCGGCCGGGCACCCCTTAAGGCTGCGCATGCCGTTGCCGCTGGAATCGCAGCATCTTCAAGAGCTTGAGGTCGAGCCGTTCAGTGATACCGAAGCCCGCCTGACCGTAACCCGCGGCCGACTGGAGGCGCGGTTGGCGGCGAGGGGCTCGGATACCGTCACGATCGGCGCGCGCCTGAGCCTGACCGCCGGTCCGCGCGCCGGCGACGGTTCCCTGCCGCCCGATCCGGCTTACCTTAAACCGCGCGATGGCATGATTATCATCACCGACCGGGTCGCGGCTCTGGCCGAGCGGCTGGCCGGGCCGGGAACGGCGCCGATCGATGCCTTGCGTGCCTTCTGGAACTTCTGCCTCGATGAATTCCGCCAAAGCGGTGTGCATTACGATCAGGTTGACTGGGAAGCGCCGGGCGACTGGGTGCTCGACAGTGGCTGGGGTGACTGTCAGATCGTCGGCGCCTTGTTCTGCGCCTTGTGCCGGGCGCGCGGCATCCCGGCGCGGCTGATGGGCGGCAATTATCTGTACAGAGCCTGCCCGACCAACCATTTCTGGGCCGAGGCCTGGATCGACGGCCAGGGCTGGCTGCCGTTCGACTTCCTGTGCTGGGAGCTGTCGGCGGGCGGACAGGACGTGGACTGGCGTGACTTTTTCTTCGGACGGCTGGATGCGCGTCTGATCACCCATTGCCTGCCGTTCGATTTCACAGGATCGGCCGGCGTGCCCCTGCCACCAGCCTGGCATTTGCTGCAATGGGCTAACGGCCCGGAAGTGGCCGTTAGCATGCTCGATATCGATGCCCGGCCGCTGTATACGGACTATCTGACGGTCACAGCCTGAACGCTTCGCCGTTGCTGCCCTCGACCGACGTTCCCGGCGGCAGGCCGTAAGGTTCAAGCCCGTTGCGAATCTGCGCCTCGCGCCGCTTCAGCAGGCCCTGCGAAATGGCCAACTCGTCGCGTAACATGGCGTGGTGGCTTTCGTTCCACGTATTGGCACCGTGCGTGACGTAGACATAGAGGTGCGGCTGGCCGGTGACATAGCCGACCTTGCCGCGCGCCATCAGCGCTTCGGCCAGGACGCTGTCCTCGCCGCGAACCGCTACCTCGCCCTCCGAGGGGTAGTGCAGGCCGAGCGCCCGCCGCGACATCAACGTGCCGGGATGGCCGTGCGCCGCTGTGGCCCGCCAGTTGGTGCAATAGAGCTTCTGCGCCTCCGGGAAATAATGCATCACTTCCTGCAGGTAGACGCCCTCGAAATCGTTATCGATCAGGGTGCGGGCCTGGGTCTCCAGCCGTTCGGGGTGAGCCAGGTCGTCGTCGTCCCACTGACACACCAGTTCGGTCGTGGCTGCCTCGTAGCTCAGATTGCGCAACTGGCCGAGATTGAGCACGCCCGGCGGCTCAAGGATTTGGATGTTGGACCGGTTTAAGCCGGCGACATGGCCCCTGAGCGCCTGACGCACCTCTTCGACGCCGCCATTGATCACCACAAGCAGGGTTTTGTTGGTCAGGGTCTGGCGGCAGAAGTCGTCGATGCTGCGCTTGGCGAAGGCCAGCCGCTCCGGCACCGGCAGGGTGACGAGCAGAGCCGTGACGGCGACATCCAACGGCGTTTCGTTCGGTAAGGACATACGGGACTCGCGTGAAGGGGTTGCATTGGATTGCGGCACGGTTATTGCTGGGGATAGCCGAAAAATCCGGGATTTAGAATGATTTACGCCTTCCGATTGCCGACGATCAACCCCCACATGTCGGGTGCACGCATCGAGTGTCTTTATGCCCGGCCCGGCGACGCCCTGAAGATGGGTTCGAAGCTGCTCGATCTTGGCGTCGACCTGTCGAGCGCCTTTGCCCAGGAATGTCCGCCGATCTCGTTTTTCCGCGTGGTGCTGCGGGAGGCACTGGTGCTGCGGGAATGGAAGGTCGAACGTGGCGACTACTGCGAACTCGGTCACCTGATCGCCCTGTTCAGCACGACCGCGGACGAGGACCTGACCGCCGAACAGGCCCGCGACATTCGCTTTGCCACCGCTGGCATCATCCATCACGACGGCCTGTGGACAGGGAGCAAGGGGTGAGCAAGCTTCCGTTACATCTCGGGCCGCTGGCCGCCGACGGCTACAACATCTTCCGTTCGGGCCTGCGCTGGCTGGTCCAGCCGGGACAGTATTGCCGCGCCAACCAGCCCTTCGCCTATTGCAACATCAGCCTGGAAGCCACCGGCATGCGCATGCAGGGGCCACCGCCGTTTGCCGAGGAAATGGAGCTGCAGGTCGCGTTTGCACCGCGCGTTGGCGGCGTCGTTCAGGCGATCACGGGGACGGAACGTGGTGGTTATCTGAGCATTCGCGGCGTCGACACCTGGGACGCCGACGCGGTGGTGGCCCAACTGGAAACCGAGGCTTCATCGGATGAGGGTGGCCAACTGCGCCTGCTGATGCTGGCGGGGCGGCGCTTCACCGGTCTGGCCGACGTCCACACCGGCCTGCTGCCGGGCTGGCAGGGCCGCAAGCGCGGCTGGTGGGCCGGCGAGGGCGAAGCTCCGGTGACCTTGCTGAGCCTCGGCATCTGCGACACCACGGGTGTAGTCATCGGCGAGCAATGCGCCTTCCTGGAAATGTTCGAAGCGGCCAGCGCCGCCACCCAGATGGTGTTCGTTCCCGACCACCCGATGGCGCCGTCGACCCCGGTCCTGCTCGATCAGCTCAACCGCACCCCGGCGCAATATCAGACGATCGCCGACGATCTGCGCCGCTACCTGTCCGACTCGACCATCGCCCCGACCGGAGACGACTGGATGGTAGCGGGCGCGCTTTTGTCGGTCATGCAGCGGTCGCCGATCGAAGATCCGTACAGTCTTTTCACGCCCTCCGGCACCGTGCGCGCGGCGCCGGCCGAAGCTGTCCTCCTGTCGCTGAGCAGTGAACCGCAGTCGATCCTGCGCCACAAGACGCTGGGTTATCATGTCCACACCATGCGCCACCACCAGCAGGCGGCCGGCCCGGCCTTCCGCGCCTGGCTGTCCAGCGCGTTCGAGCCGGTCAAACGCACGGTCGATGACATCCGCCGCGACTATGGACGCTTGCTCGACACCATGCGGGCCAAGACCGGCGCCCGCGCCCTTGTGGTCAACCGCATGTCGACCTCGGGTTATGAGGATATTTCCAGCTATGCGCCGTTCGACGCGCCGATGAGCGATACCCTCACCAGCATCGCCTCGAAGGAGCTGAACCTGATGCTGCACGACCTGGTCGACAGCCACGACCTGGCGATCATCGACGTCGACGCCCTGGCGGCCGACATGGGTGGGGCCGAACACCTGCCCGACGGCATCCACCAGAGCGGCCCGATCCAGGCTGCACTGCGCAACGAAATTCTCTATATTTTAGAGGATATTCGCGCCGATCAGGTGACTTCGAATTCGACGGTTAGGTCGGCAGCTTCACCGTCGGTGGCTTCGTCGGGCTGATCGCTGAACACGGCCAGACCAACGCCGATGCCGCGCCAATCGCCCGGTTCAGCCTTGATTTCGCGCAGGATGCCTGCCTGACCGGCGCGCACCTCGACCACGGCCTTGTGCGTTTCCAGCTCAACGACCAGATCGCCGGCAGCGAACGCGGTACCCGGCGTGCCGTGCCATTCCAGAATGCGGATTTCATCGACGCCAGGAACGGCGGCAGGCACGGTCAATTGGTAAATCATTACAGAAGCTCCCGAATAATAATCAGCGATTTAAAAGGCTTGTGACGGCGCTGACAACCCTCGATGCATCCGGCACGACGGTTTTTTCAAGGACGGGATTGGAGGACACCGGGGCGGGCAGGGCGCCGACCCGGGCCCAGGGTACTGTCACGCCGCGTTCGACGAGCCGTGCGAACACCTCGGTGCCGACGCCGGTCGTCACCTGGCCTTCTTCGAGGGTCACCAGCGCGCCAGTCTTCTCAACCGAAGCCGCGACCGTGTCGATATCGAGCGGCGCCAGGCTGCGCAGGTCGACGACTTCGGCACTGATGCCCGCGTCCGCAAGCTGTTGCGCCGCTTCGAGGGCGACCCGCACCATGAAGCCATGCGACACGATGGTCACGTCCGTGCCTTCGCGCCGCACCAGCGCCTGGCCGAACGGGATAATCGTTTCGGCGACCGGCACTTCGCCGGGAATGGGAAACAGCCGCTTATGGTCGATATAGACGACCGGCCCGTCGGCCCGTAGCGCCGCCTTCATCAGTCCATAGGCGTCGGCAGGCGTCGATGGCGCCACAACCTTGAGGCCCGGCACGCTCATTAGCCAGGCTTCTATGCACTGGGAATGCGCCACGCCCTGACCCAGCGCGCCAGCGGTGGTCTTGACCACTACGGGCGCGGTGAGCAGCCCACCGGTCTTATAGCGCAGCTTGGCGCCGTAATTGATCAGCGGATCGAAACCCAGCATCAGGAAATCCATATAGGTGATGCTGACCAAAGGCCGGTAACCGGCGGCTGCGGCGCCGACGCCGATACCGATCGACGCGTTTTCCGCCACCGGCGTGTCGCGCACGCGGTCTGGGCCGAACTCTGGATAAAGCCCGTCGAACTCGCGATAGGAACCGCCGAACGCGCCAACATCCTGCCCCAGGATCAACACGCGCGGATTGGCGCGCATCTCCTCGCGCATGGCACGGATGATGGCTTCGCGGAAATAGATTTTCACGGTTGTAGACGCCTGATCAGCCGACATGGTCGAGCACCTCGGACGGATCTGGGTAGGGGGAGGCATCGGCGAAGGCCAGAGCCTCGGCTACCCGCGCGGCGGCCTCGGCCTCCAGCGTTTCGACCGTGGCTGTATCGAGGCCCAGGGTGCGGATCTGTGTCTGGATCGGGCAGAGCGTGCGCAGCTCGGCAAGGAGGTCCTTGCTGCGGGTTTCGCGCGCCGTTGTCGAATGCGACAGAAAGCGGATCGACACGCATTCCAGGAAGGCCGGACCACGGCCTGCGCGCACATGATCGGCGGCTTCCTGGGCGGCGGTGGCTACCGTCTCGACATCAATGCCGTCGACCGTCCGCGCCCACAGGCCGAACGCAGCGCCCAGGTCGGACAGCTTCGCCGGCGCCAGGGCCGCCGTGCGTTCGGTCGACACCGACAGCTGATTGTTGTTGCAGACGAACAGAAGCGGCAGCTTCCACGCGGCCGCCATGTTCAGCGTCTCATGCAGGGCACCCTGGCCGCAGGCGCCGTCGCCGAACAGGATGGCGACAATCCCACCCTCATTTTCCATCTGCTTGGCCAGAGCGACACCGGCTGCGATGCTGATATTGCCGCCGACCACGGCATGCGATCCAAAGAAGCCCACTTCTGGATCGGCCATATGGCCGCGTCCGCCGCGGCCGCGATTCATGCCGTCGACCTTGCCGAGCAGTTCGGCCATCACCCGGCCAGGATCAACGCCGCGCGCCAGGGCCGGACCGATCGATCGGCCGCCGGTCAATAGTTGATCTTTTTCGGTCAGGGCCGCATTCAAACCCACGGCCACCGCTTCCTCACCGGTCGACAGTAGCTGGAAGCCATGGTCGCGCCGCTTGGCGAGCGCGGTTTCGAACGCCCGGATCAGCATCATGTCCTTAAGCATGTCGTTGGGCCTTGGCAGTGCGTGCATCATGCACGCCTGCGCAGGACCGCGTTGGCCAGAAGGGTGAAGCTTTCCCTGGCGCCGCGCCGCCGCACCGCCTGGACCAGCTTGTCGAAGGCCTCGGCCGGAGCGATCTTGCCGCTCAGCGCCTGACGGACCAGCCAGCCGACGTGGCCCTGCTGATCGTTGTCGGTGACGGTGGCGACGATCTGCTTGCGCCGTCCCTGGCCGAGCGCCATCAAGTTCTGCGGCTTGATATCCGACGGCAGGGCGACCTGGGTCTGATACTGCGCCAGCTCGGCTTTGGCGACGTCTTGCACTTGAAAGCTGGCGACGGCATCGAGCCCGTTGACGACGATATCCGTCGCTATGGCCTTGCCGGCCAGATCGGCGGCGGCCGTGCCGTTCAGGCGATAGTCGGTCCCCAGCCGGCCGGCGCCGACATCGGCCAGCACGCGGTCGATATCGATGACGAAAGCGCCGTATTCGCGCGACAACTCGGCCGCCAGCGCGTTCAGGCGGCGGATACGAACGCGCCGCTCCAGCGCGACCTGACGATCGCCATCGCCGGCGTGGCGCAGCACGGTGCAGATGAACACCGGATCGCCGCGTCCGCTTAAGGTCGCATAGACCTCACGCAGGCGCGCTTCGGTCTCGGGCCAGGCTTCACCGCGGTCGACTTCGGGCAATAGGGAGGTGACGAGAACCGTCCCGGCGGCAGCTTCCGACAGTTCGCCAACCGTCTCGACGAACTGGCAATCGACGGCCCATTCGCCGCCAGCGGCACCCAATGCCCGCACCAGGTGGCCGCGGGCGGCCTCGACTGCCGCCTGTTCTGACGCCGCGACGAAAGCGGCCATGGGGATGGATGTGGTCATATTGCTCCGGTCTCCGCCCAACGCAGGTGCGCCGCTCGGACCGCTTCGCGCCCTTCGATGCCCCGGTAACGTGCTGCCGCTTCGGCCAGTTCGGGCAAGGTGTGAATGCGCGCCTTTTCCGGCAGGTCCGGCGCATCGGACAGGCTGGCCCACAACAGCGGCAGCAGGGCGACTTCCGGCATCGGATGGGCGTCGAAGAAGATGGCTTCCCAATTGTTCTCGACCAGTGGATCGCGCCAGCCGCTGCGGTGGGTCATGTGGTAGCTGCGGCCTGAGCTATAGGCCATGCCGAAGCCCTGTTTGCACAGGCGCAGGGCCAGTTCGCGGTGCTCGTTGTTGTCGATCTGTGGCAGGAAACCGCCGGAGTCAAGGAAGGCTTCCCGGGACACCGACTGGTTGGCGCCCGAAGCCGCCGCCCACAGGACAGGGCAGTCGGGCGTATCGCGAAACGCGCTGGCTTCCAGCTCGAACAGCTTGCGCGGCCCGAAACCGGGATAGATGCCGGGCTGACTGCGGGCGTCGATCTCATGGAAAGCGTTACGGATCTGCTGGCGCGTCACCGTGTTGCGCGCCAGTTCGACCGCAGACATCCTGGCGACCCGGTCGACCTGGTCAATCTGCGGCGTGCCGGTTTCCGGATCGAGGAAGGGGCGGGTGCAGCGCAGATGATGGGGAGTGCCGCGCACGACGCGCTTTGGCTCGGCACGATGCAAGGCCATGTGCTGCGCGACCAGGTTCGGAGCGGCCAGCGTGTCGCCGTCGAGGAACAGGACGATGTCGCCTCTGGCGGCCGCCGCCCCAGCATTCGAAGCCGCTGATCGGCCAACGGCCTGAGAATTATGAATGGCGATCACTGGCGTTTCGGCGGCGGCGATGACCTCGGGCGTATGGTCCGACGAGCCGTCGTTGACCACCACCACCTCGTGGGCTTCGGTTTGCCGCACCAGCGACGCCAGGGTCAGGCGCAACCGGTCGGCCTCATCCTTGGAGCGGATAACGACGCTCACTTTCATGCTGCCAACGCCTCCAATACACCGTAGTCGGCCAATACGCGCACCACTTCCTCCGCGACCAGGGCATACCCCTCGGCGGTGAGATGCACGGCGTCGAGCTTGACGGCGTCAACACCGCGCCGCGCGATCAGGCTTTCGACGTCGATGATCGAGACGCCGGTTTGTTCAGACAGGTCGATCAAGGCCAGATTGAAACGGCGGATGCGCGTGGCGAAGGTCTCGCCCAAGCCCATATAGCAATGTACCAGGTCGCCCGGAATGATCGGCGACAGGTTGTAGATCAGGATCGGCACATCGCGTTCAGCGCGGATGCGGTCGGTCATGGCCGCCAGGTTGGCCATCGAGTCCTCGACTGACAGCAGGCCGGACATCTCGAATTCGCTTTTCAGCCAGGCCCGGTCATCGGCGGCCCAATTCTGCGGGTCGGTAGGATAGAACAAGTGGCCGCCTTCGCGGTGCCGCATCAGGCTGTTGGTCACGTCCGGCTGGACCGTCAGGATGATCGCATCGGCGGGCGTCGTGAACACCGCATCGCTGAACTGGCTCGACAGGGGATAGGAGCCCAGATCGAGCCCGCGCTCCGCCAGTTCCGCCGGCGCCGTGCCGGTGGCGGCCAGCAGCGCGTCCGATCGTGTCCAGGTCTCGTGCTTGATACGCGCCAGAGTGCCTGGAAAACGGGCGCGAAGCACCTCGTTGACGCCGTTCCACAGCAACTCACCGCCAACCCGGCACGAGTGCAGTGAGTCACGGATATCGACATTGCCCTTGAGGAATAAAGTAAGACGCTTCACCGGCCCACCGTTGCGTATCGAAACATACGAGTCAATCGTCGTCTTTGATTGCAAGAAGCTGGCCGCGAACCGCAAGCGCCGTCAGGGTTTGGAGGTGTTATTTAATAGCACTGGCCTGATGCCTGCCGTAAGCGCTTACCTTGGTCACCACATAACCGTCGCCGTATCGCCGCAAGGTCAGGGGGACGTGTTCACGGTTGGTCAGATTGAACACCTTCAACCGTTCCTCTTCGCTCAGCGACTCGGGCCAGTTCGGTTTCTGACTGTCCTCGGACCACGCAACCACTGAACAGTCGATGTCGGACACGTCGCGCAGTGTGTCGCGGCTGTCCTCGACGGTGAGGCCGGAGTCGCGCAGGATGTAGGCAAAGCCCGGATAGAGCTTTCCCTGCATACCCCATGGCGGCGGCACGACGCGCACCCGTCGCTCGGGGCAACTTGGGGCTTGGGCACGGACGATCTCGGCGCTACGCCACACCAGCTTGTTGTCTGCCCAGGCGCGGCTGGCCATGCCACTACACAGCAGTGGCAAGGCGAGGGCCACAGCCAGTCCGGCAAGGGCGGTGTGCGACCGCCAGTCCGCCTGTCGGCGCTCCTCCGCCCAAGCCTCGATCGTCGCAAAAGCCAGCAGGATCAGCAGCGCGGCACCGCCGACGGGATAGTACTGGGCGTGGATGATCGGCTTGAGGAAGGAAATCAGCAGCGGCATGACGAAGAACAGCGCGGCCGTAACGAACGCCACGCATAACGTGCCGCCCGGCCGCCGCGCACCGCAGGCGATGGCGATGGCGATCAGGAACAGACCCAGCGCCACCGGCGGCCCCACCTGCACCAGGCTGTCCCAGACAAAGGCGGTGGAGACGCTGGGATAGTCGAAACGGATCCATTCGATGCTCGGCGGATGGCGGCCGGTATTACGCACCAGCCCCACACCCCACAATCCGAATGTCATCGCGCACGCCCCGCCGGTTAGCACCGCCAGTCGTAGCAGCGATCGCTCGCGCCAAGGCCCGGTCTGCCGCAGTACACCTTCCAGTGCGACTGCGCTGGTCAGGCAGAAGACGAACAGGGCGGCATAAACGTGGGTGATACCTGCCGTTGCGGCTAAAGCCACGGTGATTCCGGTATCGACGCGGCTGATGCTTTCGGCGCGTCGCAGCAGGCTGACCTGCGTCGCCAGCAGGGCGCAGACCGAGACGGCCAGGCAATAAGGCCGGACGTCCTGCGTCTGGGTAATGGTGGCGGCGGAACAGAGATAGACGGCGCCCAGCCACCAGCCGAGCGCCGGTCGCCCGGCCCGCCGCGCCAGCCAGATCAACCCGCCCAGCGTTACCGCGATGGTCAGCCCATTGAGCACCAGCCCCGTCGTTCGTCCAGCGCCCAGTACCATCTGGAGACCGTACATCAGCCAGTAGTGCAGGGGCGGATTGGTCTCGCAGGCCAGCTTATCGATCTGCATGTCCCACAGAGACCCGGCCGGGTCGCTTGCCCACAGGCTGAACAGTTCATCGAGCCGCGGACCCCCGGCTTGATAGCCGGCGACAAACCGCTGCACGAACAGCACCACGGCCGCCAGCCAGGCGACGGGCGGCAGATAGCGGAAAAAACGTTCAGGCGGTCGGGATGAAATCATTCAACAGGCCTCGGAATTGCAGCCTATTGAACCGTAAAATGGCAAGCCATGTCATCTCTATCTGCATCTGGGCGAGAACTAGCGGCTTTTGCGAAAAAATCTGCGCTTGCGGGATGACTAGCGCCCGCGTAGCCCTACGGCTTGGCTATCGCGCTATTGTCGTCGCCCCCGAACATATCATCGAGTTCTTCGAAGGCATCCAACATATAGCTTTTACACTTCGCCCGGCCGTCTTCGATCGTCGCGGTTTTCGGAACCGCCAGCGCGACGACCGACCGCCAGCATGCCGACTTGTCGTCGCATATGTAGTCCGATAGTTGGGCTGCGCCGTCTTCGCTTTTCTTGACGTCTTCGTCGGTCGCGCCCAGTTCGGCCATATAGACGCGCAGCATGACCCTGAAGCCGTTATACATGGTGGGCTCAAGCGCCGACTTGCAGCTTTCGTTGACGGCCATGGTCGACATGACCGTGTCGAAGGCATATTCATAGGCCGCGTCGTCAGCTTCCTCGGCAGTCTGCGCCGGGGCGGCTTGCGCCAGGGCTACGGTTGCCGTCGACGTGTTGAACGTCAGCGCCGAAGCGATGGCGAGTGCGGGCAGGATAGATTTCATCGTCAGTCCCCTCGTTGAAGCGCTTTACAGGCCGGTCTTGAGCTTGCCGGTGGCCGCCGCCGACAGGCCCTTGAGCGCGCCGGTCACGTCCTTTTGCCAAAGCTCCGGATCGACCACTACGGCGAACGACTTGCTCTTGCTCATGCCGGTGCCTGCCAGAAAGCCGATGGCGTTGCCGAGGGCCTCGCCGCGCTTCTGGCTGGCCGTGCTGTTTTCATCGGTGGTCTGGATGGCTTCGCTTTCCAGCAGCAGCGGCGCCTGCAGTTCCAGACGCATGCGGCTCTGCGGATCGATCATCGTCGCCTTGGCGTTGGGTGTGATCAGGAAGACTTGGGTCGCCACTGGCTTGATGACGAGGCCGAATTCGGCGCTGGTCTTCGCCCGATGAGAAAAGACGCGCAGGCCTTTGCGGTCGCTTGCCGACAGCTGGGCGAAGTCGACAACCGCGCGGAAGCCAACAACAGCCGCCCCGGATTGGTTCATCAGGTCAGCTTCCCGGCGCACGATCTGGGCATTGCCGACCGCCGTCATCGAACCGCCGCCGGCCAGTTCCGGCAACATGGTCGGCAGGAAATAGTAGTTCATGCCGGTCGGCGCGTAGAAGACGGAACTGACCCCGTTGAGGCCCTTGATCGTCTCGCCCGAAGGCTTGGACGCGTTCATTATGTCATTATAGGCGCCGAAGGTCTTGGCGTCCTCAGACGAAACCACTTCAAGACCGGCGGCCTTTAGGTCCGAAACGAAGCTGGCATAGACCTCATCGGTGATGGCCTGCATCTGAGCCGCCGTCGGCCCCTGGAGGTGGACAGAGGTCTTTGAATGGGCGCCGCCGGCGGCCGTCGCATTGGCCTGCGCGTCCTGAACGAACTGGATCTGGAAGAACGGGATGATGACCTTTTTGACGCCCTTGGCGCCGTCGGCCTGGTTCACCCAGAACAGCGCGTCGCCCTCTCCGGCGTGCGAAGCGTGGGGCTCGAAGCTGATCGCGTCCTTGGCGGAGGCGGCCTTTTCGGCCAGTGCCGGCTGGCAAAAGCCTACCGCAGACAGGGCAGCGGCAAAAGTGACGGCGGATAAGAAATTTCTGTTCATTTATAAGATCTTCTGCACCAATATGAGCATCGCCTTTGCTGGCGTGAGCCGTCGAACCTATGGGTGCGGCGAACAAGCGTCACCCTCTGAACAGGGGGTGCGATTAAAATAAATACGGAGTACGAACGTGCTTCAGGGCCGACGGGGAACATAGTGCCGAACCTTTTGATTACGCCCGCAAAGGCCTTGTCCACATTTTTGTCGCCTGCAGCCTGGCGGTTATGGCTGATCCTGGCGATCGCGGTCATCGCCACCGGCGTCAGCCTGACCTTAGGCGTTCAGGGCAAACGGCTTGAGTACGTCCGGCGTGACGGCGAAGCGTTGTTACTGACGCGTCCGGGCCAGGCCGCGTTTCCGGTTGTCAGCTTCCGGCGGCCGGACCAAGGGGCAGCTTTTGCACTGGTGCCGTCGGATTTCACTACGCAGATCGAAGCGTTCGAGACCTACAAGGCTTTCGATACCTATCGGGACCGGCAGGACCGGATGAAGGCGCTGCTGGACCATCCATCGGTTCTGGTTGGCATCAAGCCAGATAATCGCCCGGCATACGAAGTCGAAAGCCGGGTCTTGCCGCTAGAGATTTCGGACTTCGGCCCGGGCTTCTGGGTGTCGTTGGGCGTCGGCTTGACCGCCTTCATGGTTGGTGGCTGGGTCTGGTGCCTGAAGCCGCACGAAATAGGCACGCGGATACTGGCCGTCAACGGTCTGGGCATGTTGATCGCCGCGGTCGCCAGCTGCGCCACCTTTGCTCAGCCACTCGGCATATCGTCCCACCTGATCGAGATGTCGCTGACGCTCAATCACTTCGGTACGGTCATCTTCGGCCAGACCCTGGTGGGGTTGTTTCTGATTTTCCCGAAGCCGATCGTCAGCGGACGGCAGTTTGCCGGGATTATGGCGATCGGGGTTCCGGTGTTTGCCGCTGACTATTTCCGCCTGCTTGGCGGCCCCGGCGGTATCATGTTCTATTGCTTTGCGGTGATCGTCGCCGTGATCGTCCTCGTCGCCATCCAACTATGGGTGTCGCGCGGCGAGCCGAAGGCCCGCGCCTCCCTGATCTGGCTGGGCCTGGCTGTGGTGGTTGGCGGTGGCAGCTGGGGCATCATCCTGCTGGCCTACGTGCTGCAAGGGCAGTTTCACGCCATGCCCGAAAGCTTCATCTTCCTGAGCTTCCTGATCCTGTATGTCGGTGTCGCCGTAGGTGTGGCGCGTTTCCGGCTGTTCGATGTCGGTGACTGGGCCTTCCGCATCTTCTTCTTCACTGTGGCGGCGGCTATTTTCATCGGGCTGGATGCGGGTCTGGTCTATGTCATCGGTTTGGCCCGGCCGTCGGCCCTGACGCTGGCGCTGCTGGTCGTGGCCTTCGGTTACCTGCCGTTCCGAGACATGTTGTGGCGGCGGTTTTTCCGCGCCAAGGCCCTGAGCGACAATGAAATGCTGGCCAGCGTGCTGGATATGGCATTTGCGCCGGAGGCCTCGCAGCGGCAGGGGCGTTGGCAGGACTTGCTGCAAAGACTGTTCGCGCCGGTGTCGATTGCGCCGTCTCCGGTAGAGGTCGGCGACGCGCATATCGGCGAGGACGGCCTGCACCTCTATGTCCCGCGCGTGGTCGATACGCCGGCGCTCAGGCTTTCTTATCCGCAGTCCGGTCGCGGCCTGTTCGCGCCGCGCCATGTCGACCTGGTGAACCAGATCGTCCGCCTGTCGCGCAAGGCGGCGCAAGGCTTGAGCGCTTACGAGCGCGGCGCCGCCGAACAACGGCAACGGCTGGCGCAGGACCTGCACGACGATGTCGGCGCCAAGCTGGTGTCGGGGCTTTCCGTGGCCGATGAAGCTTCCCGGCCGTTCATCTACGGTGCACTCAACGATATCCGCGACATTGCCTCGGCCCTGCTGACGGAAAGTGCACCCCTGGACCGCGTCATGGCGGAGATGCGGCACGAAACGGTGCGGCGTCTCGATGCGGTGCAGATCGAGCTGGACTGGCCGTTGTGGCCCGAAGACGCGCCCTTCATTCAGCTGCCGGCGCGGCACAAGAAGGCGATGACCTCGACGGTTCGGGAGATCATCACCAACGCCATCAAGCATTCGCGGGCGAAACGCATCAGCGTCGTCTTTACGGTGACTGGAACGACCCTGACGGCCCGGATAGACGACGACGGAACGGGATTTCCGGACGTCGTCGTCGACGGCGTGTCGAGCGGGCAGGGGCTCAGGAGCGTCGCTGACAGAATAGGGCAATTGGGTGGATCGGTTCGATTCGACAGCCTGCGCGTCGGCGCCCGTGTCGCGTTCGATCTGCCTTTGGAAGCCCACACGGAAGGCTCCCGCTTATGAGTCCGCGCAGACTGTGCCTGCTGGTCGAGGACCAGCCGCCCAACCAGTTGCGTATGCAGCAGGCGCTCGTGGCCGCTTTCGACGGCATTGAGGTGGCGACCGCCGGCAGCCTGAAAGAGGCGCGCCGCTGGCTTGCCGGCAACGCGGCGGATACGCTTGGGCTGGCGGTCATCGACCTAGGCCTGCCGGACGGTTCCGGTATCGAGCTCATTGCCGAACTTACGCAAAGCCGGCCGAATGTCACCTGTGTGGTCTCGACCATCTATGACGACGACCTGCACCTGTTCGACGCCCTTTCGGCCGGGGCGCGCGGCTATCTGGTCAAGAACCAGGAGCCGGAAATGATCGTCCACTACCTGCGGCGGATCGATCAGGGCGAGCCGCCGCTGTCGCCGTCGATCGCCACGCGGCTGCTGAGCCATTTCCGCGGCCAGGCCGTCGCAAAGCCGGAAGAGGTGGCCCTGACCGGACGTGAGACCGAGACCCTGGCGCTTCTGGCGCGCGGCTTGACCATCGCTGAAGTGGCGAAGCATCTTCTGCTCAGCCCCCCCACCGTCGCGGGATATGTCAAGGTAATCTATCAGAAACTCAACATCTCCACCCGCGCGGAAGCCACTTTGCACGCCGTAAAGCGCGGTCTCGCCTAGGCGACAAGCCCACAGACATTTCTGTACAGCTAATCTGTACCGCTAAGATATGTCCACTTAAAGAGAGCTGGGATGACGCTTAATGTCCGGAATTGAGGAACCAACCGCCGGGCGCCGATGTCGGCTAATGAGGTGGTTGTGGATGCCAAACCCTCATATGACAAACAAACCGGCGTCGAGTACCGTGCGTGTCATGGCTTCAGTGTTTTTTGCTTCGCGTAGCCATGGTTTTGAGTTTTGAATCTCGTCCATCGCACCTTCATCCCCACAAGCTCGTGATACGCTGCCTTAGCGTGCAATAAAGTTCCTTTAAGGTATGGTATTAAAAGGTCGCTGGGGAGGTCCTATGAACGCTGTAGCAATTAAACGAATTGCGCTGTTCGGGTTGGTGGCGGCGGTCTTGGTTGCTGCTGGCCCCACCGCTTGCAAATACGCTTGGCGAGGGTTGGAAGGCCGCTTGGCTCTAACCCACGTTCCTAAGCCTCTCCACGTTACACGTATTCTATATCGGGTCGAAAATGTAGAGGGTGTTGGCCCGGGCGGAAATGAAACGGGACTAATTGTTTACGAGCTGCCCATTGAGGCCGCGAGACAAATCGAAGCCGGCGGAATGGCCTTCGTCAGTCAACTGAACGTCGGCGAGCGAAATCGCCCTTGGTATTACAATTGGGCACAAACCCCATCAAAAAGGTGGTGCGACGCCCATCGAAAAACGGACTGGGCAAATATCCAGGATTTCCTCGGCAGATGGGGCCATCCCATTTCGTTACGCGCTGATGTCCTGCATAGTATCAACGGCGCCTTGAACAGCGACCAGAACTATTTTGCATGCGGAAAAGGTGGCAGTTTGCTCATTCTGGTCCCGCGGGAAAGACGGGTCTATTTCGCGTATTCGGGTTGAAAACGATGTCCGCTATAGAGCGGCCTGCCCTGACTCTCAATGTCCGGGTTATGAGGTTGCCAAACTGAATAAGTCCTACACCTGCGCGAAATCTGGCTTGGCGACGCGATCGTGTGCTTCCAGGAAGCCGACGATCTCGTGACGGCAGCGGACAAATTCCGGATCCTCGAGGCAGGTGAGTCGGCTGCGCGGACGCGGGCATTTGACGTCGACGATCTTGCCGATGGTGGCCTTGGGACCATTGGTCATCATCACCACCTTGTCGGCGAGCAGGACGGCTTCATCGACGTCATGGGTGATCATCAGCACGGTGGCGTTGATCCGGCTGTGCAGAGACATGACGGTATCCTGCAAATGCCCGCGCGTCAGGGCGTCGAGTGCACCGAACGGCTCATCGAGCAGCAACACTTTCGGCTCCATGGCCAAAGCCCGGGCAATGCCGACGCGCTGCTTCATGCCACCAGAGATTTCACCCGGCCGCTTGTCGGCGGCGTGGGTCATCTTGACCAGCTCGAGATTGCGCATGACGCGGGCATGCAGCTTGCTCATCGGCTCCTGGCCGCCGAAGATTTTGTCGACGGCGAGGCGGACGTTCTCATAGACCGTCATCCATGGCAGCAGGGAGTGGTTCTGGAAGACGACGGCGCGGTCGGGACCGGGGCCGGTGATCTCCTTATTTTCCACCAGCGCTGCGCCGAGTGTCAGCGGCACCAAGCCGGCCACCACATTGAGCAGGGTGGACTTGCCGCAGCCGGAATGGCCGATGATCGAGATATATTCGCCTTCCTTGACGCTCAAGGAGACATTGTCGAGGACGGAGGAAATGACGCCGTCGCGCTCGAAGTCGACATAGACGTTTTCCAGGGACAAAGCGGTTTTCATGGTTCTACTCAAAAGTTGACAATTAATGCCTCCAAACCGCTTGCGGTTTGGCAGGGCCGCCATTGTTGAAGAAAGATTGCCCGCCCGAGCCTTTGCGAGGAGCCCGCGCGGCGCTTAAGCGCTAATCCGCGGCGGTGCCGCGCGACACCCAGCTGCCGATACCGGCGACGATCCGGTCGAGCGCGAAGCCAACCAAGCCGACATAGGCGAGGGCGACGATAATGTCCGACATGCGCGACGAGTTGTATTGATCCCAGATAAAGAAGCCGATGCCGACGCCGCCCAGCAGCATTTCCGAGGCGACGATGGCCAGCCAGCTCATGCCGACGCCAATCCGAAGACCGGTGAAGATGTGCGGCGTGGCGGCGGGCAGCATGATCTTGAAGAAGTATTCGACCGGATGCAGCCGCAGCACGCGGGCGACGTTGACATAGTCCTGTGGGATATTGCGCACGCCGACGGCGGTATTGATGACGATCGGCCAGATCGAAGTGACGAAGATCACGAACAGCGCCGACGGCTGGGCCTCACGCAGCATGGCCAGCGAGATCGGCAGCCAGGCCAGCGGCGGCACGGTGCGCAGCACCTGGATCATCGGATCGAAGCCCTTGCGCGCCCATGAAACTGTACCGACAAATGCGCCGACCAGCACACCGACGATCGCCGCTGCCGAAAAACCGATGCCGACGCGGCTAAGTGAGGTCAACACATGCCAGAACAGGCCTTTATCGACGCCGCCCCGATCGAAGAACGGATTGGTGATTAGTTCCTGCGACTCCGTCCACACCTGTATGGGGCCGGGCAGACCGCCGGGAAAGGCGCGCGCCGTCGCTTCCCAGGCCGCCAGAACGGCAGCAATGGTCAGGACAGGCAAAAGCACCGTCGACACCCGATCCACGCCTTTACGCAGGCGGGCGGTCTCGATCTGCTTTTTCTGGGCGGCGTTCAGCAGGGCCGAACGGTCGATCTCAGGCGGAGGCGAGGACTGGGCCACGGGTTTTCTCATAAAATCGAAGGGCATCGAAATACCTTTGAAAAAAGGTCCCTTCCTCCCTGGAGAAGAGGAAGGGACCAGGGGCAGGCACTAAGCGAGCTTCTTGATTGTCTGGCTGGCGAGGTAAGCGTCCGGATTGGCCGGATCGAACACCTTGCCGTCGAAGAACTTTTCGACGCCGCGCGAGTCGCTGGCCGGCGTCGGAATGCCGTATTGCTTGGCCACTTCGCGCCACAGGTCGGCGCGGTTGACCTTGTTGACCAGCGCATTGGTGTTGAGGTCGGCGTCGAAATTGCCCCAGCGCTTGTTCTCGGTGATGAACCAGGCGTCGTGCGACTTGAACGGAAAGGCGGCGAAGTCCGACCAGAACTTCATGATGTGCGGGCTGCCTGTGACCTTGCGGCCGTCGCCGTAGTCGATCGTGCCTTGCAGGCGCGGCACGATGTCGTTGATCGGCACGTTGATATACTGCCGGCCCGCAGTGATCTGGCACATGGCGGCGCGGTTCTTTTCGCACCACATCTGCGCCTCCATGACGGCGGCGATCAACGCCTTGGCGGCGTTCGGGTGCTTGTCGACCCAGTCGGCCCGCATCCCCAGAGCCTTTTCCGGGTGGTTCATCCAGATTTCCGACGTCGTGGTTGCCGTATAGCCAATCTTCTGGTCGACCAGCTGTGCGTTCCATGGCTCGCCGACGCAGAAGGCGTCCTGGGTGCCGGCCTTCATGTTGGCCACCATCTGCGGCGGCGGAATGACGATGGTCGAACAGTCGGTGTCCGGATTGATGCCGCCCGCCGCCAGCCAGTAGCGGATCCACAGGTCGTGCGTCCCGCCGCGGAAGGTCATGGCCACCTTGGCGATATTGCCGGTGGCCTTCATCTGGGCGAACTTGGCCTTCATCGGCGCCGAATTCAGCCCGACCTTGACGTCCTTCAAGTCATTGCCGACGCTGATCGCCTGGCCGTTCACATTGAGGCGGGCCAGGATGTACATCGGCGTTGCCTTGGCCGCCTGGCCGGTGGTGATCAGATACGGCATGGGCGACAGGATGTGCGCGCCATCGATGCCGCCGCCCTGGCTGCCCAGCACGATATTGTCGCGCGTTGCCGCCCACGAAGCCTGCTTCAGCACTTCGACGTCCGGCATGCCGTACTTGGCGAACAGGCCGCGTTCCTTGGCGATGATCAACGGCGATGAGTCGGTCAAGGCGATGAAGCCGAGTTTGGCCGCTGAGGTTTCCGGGCCCTTGCCGGCGGCGAATGCGCCACCGGGGAACAGGGCATGGGCGGCGGCCAGGGTGCCGGCGACGCCGAACAGCGCGTCACGGCGGTTGAGACCGGAGGGTTTCTTGGTGTCAGTCATGGTTGGAAATCCTTTTCCGATCAAATCTTGTATTGGAACATCAGCCAGGTCTTGGTGCGCGAGGCCGGCATGGTCGTGGCGGCGCGCTCGAAGTCGGCATATTTCAGCATGCAGGTCAGGTTCTTGGTGATCCCGAACAGCAGGACGCCGTCCCACTCCTTGCCGATGGCTTGATCCAGCCGGTCGGTCGTCAGGTCGTGATAGACGACCGTCAGGGTCGGGTTCATCACGTAGGGCGCCCAGGGCTTGGTGTGCCCGGCGATGACAAACGCATAGCTCAGATCGTCGATGCCGTTGACGAAGGTCTTGTTGCCGCCGGTCGCCGAGAACACATCGGCAAAGCCCTGGAAGGCGTGCACCGTGCCAAGTGGCGTGACGAAGCCGACCGTGCCGTTGCCTTGCAAGGCTTCGTAATTCACCTTGAAGGTATAGATGTCGTAGGTGGCGTTGCCTTCCAGCATGGTCTCGGCCAGTTTGAACCTGGCCGGATTGGCGCCGAAGTTCTTTTCCTCGGCATACTGGGCGACATAGCCGAGCTTGAACGCACCGGCCCAGTCACTGCCATAGGCGCGCAAGCCAGTAATGTTGACCGATGAGGCCGCCGCGTTGACGGCATCGGCAGCGACCGGCGTCGTCGCAGCGGTAGAGAACTTCAGGGCATAGTCGAAGGCCGTGAACTTCAGGGCTTCCGAGACGCTGTAGCTGGCATTGACTAGGTACGAGTTGGAATGCCAGTCCTTGGCGTCGGCGACCACCCGGTTGACCCGGCCCAGGTAAGCAGCGGTCAGCTTGACCCGCCACAGCGTCGTATCGAGGCGCACGGCGTCGAAGGTTTGCTCGTCCTGCCGCCAGCCGACATTGCCGACGAAGCGGGCGTCATCGAGGATGATGCGTTGCCGCCCCAGCGTCACGGTGGTGGTCGACGTCGGCGTCCAGGCGATCTGGGCGCGGTTGAGCTCGGTTACCTTCGGATCGAGCACAGTCGGGAAGGTCGTCTTGCCGTTCAGGGTCGAATTGTAGTCGCCGCTGAAGGCCTGAACGTTTTCCAGCTCTACCAGGGCGGTGAAGTTCTTGAATTCGCCGGTCTGGAAGCCAACCCGGTTGCGCCAGGTAATGGCGTCAGCCCCCAGCGCGAGACCCTGTTGCTGCACATGCTCATAGCGCAGGCTGGATTCGACGATCGGCTTTGAGGCCGCCAGTGCCTCGCTGACTGTATCCTCGGCGTGCGCGCCCACCGCCGTCAAAAGGGCTAAGGCGGCCGCCCCCGTTGCCCAAACGCTTTTCCCGACTTTTCTGACTCGCACCATTTATCCCCTTGTAAAAATGCAAAAAAAAGACGCCTCAAGCGGCCGCGGGAGAAGCGGCGAACCTGAGACGTCGTTGTCTGTATGAAAGCCCGGCTACGCCGCCATTGGCGCGGTCAGGGCTGAATTTCGGCGGCCGTCCGTGACCGCATGTGTGTGAGGTTCGATCAGCCGCGAAATTTCGTCAATCGGAAAACCTCGAAATCTCAAGGCATTTTTGCATCGCACAAATGCAGCGCAGCAAATTTGTCACAAAATGTTCGCGTTTGGCATCTTTCAGGGCGGAGTCACCACCTTGCCGGCGACTCTGTCAGTCGGTTTCAGTTGTAATTATGTAGCTGCGATTTCCGTACCCAAGCATAGCAGTTTTGACGAACCAGAAATATAAGGCGAGGTACGGCCCATTCCAGACATTCGCAAATTTCAGCCGCTGAGGAACGTCGCCGTCCTGTAAGTTTATCGCAATACCAATAAAAGACCTGGCTTTCGTGGAAAAATCGCGATAAATATTTATTAAAATATTGAATTAATTGGCATATTTTTCTTGGCAATGGGTTGCCGGTTTGGGGTTGCAATTTTTTCGGCAATCATCCATACCAATTGATAAATTGGTATTATCCTTTTTGAGGGGGGCGCATGCCCGGCGTCACGACATCGGTTTCATCAACGGCACCTGCGAAAACACCATGGAGTGCAGTGCTGTTGTTCTGCCTACTCTTCGCCATTTTTGGCTTTGTCACCTGGCTCAACGGCCCGCTCATCACCTTCGCCAAGCTGGCTTTTTCGCTGAGCGACTTCGACGCCTTCCTGGTGCCGTCCGTGTTCTACCTGTCTTATTTCATTCTCGCCTTGCCATCGGCCTTCATCCTCAAGAAGACCGGCATGAAAGGGGGCATGGCGCTGGGCTTGCTCATCATGGCAATCGGAGCCGCGGGTTTCGGCCAGTTCGCTTCGATGCGGCAGTTTCCGCCGACACTGGTTTCAATCTTCGTCATTGGCGCCGGTCTGTCGCTGCTGCAAACCGCCTCTAATCCTTATATTTCGGTTCTGGGGCCTATTGAGTCAGGCGCGCAGCGCATCGCTCTGCTTGGCATCTTCAACAAGCTGGCAGGCGCTATGGCGCCGGTCGTCATCGGTCAGCTTATTCTCAACGGTATCGGCGAGATGCAGGCGAAGGTCGAAGCGGCCGTCGACCCGGCCGCCCGGGAGCTGGTCCTCAACAGTTTTGCCAACCGCGTTCATCTACCGTACCTGATCATGGGGGCGTTTCTGGCCGTCATCGCGGTGTTCGTGTACAAGTCGCCACTGCCCAACCTGGGCGAAGACGCCAATCCCGGTCATGGCAAAAGCTTTGCCGCTGCCATTCCGCAAATGCTGTTCGGTTTTCTGGCCATCTTCTTTTATGTCGGCGTCGAAGTGATGGCTGGCGATGCCGTTGGCACCTACGGACGCCTGTTCGATCTGCCACTGGATCAGACCAAGTATTTCACCAGCTACACCATGGTCACCATGCTGGCGGGCTATATCTGCGGCCTGATTTGCATTCCGCGCTTCATCAGCCAGGAAAAGTATCTGACCTACTCGGCGGTTCTCGGCATCATTCTGTCCTTCGGCGCCTTCTTCACCAAGGGCTACAGCTCCGTGCTCTGTGTCTGGTGCCTGGGATTTGCCAACGCCATGATGTGGCCAGCGATCTTCCCGCTCGGCATCCGCGGCCTGGGCAAGTTCACCGAATACGGAGCCGCCTTTCTGGTCATGGGTATCATCGGCGGGGGTGTTATTCCCGCTCTGTTTGCCCATCTAAAGGAGCGGTACGATTTCCAACTCGTTTTTCTGTGCCTGATGGTGCCGGCCTATGCCTACATCCTTTTGTTCGGAATTTTTGCGGGACGCAATGGCGCGGCGGGGGCCGCCAGCACGCCCGCGGACATCTGATGGGCCAGGGCGCGCCCCGGCTATTGCGATTGGAACCCGACCATGACCCCGACCACGCTTTCTACGATCTACGCCGGCATTGACGGTGGCGGCACCAAGTGCCGCGTGCGCCTGCGCGATGACCAAGGCAAGCTCCTGGGCGAAGCGCAGGGCGGACCGGCCAATATCCGGCTGGGCCTTAAGCTGGTCTGGAACAACATGCTTGGCGCGCTGGAAGAGGCCATGCGGCAGTCGGGCGCGCGTGTTCCACTTGAAAACATCCACCTGGGTCTCGGGCTGGCCGGAATCGCCGACTCTACTGATATCGCTCAGACGATCGCGGCCGGGCCGCGTTTCGGCTACCTCAATGTGGCGACGGACGCCCACGCCGCCTGCCTGGGGGCATTTTCCGGACGCGACGGTGGCATCCTGATCGCCGGTACCGGTAGCGCCGGTTACGCTTGGGTGCAGCAAGCCGCCCACACGGTCGGTGGCTGGGGCTTCGAAGTGTGCGACGATGGCTCGGCGGCATCTCTGGGCCGCGAAGCCATTCGCTCGGCGCTGCAAAGCTATGATGGTCTGGCCGCCGCGACGGACTTCACCCGTGCCATCATCGCCCATTTCGGCACCCCGGCTGACATCGTCCATTGGGTCACGACCGCCATGCCGCGCGACTTTGGCGTGCTGGCGCCGATCACCATGCGCTTTGCCGACGCCGGCGATCCGGTTGCCGTCGAGTTGGTCCAGCAATCGGCCCACGACCTCGGGCGTTACATCATGCGGCTGCACGACCTTGGCTGCGAAAAGGTCTGCCTGGTCGGCGGCATGGCTGAGCCATTCGGGCCATGGATGAGCCCCTGGACCAAATCCGTCCTGGCCACCCCGGAAATGGATGCGGTCGAAGGTGCGTTGCTTCTCGCTCACGGCGCCAAGAACGGCTTTGATCCGTGCAAGCATCAGCCTCATGGGGAGGCGGTCGCATGACGCTGGCTCAGACCATAGGACGGTTGGCCAAGAACGATCCGTCCCCGCTGTACCTGCAACTGCAGCGCATTCTGCGTGACGCCATCAACAATCGGCTACTGCATCAGGACGACGCCATTCCGGCCGAGCGCGACCTGGCCGAAGATTTCGACGTATCGCGCATCACTGTCCGCAAGGCGATCGACGGCTTGGTTGAGGAGGGGCTACTCAAGCGCCGCCGCGGCGCGGGTACCTTTGTGGCCAGCCGCGTCGAGAAAAGCTTCTCCAAGCTGTCGTCGTTTTCCGAGGATATGCTGTCGCGCGGCCGCAAACCGCATTCGCAATGGGTGTCCAAGTCCGAAGGGTTGGTAACACCTGAAGAGTCACTGTCGCTTGGGCTGTCGCCGGGCGCGCTTGTCTACCGCTTCCAGCGCATCCGCTATGCCGACAACCAGACCATGGCGCTCGAATATTCGACGGTGCCGGGCTATTGCCTGCCATCGCTCGAATATGTCGAGGACTCGCTGTATGATGCACTGGAAAAGACCAGTCACCGTCCGGTACGGGCCCTGCAGCGCCTGCGGGCGGTCAATTTCTCCGACGAACAGGCTGAGCGCCTGGGTGTGCCCCCCGGAGACGCCGGCCTGTTCATCGAGCGTCGCGGCTTTCTGCAGGACGGCCGCGCCTGTGAATATACCCAATCCTATTACCGCGGCGATGCCTATGACGTCGTCGCCGAACTCAATGATCTTGTTTAGTTTGCGTCAGGATAGCCCATGATTTCTTCCTCCGTTTCCGCGCCCACGGCCGACCGTCCGACAGATCCCGCCGCGACGCTGATGTTCGCCGAAGCTGGCGAAGGTGGGGCAGCGGTCGCCCGGTTTCTGGCGCATAATGCCGAAACGCTCCGGCAACTGGGTGAACGCCTGCGCGCCCATCCGCCGCGCGCCGTCATCACCTGCGCGCGAGGATCCAGCGACCACGCCGCCACCTACGGGAAATATCTCATCGAAACCCTGCTGGGCGTGCCGACGTCATCAGCGGCGTTGTCGGTGTCGTCGATTTACGCCGCGCCCGTAGTCGCCGATGAAGCCCTGTGCATTGCCATTTCTCAGTCCGGTCGATCGCCTGACCTGTTGACGGCGGTCGAAGCCTACAAGGCCGCCGGCGCCCATGTCGTGGCTCTGGTCAATGACGAAGATAGCCCCCTGGCGGCCCTGGCCGATACCCTTTTGCCGCTCAAGGCCGGGCCGGAAAAGTCAGTGGCGGCAACCAAGTCTTACATCGCATCGCTGGCTGGTCTGGCTGCCCTGGTAGCCGCCTGGTCGCGCGACGAGGAACTCGAGGACGCCTTGTCGCGTCTGAGTGGCCAACTCAATCAGGCGTTTGCCCTAGACTGGTCGGCGGCCCTGCCGGCACTCGTCCCGGCACGCAATCTGTTCGTTATCGGCCGCGGCTTCAGCCTGGCCGTTGCTCAGGAAGCGGCGCTGAAACTGAAGGAAACCTGCGCCCTCCATGCCGAAGCCTTCTCGTCGGCCGAAGTGCGGCACGGACCGATGGCCATTGTCGGCGACGGCTTTCCCGTCCTGGCCCTGGCCACGGTGGATGCTGCAGGGCAGGGGGTGCGTGAAGCAGCGGCGGAATTCGCCGAACGCGGCGCCGCGGTTATGCTGGCCGATGCCGGCGCTGCTGATCTTCCGGATGTCGTCCACCTGCCAAGCCTCGTGACCTTGCCGCCGCTGGAGCCCATCCTGCTGATCCAAAGCTTCTATGGCCTGGTGAACGCTCTATCCATTGCCCGGGGCCTGTCGCCTGACACGCCGCCCCATCTCAACAAGGTGACCCGTACGATCTGATGACGCTTTCTCTTACCAACGCCCGCATTGTAACGCCGCAGGGGATCGTGCGCGGCACCCTGTCATGCGACCAGGGCCGGATTGTCGCGGTCGGGTTCGACACACCGACGGGGGACATTATTGACGTCGCCGGCGGCTATCTGCTCCCCGGCTTCATCGACACCCAGGTCAATGGCGGCAACGGCGTGCTGTTCAATGACGCCACCACCATCGAAGGTATCGACGCCATCGGCCGGGCGCATCGTCCGTTTGGTACCACCGGCTTCCTGCCCACCCTTATCAGCGACGAACTGAGCGTTATCGATGCCGCTATGCGCGCGACGGAAGCCGCGATCGCTGCCGGTGTTCCGGGCGTGCTTGGCATCCATATCGAAGGCCCGTTCATCAGCGCGGCGCGCAAGGGCATCCACAATGCCGACCTGTTCCGGGCGCTCGATCCCGCGTCGAAGGCGTTGCTGAAAAGCTTGAAGCGTGGCCGGACCCTGGTAACGCTGGCGCCGGAAAACTGCACGCCCGAGGACATCGCCGAACTGGTCGAGGCCGGAGTGATCGTCGTCGCGGGCCACACCAATGCGACCTATGCCGTGACGCAGGACGCGCTGAAGGCCGGCATCACCGGCTTTACCCACCTTTTTAACGCCATGTCGCCTATGACCCATCGGGCGCCTGGCGTGGTCGGCGCCGCGCTGGACAACCAGACGGCCTATTGTGGCCTGATCGCCGATGGACGGCACGTCGATTGGCCAGTGTTGCGCATCGCCCTGCGCGCCCGGCCGATCGACCGCTTCATGTTGGTCACAGATGCCATGCCGACGGTCGGATCGAAGACCAAGACCTTCCAGTTGAACGGCAAGCGTATTCACGTCGAGAATGGCGTCTGCGTAGACGACGAAGGCACGCTGGCGGGATCAGATCTCGACATGGCCACGGCCGTGCGCAACGTCGTTCAGTTTGTAGGCCGCGACATTGTCGACGCTGCCGTCATGGCCGCTACCGCGCCGGCGCACTTCCTGGGCTTGGGTGAGGAACGCGGCGCCCTTGTGCCGGGTCAGCGCGCCGACATTGTTTGGCTGGACGAAGGTCTCCAACCCAAGGCGACCTTCCTGGCCGGCATCGCCCAGGATCAACCGGCAGCGCTCGGCATCGTCGCCTAAAGCTCAGACGTCGAAGCCGTGTTCGCGCAGCCGGTCCCGCAGAGGCTGCAACTGCGCCTCATAGCGTTTCCAGGCGCCGACCCCTTCGGCATTGATCGGCTTGCGCACCTGTACGGCGCTGGCTGTCGATACCGCGCCTTTGGCTTCATGGGGCCGCAGGCAGCCCTCTTCGAACGGCAGCCCGCACGCTGCGAGCAGCCGCCGGATTTCGTCGTCGGGGGTGCGGATCACCGCTTCCAGCGACACCTCAATGAGGCCGTCGCCGAGGACCGCCTTCCAGTGCGCCATCAGTGCCCGGAAATGGAGGTAGTGTGCAGCGAGATCGTCCTGGCTGTACGACCAGCCATAGGCGCCGGTGAACAGGAGCTTGTACGATCCCCACAAAGCGTCCATCGGGTTGCGGTCGAGCCCGATGATGATGGCATCCGGAAAGGCCCGGCGGATCAGGCCGACATATTCGTGGTTGGACGGCAGCTTATCGATGACATACGGGCGGCCGTCATTGAGGAAAGCCGACTCGCTGACATAGGTTTCCGCGATTTGCAGCGGATCGACTTCGCCGGCTGCGGCGATCACTTCCGGAGACAGCCGTCGCGCATCCGCCACCTGGCTCAGCTTGTGGACCGTCACTCCGAACGTCTTCAGTTCGCCGACCGCCTGCACCTGGCTGTGCGCCGCCAGGATGCGCTCGATCAGGGTCGTCCCCGACCGCGGCAGACCGACGATAAAGATGCGGCGCGGACCGGGCGGGCGAGGGCGGTCGTCTCCCACCGCGAAGCGCTCAGCCGGAAAGTGGGTTTTCCAGGCTTCGACGGTTGCGGCCTCCTCGGCGGCATCCCACGGTTCTATCTTGCGCGCCAGATCGGCGCCTACCTGCAGGCAGTCCCAGGCATTATCAGCCTGGCCCAAGTCGTCATATTCCTTGAACAGGGTATAGGCGACGCGGCAGGCCTCAAGGCTGGTCCGGCACGTCAGATCTTCCAGGACGGGAATGTGGTTGTCGGCATCTGTCCACCGGCGCAGGTAGGCGAGGTTGAAATAGGCGGCAATTGGCGGCGTCGGCGACAGCTCGATAGCCTTGTTGAAGGCCTGTTCAGCTTCCTTGATGGTACCGAGCGCCCGGTGGACGCTGCCCAGGCTGTACCAGGCCTCCGCCAGTTGCGGATCGTCCTGAGTGGCCCGCAGAATGACCGGCAGGGCTTCGGAGGCGAGCCCGGCATGAGTCAGGGTATAGCTCACCCGCACCAGGCTTGCAGCGTCTGCGGCTGGGATGGCTCCGGCGGCGCGTGCGCTGTCGACCGCTTCCGTGACCCGGCCGGCACTCATCAAGGGCTTGCCACGTAGCGATTCCATCTGAGCATAGAGCTTCGATCCGGCCGGCGTATTGCGTGCAGCAGCGGCAAAGGCTTCTTCGGCCGCCGTGAAATCCTCCAGTCCGTTGTTGGCGACGCCTTGCAGCCACCAGGCTTCGGTGGAGGTCGGATCGGCCGCCGCGGCCTGCCTGGCCAGCGCCAAAGCTGCCGGCAAATCGCCATTTCGCACCGCTGCGTGAGCGGATTTCAAGACCGAAGACATCATCCAGTCTTCGTAATAGAGCCGGTTGCCGAGGTCAAATCGTGCGGTGCTATTGGACAATACAATTTTGCAAAATGTGTCATGACCTATTCGCGGGCGTTTCGTGGAATCGAGTCGGGCCCGCTGGAAGCGCCGACACCGGTAGACAGGGCCTATTGCCTGTTGTGCAAAAGCAACATCATCCGGGCGAAATGCATGCCAATTAAAATACCTATGAGCGTGGCCTTGCGAAACGAAAATTAACCACGTCCCGCCAAATAATTGAATTCAATATATTTAATTGGAGGATTGGCCTGGCTTTGTGGACATGACAACCTTTTCCTTTGGTATCTTCTTCCGACTCAATAGGATATTATGACGAAAGACAGAGTTTGACGGTTTTATGATTTTATATGTAAGAATTGTTTCACCTAAGGCTCTACTTACCGGGCAAATTGGTATTAAAAAGGTATCATTGTCGATACGAATAATCTCAGCCGTTGCGATCGACGGACTTCAGCGGAGACGGAAATGAAACTAAAATCGTATGCGTTGATCACGACAGCCCTGACAGGCGTCCTGGTCGGCACGGGGGCTTACGCACAAGACACGTCGGCCACAACCGCAAAAAAGGATGATTCGACCGAGGTTGTCGTTGTCGGCGTCCGCAAGAGCTTGCAGAAATCGCTGAACGTCAAGCGTGCCGCCTCGGCGCACATCGACGTCATCACGGCGGAAGATGTCAGCAAGTTCCCTGACGTCAATGTGGCGGAATCGCTGTCGCGCCTGCCAGGTATCACCGTTGACCGAACTGGCGGCGGTGAAGGTAACCGGGTGGCCATCAACGGTATCGACTCGCGCCTGGTCCTGGTGCAACTGAACGGCAACCCGCTGGCAACCGCCACGGCCGGCGCCAATAACCACGATACCGGCCGCAGCTTCGACTTCACCAACCTGGCGCCGGAATTGATCGGCAATGTCGAGGTCTATAAGACTCCCGAAGCCCGTCTCGACGAAGGCGCTGTCGGCGGCACCATCATCCTGAACACGCTGCGACCATTGTCTCTGAACAAGAATACGCTGTCGCTGAACTACAACTACAACATCAACCAGCGTAACGAGGAAAAAGACCCGCGGTACTCCATGGTCTATAGCACCAAGGACGATAGCGGCCGGTTTGGCTTCCTGTTCAACTATTCCTACAACAAGTCGGTCCTGGGCAGCGGTTCGATTGCCGCGTCCTATCAGCCGGTGTGTAGCGCCGCGCACTGGGGTGGCGTCAGCACCTCGACCAGCACCTGTAATACAGCGGGCACGGCCTTCACCAACACTGCGGCCCTGCCGACGGTATCCAGTGGTCCGGCTCTGACCACCACCATGCTGGTACCACAATATATCGCCCTGAATGCGTTCCGGCAGAATCATGAACGCAAGTCGATGTTCATGGACATCCAGATCCGTCCCAGCGACGATCTCGACCTGAACTTCTACGGTATCGATGTCGTTGACGATGATTCCAGCTACTCGCAGTTCTTCGAGACTGACCTCAGCGTCGACTGGAACGAAACCAACCCGTACTATACGCGCTATCAGACGGCGAGCCCTGGCCACAATGTCGGCGATCCGATCAAGAACGCCCAGAACGGCAATCTCTTCCCGACCAAGTTGGCGACGGTCACGACCAACAGCGCCGGCGTCACCGGCGGCACCGGCACTTTCGCCGTTCGTCAGGACGAATATTTCAAGCACACGATCATCCACACCAAGGGCTTGTACCTGGATGGCAAATGGACGCCGGGACCGTGGACAATCAACGGCTCGATCGGTGAAACCAAGGCCACTGGCGGTTCCAATCCGGAATACTATCTGAGCTTCTACGGCAATGACAGCGGCAGCTTCGCACTGTCGCCGGACGGCGCTTCGTTGAAGCTCGACAAGGCCGCGACCGATCCTACCCTGTTCGCTACGCGCAAGAAGGGCGATCAGGCCGGTTTCGTCAAGACGGCCGTTTCGCTCGATCAGTTTGAATACGTAAAGTTCGACGTGAAGCGTGAAGTCGAATGGGGTCCGATCTATGAAATCATGGTCGGCGCCAAACACCAGAAGCATCGCGACGTCAACAAGCCGCACTTCTACAACACGACGTTCAATGTCACTGGCACCATGGCCGATTTCCCGACCTACAAGAGCGATCCCGGTCTGGTCGATGGTCTTGGCGCCACCGGCGATCTGACGACTTTTGTCGCCATGACTCAGGAAGCGATGTCGCAGTATTCCATCGCCAACAAGAGCTCGGGCAATCTCACCGCCGACTATCGTGACGCCGGCAACCTGTGGGACACCACGGAAAAGGTTGATGACGCCTACCTGCAGGTCAACTTCCGTTCCGGCAAGTGGCACGGCGATGTCGGCGTGCGCTACGCCAAGTCCGAGAACAAGCAGACCTATCGCTCGACCATGGATTACTATCCTTGGGACGAGGAAATGATCACGATCGACAAGAGCTATGACGACATTCTGCCGTCGTTCAACGCGGTCTACGATCTCAATGACGACATGATGCTCCGCTTCTCGGTGGCCAAGGTCATGTCGCGTCCGACCTTCGCCGACATGTCCGGTCAGGTCGAATACAGCCTCGACCGGTACAGCGCAGCGGCCAACCATTTCGGCGGCCACGGCGGCAACCCCGACCTGAAGCCGTATCGCGCCACCAACTACAGCGCCTCTTACGAGTGGTACTTCGCGCCGAACAGCCTGTTCAACGTCGACCTGGTTTATAAGGACGTGCAGTCCTACATCGTCCAGAAGTACATTCTGGAAGACGTCACCCTGCCGCAAAGCGCTCTGAGCTACTGCCAGGGTACCGTGCACCGCGCCTGTAACCGTGTCGAAAACATGCTGGTCCAGGCGCCGTTCAACGGCAGCAACGCCAAGATCTCCGGCATCTCGGTCGGTTACCAGGGCGACATTGCCTGGGGCTTCGGCATCCAGACCAACGCCACCTTCCTCGACCAGCAGTATTCGTCGTATCAGGACCAGTACAACACGGCGGGCGGCAAGCTGTACCTGCCGTATCTGTCGAAGTGGAGCTACACGGTCTCGCCATACTACGAAAAGGGGCCATGGCAGGCGCGCATCTCCTATACCTACCGCACGAAGTATAACGTCACCCTCGGCAATGACACGGTGCCGCCAAGCTTCGTGGACGGCTGGGGCCAGCTGGATGCGTCGGCGTCCTACAAGGTCAACGACCATATCTCGGTCAACGTTGCCGGTCAGAACCTGCTCGACAACCTCCAGCATCCATACACAACGGGCGGCCTGCCGCTCGGCTGGAGCAAGTACGGCACGCGCTTTACCTTCGGCGTGACGTTCAAGAACTAACCCAAGCGGTCACCGGCGTGGCTATAGCTGCGCCGGTGATCGTGCGTTCTTGCGCCTGATCCTGTGGCCCGTCACGCTGCATCGCCATGGGCGTGACGTGGGATAGGCGTTCGGCTGTTGCGGGTGTTCCTCCTTTCTCGCAACGGTTTCCGCGGAACGGATCGCACGGCCGTTTCCGACTTCCCTGAAGCGTGCTCCTGGCGGCGATCCGTGTCTCCCCGCGTGATCGCCGCCGATCTTTCTGACTTGATGTGTACCTCGCGACTTTTGATAGGGCGGCCGATGATGGTGTCTTATAACTCTGTCCGTTTCGCCACCGGAGGTGCCCATGTCTGAGTCCGACCGTTTCCATTCGACCCGCCGCCGCTGGCTGAGCGGTGCGGCCGCCCTAGGCCTGGCCGCCGGTTTGCCGGCTCCCGGCTGGACCGCGGAGCCAACCCGCGACCTGCCGGCCGCCACGCGCGACGCCCAATGGTTGGCGGCAACACGCAAGTTCGATCGCGAACGCCAGCGCTGGCTAGGCGTTGCTCGCGCCTCAACCGGGCCTTTCCGCACAGAATGGGCTTCGCTGCAGGGGTACAAGACGCCTCAGTGGTATGCCGATGCCAAGTTCGGCATCTTTGTCCATTGGGGCATTTACTCGATCCCGGCGTTCGGCGGCGAATGGTACTCGCGCAATATGTACGTCAAGGACAGCTCGGAATATCAGCACCACATCGCCACCTACGGGCCGCACACCAATTTTGGCTACAAGGACTTCATCCCGAAATTCACTGCTGAGGCTTTCGACGCCAACGACTGGGCCAGCCTGTTCCATGACGCCGGCGCCCGCTATGTCGTGCCGGTCGCCGAACACCACGACGGCTTTTCCATGTATGACAGTCGCCTGTCGGATTATACCGTCGTCAAGATGGGGCCGAAGCGCGACATCCTGGCGGAAATCGCCACGGCAGCGCGCGCCAAGGGACTGCACTTTGCCCTGTCGTCGCATCGCGCCGAACACGACTGGTTCTTTGACGAAGGCCGCAACTTCCCTTCGGACGTTTCCGATCCAGCCCATGCCGGCCTTTACGGCCCGGCCCAGCGCCGGCTGATCGGCGCTGGCGGCGATGCCGACCTGTTCGGCGACTACACCTACGTGTCGCAGGCCTGGCTCGACGACTGGCTGGCGCGCCAGGTCGAGCTGGTCGACCGCTATCAGCCGGATCTGGTCTATTTCGACTGGTGGATAGGCCAACCGGCCTTCCGCAGTACCCTGCCGACCTTCCTCGCCTGGTATTACAACAAGGCGGCCAAGACAGGTGGTTCGGCGATCGTCAACTACAAACTCGGCGAATTTGCCGATGGCGCCGGCGTGCTCGATATCGAACGCGGCCAGGCCCCCGGCATTCGCCCTGACGTCTGGCAGACCTGCACCTCGATCAGCGATAAGGCCTGGGGCTACATCGAAAACGATACCTACAAGTCGCCGGAACAGTTGATCCATCTGCTGGCCGACGTCGTGTCGAAGAATGGCAACCTGTTGCTTAATGTCGGCCCTCATGCCGACGGTCGCATCCCGGACGCTGCTCGCCGCACCTTGCTTGAGATGGGCGCGTGGCTGAAGATCAACGGCGAGGCCATCTATGGTGCGCGGCCGTGGATCGTCTTCGGCGAAGGCCCGACCGAAACCGCCAACGGCACCTTCGCCGAAACCAAGGCCAAGCCCTACACCGCGCAGGATTTCCGTTTCACGGTCAAGAGCGGCAGGCTCTACGCCATTCAGATGGCCTGGCCTGATAATGGAACGGCAACCATCACCTCGATCCGCCAGGATTATCCGGTCAAGGCCGTGCGCCTGCTTGGCCGCGACCAGCCCATCAGCTTCCGGCAGTCGGACAAGGGCTTGATCCTGACCTTGCCGGGCGATGTGCCCCGCCAATCCGCCTATGTCTACCGCATCGAGGTCTGAGCCTCGTCCGCCGCTACCACGGAGTTTCCGAATGCCCTCGATCCGTTCCGCCCAATGGCTGCTCATTCCGCTGGCTGCTGCCGGATTGGCGGCGGCGTTGCCCGCCGTGGCCGCGCCGGCGCTCATTCCGGTACCGGCCGAGATGAACAAGGGCAAGGGACGCTTCACCGTCGACAGCCACACGCCGCTGTGCCTGGCTGGGGCGTCCCAGGCGACGGGCGATTATTTCACCGGCCTGGTGAAGACGTTGCGCGGCATCGATCTGGCGCCAGCCGCTTGCGGCGCCACGGGGGCAATCACCCTGTCGCTCGAAGCCAATGCCCCGGTCGCAGCGGAGGAGGGCTACAGCCTCGAAGTCACCGCCAAGGGGGTTACGGTCCACGCTCGTAACGAGACTGGTTTGTTCTACGGTGCTGTCACCCTGGCCCAGCTACTTAGCCCGGATGAGGCCTATGGCCAGCCAGTTGTGCTCGACGGCGTAACCATCAAGGATTATCCGCGCTATCGCTGGCGCGGCTTGATGATCGATCCGGCGCGTCACTTCCTGCCGGTGGCCGACGTCAAGACCATGATCGACCAGATGGCGCAGCACAAGCTCAATAGCCTGCACCTGCACCTCAGCGACGACCAGGGCTGGCGTATCGAGATCAAACGCTATCCGAACCTGACGCGCATCGGCGGCTGGCGGACGCCACCGTCGAACGGTGGGCCGGGCAGCAAGACAGAGCCCTATGGCGGTTTCTATACGCAGGATGATATCCGCGATCTGGTCGCCTACGCGGCCGCGCGCCATATCACCATCGTGCCGGAAATCGACATGCCAGGCCATGCCCAGGCGGCGGTGGCAGCCTACCCGGAAGTCGGCGTCCGCGATCTGCGTACCGGTGGCGACCAGCCCAAGGTATCGCCCGACTGGGGCGTCAATCCCTATCTGTTCAATACCGACGAAACCAGCCTGACCTTTATCCGCAACGTGTTGGATGAAGTCATGGAGCTCTTCCCATCGACCTATATCCATGTTGGCGGCGACGAGGCGGTCAAGGGGCAGTGGGAGAAATCACCTGCCGTCCAGGCCCAGATCAAGGCTCTTGGCCTCAAGGACGAGCACGAGCTCCAGACCTGGTTTATCGACCAGGTCGGCACCTATCTCAACAGCAAGGGCCGCCGCCTGATCGGCTGGGATGAAATCCTTGAAGGCGGCATCCCCCAGACCGCCGCCATCATGTCGTGGCGTGGCACCGAAGGCGCCATCAAGGCGGCCCAGGCCGGCCACGACGTTGTGCTGTCGCCGACCAATCCGCTTTATTTCGACAACCAGCAGAGCCGCCTGACGGATGAGCCGGCCGGCCGCGGCTGGGTGCTGCCGCTCAAGGATGTGTACGGATTCCAGGCTACGCCGGAGGTTCTAACGGCGGAGCAGGGGACGCACGTCCTGGGCGCCCAGGCCAATCTATGGAGCGAGTACTTGCTGTCGGGCTGGTACGTGCAGCACGCTGCCTTTCCGCGCGCGGATGCCTTGTCCGAAACCCTGTGGTCGCCGGCTTCGAAGCGCGACTGGAAGGGCTTCCTGGCGCGCCTCAGCGTGCAGATGGCGCGCTATCGCCACCAGAACTTCGGCGCCGCCGATTCCGCCTTTGCCGTCGCCTTTACCCCGGAGGGCGGGCGTAATGCCGCCCTGGCTGCGGGCAAAGCCAAGGTCACACTCGCCAACCAGGTCGATTTCGGCGTCGTGCGCTATACACTGGACGGCTCGGCGCCGACCAGCCGTTCGCCGGTCTATCGTCAGCCTCTCGACCTGGCGTTCGGCCAGACGGTGACCGCCGCGGCCTTCTCAACCGACGGTCTCGAACTGGCGGCGCCACGCCGCTACGATTTCAGTGCCGCCGCCCTACGCACCACGGTCAGCCAGGAAATGACCGCGTGCGGCAAAAGCTTCCTGGGCCTGCGCGCGCCGCTGACCTCGGACTCGCCGGCCAAGGCGCCGGCCTACAATATCGACATCTTCAATGCCTGCTGGATGGTGCCTGAAACCCGCCGCGACGGCATAACCGGCATCAGCGTCGATATCGCCCGGCTGGCGCGCAACTACGGCCTGGCTGGTGACGCCGTCAAGGTTATCACCCAGCCGCGTTCGACGCCCTATGGCGAACTGGTCGTCCATCGCGACACCTGCGACGGACCGGAAGAAGCGCGCATTGCCCTGACCAACCCGGCGACGACGCCAGCGCAGTTGACACTGAAAGCCAACCTGCCAGCGGCGAACGGTAATCACGCTCAGTGCCTGATTTTCACGGCGCCGCTCGACGGTCCTTATTATGCGGTCGGTTCCGTTCAATTGACCCAGGCCAACTAAGGAGGACGCGCCCATGTCTATCCGGAACAGGTTCAATCGGATCACTTACGGCCTGGCTATCGCCGGCCTGCTTACCTTCGCTGCCGGAGCCCACGCCATGCCCGTTACACAGGTGCTCGACACCGGCTGGACTGTGCGCTTGTCGCCAGACGATGCCGCCCGTGCCGACCATCCGGACGTCACCAAGGCGTTGAAAGCGACCGTACCCGGCACGGTGCAGGGCGATCTGCTGGCCGCCGGCAAACTGCTTGATCCTTACCTGGGCGCCAACGAAGCCAAGGTGCAGTGGGTCGGCCTGGCCGACTGGCAGTACCGCAGCGAACTGAACGTCGCCGCCGAAACCCTGGCCCACGATCACGTCGAACTGGTCTTCGACGGTCTCGACACCTTCGCCACGGTTCGGATCAACGGCCAAGTCGTGCTGACTGCCGACAACATGTTCCGCACCTGGCGTATCGACGCCAAGTCCGTGCTGCACGCCGGCAGCAACACCATTGAGGTCGATCTGCAATCGCCGCTCAAGCGCATGAAGCCGCTGGTCGCTGCCATGCCGTATGTACTGCCCGGTGCCTACGATTCGATGTTCGGCGATGAGCCAGTGGGGCGCAACTCCTCCACCTATGTCCGCAAGGCAGGGTACCAGTATGGCTGGGACTGGGGGCCGCGCGTTGTTGCCCTAGGCATCTGGAAGCAGGTCCGCCTGGAGGCGTGGGACAAGGCGCGCGTCTCGGAGCTGCAACTGGTGCAGAACCACCTGAGTGACGAGGTGGCCGCCGTTGACGCCCGACTGGTCATCCCGTCCGACAAGGTACAGTCAGCCAAGGTGCGCATAGACGTCACCGCGCCTGATGGTACGACCCAGAGCCAGACCCAGGACGCGGCTCTGTTCGCCGGCGATACCCCGATCAATGTGCCGCTGCGCATCGCCAGGCCGCAACGCTGGTGGCCGGTCGGCTACGGCAAGGCCAACCTCTATGCGGTAAAGGCCACGGTCACGGTAGATGGCGAAACCGTCGGCACCATCTCCCACCGCATCGGCTTGCGTACCATTGAATTGCGTCGCGAGAAGGATCAGTGGGGAAAGAGCTTTGAATTAGTCGTCAACGGTGTGCCGGTCTTCGCCAAGGGCGCCAACCTGATCCCGTTCGATATTCTCCCGACGCGGGTGACGCCGGCGCAGCAGGACCGCATCCTCGACTCGGCGGTGGCAGCAAATATGAATATCCTGCGCATCTGGGGTGGCGGCACCTATCAGGATGACCACGTCTACGACAAAGCCGACGAACTGGGCCTGATGATCTGGCAGGACTTCATGTTCGGCGGCGCCATCATCCCCTATGACCGCGACTTCCGTGAGAACACCCGCGTCGAGGCGGTCGAGCAGGTCAAGCGCCTGCGCCACCATCCGTCGATCGTATTGTGGGCGGGTAATAACGAAGTGCAGACCGACTGGGAAAACTGGGGTGGCGGCACCGAAGAGATGAAGAAGTCGGTCTCGCCCGAAGAACGCGATCGCCTGGTGATCGGCATGGTGCGCATGTTCGATCAGGTGCTGCGCGGTGCGGTCGATCAGAATGCGCCGGGTACGCCGTATTGGGCCAGCTCGCCTTCGACCGACTATGACGGTCCGGCCGATCAGAACAATGACGGTGACCGCCACTACTGGAGCGTTTGGGGCGGCAAACCGGTCGAGGAGTATCTCAACGTCACGCCGCGTTTCATGAGCGAATATGGTCTGCAGTCCTTCCCGGTGATGGCGACGATAAAGGCGTTCGCCGGACCCAAGGACCTGCAGCCGGAAACGCCGGTCATGCGCGCGCACCAGAAGTATGACAAGGGTAATGGCAACAAGCGCCTGCTTCTCTATATCCACAACAACTATGGCGAGCCGAAGAGCTTTGCCGACTTCGTCTATCTTAGCCAGCTGATGCAGGCCGACGGCATCGAACTGGCGGCCTCGCACTTGCGCGCCAGCCGGCCGCAATCGATGGGATCGATGTATTGGCAGATCAACGACGTCTGGCCCGGAGCGTCATGGGCCAGTGTCGACTATTTCGGCCGCTGGAAGGCGCTGCAGTTCCACGCCAAGCGGTTTTACGCACCCTTGAGCGTCAGTCTGCTGCGCAACAACGGCATCACTGAAGCGCATATTCTGTCTGACCTGACGACGGCGAAAACCCTGCATTGGCGGTTGCGCGTCCTTGACCTGTCGGGCCATGAACTGAGCGCTCGCGACGGCGCGATGGACGTCGCGCCGCTGTCCAGCCCGAAGGTCGTCAGCCTCAGCGACGCCGACCTCCTGAAGGGCGCCGATCCAAACACAACGCAGGCGGTGTTCGAGATTCTGGACAGCAATCAGGTGGTGGCGCGGACCTTCGCCTATGCCGTTGCCACCAAGGCTCTGGCGCTCAACGATCCCAAACTGTCGTGGCAGATAGCGCCGGCTGACGGTGGCTACGCCATTGCCGTCTCCGCCAAGGCGGCAGCCCGCGGTGTCTGGCTCGATGTCGGCGACCTTGGCGATCTGTCGGATAACAGCTTCGACATGGCCGGTAGCGAAACGGTGACGATCCGGCTTACTACCAAAGCCTCGCTTGCCCAGGTAAAGAAGACGCTGAACCTCCGGTCCTACTACGGCTCAGCAAAGGCCTTCCCATGAAGCCCACCTCGTTCTGCCTCCTGATCGGCTTGGCAGCTGCCGCGCCGGTTGCGGCCAAAACACCGGTCAAGCCCGCCGTGCCCCCGATGACGTTGGACGAGAAAGTGGCCCAGCTTCAGGCAGCGGCACCAGCCATTCCGCGCCTCAAGGTCACGGCGTATAACTGGTGGAACGAAGGCCTGCATGGCATCGCGCGGGCGGGCGACGCGACCGTCTTCCCGCAGGCGATTGGCCTGGCCGCCACCTGGGACACGGACCTGATCCACAATGTCGGCGACGTGGTTTCCACCGAGGCGCGGGCGAAGTTCAATACGGCCGGCATCGGCGCCGACCATGGCCGCTATAACGGCCTCACCATCTGGTCACCCAATATCAATATCTTCCGCGATCCGCGTTGGGGCCGGGGCCAGGAAACCTATGGCGAAGACCCGTTCCTGACGGGCACCCTGGCGACTGCCTTCGTCCAGGGCATCCAGGGGCCCGACCCGCTGCACCCCAAGGCCATCGCCTCGGTCAAGCACTTCGCCGTCCATTCCGGTCCGGAAGCCGGCCGTCACGGCTTTGACGTCGATCCGTCGCCCTACGATCGCGAGGCCACTTACCTGCCGGCATTCCGCAAGGCAGTAACCGAAGGCAAGGCCGGCTCGGTGATGTGCGCCTACAATTCGCTGCATGGCGTCCCGGCCTGCGCCTCGACCGGGTTGTTGGGGACGCTTCGCAAGAACTGGAAGTTTACTGGTTATGTGGTCACCGACTGCGATGCGGTCGAGGACATGCACCGCTTCCACTTCTACCGCCAGACGCCGGAGGAAAATGCGGCCGCGGCGCTGAAGGCAGGTACCGATCTGAACTGCGGCCGCTTCTACGATTACCTTAAGGCAGCCTATGCCAAGAAGCTGGTGGCAGGTGCCGACATCGACCAGGCCGTGACGCGTCTATGGGCCGCCCGCCAAAAGCTTGGCATTGATGGCGAAAGCACGCCCTGGTCTAAGATTACCGCCGCCGATATCCATACGCCTCAGGCCGCGGCCCTGGCGTTGAAGGCGGCACGGGAATCGATCGTCCTGCTCAAGAACAACGGCGTCCTGCCGTTAAAGACCTCGGCACGCATAGCCGTTGTTGGCCCCAATTCCGATACTCAGGAAATATTGCTTGGCAACTATCATGGCGCAGCCGTCACCTCAGTCACGCCTCTGGCGGGTCTGCGGCACGCGTTTGACGCGGGCCATGTCAGCTATGCGCAGGGATCGAACGTCGCCGAAGGCGTGACACTTCCGATACCGGAAACCGCCCTGAGCTTCGACGGCCGTCCGGGGCTGCGCGGCGAATATTTCGGCAATGGAGATCTTTCCGGTGCGCCGGTCTTGACGCGCCAGGACGCCACGGTCGATCTTGACCTGTATAATGCCGTGCCAGTCAAAGGCTTCGAAAAGGGGCCGTACAGCATCCGCTGGAGCGGCGAACTGACCCCGCCGGCGGCCGGCGATTATGACCTGCGCATCTACACCGAACGGTGCTGGGAATGCGACAACCGCCATGACGCGGTAACGCTGTTTATCGACGACAAGCCGGTCGTCAGTGACGCCGGTGCCGGCACGGCCCTGGCCACGCAACTGCACTTCGACGATACGAAACCCCATAAGATCCGCCTCGAATTCCACCACGTTGGCCAGGACTGGGGCGTGCGTCTGCAGTGGCAGGCCCCGGCCGAGGCACAACTGGCCGAAGCCGTGCGCGCCACCCGTGACGCCGATGTCGTCGTCGCTTTTGTCGGCCTGTCGCCTGACATTGAAGGCGAAGAATTGCCAATCCTGGTCCCCGGCTTCGATCGGGGCGATCGCACCGACCTGGCACTGCCAGCACGGCAAGTAGCGCTTCTGACCGCGCTCAAAGCGACCGGCAAGCCGCTCATTGTCGTCAACCTGTCCGGCGGCGCCGTGGCGCTGAACTGGGCGGAAGCCAACGCCGATGCCGTCCTGCAGGCCTGGTATCCGGGTGAGGCGGGCGGCACCGCAATCGCCGAGACCTTGACCGGACGCAGTAATCCGTCGGGCCGCCTGCCGGTGACGGTCTACAGCTCCGTCCAGGATCTGCCGCCGTTTATCGATTACCGCATGACCGGGCGGACCTATCGCTATTTCAGCGGCAAACCGCTTTATCCGTTCGGTTACGGCCTGTCCTATACGCGCTTTGCCTACAGCGGCCTGAAGCTGGCGGCGGATAAAGTTGCGGCCGGCGATACGGCGACGGTCACCGCCCGCGTCACCAATACCGGTGCGGTCGAAGGCGACGAGGTCGCCCAACTCTATCTCGTTCCGCCAGAGAACGCCGAGGGCCTGCGCCACAGCCTGGCCGGCTTCCGCCGCGTGCATCTGAAACCCGGTGAAAGCGCCGACGTCAGCTTCACCTTAACGCCGCGCGATCTGAGTCTGGTTGATACCACCGGAACCCGCGCCGAAACCGCCGGCCGTTACGGCGTCTTCGTCGGTGGTGGCCAACCCGACAGCGGCGGCGAAACCCGGACCCTGACGATCACTGGCCATCTGGCCCTGCCTAAATAGAGACAAGCCATGACCACACGCCGAGATTTCCTGACCACCCTGGCCGCGGGCATGGCTGCCACCAGCCTTGTACCAGCCGCGCCAGCCCTGGCGGCAACAGCGCGTTTTGGCATTGTCGGCAACGACTTCGTGCTTGATGGCCAGCCCTTCCATATCATGGCTGGTGAGATGCACTATGCCCGCATTCCGCGCGAGCTGTGGCGCGACCGCCTGAAGAAGCTGAAAGCGCTGGGCCTGAACACACTCTGTACCTACGTTTTCTGGAACGCCCACGAAAAGCATCCAGGACAATTCAATTTTACCGGAAATCTTGACGTTTCTGCCTGGATCAAGATGGCGCAGGACGAGGGGCTATGGGTTCTGCTGCGGCCCGGTCCCTATGTCTGCGCCGAGTGGGACAATGGCGGCTATCCCGTCTGGTTCCTCAATGACCCGGCCATCAAGCCTCGCTCGCTCGATCCGCGTTATATGGGCCCGACCGGCGCCTGGCTGAAGCGCCTGGGGCAGGAGGTGGCTGGGCTCGAAATCGACCGGGGTGGCCCGATCCTCATGACACAGGTCGAAAACGAATACGGCTCCTATGGCAACGACCTGGCCTATATGCGCGGCGTCAAAGATCAGGTCCGCGCCGCCGGTTTTGCCGGTATGCTGTATACGGTGGACGGCGCGGCCATCATTGAAAACGGTGCCTTGCCTGAGCTGTTCAACGGCATCAATTTTGGCACCACGGACAAGGCGGAAAAGGAATTCACCCGTTATGCCAAGTTCAAGACCTCAGGTCCGCGCATGTGTACCGAGCTGTGGGGCGGCTGGTTCGACCACTTTGGCGAGATGCACTCCGCCATGCCGATCCCGCCGCTGATCGAGAGCTTGAAATGGATGCTCGACAACAAGATATCGTTGAGTTTCTACGTCGTTCATGGCGGCACCTCGTTCGGCTTCGACGCCGGCGCCAATTTCGATCGCGGCAGTAAGACCTACCAGCCGGATATTTCCAGCTACGACTATGACGCCATGCTTGACGAAGCCGGCCGTCCGACCCCCAAGTTCGAAGCCGCCAAGGCGCTGTTCCAGCAATACCTCCCGGCGTCGCGCTTCGCTCCCATGCCCGAGCCGGAAAAGGCCATTACGCTTAAGCGGTTCCGGCTCAACGAACACGCGCCGCTCAGCCAACTTCTTGGCAAACCGGTTTCGGCCAACGCCCCAAAGACTTTAGAGCAACTCGGCCAGCCGCACGGCCTCATTCTCTATCGCCACCAGCTGAAAGCCGCCGCGTCCGGTACGCTGCGTTTCGGTGAAGTCCGCGACTACGCCCAGGTGTCGGTCGGTGGGCGGCTGGTCGGAACGCTGGATCGTCGCTATCACGAAACGGCCATCGATATCACAGCCACAAAAGGCGCAGCTATCGATGTCCTGGTCGACGTCATGGGCCACATCAACTACGGCGAACAGATCGGCAAGGATCAAAAGGGCCTGATCGGCGAGGCGAAGCTGGGGGACACGACCCTCAGCGGCTGGGCACATTACAGCCTGCCGCTCGAGGACCTGAGCGGTCTGCGTTTCAGCAAAGGCCCGGTCGACGGCCCGGCCTTCCATCACGGCACGTTTGAGGTGGCAGAAGCCGGTTACACCTTCCTCGACATGCGCGGCTGGGGGAAGGGCTATGTCTGGGTCAACGGCCACAACCTCGGCCGTTACTGGTCGGTAGGCCCACAGCATGCGCTGTTCGTACCGGCGCCGTGGCTGAAAACCGGCGTCAACGAAGTCGTCGTGCTCGACCTGCATGAGGGCGCTGAACGCGCCCTGGCTGGCGGCAAGAACCAGATCTGGGATCGTCCCGGTCTGGTGGAGGCGTGAGCATGGACCGCCGCCAACTGATCGTCAGGATGACCGGCCTGGGTGCTGTTTTGGCGTCGCAAGCGATTGCCGAAGCGGCTCCGCCGCCAATTGCGCCCATGTCGCCGGAGGTCGCATCTGGCAACCGCCTGCCGCCGGCGTCGCGCAAGTTCACCAGCCCCGCCGTCGAGGCCGTGCTCAAGAAGACGACCAAGGCATTGAAGGACCCGGAACTGGCTCGGTTGTTCGCCAACTGCTATCCAAATACGCTCGATACGACCGTCGAGACGGGCACGGTAAACGGGCTGCCGGATACCTTCGTTATTACGGGTGACATCAAGGCCCTGTGGCTGCGCGATTCTTCGGCCCAGGTTTCGCCCTATCTGCCGCTGGCCGCGAAGGACCCCGGCCTGAAGACCCTGCTGCAAGGCCTGATCCGCCGTCAGGCCCGTTGCATCCTGATCGACCCCTACGCTAACGCCTATATGCACGATCCGGCGGCGAAGACCGACCTGCCGTGGTCGCAGACCGACCAGACAGACATGAAGCCCGGTGTGGCCGAGCGCAAATGGGAAATCGACAGCCTGTGTTACCCTATCCGCCTGGCGCACGGCTATCTCTCGGCCACGAAGGACCTGACGCCATTCGACGATACCTGGCGCTCTGCCATGCGCACCATTGTCCAGACCTTCCGCGATCAGCAGCGTAAGGACGGCGCCACCCCTTACACCTTTAACCGCACGGCGTCCGAGCCGACCGAAACCCTGGCCCATGGCACCGGCTGGCCGACCCGCGTCACCGGCATGATCCATTCCGGCTTCCGGCCGTCGGATGATGCCTGTACCTACCCCTATTTCATCCCGGGCAACGCCTTCGCCGTCGTCAGCCTGCGCCAACTGGCCGGCATGGCCGAAGCAACGGGCCTTGGGGCAGACTTCAAGGCAGGTTGCGTGGCCCTGGCCGCCGAGGTCGAGACCGCTATGCACGCGCACGGCAAGATGAAGGATGCCCAGGGCAACGACATCTGGGCCTATGAGGTAGACGGCTTCGGCAACGCGCTGTTCATGGACGACGCCAATGTGCCGAGCCTGCTCAGCCTGCCATTCCTTGGTTTCTGCGCCAAGGACGATCCGCTGTACCGGCGGACCCGGGCGGCCGTCTTGAGCGCGCGCAATCCCTACTATTACGCCGGTAAAGTGCTGAGCGGCGTCGGTAGCCCACATTCCGGGCTCGACACGGTCTGGCCGATCTCGCTGATGATCCAGGCCCTGACCAGCACCGATGATAGCGAAATTCGTCAGTGCCTCCAGCGCCTGAAGGCGGCCGCCGCGCCGCGGGGTTTCATGAACGAGTCGGTCGGCAAGGACGATCCGGCCAAGTTCACCCGGTCTTGGTTTGCCTGGGCCAACAGCCTGTTCGGCGAAATGATCCTGACGCTCATGGCCGAACGGCCGCAACTTTTTGCCTGAAGGGGCGACCATGTTTTCACGGCGCACCTTCCTGGCGGGTACGACCGCCCTGGCTCTGACGCCGGTGGCCGGTCGCGCCGCCACAGCCAGTCCGTGCGATGCCGTCAATCCGTTCTTCGGGACAGGCGGTCACGGACATACCTATCCCGGCGCCACGGTGCCGTTCGGCATGATTCAGCTGTCGCCGGATACGTCAAACCTGGGCTGGGATTCCTGTTCCGGTTATCACGTCAAGGACGGGTCGATCCTCGGGTTCTCCCACACCCACCTCAGCGGTACGGGCTGTCCAGACCTGCTCGACCTGCTGGTGGTGCCGCGCACCGGACCGGTGGTCCTTAAGCCGGGAACGCCAGCCAAACCGGAAGGCAGCTATCGCTCCCGCTACGCCAACGAACTGGCCGCGCCGGGCTATTACGCCGTCGATCTCACCGACAGCCGTATCCATGCCGAGCTGACGGCGGCGGCCCGCACTGGATTACACCGCTATGGCTTTCCGGCAGGAGAGGCCGGCCATCTGCTTATCGATTGGCAGCACACCAATATGGCGTGGTGGGTGCATCCTACCCAGTCGGGCGTTGCCGAAGCCTCGCTCAAGGTCGTCGGTAACGACACCCTTGTGGGCGGCCGACGGTTGCAGTTGTGGGCCAAGGACCGCTGGATCTTCTTCGCCCTGAAGACCTCCCGCCCGTTCAGCAAGGCTCAGCTTTATCGCGACGATGCGCCGGTTGAGGGTACGGCTGTCGACGGTACCGGCCTCAGGTGCGTCCTGCATTTCGACGACGCTGGCCAGGCGCCACTTCTGGTCAAGGCATCCGTCTCTGCCGTCGACAGTGACGGTGCCCTGGCCAACCTCGCCAGCGAACCGTCCGGTTTCGACTTCGACAAGGTCCGTGCCGAGGCGCGCACCGCGTGGGAAACGGAGCTCAACCGCGTCCGGATCGAGCCGCTCAGCGAGACTGATCGCCAGATATTTCATACTGCTCACTACCATAGCCTGCTGGCCCCAACGGTGTTCAGCGACTCCGATGGCCGGTATCGTGGTATGGACAACAAAATCCATCAGCTTCCGGCTGGTGAAGCCGCCTATACCACCTTCAGTCTGTGGGACACCTACCGGGCCTCGCACCCCTTCTTTAATTTGACCCAATCCCACCGCGTGCCGGACATGTTGCGCAGCCTGGTGCGCATGGGGCAGGAAAGCCCTGCCGGCGTACCGATCTGGCCGCTGTATGGCCGCGAGACGGACACCATGATCGGCTACCACTATGCCGCGGTCCTGGCCGAAGCCTGCCGTAAACAGGTGCCGGGCGTCGACTATCGCGCGGCCTACGCAGTGGCGCGCGATCGGGCCTTTGACGACCCCACGCACGCCATGCCGCTGTATCGCAAGATGGGCTATCTGCCGGTCGACAAGGTCGAGGAAGCGGTCTCCAAGACGCTGGAAAACGCCTACAGCGACTGGTGCACCTCCCGTCTGGCCGCCGCAGTCGGAGCCCAGGAAGACGCGCAGGTCCTGAAAGCGCGGTCCCTGAATTATCGCAACCTGTTCGATCCCTATATCGGTTTCATCAGGGGTAAGCGCGCCGATGGGCAATGGGTGACGCCTTACAGCCCGCATTCGCTCGGTCACGATCAGGCCAAGTGGCGCGACTACACCGAAACCAATGGCTGGCAGGCGACCTTCCTGAACCAGCACGACATCTACGGCTACATGGCGCTTTTCGGCGGGGACAAAGCCTTTGAGCGCAAGCTCGACAGCCTGTTTTTGGCGTTGCCCGACGCCAAAGAAATGACCCTGGATGATATTAGCGGACTGATCGGGCAGTACGCGCACGGCAACGAACCGAGCCACCACGTCGCCTATCTCTATGCCTACGCTGGAGCGCCTTACAAGACGCAGGCCTATGTGCGCCAGATCCTGCGCACCTTCTACCGTGCCGCGCCGGATGGCCTCGAGGGCAACGAGGATTGCGGCCAGATGAGCGCCTGGTACGTCATGAGCGCACTTGGCCTCTACACGGTCGATCCGGTCAGTTGCGTCTATGTCTTCGGCTCCCCGGCGGTCAAGAGTGCCGAGATAGCCCTCGGCAACGGTAAGCGACTGCGGATCGAGGCGCCGGCCAATAGCGCCGACAACATCTACGTTCAGTCGGTAGCGTGGAACGGTAAACCGTGGCCGCGAAGCTGGATTCACCATGACCAACTGATACGTGGCGGCACCTTGACTTTCGCCATGGGACCGAAGCCAAATCGGAACTTCGCCGCCCGGCAGGCCGAGCGCCCGCCATCCTTTGTCTGATCCTTCAACCGGGACTGATCGCCATGACCCACCGCCGCGCTTTTGTTCAGGCTTCCCTTATGGCTTCGGCCTTGGCCGGGACGGCCAAGGCCACCCCGCACGCCAAGGCGGCTCCGAAACCGATCGTCGTCTCGACCTGGGATTTCGGCGTCGCCGCCAACCAGGCCGCCTGGCAGGTGCTGAACAGCGGCGGCCATGCCCTCGACGCCGTCGAAGCCGGGGCGCGGGTGCCTGAAGTCGACATGCGCAATCATAGTGTCGGGCGCGCCGGTTATCCGGATCGCGATGGCCACGTCTCGCTCGACGCCAGTATCATGGACGAACAATGGCGCTGCGGTGCCGTTGCCGCGCTGGAGCACATTGCCCACCCGATCTCCGTGGCGCGCCGCGTTATGGAAAAAACACCGCATGTCTTGCTGGTCGGCGAAGGCGCCCTGCAGTTCGCCTTGTCCGAAGGCTTCCCGAAGGAGGACCTGCTGACGCCGGAGTCCGAAGCGGCCTGGAAGGAATGGCTGAAGACGGCGAACTACAAACCGGTCGCCAACAGCGAAATGTCGACCTATGGCCAGGCGCCGGGCAGCAAGCTGCCGGGCGACATCGCCAATCACGACACGCTGGGCATCCTGGCTCTGGATGCTCAGGGCCGCCTGTCCGGCGCCTGCACGACCAGCGGCATGGCCTGGAAGCTGCGTGGGCGCGTGGGTGACAGCCCAATCGTCGGCGCGGGCCTGTATGTCGACGGGGAGATTGGCGCAGCCACCTCGACTGGCGTCGGCGAGGAGGTCATTCGCAATGCCGGCTCGTTCCTGGTTGTCGAACTGATGCGCCAGGGGCGGTCGCCTCAGGCGGCCTGCCAGGAAGCCGTGATGCGCATCGTCAAGCGCCGGCCCGAAGCGGCGAAGACACTCCAGGTCGGCTTTCTGGCGCTGAACCGCAAGGGTGAGGTTGGGGCCTTTGCCATCCAGTCAGGCTTTGTCTATGCCCGCTGCGACGCCGTGAAGACCGACCGCGTCATTCCGGTAAAGAGCGTCTTCGCTTAGGCGTCCCAATCGAAGATCGCTACGACCGCTTCGCTGACGGCGCCATTCACTGCAGTCGGAACCAGATGCACCGTCGTGGTCTTTGCGCCCACCGACCGCGGCAAGGCGGCGACATAGTAGCTGTCACCCGAAATCCGGCCCAGCCATTGCCGCGCCATGCCGTCGCCGGCGAACAGATCATAATGCGCCGCTGACGGATCGAACGCCCATTGCAAGCGCAGTTCGGCCGTTTGGCTGTCCCCCGCCTTGCGACCGGCAGCAATGCGGAAACCGTCCGGTTTCGCCAGTGGAGCGGAGGTTCCGTCGGTCAGCGACAGTTCGCCGATATTGATATGATAGGCTTTCGCCGCAGCCGGGCTTTCGAAGCCCAACGACACCGCCGCCAGCGTCCGGCCGGCGAAACGGCTAAGATCCTGCCGCCATTGCCACCAACCGGTCTTGCCGGGCGCCCCCGGTTTGACCGTCAACCATTCGGTCGCTTCCGGCTTGTCCTCGAAGATCAGGCCGACCTTGGCCGTGCCACCTTGGCCGCCCTTGGCGACCAAGCCGATCGTCAGGCCAGAGCTTGCCGCGATCCTGGTCTTGAATAGCCGAACTTCGGTCGCCGTCTTCGCGCCCAATTTGCCTGACATGCGCAGCGACGCACCGCCGTCCCAGGCGTCTTCGAAATCGTAATCGACGGCCAGTAGCTCTGGCGCCCCATGATCCCGATCCAGCGGCGCATGCAGGGGTTTGGTCCACCACGTCCAGGTCGGCAGAATGTCCTGGATGCCGAGATTGAACCACGGCGCTGACGCTACCTTCTGGCCGCCACTGAAGAAACGGTCGCCTTCGCCGGTATTGAAGCGGGTGACAAAGGGCAGGGCACCGATCACCGACCGTTCGGTAATGAAGTTGGCGACGCCAAACGTGATCGGCAGACGGATCTGATCCGTCGCCTTTCCAGGCGGTGTTTCGTAATCGGTATAAACTTTGTGCGCATCGGCGGGCCCGTAGATGGCTGCCTGGGAGGGCGTTGGCGTGTTGTTGCGTGCTGGATTGCCCGACTGCCCGGACCAGAAGCGGCTGTGCAGGTCGTACCACGTGGCGCGGCTGGTTTTGGGGGTGGTCCATCGGTTGAGTTCGGCTTTGTCTGCGGTCGACAGGCTGGTCGAAGCGCGAAGCTGATCCAGACGGGCGCGGCGCATCTTCCGCAGGCCGTCCTCGACGCTATAGATCTGCAGGCCACCCAGCGCCTTGCCGCTGGTATTCGGCGTGACGACGGTCGGGGCGATCAGACCGAAATAGCCCGGGCCGGGATAGAGTTGCAATCCGTAGAAGATCGCCATCGGATCATATCCCTGACCGAGGTCAGCCGGCAGGGGCAAGGTCTTCAGTGGCGGGCCGGAACAACAGCCGCGCGTCATGCCGTAATTGCTCCAGCCTTGGTCGATCATCATCGAATCGGCGCGCGGCGCATCAGCTTCGCGCGGCCGGCCATCGGCATGCGGCGATCCGGGCCAGACCATGCGCGCGTCAGTGTAACCATTGTAGAACTGGATATGGAAGTCGCTGAGACCGGCTTGATGGGCCTGGGTCTGCATCAGCCCGATCAGATCCTGAACCGCGCTGGCGTCCTGTGCGGTGAAGCCTTCAAAATTGACGAAATAGCCGTCGAAACCAAAGTAATCCACCAGTTTGATCAGTTTGCGCGCCACCTCGGCGGGCGGCAGGTCGGTGCCGTTGAACATCCGCTTGTCGGGCTGGAACATGGTGCCCAGGCAGCGCATGCCATTGCGGTGAGCGGCATCGATCAGGGCGGCGTTGGGGACCAGCCCGGTGCTGTTCCAGCCGACGACAATGTCCTGGTACTGCCAGGCGCGTTCCAAGTGGACGCGGCTGTTGGTACCGATGGCATAACGCTGGCGATTACAGTCATTGCCTGGCCCGTCGATGGTCAAATAGGGCGCGACCAGGCTGGCGCTGGAGACGTGGGCATCGAGGCCGGGATGGGCCTGAGTGGCGGCAAACGGGGCAATACGCGCGGCGCGGCGTAAGTGGGAACGATAGAAGGGCGCATCCGGATCGCGCTCCGGATCATAATCCTTGAAGTCGTTCCAGTGATCGCCGAATGCGGGATAGGCGGGCGCCAGGCTGGTCGCCGTGCCGGCCCGGCTGAGACCCGCCGGCAGGCAGGCTGTGGCCGAAGCCGCAGCCACCAAACCCAGAAAATGCCGGCGATCGGCCAGGAATGACGTCATGACAGGACCTCCTGAAGGCAATAGGCACTTAGCGCGTAATCAGACCGATGCGGCCGATAACAATAACGGACTTGTCCTGCACCGCGCGCGGCAGGCGCAGGCGAAGATAACGGCCGTGCTGCGGTGTGGCGAAAGGGATTTTCTGCTCGGCACGGTTGGCAGCGATATTGGCGAATTCGCCGCTGGCAGCGGGCGCGGTCCAGGTTGTGCCGTCTGGACCGATCCATGCTTCGTAACCGGCCGGCGGACCCATCTGGGCGACCTTGTCGACACCTAGTGAAATGTCCTGCGTCGCCGGCGTCAGGGTGAAACCCTTGACGTCATAGGCCTGGCCCAGGTCGATGACGATATCGACAGGCTGGCCCGGTTGACCGGCAAACGGCTTACCCGAAAGGAGGTTTGCGGCGCCGGCTTCCGGCGGTGAGACCACACGCCAGCGGGCGGACGATACGTCGAAGTCTTTGCGGACCACGGCGCTGCCGAGGCCCGTGTCAGCCTGCCGAGCAATCGCCTGGACGCTGCCGCCATCGGTCAGGGCAAACGGTGCCGTGTAAAGCGCAGAGGCGGCCGTAGGGACGCCGCCGTCGAGCGTATAGCGGACTTCCAGTCCTGGGACGGGAGCCGTCAATGTCACCAGCCCCTGCGCGTCGCGGCGGATACCTGGCTCCTCGACAATATCCGGCAGCCGGAACAGGCCCAGCTTGCACAGGATGGGCGCGGCGCCGGCCGACAGGATGCGCAGGCGCACGCCGTCCGTTGTCACCGGTCGATCCAACCGGATAAGGCGCAGCGCGCCAATGGACTCGTGTCGGGCGATCTCGGTCCAGCCTTTACCGGTGCGGATATCGACGGCAAAGCCGTAAACACGCACGCCATAACGGATGTCCTCGGCCAGGCGGATGACGTCGAAGGTCCGCGCCTTGGGCAGGACGACACTCAGCCAGGCGCCGTCACGGTCCTTTACCGCCGCTGCCCACGCAGCGGTCGAGGTCAGCACGTTCTTCGCCGCGAAGGTGGGGCTCAGGTGGCTGCTGGCGGTGACATGCCCGCCGTCCGCCAAGTTGGCGCCGAAGGCCTTGTCGCGGATCGCCTTCCAGTCCTGCAAAGCCGCCACGTCGGCGTCAGGGATACGGCCACGCCGGTCCGGTGCGAGATTGAGCAGCAGATTGGCGCCACGCCCGACCGACTCGAAATATTTGCGCGTCAGCTCGGCTGGCGAACGTGGCGCATCATCTGCGTGCCAGAACCAGCCCTGACGGATTGAAACGTCGGCTTCGGCTCCGTTCCACACCGGTCCGCCGCGCACGCCGCGATTGGCCTTTTCCAGGTTGTAAGGCGTGGTGTAGTCCCAGGTTGGCCAGCATGGATCACCAGCAACGCCGTCCTCATTGCCGACCCAGCGAATATCCATGTCGGAGTCGGCGAACATGACGGCATTGGGCTGATTCTTGCGCACCAGGGGCCGCACCTTGTCCCACTGGTAATAGGTGTGACCGTCGATCTTGCGCCGTTCACGCGCCCCGCCATAATAGCCGTCGCCGCCATTGGCGCCGTCGAACCATACTTCGAATAGTGGTCCATACTGCGTCGTCAGTTCGTTGAGCTGGGCGTGGTAGTATTCGACATAGGCCGGCCGGCCATATTCGGCGTGGTTACGATCCCAGGGCGACAGATAGACGCCGAAGTCCAGGCCATGCCGCCGGCAGGCTTCGGACATTTCGCCGACAATATCGCCATGGCCGTTCTTGTAAGGGCTGTTCTTGACCGAATGTTCGGTGAAACGGCTTGGCCACAGGCAGAAGCCATCATGGTGCTTGGCGGTCAGGATCAGGCCGCTCAGACCCCCGGCCTTCGCCGCCTGCACGATCTGGTCGGCGCTGAAGTCCGTCGGGTTGAACAGGGCCGTGGACTCGTCGCCATAGCCCCACTCACGATCGGTAAAGGTGTTCATCGTGAAGTGAACAAAGGCATTGGCTTGGCGCCTATGCCAGGCCAACTGGCGCGGCGATGGCGTGGCGCCGAACGGACGGGGAGAGGTAGCAGCGGACGCCGATCCCGCGTTCGCCAGCAGGGCAGCTGAGCCCGCCAGAAGAACACCGCGTCGGTTCGCAGTCGTCATGCCAGTCCCTCCCTAATTCTGGTCAGCGGGGACGTCCATAACAACTCCGTCCCGGCAGCCTAATTTGTCATGACAACTTTTAGGCCGTCCGTGACGGGACGCAATAGTAAAAAGAATTTTTCTTATGAAAGTTACGCTGTGTGCGACAGTTCAGACATCAGGTCGTAGGAATCGCCGCGGTAATAGGACTGCGTGTATTCGACCGGCCGGCCGTCAGCCAGGAAACCGCGCCGTTCGATCAACAGGCCCGGCGAACCGACAGGAATTTCCAGGAGACGCGCCTGTTCGGCATTGAACGCAACGGCGCGCAACCGCTGCAAGGCACGGACAGGGCGGTTCCCATTCGCCTCAAGCGCGGCGTACAGCGACTCTTCAACCGAATCGAGCGAAGGCAGGCAATCGGCGGGCACGGTTGAATAATCCAGGCCCATCGACGTACCATCGGCAAACCGCATGCGGTTGAAGCGATAGACCATGGTCCCGGGCGACAGGCCCATCGATATGGCCTCTTCGGGATTGACGGTGCCGGCCGCCTTCGACAGCCACTGGCTGCTTGGCACGCGGCCGCGCGAGAGCATGTCCTCCGTGAACGAGGTCATTTTCGAATAGCTCTTTTCGACGCGCGCCGCCACGAAAGTGCCCGCGCCCTGGCGCCGGGTCAGGAGGCCTTCGTAGACCAGGCCATCGACGGCCTTACGGACCGTGATGCGGGACACGCCGAACTGTTCGGCAAGTTCGCGTTCGGTCGAAATCGCTTCGTTAGGCGCCAGCTGACCGCTGGCGATCGCCTCGCGCAACCAGTCCTGGAGTTGCATGTAGAGGACCGACGACTTGGCACCTTCCGTTAGGGCGGGCTTTGTGGACATTGAGAACGTGACCTGGCGTCAGGGACTTGACGAAGAATGGCCCAACATGGGCGTGCGGGCATTACAACTGCCTTTGGTGGTATTATAAAAACCACGGGCAGGCAATAGCGCTGAAAAACCGGGAAGGCCTTGGTGTATTGCCTAACTGCTCGCATTTATTGCATTATTTAATGCAATAATTCATTTGGCAGCATAGATTCCGGCTGATTTGGCAGTTGCCAACGGCGCTTCGGCAATCGCCTTCAGTACCTGCAGCAAAGCGGCAACTTCCGAGGCATCCGTATGGCGGTGGTCGACGGAACTGTAGCCAAGACGCAGGGCTTCAGGTGACATGACGGCACGTGGCAGGCTGCAGGACCCATGAACCCAGCCGATACCGCTGCGTTCGACGATATCGCGGGCTGTTTTCGATCCCACGCCCACGCCGGCCATCAGCTCGACAGCAAAGTCCTGTACCCGCGCAAACGCTACCAACTGGCGCAAGGTGTCGACACCGGCCAAGGCCGCCAACGCGCCGCCGGACGTCAGGATACAGTCGATGCCGAGTTCATTGGCCGTGGTGAGCGCCTCGAACAGATCGGGCGCGAGGTCGAAACTGCGGTGCAAGGTCGTTTTGAGGCCGGCCTTGCGGGCATGGCCGATCAGGCGCGTCAGTATGACGCCATCCAGAATGCCGGAGAGGTAATTGGCGCCCAACACCACGCCTTCGAGGCCGATATCGGCTACCGAATCGATGTCGCGCAACATGATGTCGATCTCTGCCGGCGAATAGGTGAAATCACCTTCGCGTGGACGAATCATGACGCGGGTAGGGCACGCAACGGCAGCGGCGGCACGCATCAGGCCGAGGCTGGGCGTCAATCCGCCGACACTCAGGCAACTGCACAATTCGATACGGTCGGCACCAGAATCCGCGGCAATGCCAATGCCTTCGACCGTATCGACACAAACTTCGAGACGCGCGGGCTTCACGACGGCACCCGTTGCGCAGCCAGGGCCTGACGCGCCAGGATCAGCGCGCCATCGAGGGCGTCGCCTTGCGGCGCCGCAAGCCGAGCGGTGATATCGGCAGGCAGATACGGCTTCACCTGATCTGCAAGCCCACCCAGCAGGCAGACGCTCGGCGCGCCGCGCTTTTCCAGGCCGCGGAGATAGCGGCCGCAATCGCTGGCCAGACGTTCGACAAGAGTCATGGCCACGGCGTCGCCAGCTTCCGCATGGTGGAACACCAGCTTAGCCAGTTCGGCATAGTCTTTCGGCCGCGCCGTTTCGGACCAGTCGACGACATTGACCGGCCCGCCAAAAGGCTCCATCAGAGCGAAAGTAAGGGGGGAAGCGGGCGCAAGACCATCATGCGCTTCCAATGCGGCCCGGATGGCATCCCGGCCAAGCGCGGCCGCCGACGCCTTCTCGGCGAGGGCAAAGCCCCAGCCGCCGCAGGATCGGCCGACACCGTCAAGAATGGCGTAGCTTGAGCTGCCCGTACCGATGATCTGGATGGCGCCGTCACGGCCGCTGAACGCCCCCAGGCAGGCAATGTGGCTGTCGGATGAAATGACCAACGAGTGGAAGATCGCACCCTGGGCCTGCACATCCTGACAGTCCTCGGGCTTCAGAACGCCCGCCAGGCCGAAACCCGCGGCAATAACCTTGAGGTGCTCGCGACCCAATCCGGCTTGGCGCAGTGCGCCGTCCACAGCTTCGGAGATATTAGCCCACACCAGGGCTTGCCCCAGACGGACATTTCCCGGGCCGCTGGCCGCCTCACCGACGGTCTTGCCATCGGAGGTTTGCAGTCGGGCGCGGCAATGCGTGCCGCCGCCATCGACTCCCAGGAAGAAACTGACACTCACACCTTGCCTCGTAAAAAGCGGGTCTCGAAAAAGCAGGGCCGCATGAAAAGCAGCGCGTTAGCGGGCGGGCGGCCTGGTCAGAAATCGGACATGTCCCGTCTCATTCTGACCAATATGCATGTTGTCATGACCATTACCGCCGCGTGATCAATTTGTCTATAAATACATTCTCAGCTGTGAAAAATGATCTCCCGATATTGTCTGGAAGCGAGGCCAATCAGGCTTTCAGGGTTCGCCAGTTGGCCTCGAAATCGACCGGGTTCAGAAGAAGCGCGGGGAAGCGCGCTCGCATCAGCGCAGCATCGATGACTTCGCGCGCGTAGGGCAGCAGAATGGCCGGGCAACGGCCAAGCAGGATATGGTCAAGCTCCGGGCCTGCCAGCGCCGGCACTTCGAAGACGCCGGCCTGCAGGACCTCGACCATGAACGCCGTCGCTCCGGCATTTGTGCCAACCACCGACACGGTCAGGACGACTTCGGTCAGATCTCCGGGCAGGCGACTGTGGCCGACCTTCATGTCGATCTTCACCTGGGGGGCCCAGTCCTGCACGAAAATGGAGGCACCTGACGGGGCCTGGAATGACAGGTCCTTAAGGTAGATTTGGCGGATGGTCAGTTGTTGCGTCATGGAAACCTGGAGGCTGAATGAATGAAAGAGGCGATCAGGCCACAAGCGGGCCTTCGAGGTCAAACACGACTTCGCCAGGCTGCACATAGTCCATGATCAGGTGAATGCGCGCCTGGTCGCCGCCATTGCTGACGGCATGAGTGCGCCGGTTGTTGATTTCCCACATCTCGCCCACCGGCATGTGGAACTTCAGGCGGCCGACCATGAACAGGGCGGCGGGATTCGAAATGAGCGGCACGTGGATACGGTGGCAGCGCTTGAGCGACTCGCCTTCGTCGATGTGCGGCCGGATCTCGGCGCCCGGCGGCAATCGCGTCAGAATGGCGCGAATGAAGTAGCCTGGCCCATTGTCCTCAGCCACGCGCCGCTGCCGCAGGGTTTGCAGATAAGCCCCTCGCGCGTGTTCCATGAACGGGCGGATGTGCGGCTCAAGCGTGTGAAACAGCGAGTGGACAGTCGGGTCGGTATGGCGAAAGTCGGCATCGGCGATCAGCTTGAGCGTCTGAGTGCTGGAATGGGCGCTGAAGGCCTGCTGGCGGCTGGCATCGGCGTTCCACACTTCGTCCTCGAACGACGCCACCACGCGCGCCAGTTCGGAAACATCAAAGCTTCCCAGTTTCTGAGCATCGTTGGCGAAATTCATGGGCGTAACGAAAGGAAAACAGGCCGGGCCAGCCGAAAGTGTTCACATAGGTCAGGACCAATGTCTACAGATATCATGTGCGTCGCCTCAAGGCTGCTCAGAAGCTGTAGCCGTGGTTTTCGATAACCGGGGCTTCCATCCGCGCCACCAATGCCTGCAGTTCCGGCGAATAATAGTCCCGGTACGGGCCATGCTGGCTGACATTGAGGTCGGGCATGGACTGTAGGAATTCCTGCATCAACATTCGCTCTGGTCCTCTCAGGCCCACATCCAGTTTGAACAGTTGGTCGCGCAGGCCTTCGGTTGTCAGAATTGTCGGCGTTTGCGCCTGCGCGTACAGGCGCTGGTACAGGAAGGTGTAGAAACCGACGCCGCTGCCCACGATCCGGCCGATACAGGCACGGGTGAGGTTCAGGCCGTGGTTGACGAACTGCTCGGGAAAGGTGGCAGCCAACCGCTCGACGCGGTCGGCGTCTTCCGTTAGCATCACCAGGTTGCGAACCGTCCCGGCAAAATCGAGCGTACCGTTCTCACTGCAGATCAAGTAAAGGCTGTTCGGCTTGGGCTGCGCTGCCTGGAAATGATACCACGAGACGTAATAGGCCCACGGATTGCGCACGGTCCCCACGACGGGTAGATGGCGCAATGCAGGCGGCAATTGATCATAGGGGAGGTGATAACCCACCCGTCGCGCCGACGGCAGGCACTTCATCATCATATGGCCGACAAAGGTGCCGCCTGATTTATGCAGGTGCAGAAACACGAATTTGTCGCAAATGATCATGATCTATGTATGGCCTTCAAATCCCACCTTGTAAAGCCGCAGTGGTTTGTTCTGGATTTTGTCGTTTGATATTCATGAGTTTTTGGCGATTGGGTGCGTCCGTTGCCAGACCATGACGATGGGTGTGGATTTTGCCTGAAAGGTTATGATAACTATTTGTCATCTGTCACCGGAACGACGCCATGACTGACTCTTCGCCAGCCTCTCAGCCAAACGGGCGCCTCAAATTGGTGATCGTCGGTGGCGGCACCGCCGGGTGGATGACCGCCGCGCTGTTGGCCTACGTCACCGAAGGCAAGCTGGCAGACATAGTGTTGGTCGAGTCCGAAGACATTGGCACGATCGGCGTTGGCGAAGCGACAATCCCGGCGATCAAGCGGTTCAACCGTCTGCTCGACATCGACGAAGCCGATTTCGTTCTCAACACCAAGGCCACCTATAAACTCGGCATCCTGTTCATCGATTGGGGACGGATCGGCACGCGCTATTTCCATCCTTTCGGCGCCATAGGCGCGCCAATAGGACGCACTGAATTCCAGCATTTCCTGACGCGCCGCCGGATGGCGGGCCTGGATGAAGATTTCGCCAGCTATTCGCTCAATTGCCAGGCCGCTGCGAACAACCGCTTTGTGCCGCCCCCTCCGGGTGTGTCGGCGGCCCCCGGCCTGAACTACGCCTATCACTTCGATGCCCACCTTTATGCGCGCTACCTGCGCGCCCATGCCGAAAAACACGGCGTCCGGCGCATCGAAGGCAAGATCAAGACGGTCGAGCAGAACGTTGAAACCGGCTTCGTTGAATCGGTCAGCCTGGAAAATGGCAGCCAGGTGTCCGGCGACTTCTTTGTCGATTGTTCCGGCATGGTTGGCCTGCTGATCGAAAAGACCTTGAAAACGGGCTTTGAGGACTGGAGTGCCTTTTTGCCGTGCGACCGTGCGGTCTTCGCGCCGACAGCCCGCGTTGAGCCGGTGACGCCGTATACACGCTCGACCGCCAGCGCCGCGGGCTGGCAATGGCGCATTCCGCTGCAGCATCGCATCGGCAATGGACACGTGTTCTGTTCGACGTTCATGTCCGAAGAGGCGGCGCTTGAAAGCTTTGTCCGCAATCTCGACGGCCCGCCTTTGGCCGAGCCGAAGTTCCTACGCTTCCAGACCGGAAAGCGAAAGTTGGCATGGAACCGCAATGTCGTGGCAATTGGCCTGTCGTCAGGCTTCCTGGAACCGCTTGAATCCACCAGCATCCACCTGATCCATTCGGGTATCGTGAAGCTTCTCGACTTCTGGCCGGACCGGAATTTCAGCCCGCTGCTTGCCGAACAATATAACCGCGCCATGTCGAACCAATTCGAGGGCATCCGCGATTTCATTATCTTGCACTACAAGGCAACCGATCGCGAAGACACGCCGTTCTGGGCCTATTGCAAAGCGATGCCGGTGCCGGATAGCCTGGCCTACAAGATGGAACATTTCCAGGCGTCTTCGCGAATCGTCCTTACGCCCGGAGAGCTCTTCCAGCCGACCAGCTGGCTGGCGGTCATGCTGGGTCAGCACCTGACGCCGGCCGGCTATGACCCGATGGCGGATCTCATCGCTGATCCGGAAATCGATGTCCGTTTTGGCGCCATGCGCGCGGTCGTTGATCGTGCCGTGCGGGCCATGCCGAGGCATGAAACCTATCTGGCCAGTCTGGCTGGATCACCGCAGCCTAACTGATCGCTGAGTGATGCGCATTTTAGTGATCGGAAAATCAGGACAGATGGCGCGCTGCCTGGCCTGGGTGGTGGCACAGCAGACCACGCCGCGGCACCAACTGATATTCCTGGCGCGTCCGGATATCGATCTGCGTCAGCCGGATAGCCTCCGGGCACCTGTGCTTTCGGCACGGCCGGATGTCATCCTCTCTTGCGCGGCCATGACCAATGTCGACGCCTGCGAAGCGGATAGGGATGGCGCTTTTGCCGTCAATGCCGAAGGACCTGCCGTCCTGGCCGAGCTCGCTGATGCGCTCGATATCCCGATTATCCATCTGTCGACAGACTACGTCTTCAGCGGCCTCAAAGGCGCCCCCTATGTCGAGGAGGACGTGCCCGACCCGATAAATACCTATGGCCAATCCAAACTTGCCGGGGAGATCGCTATAACGCAGGCAAAAATGCATGTCGTGGTGCGACCAACCTGGATCTATTCGCCGTTTGGCGGGTTCGTGCGGCCGGCCCTGGCTCAGGCCGCTGCTCATATGCCGGTAACGGTGGTGGCCGACCAACTGGCGTGCCCGACCTCCGGACTTGACCTGGCGCACACATTGTTGAGCATGGCCGCGCGCCTGGTTGCTAATCCCGATCCATCACTTTATGGCCTCTTTCATGCCGCCGGAAGTACTGCCGCTCACCGCTCAGACGTGGTCCGAAGCGCCTTGTCCCTGGCGGGCCACAACGCCGCCAAAATCAGGGAAGTAGAGAGTGCTGCCTTTTTCCGTGGTGCCCGCCGTCCACTCTATTCGGTCCTGAACAGCTCGAAACTTGAGGCAATGTATGGCCTTCGGCTACCAGGCTGGCAGGAGGCAGTCGGCGAGGCGATAAATATGGGGAAAGGCTTGGTTATCAAGGTTTAGGAGCAGCGGCGCGGGGGTCTGCTATGGCGCGCCTCCCATCTCCGCTGCGTGTTTGCAAATCAAGCGAAAGCGGAGGGAAATGGCGGAGACAAGCCGAACAGGCTTCGAGGTTAGAGCTTAAGTATAGAATGTCCGCTTTGCAGATTGAGGCTATGCGTACGGCGTCCGGATTGGATGTTGCGGCTCGGCGCGGTAATTTCCGCTTTTGAGGTCTTGGGTCGTGTGACCAACTTCCGCTTTTGAGGAACGGAGCCAGTGGGGGATGTCTGGGTGTGGGGTCTGGCTTCCGTGCGCGAATATCGGCTTATGAGGCGCTCGAGCGATCTGTTTCAGGTGGTGCCTAAACTGGCGATGAAGGCGCGCCAGCCGCCGAATTTCGTGATGTCGTGGGCGCCGATCAGCGCGCGCGGTTCGGCGACGAAGCCCTTCACGGTCGAGCCGTCCTCCAGCGTCACCGTGCCGATGGCCAGCGGCGCCGGCACTTCAGCGGTGAAGCTGCCGAACGCTTCGATGCTCAGTTCGTAAACTTCCAAAAGAATGGATGTGCCCGTGTCATCAAAGACCAGGGCGGGCTTGGGCGGCGTCGAATTGGCGATAGCGTAGAGCTTGTAACTTGGTGCCGTCTTGGTCGCTGCAACGAACTTGGCGCTGCGAGACGTCAGCTGATGGTGCAGCGGCATGCCTTCGAGGTGCGCGCCGACGACGGCCAGTTTCACGGTGTCCATGTTCAGGGTTCCTTGCGAGGCGTGAGATCGAGGGGAGGCGTTTCGGCGGGCGCACCATATCGCGTGGCCAATGCGGCCAGCGGCAGGTCGCTCCAGGCCGGGCCGATCAGGGTGATGCCGAAGCCGGTGCTGTTGGCGCGGAACCCTGCCGGCACAGCGATGGCGGCCATGTCGAGCAGATTGACGAAATTGGTGTAGAGCCCAAGTTTCGCATTGGCCCGGATCGGGTCAGCGCGCATGTCAGCGACGGTGAAGATAGTCGGCACGGTCGGCAGCAGCAGGGCGTCGATATCATCCCACATGGCGTCGGCGGTGCGTTTGTAAGCCGCTAGTTTGTACTGACCGGCAAAGGTTTGCACGCCGGTGACGCTCAGGCCGCCTTCGATGATCCTGCGCACGGTCGGGTCGAAGGCATCAGCGTGTTGAGCCAGGAAATCGGCCACGGCGGCTGTGCGTTCGGCGACCCAAGGGCCTTCGTACAGCAGGGCCGCGGCGGCGCTCAGCGGCGCCAGGTCGATCTCGGCAAAGTCGCAACCCAGGGTGCGGAACCGTTCGATGGCAGCCTTGTAGAGGGCTTCGGACTCGGCGTCGCCGCACCAGTCGAGTTGTTCAGATCGTGCCAGGCCGATCCGCTTCACCGGGTGGTCGATGTCGGACAATGGCCGTGAATAAGCATCCGCCGCATCGAACCCGGCGACCACCTGGTCGATCAGGGCCGCCTCTTCGACGGTCGATGTGAATACCGTGATACAATCCAGCGTCCGGCAGGCGGGCACCAATCCGGCAGTGCTCCACCGGCCCTTGGTCGGCTTGAAGCCGATCAGGTGGTTGAAGGCGGCGGGCACGCGGCCCGATCCAGCGGTGTCGGTGCCGAAGGCAAATGCTACCAATCCGGCTGCGACCGCGACCGAAGAGCCGGAGCTGGAACCACCGCTGACATAGTCGCCGTTATAGACGCAGCGCGGCGCGCCATAAGGGCTGCGCGTGCCGTTGAGGCCAGTGGCGAACTGGTCGAGATTGGTCTTGCCGACCAAAAGCGCGCCGGCTTGCAAGACCTTGTCGACCACGGTCGCATTGCGCTCCGGACGGTAGGCAAACGCCGGGCAGGCCGCCGTGGTGTCGAAGCCTGCCGTGTCGATGTTGTCCTTGACCGCGAACGGCACGCCCGCCAACGGAAGGACCTCACCAGCTACGACACGCGCGTCGATCCTTGCCGCCTGAGCCAGTAGGTCCTCGGTTGAAGCGTGTGAAATCCACGCCTGCGGCTGGACGGCATCATAGGCGGCCAACCGGGCGATGACGTCCTGCGCCACCTCGACGGCCGAGCGTTTTCCGCCCGACACTTCGGCAGCGATGGAGGAGATATTCCAACGCATCATGCTATTTCCAACGCGGCAATCGGCGCACCGGGGCTGACCGGCTGGCTTTCGCTGACATAGACGGCGCGGACGACGCCGCTGTCGGGCGCCGTAACGGCGCATTCGGTCTTCATGGCTTCGATAATGGCGATGACGCCGCCTTTTTCGATGCGGTCGCCGGCCTTGACCAGCATCTTCCAGACGCTGCCGCCGAATGGCGCCTCAACGGCCTCGCAGTCTTCGGGCACAACCACGGCATCCGATGTTTCGGAAGCCGATGCGTCTTCGCTCAGGGCGGCCACGCGGTCGAACTCGCCCTTGCGACGCCAGTCTTCGCGTTCTTCGGCAAAGGCGGCTTCACGCGTCGTTTGGAAAGCGGCGATGCTGTCGGCATTGTCGCTCAGGAAGGCGCGGTAGTCCTTGAGCCGGAAGGTTTCGTGTTCGATGGTAATGGCCCGGCGGCCAAGCGGGAAATCGCGCCGCCACTCGGTCAGTTCTTCGTGCGACACCGGGAAGAAGCGGATCTGGTCGAAGAAGCGCAGCAGCCACGGCTTGCCGCCGGTAAAGGCCTCGGTCTGGCGGTAGGTGTTCCACACCTGGATCGTCCGGCCGAACAGCTGATAGCCGCCGGGGCCTTCCATGCCGTAGATGCACATATAGGCGCCGCCGATGCCGACGACATTGGGTGGCGTCCAGGTGCGGGCCGGGTTGTACTTGGTGGTGACCAGCCGGTGACGCGGATCGATCGGCGTGGCCACGGGCGCACCGAGATAGACGTCGCCCAGCCCCATGACCAGATAACGGGCGTCGAAGACGATGCGTTGGACGTCGTCGATGCTTTCCAGGCCATTGACCCGGCGGATGAACTCGATGTTGTCCGGACACCACGGCGCGTCGTCGCGGACGGCCTGCATGTACTTGTCGATGGTCTGATAAATGGCCGGATCGCCCCAGCTCAAGGGCAGGTGGATGACGCGCGACGGAATCTCGAAATCATCGAGCATGCCCAGGCGATCTTCAGCGGCTTCGAGCGCGGCCAGCAAATCGGCCTGCGATAGAATACGGCTGTCGAAATGGACCTGAAGCGAGCGGATGCCGGGTGTGACGTCGATAATGCCGGGCAGGGCGGCCTTCTCGATTTCCAGCATCAGGGCATGGACGCGCAGACGCAGCTCCAGATCGAGGACGATCGGGCCATATTCGACCAGCAGGTGCCGGTCGCCCTGGCGGCGATAGGTGACGGCCGGACGATGGCCCTCGGCCGGGATGACCTTGAAGATCGGCGAGGCGCACGGCGTGCCCGGTTGTGGCGCGGGCAAAGCGCTTAGGGTGGCGATGGCCTGATCCTGATGGACCTCGGCGGCAGCGGCGAGAACGTCATCGACCGGCACGAAATGCACGTTATCGCCGGGCGCCAGTTGCCCGACCTTCCACAAATCAGCCTGGATGACGACGAACGGGCAGACGAAACCGCCGAGCGACGGGCCATCAGGGCCGAGGATAATCGGCATGTCGCCGGTGAAGTCGACCGCTCCAATAGCGTAAGCGTTATCATGGATGTTGGACGGGTGCAGGCCGGCTTCGCCGCCGTCCTTGCGCGCCCATTCCGGCTTTGGGCCCGACAGGCGGACGCCGGTGCGGTTGGAGTTGTAGTGGACCTTCCATGCCGTGTCGGTCAGCATGGCAATATCGGACGGGGTGAAGAAATCCGGCGCGCCATGCGGGCCGTAAAGCACCCTCAGGTGATAGTCCTTGCCCAGCGTCGGCACGAGCGCGACCGGCAAGTCATGCGTTTGCGGCGTCGGCGCTGCCTTGAGGTGCAGCGTATCGCCGGTCGCCACACCGCGTCCGGCATGACCGCCGAATTCGCCAAGGACAAAGGCGCTCTGGCTGCCGAGATAGGCCGGGACGTCGAGTCCTTCGGCGACCAGCAGGTAGCCGCGGATACCGCCGCCCTTGACGCGGCCGATTTTCAGGGTCTGTCCGGCGGCGATGGCGAACGGCTTATAGGTCGCGACCGGCTGCCCATCGAGCGTGGCATCGAAGCTGGCCCCTGCCAGGCAGACCGTGACGGCCGTGTTGAATTGCAGGGTCGGTCCGGCGGCGGTGATTTCCAGTCCCGCCGCGCCTTCTTCGTTGCCAAGCAGCCGGTTGCCCAGCCGGAACGCCAGCGCGTCCATCGGCCCGGACGGCGGTACGCCGACGTCCCAGTAACCGGTGCGGCCGGGATAGTCCTGCACGGTCGTGGCCGGTCCGCCGGACAGGACCTTTATGGTCTTGGGCTGGTATTCGATCGTGTTCAAAGCTCGCGTCGATACCTTGCCAGTCGTGAAAGCATCCGACCGCACCACGGTGCGCAGCCAGTCGAGATTGGTCTCGATACCGGCAAGGCGGGTTTCATCCAAGGCCGTCTGCAACGCCTTGACGGCCGCGTCGCGGTCTGGCGCGGTGACAATCAGCTTGGCCAGCATCGGGTCGTAAAAGGCGCTGACGTCGGAGCCGCTGGCCACCCAGCCGTCGACGCGCGGGCCTTGCGGAAACGCCACTTCGATCAGGCGGCCAGAGCTAGGGCGATAGTTTTCCGCTGGGTCTTCGGCATAGAGCCGGACCTGGATCGACGCGCCTTTCGGCTCATTGCGCGGCTCAGACAGGAAAGAGAAATCGCCCGCCCCGCCACGGATCATCCATTCGACCAGATCGACGCCGGTGACTTGCTCGGTGACGCCGTGTTCGACCTGCAGGCGGGTGTTGACCTCAAGGAAGAAGAAATCATCGCGGTCGGAGTCATAGAGGAACTCAACCGTCCCGGCGGAACGGTAATTGGCCCCCGCCGCCAGCCGGACGGCGGCATCGATCAGCGCCTGGCGGCTTTTTTCGGGCAGAAGCGGCGCAGGCGTCTCCTCGACGACCTTCTGGTTACGCCGCTGCAAGGAACAGTCGCGTTCGCCCAAAGCAACCACATGGCCTTTGCCGTCGCCAAATACCTGCACCTCGATATGGCGAGCGACGGGGACATAGCGCTCAAGAAACACGCCGCTGTCGCCGAAATTGCCAGCGCCCAGGCGGGCCACGGTGGCGAAACCGTCGCGGATATCGGCGTCGCTTTCACACACTTTCATACCGATGCCGCCGCCGCCTGCCGTCGCCTTAAGGATCACCGGAAAGCCGATCTTGGCGGCGGCCGCGATGGCGGCGGCTTCGTCGGTCAGCAGGTCGGTGCCCGGCGCCAGCGGTACGTTCAGCGAGGCGGCGATGTCGCGCGCCGTGTGTTTGAGGCCAAAGGCGCGCATATTGTCCGGCGTCGGGCCAACAAACGCGATGCCTTCCGCTGCGCAGCGTTCAGCAAAGGCCGCGTTTTCCGACAGGAAGCCGTAGCCCGGATGGATCGCCTGCGCGCCGGTCGATCTGGCAGCGTTGATGATGGCGTCGACATTGAGGTAGCTGTCCTTGGCGGGCGACGGACCGATGAACACAGCCTCGTCGGCCTGGGCGACGTGCAGGGAGCCGGCGTCGGCCTCGCTGAACACCGCCACCGAGCCGATGCCCATCTTGCGCAAGGTGCGGATAATGCGGCAGGCGATGGCGCCGCGATTTGCGATCAGGACCTTAGTGAACATCGGACGTCACCACCATGCGGACGGGCGTAGGATTGAAACCATTGCAGGGATTGTTGATCTGCGGGCAGTTGGACACCACCACCACCACGTCCATCAGCGCCTTGACGTCGACCGTCAGGCCGGGCGCCGAAATGCCGTCGACAATGCCGAGCGTGCCATCGGCTTCGACTGGGACATTCATGAAGAAGTTGATGTTCGACACCATGTCGCGCTTGTTGCGCCCAGCGCGGACATTGGCGTCGAGGAAGTTGTCGACGCAGGCGTGCTGCGACTTGGTGTGGTGGCCATAGCGCAGAGTGTTGGACTCACAGCTGCACGCGCCGCCGATCGTGTCGTGATAGGCGACCGACGTGGCGGTGATTTCCATCATCGGCCGGCCTTCGTTGGACAGCAGGATCGAGCCGGCCGTCAGGAAGATATTGCCCTGGGCGGCGATGGTGTCCTGGGCGCTGTAGCGTTCGCCGTCGTCGTCGGTGGCGTACATCAGGAAATCGACCGCCTGGTTGCCCTCCAGGTCGATGATGCGCAGGGTCTCGCCCTTGCGGACGATGTGCATCCACGGCGCGCGCGCCGGGACGATCTCGTCGTGGATGATGGCGCCGGAAAGATCGGCCATGCCGAGGTTCAATGTCTCTTTCATCAGGCTCACCGGGCGTAGAAATCTTCGGTATTCAGGAAGGCGCGCAGGCCTTCCGGCGTGGCAGTGCGAACCGGGTCGCTTTCGGGCGTTACCTCATCACGCCAGGCGGTAATGCGTGCGGGCGTGACGGTGTAGGAGGCCCTTGGATCCAGCACATGCGGTGCGTTGGCCAGCACGACGGTCACGTCCATTTCGGCACGCAGGATCAGCTGGCGGCCCGGCGCGAACGGCCCGGCAACCGGCGTCGTCGTGCCGTCGGCTTCGATGGTCACGCCCTTGAACCAGTTGATACACGGGTGGACGTCCTTGCGGCCGAGGCCATACTTGGCGACCGACAACAGGAAGCGGTCGCGGGCGCTCGGGTTGGGGCTATAGTTGTGACCGTCGCCATACTTGCGCGCATTCGAGGCGGCATTCGACGCGCCGCAGAAGGCGTCGTGCGTGCCCGCGTCATCGGCGAGAATACTCATCATCACCCGGCCCATGTCGGATAGCAGGAGCTTGCCCGCCCCGAGATAGCCGTTCCACTGCACCTTCAGTGTATCGGCGACATTGAGCCGTTCGGTCGGCTGTTCGGCATTGAAGATCAGCATCGACACGCAAGAATCGCCGTGCGTGTCGATCAGGCGCAGCCGCGTCCCGCGCGCCAGGCGCTTTTGCGCGTAGCCGCCGCCCGCCAGGGTTTCTTCCCAGATGACCGGTTCGCCGCCGGGCACATCGTCGGCCTTCGCCGGCAGGACCGGCATGGCCTCGACCTTGGTTCCGGCCATGGCGCGGGCGTGGTCGCGCGCGCCTTTCGGATCAGCAGTGTTCATTTGGCGGCTCGTAACGGCTGGGGAGGGAGATCGGCGGCGGCGTGGTCATGCAGCTGCGGCAGCAGGGCGGCGGTGGTGACAAGCTTGACCTGATGCATGCCGCGGATGCGGCGCAGCGCGTCGCACAGGTCATCCAGACGGCCCGGCGGGCCCTGCACCAGCAGGACTTCGAGCGACTGATCGTTTTCCAGGAAGACGTGCTGCGAGGAAATGACTTCCTTGAGGAAATCCCGCTGCTTCTGGGCGACGCGATGGCGCACCGTACCCGAGTCCGAAGCGTAGGTGAGGGTGACGGTCCCGGCCACCACATCGTCCGGACGGACGCGTTCAGCGTGTTCGGCGACGGCGCCGCGGATCAGCTCGGTCATGGCGCTGGAACGGGACGGAAGGCCGCGCTCCGTGACCATCCGGTCGAACGCATCAAGGAGGCTTCCCGGCAGACTCATACTCAGTCTGGCCAGGTGATCGGCATCAACATCCGTCATTGGGGGAAAGACCTTATCGGTTATTACGAATTTTGTAAATAGTAATATTCGCAAATGCGAGAGATGCAAATGAAATAAGGATTTCAGTCTGTTACACGCTCGTGTTTGGACGGGTTGCAAATTTTATAATTCTAATTGACCGGATGGGGCGCGCCGGAAACCTATATCCTCCGCCCGGACTTTTCTCTGTGTTCAGGAGCGATAGTGATGAGCCTTTCGAGACGTACCCTTCTGACCGGTCTGCTGGCCGGATCGAGCGCGCTGGCCCTGGCGGCGTGCACCAAACCTGCCGAAAAACCGGCCACTCCGGCGGCGGGCAAGACCTTCACCATCGGCTGGTCGATCTATGCCGGCTGGATGCCGTGGCCCTATGCGGCCAAGGCGGGCATCGTGAAGAAGTGGGCCGACAAGTACGGCCTCACGATCAACATCCTGCAGATCAACGACTATGTGGAATCGCTGAACCAGTTCACGGCGGGCAAGCTCGACGGCGTCACGGTTGCCAATATGGACGCCCTGACCGTTCCAGCCGCCGGCGGGAAGGACACGTCGTGTATTATCGTTGGGGACTATTCCAACGGCAATGACGGCATCGTCATGAAGAGCGGCACATCGCTCAAGGCGCTCAAGGGCCAGACGGTCAGTCTGGTCGAGCTGTCGGTGTCACATTATCTGCTGGCGCGCGGCCTTGAAAAAGCCGGCCTGAAACTCAGCGATGTCAAGACGGTCAATACCGGCGATGCCGATATCGTCGGCGCTTTCTCCAGTGCCGACGTGAAGAACGTTGTCACCTGGAACCCGCAACTGTCGCAGATCAAGAAGACGCCGGGCGCCACGGAAGTGTTCAATTCCTCGCAGATCCCAGGCGAGATTCTCGACCTGCTGGTCGTCGATACCGCAACGGTCAAGGCCAATCCGGATCTTGGCAAGGCGCTGGCCGGCATCTGGTACGAGACGATGGCCGTCATGAAGGCCGACACGCCTGAGGGCAAGGCCGCTCGCGCCGACATGGGCAGCCTGGCCGGCACCACGGCCGAGGACTTCGAAAGCCAGGTCAAGACGACCTTCCTCTATTACACCCCTGCTGACGCGCTGACCGAGATCAACTCGCCGGGCCTGGTCGAGACCATGGACCGGGTGCGCCAGTTCAGCTTCAGCAAGGGCCTGTACGGTCCGTCCGCCACCTCGGTCGACGCCATCGGCATGGAATTCCCAGGCGGCAAGACGCTGGGAAGCAAGGACAATATCAAGCTGCGCTTCGACCCGACCTACATCCAGATGGCCGCCGACGGCAAACTGTAAGGACCTGTATGCGCCGGCTGATCAATATCAAGCCCCACCAAAGCCTGGCCTTCGTGCTGGGGCTGATCCCGCTGGTCCTGGCGCTGCTGTTCTACGTGTCGGCGTCGAACGAGCGCCATGCGCTCAACGCCGCCGACAAGGTGCTGCCGACGCTTGCCAAGATGGGCGACACGCTGACGCGCATCGTCTTCACGACCGATCCGATGACCGGGCACGTGCTGCTTGTGGCCGACACGGCCGCCAGTCTGCAGCGGCTCGGCGTCGGCATCGCCATATCGACCGTGCTGGCGCTGGTGATTGGCATGGTGCTGGGCATATTGCCATTACTGCGCGCGACGTTCGCGCCGATCGTGGCGACCATCGCCGTCATCCCGCCGATCGCCATCTTGCCCATCCTGTTCATCGTCTTCGGGCTGGGTGAAACCTCTAAGATCATCCTGATCGTCATTGGCATCACGCCGTTCATGGTCAGAGACCTGGCCGCCCAGGTCCAGTCCCTGCCGGAAGAGCAGATGATCAAGGCGCAGACCCTCGGCGCCAGCTCGTGGCAGCTGGCCATGCGTGTGGTCCTGCCACAGATCCTGCCGCGCCTGATCGACAGTGTCCGGCTGTCGCTGGGGCCGGCCTGGGTATTCCTGATCTCGGCCGAGGCCATCGCCTCTGACGTCGGCCTCGGTTACCGCATATTTCTTGTGCGGCGCTATCTGTCGATGGACATCATCCTGCCCTACGTAGCGTGGATCGCTATCCTGGCCATTCTGATGGACGTCGTGTTGCGCGCCATCAGCCGCGAAGCCTTCCCCTGGGCGCACAGGAAGGGCGGATGACCGGTATCCTGTCGTTTCAAAACGTCTGGGTGGAATACGGCGAGAAGATCATCCTCGAACGCGTCAGCCTGGAGATCGCCGAAGGCAGCTTCGTGTCGATCATCGGCCCGTCCGGCGCCGGCAAGAGCACCTTCCTGCGGCTGGCGCTGGGGCAGGAAGGCCCGACGCGCGGCCAGGTCTTGCTCGATGGCAAGCTCCTGACGCCGGAATGCAATCCCGACCGTGGCATCGTCTTCCAGCGCTATTCGTCCTTTCCGCACCTGACTGTGCTTGGCAACGTCATGTTGGGGCTGGACTTTGCCGGGTCGCCCATTTTAGGGCGGCTGATGGGCAAGAAGCGCAAGGAAGCCGAAGCCGTTGCCCGTGACATGCTGGCCGCCGTCGGCTTGCAACATGCGATGGAGGCCTATCCGAGCCAGCTTTCGGGCGGCATGCAACAGCGGCTGGCCTTTGCCCAGGCCCTGGTCAAGAACCCGCGTGTGCTTTTGCTCGATGAGCCGTTCGGCGCGCTCGATCCCGGCATCCGGCTCGACATGCACGACCTGGTCATGCAGCTGTGGGAAGAGAAGAAGCTGACCATCCTGATGGTGACGCACGACATCAACGAAGCGTTCAAGCTTGGCACTCGGGTACTGTCGTTCGACAAACGCCGCCACGATCCGCAAGCGCCGAACCGCTACGGCGCCACAGCGGTTTATGATCTCTCGCTTGACCGCAAAAAGAAGCCGCCAGAGCAACCGGGGGAAAAACAAGAGCCAGCCGAGTAGACCTGTGAGCCAAGCTTCACGCTTGGCGCTTTGTCCGTTTGGAGATGCCTGGGCGTGGGCACCAATGTCCGCTTTTAAGGTCTTGGGCCAGGCCGGGAATGTCCGGTTTTGAGGAGCAAACTCGATCTGACGTGGCATGAACGTAATGGTAGCCCAGATACACCGGGACAGGTCTCGGAAACGTGTCTGGGCTATTGCTATATGGAGAATGAAAACCTCAGAGTATTGGCTTAGAACAACCTAGGATGTTCCGCCGCAATGGCGCCGATTCCATTGCTACCGGTAACTGGACCATCGAATTGCGGACCTTATTCTCTGAAGCCTGCGGAGCATCCGTTAGATGACAGTTGACCACACTTCAGGAGGTGGACGATGAAAGCGATAATCGTAAAGGACCAGAGTGCGGGCACCGCCGGGATGAAGCTTGTGGAGCTTCCCGCGCCTCGGCCTTCGATTAATGACGTGGTCGTGGAAATTCATGCATCCGGGTTCGTCAACACCGAACTCGACTGGCCTTCGACCTGGGCGGATCGCAATGGTCGCCCCCGATCGCCGTCGATTCCGGGGCACGAGTTGGCCGGCGTAGTCACCGCACTCGGATATGGCACGACTGGCTTAGCCGTGGGGCAGCGGGTGTTCGGCTTGGCCGACTGGTACCGCGATGGCTCGCTGGCCGAGTATATCGCGATAGCGGCGCGCAATCTGGCCCCGCTGCCCGGCGATGTTGAATTTACGGTGGGCGCCAGCCTTCCTATCTCGGGATTGACTGCATGGCAGGGATTGTTTTTGCACGGTAACCTTCAAGCGGGGCAAACGATTATCGCGCACGGCGCGGCCGGTGCCGTCGGTTCGATGGTTACTCAACTGGCGAAGGAAGCGGGGGCTTATGTGATTGGCACCGGTCGAGGCGCCGACCGTGAGAGGGCACTTGGCTTCGGCGCAAATACGTTTGTCGACTTGGAAAAGGATATTTTGGAGGATGTCGGCAAAGTCGATCTGGTTTTCGATGTTATAGGCGGTGAAATCCAGAAGCGGTCCGCAGCGCTTATCAGAGCGGGGGGGAGGCTGGTGACCATCGTCGGACCGGCCGAAGCACGCCCCGCCGAGGGTCTGGCGATCGATTTTGTCGTCGAGGCTGATCGCGCCCAGCTCACTGAGATCGTTCAGAGGGTTCGTACCGGACGCTTGCGGACCAATATTGGCACCGTCGCAACGCTTGAAGACGCCGTTTCCGCCTTTAACCCGACCAAGCGGACGCCAGGTAAAACGGTTATTGGCGCTCGTCCCTAAATGTCGACGCAGCACCGAATGCAATTCACGCGCGCTAACGGGCGCCATGAATCGCATTTTGAGTTTCTCCCAAAGATCGTCCTTTGTGATGGATCTGCTTCTCAGGGCAAAAATCCCGAGTACTTGCGGTACGCGAGTTGAAAAACAACGGTTTGGCAATTGTCCGCTTTAAGAGCGCCGAGGTGAGGGGAAAATGTCCGGTTTTGAGGAACTGCCGAGGGCCGATTTCTACTATTGAGGTGGCGCCCAAAGGATCCATTCATGCTTGCGTGAATTTCGAACAATTCGTGCACTTGCCCCATCTATACAAAATGGCAAGGTTTCCCGAACTTTATTGCGACGCATTCTCACAAATGCTACCCGCCCGTTCGTTAATGCAACACATTCTCAAAGACCGCGCCCGAAGCGGCTTTGCACGAAGGGGCCCTTATGAAAAAGTCATCCATTCGCCGTCTGGCCGCCAGTCTGTTGGCCGGGACTGCGCTAGCCCTCGTCCACGGAGCTGTCGCCTATGCCGACGCCGCTGAAGAGACGACCGTCACCATTACCGGCGAACGCGCCGCCTATAATCCAAAGGCCACCGTCACCGCGACGAAGACACCGACTGACCTGATTGACGTGCCGCAGGCCGTTTCGGTCATCGGCGAAAAGCAGATCAGCGACCAGGCCATCCAGTCGATGGCCGAAGCCGTGCGTTACGTCCCCGGCGTCGGCGTCTCGCAGGGCGAAGGTAACCGCGATACGCTCGTCTTCCGAGGCAATACCGCTTCTGCCGACCTGTTCGTTGACGGCGTCCGCGACGATGTCCAGTACTACCGCGATACCTATAACATCGACCGCATCGAGGTCTTCAAGGGCCCGAACGCCATGATCTTCGGCCGCGGCAGCCCCGGCGGCCTGATCAATCGCGTCACCAAGGCGGCCGACTTCACCGAGTTCAACCGCTTCAGTTTCCAGGTCGGCTCGTTCGACAAGAAGCGCGTCACCGCCGACATCGGCCGCAACCTGGCGCCCGAAGCTTCGTTCCGCGTCACCGCCCTGCGTGAGGACACCGGCAGCTACCGCAACGGCGTCACCTATAAGCGCACCGGCATTAATCCGACCCTGGCCTTCCATGCCGGCGACAATACGCGCATCACGATCGGCTACGAGTATTACAAGGACGAACGCGGCGCCGATCGGGGTATCCCGAGCTATGCCATCGCCACCGACGGCACGCGCCATCCGGTCAACACCGATCCGTCGACCTTCTTCGGCGATCCGTCGCGCAGCAAGACCTATTCCGAGGTCAATGCCTTCCAGGCCTATGCCGAGCACAAGTTCAGCAACGGCGTGACCCTGCGCAACCGCTTCCGCCTGGCCAACTACGACAAGTTCTACCAGAACGTCTTCCCGGGCGCGGTTGACAACACGGCCACGACCTACGCTGTCACGGCCTACAACAACCATACCGTCCGCAAGAACGCCTTCAACCAGACCGATCTGGTCTTTACGGCTCATACCGGCAGCCTCAGCCATACCGTCCTGACCGGCATCGAGCTCGGCCGCCAGGAAACCGACAATCGTCGCGAAACCGGCAGCTTCGCCTTGCCTAACAGCGCCTGTCTGACCGGTTCGACGGCGACCACTTGCATCGTCAGCTTGGCCTCGCCGCAGATCTCGGTGCCGTTGACCTTCGCCCAGTCGGCCACTGATGCCCTGAACACGGGCGTCAATTCGTTCGCCGCCGCCTATGTGCAGGATCAGATCGTGTTCAACGATCAATGGCAGGCCGTCGCGGGCGTCCGCTATGATCGCTTCAGCGCCGACGTCACCAACCTGCGCGCCACCACGGCGGCAACGCGCGACCTGTCGGCCAAGAACAACCTGGTCTCGCCGCGCGTCGGCCTGATCTTCAAGCCGGTCACGAACGCCTCGATCTATGCCAGCTATGGCATCACCTACCTGCCACGTTCGGGTGAGCAACTGGCGTCGCTGTCGGTCAGCAACCAGGCGCTCGATCCGGAAGAGTTCAAGAACACGGAAATCGGCGCCAAGTGGGACGTCAACCCGGCATTGACTATCACCGCCGCCGTCTACCGCCTCAACCGCAGCAACGCCGCCGTCGCCGATCCGACGGACGCCACCAAGCTGATCCTGCTGTCGGGCGACTCGCAGCGCATCGAAGGCGCCGAACTGTCGCTCACCGGCCAGATCACGCCGGCCTGGCAGGTGATTGCGTCCTATGCCTCGCAGAACGCCCGCACGGTTCAAGCGGTCGGCACGCTGCCGGCTGGGCGCACGCTGGCGCAGAGCCCGAAGAACACCCTGAGTGTCTGGAACCGCTACGACTTCGGCCCGAAGTGGGGCGCGGCCGTCGGTGTTCTCTATCGCGACAAGTCGTTCGCTACGACCAGCAATGCCGTGACGCTCGACAGCTATACCCGTGTCGACGGCGCCATCTATTACGCCCTGTCGCCCAAGGTGCAGCTGCAGCTCAATGTCGAGAACCTGACCGACGTGAAGTACTATTCGGTCGCGGACAACGACAACAACATCACGCCGGGCGCGCCGCGCAGCGCCTATCTGACGCTGAACCTGAAGTACTGATCTGTTCAATTAAAAGTCGGGCACGGGCGGGATGGCAGCATCCCGCCCGTGTGCGTTTCAGATAACCTTGCTTCGGATGATGTAGCCCGATCCGCGTACGGTCATGATGGCGTTGTGCCGAAATCCGGCATTCAGCTTAGATCGTAGCCGGCTTATGTGCGTTTCGACCAGGTTGGTGCCCGGATCGAAGTCGAAACCCCATACCCGATCTAGCAACTGAGATTTCGTCATGACGCGATGAGAATTGCGCATCAGTTCCTCAAGCATGAGCACTTCCCGGGGCTGAAGATCGACGCGCCGTCCGGCCCGCGACACCAGACGCCGGCGCAAATCCAACTCGATATCGGCAACCTTAAGCAATGTTTCTATGTCCACCCTGCGACGCGCGATCGCGTTCAGGCGCGCGGTCAATTCGGCAAGGGCGAACGGCTTCTGCATATAGTCGTCGGCGCCGTTTTCCAGCCCTTCGACACGATCATCGACGGTACCTAGTGAGCTAAGAAATAATATGGGGGTGTTGTTGCCGCGCGTGCGCAACGCCTTGACCACACTCATGCCGTCCATTTCCGGCAACAGGCGCTCGAGCACCATAGCGTCAAACACTTCAGTCATCGCCAAAGTCAGGGTGTTGGGGCCGGTAAAGGCAACTGTAACGTCATGCCCGGCCTCAACCAGTCCGGTGCGAATGCCGGCGGAAGCCTGTTGGTCGTCAGCGACGAGTATCTTCATATGAAAGGTTCGCGGATGTCCGCCGTTGGGGTATCGGACCTCCCGACCATGCTTTGCCAAACTGAAGCCAATCTGAAGGTTGGCTGAAATGGCAGATGTTTTGCAACTCAATCTCAAGGAAGGATCGTCTGACCTCTATAAGGTATAGATTACGCCGGAGTGAGGCTTGAATGGCCAGTTTCTAGAAGAATGCGAATGTTCGCTTCTGAGCGGTTAGTCTATAGTCGCATTGTCTGCAAATGAGGTCGAGGCGCGTGGCGCCAATGTCCGGAATTGAGGACGAAACAAGCATGCCAATGTCCGCTAATTAGGTTCGGCTATACTGAGAGCGTCATTCAGCCTCATAAGCCTCGACGCTATAGACGCGGCCGGCGTCGGTCCATTCGATGCCGATCCTCAGCTTCATTCTCTTCTTTAGGGTACCTGACATGGCACCGCGGACCGAGTGGGCCTGCCAGCCAGTAATTTTTTGCATCTCATCAAGGCCGAAACTATAACCACCGCCAACCTTTTCAAACACTTACGCGCAGGATTTTTTCCATCGCCTTGCCCTTGGCAAGTTCGTCGATGAGCTTGTCCAGATAGCGAATTTCGCGCATCGTCGGCTCCTCGATCTCCTCAATCCGCACGCCGCAGACCACGCCGGTGATCAGGCTGCGCGACGGGTTCAAGCGGGGCGCCTCGGCAAAGAACGTCTCGAAATCCGTTTTCGCTTCCAGCACGCTTTCGAACTGCGCCGGACTGTATCCGGTCAGCCAGCGGATGATTTCGTCGACCTCGGCCCTGGTGCGGCCCTTCTTTTCCGCCTTGGCGATGTAGTGCGGATAGACGCTGGCGAAGCTTGTCGTATAGATGCGGTGTTTGGTCATGGGGCCTCCGATCCATGCCGTATCATCGCGCGCGGCGAGGGCTGTTGGCAAGCCTGTCAGGCGACACGAGTCTTACAGATAATTAATGCGGCGAGCCGGCGAGGGTTCGGCATTCGTCTTGACTTCATATGAGGTGGGCTGATTAGTTTCATCTGCGCCTAATCCCGGCGCGCCTCCATTCAAGGACACGCCTATGTCCCTTTATCGCTCTGTAGCGCTCGCCGCGCTTCTCGCCGTGGCCGGTCCAGCTATATCCGCACCAGCCATTCACGACATCGACACCGTTGGCATCGACAAATCGACCGCGCCCGGTGATGACTTCTACAACTACGCCAATGGCGCCTGGATCAAGACCGCTGCAATTCCGGCCGACCGGTCGAGCTATGGCCCCAGCGCCGCCCTGACCGAGAAAACCGCTGGGCAGGTGCGCGATCTCATTCAGGCGGCTGCCAGCAGCCATCCGGCCAAGGGCACCGTGGCGCAGAAGGTCGGTGACTATTACGCCAGCTACATGGACGAGGCCGGTATCGAGGCCAAAGGCATCACCCCGCTGAATGGCGACCTAGCGGCTATCGCGGCGGTGAAGGACAAGGCGTCGCTGTCGGCCTATCTTGGTGGCACCCTGCGTTCGGACGTCGATGCGTTGAACAATACCAACTTCTACACCTGGCACGTTTTCGGCGCCTGGATCACGCAGGGGCTGCACGACCCGGATCACAATTACCCTTATATCCTGCAGGGCGGGCTGGGCATGCCGGACCGGGACTACTATCTCGATCCGTCGCCGAAAATGGTCGAGGTGCGCGCGGCGTATAAGACTTACATCGCCGACATATTGAAGCTGGCCGGCATTGCCGACGCCGACACCAAGGCGGCGCGCATCTTCGCGCTGGAAGTCAAGATCGCCCAGACCCACGCCAGCCGGGAGGACTCCGCCGACGTGCAGAAGGCCGACAACAGCTGGGCGCGTGCCGATTTCGCCAGCAAGGCGCCGGGACTCGACTGGGACGCCTACTGGAAAGCGGCGGGGCTTGGCGACCAGCAGACCTTCATCATCTGGCATCCGACGGCGATTACCGGCATTTCCGCGCTCACGGCCAGCGAGCCGGTCGACGTCTGGAAGGATTACCTGACCTTCCAGACCCTCAACCACTATGCCAGCTATCTGCCCAAGGCGTTCGCCGCCAAGCGCTTTGCTTTCTACGGCACGACGCTGACCGGTGCGACGCAAATCCAGGACCGCTGGAAGCGCGCCGTCGCCACGACCAATACGGCCATGGGTACGGCTGTCGGCGAACTCTATGTCGCCAAGTATTTCCCGCCGGAAGCCAAGGCCAAGATCAGCCAGATGGTCAAGGATATCATCGTCGCCTATCACGCCCGCATCGAAGCCATCACCTGGATGTCGCCGGACACCAAGCAGAAGGCCCTGGCCAAGCTGGCGACGCTCAAGGTCGGTGTCGGCTATCCCGACAAGTGGATCGACTACAGCGGCCTTGAGATCGTGCGCGGCGACGCCGTCGGCAATATCGAACGCGCCGAACTGTTCGATTACAAGCGCAACCTGGCCAAGCTGAAGATGAAGCCGGACCGCAGCGAGTGGGTCATGGACCCGCAGCTGGTCAACGCGGTGAACCTGCCGCTGGCCAACGCGCTGAACTTTCCGGCGGCGATCCTGCAGCCGCCGTTCTTCGATGCACAGGCGGATGCCGCCTATAATTACGGCGCTATCGGCTCGGTGATCGGCCACGAGATCAGCCACAGCTTCGACGACCAGGGTAGTCAGTTCGATGCGCAAGGGCGGCTGCTCAACTGGTGGACGCCGGAGGACAAGGCGCATTTCGAGCAGGCTTCGGCCAAGCTGGCGGCGCAGTATGACAAGTACTGTCCGTTCCCGGACGCCTGTCAGAACGGCAAGCAGGTGTTGAGCGAAAACATCGCCGATGTTGCCGGTCTGGCGGCAGCGCATGACGCTTATGTCCTGTCGCTCAAGGGCAAGCCGGACGTCGTGAAGAATGGCTTTACTGGCGACCAGCGCTTCTTCATCGCGTTTGCCCAGAGCTGGCGGACCAAGATGCGCGAGGCGGCGATACGGCAGCGGCTCAAGACCGACGGCCATGCGCTGGCGGAATATCGCGGCGACACGGTGCGTAACCTCGACGCCTGGTACAAGGCGTTCTCGGTTAAGCCGGAGCAGAAGCTGTACCTGAAACCGGAAGACCGCGTTCAGGTGTGGTAGAAAGCTCCATCCGTTTTCCTTCCCCGTTTACGGGGAAGGTGGCGGCGCGAAGCGACGACGGAAGGGGGATCATGAGGGAAGGGGCCAAGATCACGCTTGCCAAACGTTTGCGCAAGCAGATGACCAAGCCCGAAATCTGGCTATGGGGCGGCCTGAAAAGCCAGCACAAGTCTGGCCTTGTTTTTCGTCGCCAGCATGCGGTTGGGCCTTACATTCTGGACTTCTATTGCGTGAAGGCCCGGTTGGCGATTGAGGTTGATGGGGCGATTCATACTTTTGAAAACCAACGGATACGGGATGAAGTTCGGGACCAATATTTAGTTGAATTGGGAATCTTGACGCACAGGGTCATTGCCCGTGACCTTTTGATGAACCCCGAGGAGACAATAACGGGAGTCATAGATCTAACTTTGGCGCGTATGGCTGAGTTGGGTCTCCCCCTTCCGTCGGCTTCGCCGCCACCTTCCCCGTAAACGGGGAAGGAAGGGAGCATATCGGTCAGACCCGCTTGAACACGCTGTAGTAAGGCGTATTCGAGTGGGTCGCGTTAAAACCCGGCACCTGGGCGGTCAGGGCTGCGCCGGTGTCCAGTTCGAAATAGTATTGCAGCGGGTAGGGCGACTGGGTGTAGTCGGCCGGGATGGCGCCTTGCCAGCCTTTGGTGTCGCTGGTCATCGCGACCGACAGCCAGCGTTCGCCGTGATTGACGTGGCGATACCAGAGCTTCGCCGCCTTGGCTTTGGCGGCCATTTGCACGGTCAGGGGCTTGCCGGGCGCGAAGGTTTGCGGCGGCTGATGTTGCGCAGCAATCACCGGACGGGCCGGGCGGCTTTTGGCGAAAGCCAGGGCGCTTTCACCATTAGCGGCGGCCATCATCGTGCGCGGCGCGGCCAGGGCGGCCTTGAGGTTTTCGATATTGTGGTCGATCAGCTCCAGCCGGCCTTGCCAGTTGCCGCGCCGGACCGGCGTTTCGCCATAGGAGATGTCGGCGACATAGACCTTGTTGGCGCGGTCAGCCATCTGCGCCCAGGCGTTGCGGGCCACGGTCTGGTGGTCCATCGCCAGCTTAGCGGCTTCAGCCGGGCCGCCACGTTTCCAGATCTCGTAGAATAACGCGGCGCGCAGTTTGTCGGTGAAGAACCGGCCTAGGCCAATGGTGATGCGCAGGTCCTCTTCCCAGCGGCGAAACTCGACCGTGTCCGGGGCCTGTGCTTTTGCCTTTGTCAGGGCGTTTTGCGTCGCATTGGTGACGTCGTCCATCCACACCAGCGTCTCGGTCGGGCTGTAGCGCCCAGTCGTCTTCCCGGCCAGCAGATCAGTGACATGCTCGTCGATCGAGGCGAAAATCTGCGGGTCCAGGGCGCTGACGCGGGCGACGGAGTAGGGCGCTTCCATCTCCTTGTAAGGCGCCGGTTCCGTGCCCGGCACGATAGCCATGTCGAGATAGACTTCGGGCCAGTAGCCGCGGTTCGAAGTCGACGGGCAATGGGTCGAGAAGAAGATCGGCTGGATCTGCGAAGCGCTGGCCATGGCGGCTTCCATGGCGCCAGCCGCCTTGCCAAACGTGGCGATCAGGTAGCGCCGCCACACCTCGGCGTCGGTATCGGGGTTGTAGAGCAGCCGGCCCCAAAGGCGGTAATAGTAGTCAAACTTGCGCCAGTCCTGAACGCCCGGATCGAGCGATTTGTCGGCATAGGCCGCCCGTCCATCCGTGTGGCCTGAGCCTTCGCGGCCCTTGAAGGTCAGGGGCTCCATTACGTCCAGACCCATTGAGCCGCAGAAGCTGGAGGCGCGGCTGAAACCCGCCACCATGGCCGGATCACCCCAGATCAGGTGGCGCTGCGAGCCCGGCCACAGGCGGTGCAGGATCTCATAAGAGCGGCCTTCGACGAACAGGTCGGAATAGGAATAACGGGTAAAGCGACGCTCATTCAGGCTGACGCTCTGCATGCCGTGGGCGGTCTGGTTGGTCCGGTTGAACTCGAAGGCGCGGATGTCGGCCTGATGGTAGCCCAGGCCCATATGCTCGCCGGAGAATTTCGGACTGATCAAGGTCGGCATGCCGGTCGCCTTGGCCATGGCGATCATCTCGGCGGTGATGCCCTTGGCGTGCATGTCGATCTCGATCGGCCGGCCAGCCTTGGTGAAGGCTTCGTAGAGCGTCTGCCAGAAGGTGTAGCTGCCTTCGCCGATGCCGCTTTCGCCGTGGACGCGGAGCGTAACACCGTGGATTTCCGGGATGGTCTTGAGCAGCAGCGTCAGGGCATCGCGGGCATATAGCGGGTGGTTCTCCGCCGTCAGGCCGGAATAGTGATGCTCCTGGTTGGGGCTATTGGTGCCGTCATAGGCATGCGTCCAGATGCCGAGCTGAAACTGCATACCGCGCCGGGCGGTTTCGCGGGCGATGAATTTCAGGGTGTCGAGATTGCGGTCGCGTTCCTCATCGGAGACGTCGGTGACGCGGACGTCGTAGCCCGGCACGGCCAGAAGGTACGGGTAGCAGAAATGGAAGTAGTTCTCGGTGATGCCGATGGGCGCGTCGTAGTCGAGCCCGAAGGCCAGGGTGAAACGGTTGAAGCGGGCCGTGGCCAACGCGTCGAGATAGCCGGTCCAGAAATCGCGGTCGTAATACCAGGCCTTGTCCTCGACTTCGGTGACGAACAGCCGGTCAACGCCGCGAATGACATTGGCCGGGGTTTCACGGATGGGCTTGGTGATGTTCAGCCCAGCGGCGCCGGTATAACGGACGCGATCGGCCAATTCGGTCAAGGCGTAACTCAGTCCGACCGCTCCGCCACCGCTGACCCATAATCCTGTCTTGCCTGCAGACATTGGCGAGATTTGCACACTCTCAGGGTTTGGGGGGCCGTCGAAGACCTGATCGTCCGCGAGGAGAATGTTGAAGCCGTCGCCTTGTTCGGTTGAGGTCTCAAAGGCGATCTTTTTCGATGTCAACGCGGCTTTGAGCTGGTCCAGCGCCCAGGCAACCGGGGCGGCGGTGGCCAGAGGATGTTTGGGGGACACGACCAGACGCACCTTGGTGTCTGTCGGGGCAGCCTGCGCATCGGTCGCACCGGTGGCTGCGGCCATACCGGCCAGCTTGATAAACTGCCGCCGACCTACGCCTGAATTGCTGGTCATTTCCGCCTCCGTATTTTTCTGTTCTGTTACAAACGCCGTTGCCGCCCCATATCCGGCGCGCAAACCACGCAACGCGTGACTTTCTCGTTGCGGTCAGGGAGCCCGGCCGTTAAACGCAGGTCAAACTTTCATCGGATCAAACACATGAGCGAAGAGCTTCACATTCTCTGCACCGACCGCGACGGCGTCGAGCATAATCTGCCGGCGCTGGAAGGCTGGCGCGTCATGGAAATCATCCGCGACAACGGCCTGCCGATCAAGGCGGAATGCGGTGGAGCGCTGGAATGCGCCACCTGCCACGTCTATGTCGATCCGGACTGGGTCGGCAAGCTGGTGCCCAAGTCCGACGAGGAAGACGAGAAGCTCGACGAGGCCTTCATGGTGAAGCGTAATTCGCGTCTGTCGTGCCAGATCATCATGCGCGAGGACTTCGACGGCCTCAAAGTGACCCTGGCCCCTGAAACCGACTGATGCTCCGCAACCCTATCACATGATTGACATGCTCAGGGTTTAGGGATCAAGTTTGCGTTTATGAAACATAAGGTGGGTGTGGTGCGTATAAAGCTTCTCATGACGGCGGTCGCGGTAGGCGCGGCCATGGCGGGACAGGCCCTGGCGTGGGGCGATGTCGGGCACCGGATGGTCGGCGAAGAGGCGATGCGCGCCCTGCCGGATTACCTGCCGGAATTCCTGCGTACGCCGCAGGCCATCGCCAATGTGGGTGAGTTTTCGCGCGAGCCCGACCGTTGGCGCAACTCGGGTAAGGTGCATGACGACATGCGCGATCCGGGCCACTTCGTCGACCTGGACGACAATGGCAACACGCTGGCCGGGCCGGCGCTGGACGCCCTGCCGCTGACGCTTGACGATTACAGCGCCGCGGCGCGCGCCAAGGGTACGACCCTGTTCAAGGCCGGCTGGCTGCCGTATTCGACAATGGATGCCTACCAGCAGGTGGTTAAGGACATGGCCCAGTGGCGCGTCCTGAGCTACCTCGAAGGCAAGGAAACCGACAAGACCAAGAAGACCTGGTATCACGCCGATCGCGTCCGCCGCGAAGAGGTGATGATGCGCGACCTGGGTGTGCTCAGCCACTATGTCGGCGACGCCACCAACCCGATGCACCTGAGTATCCACTATAATGGCTGGGGCGAGTTCCCGAACCCGAACGGCTTCACCACGGATAAGGTGCACGGGCCGCTGGAAAGCGACTTCGTCAACAAGAACGTCGCGCAGGCCGATGTGCGCGCCGGCATGACCACCTACGTGCCGTGCACTGACCGGATCGACCTGTGCATCGCCGGACGCCTGAAGAAAACCTGGGCGCTGACGATCCCCGAATATCAGCTGCAAAAGGATGGCGGCTTTGTTGACGGCGATCCGCGCGGCAAGGCGTTCCAGACGGCGGCTCTGGCCAAGGGGGCATCCGATCTGCGTGACACGATTGTCGACGCCTGGCGTGACTCGAAGACGATGGGCGTCGGCTATCCAGTGCAAGGCACGGCTTATGACGACTTCGTCGCCGGCCGCGTGCCCGATCCGTGGGTCAGCCTTCACGGCTATTGATCGATGCTGACGGCGACGCAGGACCTGCTGCAATTCGGTGAGCGCCTGGACGGGCTGGACTACAAGCCGCGTCAAGGCGCCTATGGCATCCTGGTGCGCGATGGCCGCATTGCCTGCGTGCAGGTCGGCTACAGCAAGTTCACCTACGACCTGCCCGGCGGGGCGGTCGAGGCGGGCGAGACGCCCGAGCAGGCGCTGGTGCGGGAATATCTCGAGGAAACCGGCCTTCTGGTGCGCGTCACCAAGCCGGTAGTCGAGTTCAAGCACTATTTCCTGCTTGAGGATGGCACGCCGTATAACAACCACAGCCGCGTTTTTGAGGTTGAATGGGTTGCCGATCGTCCGGCGGGCAAGGTCGAGGACGACCATGAGCTGATTTGGCTGCCGCCGCTTGAGGTCATCAAGCGGCTGACCAAGGAAGGCTATGCCTGGGGGATCGTCAGCTGGCTGCGCCGGCGGGACTAAGGCATTTTTGTTTTACCGTGCTTTTGAAGGCAAAAGCACTTGGCGTCGCAGGATGAATTCATCGTCCAGCGTACTGCCGACGCGAAACTGATATTCCCCGACCTTTTCGAAGCCGTATGAACCGTAGAGCCCCTGGGCGCGCAGGTTCTCGCTCCACACACCGATCCACTGCGGCGCGTCGCCATATTGCGCAGCAAAATGCTCCAGCGCCAGCGTCATCAGACGCTTGCCGAGGCCCGACCCTTGGGCGCGGCTATGGACGTAAAGGCGCTTGAGCTCGCCCTGGCTGTCGGGACGGGCCTCGAAGTGCGGCAGGCCGACCGGAGCGATCTGCATGTAGGCGACCGCATGGCCGCTGTCGTCCCGCACCATGCGCCAGAACTGCCGGTCGCCAGCCATTTCGGCGGTGAGGGCTTCGGGCGTATAGTAGTTGACGAGGAAGGCCTGCAAATCCTCCGGCGGATAGAGATGGCCGAAGGTTTCAGTGAAGGTCTCAACGGCCAGCGCCGACAGGTCCGCGATGTCGGCAGCCGTGACGGCCTGGGCGCGCATCTTTTAAGCGGCGCTTGGGCGCAGTCTGGCCCAGGCGTCGACAAAGGCCTTGGCCTTCTTGTAGACGATCTCGGCGGTGTCGCCCGGCTTGAAGACGCTGGAGCCGATGCCGAAACCGGCCGCGCCGACTTCGAGATAGACGTCCATATTGTCGGGCTCGATGCCGCCGACCGGGAAGACCGGCAGGGACTTCGGCAACACGGCCTTGAGCGCTTTCAGGCCCTTCGGTCCGGCCAGCTCGGCAGGGAAAAGCTTCAGGGCATCGGCGCCCGCTTCGATGGCCGAGAAGGCTTCGGTCGCCGTATAGAAGGCCGGGAAGGAGATCAGGCCCAGCGCCTTGGCGCGGCGGATCACGTCCGGGTTGGCGTTGGGCGAAATGACAATCTGGCCGCCGACGGCCTTCAGCGTCTCGACATCAGCGACGGTCAGGACGGTGCCGGCGCCGACAATGGCGCGTTCGCCCAGGGCGGAGGCCAGCATCTTGATGCTATCAAATGGCTCCGGCGAATTGAGCGGCACTTCGATGACCTTGAACCCGGCCTCGACCAGCATTTCGCCTATCCCTAAGACTTCGCTGGGCCTGACGCCGCGCAGGATGGCGACGAGGGGCAGGGTATCGAGGGCCTGACGCCAGCGCGTCATCAGATCGGTCATAGCAGGTTTCCTTGTTGCGCCAGGTTCCACAGGCCGGCGGAAGAGGCGTCGTCGCCATTGTGGCGTTTGACGTCCGTAAAGCCCGCCTTGGTCAGGGCGCGTTGATAGAGGTTGATCAGGGCGCCATCGCCGATGATGCCGACGCTTTGAAGACCATTCTTGGCCTTGCCCGCGCCGATTTCCGCACCGATCAACAGACCCGAGAGATAGGACGACAGGTGCGCCGGCGCAATGTGGCCAAACAGCCCTTCGGTGCGCACCGAAAACAGCAGCGACAGGATAGACGGATCAGCCAGCGATCGTTCGACGCCTTGCAGGAAGCTCGTTTCGTCGTCGACCGTATCGGCCATCATGACGCCCAGGATCGAGTGCGTCTTCAGGATCTGGAACATCTCACCGGTCATGTAGCTGAGGAAGCTGGTGACCTTGCCTTCCTCGATGCGTGCCCATTTGCTGTGGGTGCCGGGCAGGATGACGATACCGTCGCGCAGGCCCTGTTTCATCAGGCCGACGATCTGGGTTTCCTCGCCGCGCATGACGTCGGTCACACCGGTGTCGGGGTTCTGCGACGACAGGCCTGGGACGATGCGGACTTTCAGTTTGTCCGACGGTGGTATGGCGAAGCCCTGCGCGAAAGCATCGGGACCGGCCGGGCATTGGGCGTAGGGGGCCTCGATCCAGCCCTGGCGCGAGCCGACCATGCCGGACAGCAGGACCGGCAGCTCAGGATGAGCGAACGGCCCGGTCATGACCGACTGCAGGGCCTGTTCGAAGGTCTGGCCGCCCAGGTTCTTCAGGCCGATATGGGCGGTGTGGCGGGCCACGACCTTGCCGTCGGCGTCGTAGAGGAACAGGCGGAAATTGGTGGTGCCCCAGTCGGCAGCCAACAGGGCGGGAGAGGCGGTCATCGGTTTAGCTCGGTAGGGAGTTTCGGGCTTATTAGCCCTTGAACTTTTGCGGTTCAAGGCCGGTGTGGCCGCGCAGGAAGACGGATGGAATTTCGAACAGTGTACCGGCTTCCTTGTCCTTGCCGGCGGGCACGCCTTCGGCTGCCGAGGTGACGAAGGCGCGGTCGAGATTGTCGCCGGCGAAGCAGATGCAGGTCGTCTGCTTGGCAGGCAGATCGATGTGGAAGTCCTCACGGCCGTCCGGCTTGAAGCGCGTGACGCGGCCGATGCCCCAATGGGCGATCCACAGGCCGCCCTGGGCGTCGAAGGTCATGCCGTCTGGACTGCCTTGGCTTTTGCCAAACTTGAGGAACAGGCGCTTGTTGGCCAGTTCGCCGTCCTCGCCGATATCGAAAAGATAGACTTCGTTGACGCCGGTGTCGGTGTGATAGACCTGGGTGTGGTCGGGGGTAAAGGCCGGGCCGTTGGCGATCTTGTACGGGCCGTCGACTTCGGTGACGCTCATGTCGGTGTTCAAGCGGTACCAGGCGCCGGAAGTCTTTTCGACCGGCTTGTGCATCGATCCGGCCCAGATGCGGCCGCGGTCGTCGGCCTTGGCGTCGTTCAGTCGGTTGAGCGGCTCATGCGGGTGCGGATTGTGGATGTGTTTGATGGTCAGCGGGTCGAGGGTGACTTCGGCGAAACCGCTCATGAAGCCGCCGATAAAGCCGCCTTTTTCGCGCTCGATGACCCAGCAGATGTGTTCCGGGAATTCCCAGGTGCGGGTTTCGCCGTTGAGGTACCAGGCGTTCAGCTTGTTTTCGAGGATGTTGACCCAGTAGACGCACTGGTCGCGCTTCGACCAGGTGCAGCCTTCGCCGAGCAGGGCGCCGGGCTTGGAGCGGCGGATGATCTTGTCCAACTTGTTTCCGAACATGGTTTCCTCTTGTTTTTTGCGCTCGGGAGAAGGCCCCCACCACCGCATCTAGCCGCTTCGCGTCGTCGTGCGGTCCCCCTCCCCACAAGTGGGGAGGTATAAGGAAAAGCGCCCTCTGTCTATACCTCCCCACTTGTGGGGAGGGGGACCGCGCCGAAGGCGTGGTGGTGGGGGTCTTTTCTTAAATTACCACTCCCGGACATAGCCATCGGGACCGCGCCAGGCGGGATTGCGCCACGGCGGACAGTCCTTGCTCAGCTCGCGCACCTTGTCCTCGTCGATCTCGATACCGAGGCCGGGGGCGGTCAGGGCCTCGACATAGCCGTCCTTCACGTCGAACACTTCCGGGTTCTTCATGTAGGTCAAAAGGTCATGGCCGCCGGTGTTGTAGTGTATGCCGAGCGACATTTCCTGGATGGTGTGGTTCGGCGTCGACAGCGCCACCTGCATGCAGGCACCGAGCGCGATCGGCCCCAGCGGGCAATGCGGGGCGACGGCGACGTCATAGGCTTCGGCCATGGCGGCGATGCGGCGGACTTCGGAGATGCCGCCGGCGTGGCTGAGGTCGGGCTGGATGATGTCGACGCTGGCCGCTTCGAAGAACGGCTTGAAGTCCCAGCGGCTGTAGAGGCGTTCGCCCAGGGCAATCGGCAGCGAGGTCAGCTTCGACAGCTGGGCGATGGCTTCGGGGTGTTCGCTGAGCAAAGGCTCTTCGATGAACAGCGGGCGGACGGGTTCGAGCGCAGCGGCGACCTGCTTGGCCATCGGCTTATGGATACGGCCGTGGAAGTCGATGCCGGTGTCGAGGCCGAGCGCCTTTACTGCCGTAACGCGGTCGACGATTTCGTCCAGGACGCGCGGCGAGTCGAGCCAGCCCATGTCTTCGGAGGCGTTCATCTTGACCGCCTTGAAACCCTGGGCCAGGCGGGCCTTGCCGGCGTCGACCACGTCCGACGGGCGGTCGCCGCCGATCCAGGCATAGACCTGCACCCGATCGCGCACCCGGCCACCGAGCAGTTGCCAGACCGGCACGCCATGGCGCTTGCCCTTGATATCCCACAAGGCCTGATCGAAGCCGGACAGCGCCGACATCAGAACCGGACCGCCGCGATAGAAACCCAGACGATGGAAGACCTGCCACATGTCCTCGATGCGGTCGGCGTCGTGGCCTAAGAAGCGCTCGCGGATTTCGGCGTAGACGGCTTCGGAGGCTTCGGTGTGGCCTTCCAGGGAGGCCTCGCCCCAGCCGACCAGGCCGTCGCTGGTTTCCACCCGCACGAACAGCCAGCGAGGAGGCACCGCGAAGGTCTCGATCTTGGTAACGGTCGAGACTGTGGCCGTAAAAGACCCGGCGGCTGGCATGGTGTTCATGGCGTTTCCCGAAAATGTCTTATAATTGCCTAGGCCGAGACGGTCGTTTGGTCAAGATATAGTATTACAATAAAGACGCGCGACGGCGCACTTTCCGCCGGGTTTGCGCGTAAAAATTGCTTGGGGTCAGGCGCGGGAATCGGCGCATGCAGAAGAGGATTATTTTCGCGATTATCTTGACGTTCGCGTCAAGTAAGTGCATCTAGACGAGATTGAAGCCGCACCAAAAAACCTCGAATGCGGAGGCCCCATGCCCACCCCCGAAAACTCAGCCTACATTTATGATCACGTCCGGTCGCCGCGCGGCAAGGGCAAGAAGGACGGCAGCCTGCATCAGATTACGGCGCTCGACCTGTCGCAGCAGGTGCTGGCGGCGGTGCGCGACCGCAACGGGCTGGACACCGGTCTGGTCGATGATGTGATGTGGGGCTGCGTGACGCCGGTCGGCGAGCAGGGCGGGGATATCGCCCGTGCCGCCGTGCTGGCGGCTGGTTATGCCCAGACGGCGGGCGGTGTGCAGGTTAATCGGTTCTGTGCTTCGGGGCTTGAGGCCGTGAATATCGCCGCCGCCAAGGTGGTCTCCGGCGAGGCCGACATGGCCATCGGTGGCGGGGTCGAGTGCATGAGCCGCGTGCCGATGGGCTCAGACGGCGGTGCCTGGGCCATCGACGTGGCCGGCGCCTTTCCGCAATATTTCGTGCCGCAGGGCGTGTCGGCCGACATGATCGCCACCAAGTGGGGCTTTTCGCGCACCGATGTCGATGCCTTCGCGGTCGAGAGCCATAAACGCGCCGCCAAATCGTGGGCCGAGGGGCGGTTCAAGAAATCGGTGCTGGCCATCAAGGATCAGTTGGGCGTGACCGCGCTCGATCACGACGAGACCGTGCGGCCGAACACCGACATGCAGATCTTGGGCGGGCTCAATCCGTCGTTCCAGGGGCTCGGCGAAATGGCCTTCGACGCGGTGATCAACCAGCGCTATCCGGAAGTCGAGAAGGTCAACCACGTACACACGCCGGGCAATTCGTCGTCGATCGTCGATGGTGCGGCGGCGGTGCTGGTCGGATCAAAAGCGGCGGGCGGCATGTCGGGCCTCAAACCGCGCGCCCGCATCCTCGGCACGGCGTCGATCGGTTCGGAGCCGTCGATCATGCTGACCGGGCCGTCCTACGTCACCGAGAAGCTGCTGAAAAAGCTCGGCATGAAAACGACCGATATCGATCTTTACGAGTTGAATGAAGCGTTTGCGTCGGTGGTGCTGCGCTACATGCAGGTGCTGGATATCCCACACGACAAGCTGAACGTCTGCGGTGGTGCCATCGCCATGGGCCATCCGCTGGGCGCGACCGGGGCGATGATCCTGGGCACTCTAGTGGATGAGCTGGAGCGGTCGGGCAAGTCGACCGGGCTGGCGGTATTGTGCGTCGGCGGCGGCATGGCCACCGCCACCGTGATCGAGCGCGTGTAAGGAGCAGGGACATGGAAAACTTCAAGACCGAACTCGATGCCGACGGCATCCTCGTCTGCGCCTTCGACGTCCCCGGCAAGACGATGAACACCTTCACCAAAGCGGCGCTGAGCGACCTTGAGCAGATCGCCATCCGCGCCAAGACCGATGCGGCGGTGAAGGGCGTGGTGCTGACCTCGGGCAAGACGACCGGCTTCTGTGCGGGGGCGGACCTCGAGGAAATGATCGGCGGCGGCTGGGATGTCGCAGGTGAGGGTGAAGCGGCCCTGAAAGCCACTTTCGATGCGGCTTTCGAGATGAACCGCGTCTATCGCCTGCTGGAAACCTGCGGCAAGCCGGTGGTGGCGGCGATCAACGGGCTGGCGCTGGGCGGCGGCCTGGAAGTGTCGCTGGCCTGTCATTACCGCGTGCTGTCGAATGGCCCGAAGGTGCAGGTCGGCCTGCCGGAAATCAAGATCGGCCTGTTCCCCGGCGGTGGCGGTTCGCAGCGACTACCGCGCCTGATCGGGGCGCAGGCGGCGTTGATGGCTATGTCGGAAGGCAAGTCGTTCAAGCCGCAGGAGGCGCTGGCGGCGGGCGTGGTCCATGAGCTGGCCGACGACGACAAGGTGGTCGAGGCGGCTAAGACCTGGATCAAAACCAAAGGTGATCCGGTTGCGCCGTGGGACAAGAGCGACTTCAAGATCCCTGGCGGCGGGCCGTACCACCCGGCAGGCAGCCAGGTGTTCATCATGGGCAACGCCTTGCTGCGCAAGCAAAGCTACGGCAACTATCCGGCGGTCATCAACCTGATGCACTCGGTCTACGAAGGGCTGCAACTGCCGTTCGACACCGCCATCAAGGTCGAGTCGCGTTTCTTCGCCAAGACGCTGATGACGCCGCAGGCCAAGGCGATGATCCGCACCTTCTTTTTCTCGATGCAGGCTTTGGGCAAGGGCGCTGGCCGTCCGGCGGGCGCGCCGAAGTCCGAGTTCAACCAAGTGGCCGTGTTAGGTGCCGGCATGATGGGCGCAGGCATCGCCTATGTCACCGCTTTGGCCGGCATCAAGGTCGTGTTGGTCGACCGCGACCAGGAGTCGGCCGACAAGGGCAAGGCACACTGTGCCGACCTGATCATGAAGTCGGTATCGCGCGGCAAGATGACTAAGGAAAAAGGCGAGGAAATCCTCGGCCTGATTACCGCCACGCCCGATTACACACAGCTCAAAGGCTCCGATCTGGTGGTCGAGGCGGTGTTCGAAAACACCGATCTGAAGGAAAAGGTCACCAAGCAGGCCGAGGCCAATCTGGCTGACACCGCCGTGTTCGGCTCCAACACCTCGACCATTCCGATCTCGCTGCTGGCGACAGCTTCGGCGCGGCCGAAGAACTTCATCGGCATCCACTTCTTCTCGCCGGTCGACAAGATGATGCTGGTTGAGATCATCATGGGCAAGGAGACGTCACAGGAGACGCTGGCCAAGGCCATCGACTACGTGGTCAAGATCAAGAAGACGCCGATCGTCGTCAATGACGCGCGCTATTTCTTCGCCAACCGCTGCTTCATTCCGTTCACGGCGGAAGGCATGATGATGTGGTCGGAAGGCATCGCGCCGGCGCTGATCGACAATGTCGGGCGGATGACCGGCATGCCGCGCGGGCCGCTGGAGATGATGGATGACGTGGCACTCGACCTGCTGACCAAGATCACCTCGGAAACCGCCAAGGCCGAGGGCGCGGCCTACAAGCCGATCCCGGGCGAGACCGAAGTCGCCAAAATGGTCGCCGACGGGCGACTGGGGCGCAAGAACGGCAAGGGTTTCTATGATTATCCGGCCGACAAGTCGCCGAAGTCGCTGTGGCAGGGCACCAAGGACATGTTCCCGGTGACGATGGCCGAAGCCGATCCGGCGCAGGTCGAGGAGCTGAAAAAGCGGCTGCTTTACACCCAGGCGGTGACGGCGGCGCGCTGCTTCGAGGAAGGCGTCATCTCTGATCCGCGCGAGGCCGATGTCGGCTCGATCCTTGGCTGGGGCTTTGCGCCGTGGTCGGGCGGTATCGTCAGCCTGATCGACGCCATCGGTGCGGCCAAGTGCGTCGAAGAACTGGACCGCATGACCAAGCTCTATGGCGAACGCTTCGAGCCGCCGAAATTGCTGCGCGACATGGCTGCGAAGGGCGAGACCTTCTACGGCCGTTTCGGCAAGGCGGATAAGAAGGCGGCGTAATGTGAAAGCCCGGAAACCAGGTTCCGGGCTTTTTTGCTTGACCCTCTGGCCAGGGCGACGGATGAATTGCCGCCGCGCCGTTATAAAAGAACAGATATACAGAGGGAAATGCCATGATCGACCGCCGCATGATACTGGGGATGGCCGCTGCCGCGGCCGCAGCGCCGGGAATGGCGAGCGCGCAGAAGCAGGCCGACGCCAAGGCGACAACCGGCGAAGGCTCGCCGGGCGCCAGTGCGGCCACCGCGACCCTGCGGCCGCAACTGCCGATCCAAAACATCTGGCCGGGCGCAGCGCCAGGCGGTGAGAAAGTGACCGCCGAAGCGCAGACCGTGCTGCGCGGCAGCGGCAAGGACCCGAACGACACCGCTTTCACCCACATCCGCGATCCGTGGCTGACCATGGCCAAGCCCGCCAAGCCGAACGGCGGCGCGGTGGTGATTGCACCGGGCGGCGGTTATATCCGCGTGGCGGTCTCGAAGTCCGCCGACGATATGGACAAGTGGCTGACGGACGAGGGCTATTACGTCTTCAAGCTCGGCTACCGCCTGCCGGGCGACAACTGGGCAGCCGGGCCGGACGTGGCCTTGCAGGACATCCAGCGCGCCATCCGTGTCGTCCGCTCGCGCAGCCAGGAACTGGGGATTGACCCGACGCGGGTGGCGATCATGGGCTTCTCTGCCGGCGGCCATGTGGCCGGTTTATCGGCGACGCGCTTCTCCGAAACGTCTTATGCGCCGGTTGATGCCGCCGACCAGTTGTCGGCCAAGCCGACTGTCGTGGTTATGGGTTATCCGGTCGTCACCGGCACTTTGCCGTACGCGCATGTCGGCTCGGTCAATGAACTGATCGGCAAGACGCCGACCGACGAACAACGCGCCAAAGTGTCTATCGAAAAACACGTGCCTGCCGATGCGCCGCCGACCTTTGTGTGCGGCACGACCGATGACCCGGCTGTGCCCATGCCGAACGCCCTGCTGATGTTCCAGGCTTTGAAGGCGCAAAAAATCGCCTCTGAGCTGCACATTTATGAGGGCGCGACGCATGGTTTCCCGCTGCGCGGCCGGGACGGCAAGCTGTTGCCGTGGGGGATCGCGGCGCTCGATTTCATGAAGCGGCACGGCCTCGACAAGGCGTAAGGCTTAAGGTTCAGGGAATGTTAACGGCCGGGCCTTAGCCTTAACCGCAAAGGCCCGGGAAGGCCCCTGAACCATAAGAAAATCAAATGCTCGCTGAGGAACGTCAGGCCATAGAGCCTATGCTGGAGGCCGAATCGGATTCGGCCGAGCGGTTGCGTCAGGTCATCGCCACCATTTCCGAAATCGGCGGGTCGCTCGGGCTCGAACTGGTCTCGGTTGCCGGGACGATCGACGACGTGGTCAACCGCCATGCCAAGCAGATGCACAAGCTCGATTCGCTGGCCCAGGCCGCCGACGAAGTGGCGCAGCAAAACGCCAAAATTGTCGAGATGGCGCAGACCGCCGAAGCGGCGCTGGAACGGTCGTCGCGCGAAGCCCGCGAACGGGTCGAGGCCAGCCTGCAGGCCATGACCGCATGGGTATCGAGCGCCGAGGGCGCCATGGCCAACATCTCCGGCCTGGCGCAATCCCTCAGTAGTGTCGACATCATCGCCAAGTCGATCGAGACGATCGCCGCCAACACCAATCTTCTGGCGCTCAACGCCACCATCGAAGCGGCGCGCGCCGGTGATGCCGGGCGCGGTTTCGCGGTCGTCGCCACAGAGGTCAAGTCGCTGTCCGGTCAGACGCGCGAAGCGTCGCGGCGCATCCAGCAGACCCTGGGCGAGCTGACCAAGGAGTTCGACGCGCTCAACAAGATCAGCGCGGACAACCTGGCCATGGCGCGGCGCATGTCCGGTCAGTCGGGCTCTGACGACACGTCGCTGGCGTCGGTGAGCGACGCGTTCGACCGGGTGCGCGACACCATTTCGGCGGTTTCCGCGGGGGCTTCGGCCATCGAAGGCACGACGCAGCAGGTGCGTAGCGACGCCAGTCACCTGGCTGAGGACGTCAAGGCGCTCGACGGATTGCTGGGCGAGGGCGGCAAACGGCTGGACGGCATCGCCGTGTCGGCCGAGGAAGTGATGCAGGCGACGGCTTCGGCGGGCGTGGCCTGCGCCGACAGCAAGTTCATCGATCTTGCACGCGATACCGCGCAGCATATCGGACGTCTGTTCGAACAGGCCATGGACAGCGGCGCTATCGGCCGGGACGCCTTGTTTGACACGCAGTACGAGCCAATCGACGGCACCCAGCCGGTGCAATATATGACGCGCTTCGTGACGCTGACCGACCGGCTTTTGACCGATATGCAGGAAGGCATTCTGACCCGCGATGCGCGCATCGTTTTTTGCGCAGCGGTCGACCGCAAGGGCTTCCTGCCGACGCACAATCGCAAGTTCTCGCAGCCGCAAAAGCCATTCGAACCGGAGTGGAACGCCGCCAACAGCCGCAACCGCCGCCTGTTCAATGACCGCGTTGGCCTGCGCGCCGGACAGAATGCGGGCGCGCCGCTGGTTCAGGCCTATCGCCGCAACATGGGCCACGGCGAGTTCATCATGATGAAGGACATCTCGGCGCCGATCTTCGTGCATGGTCAGCACTGGGGCGGGTTCCGCATGGGAGTCCGGCAGGGGTAAGGTTGGCTAACCAATCCCTTTGATTCTTCTGGCTTGCCTCTGCGGCCTTTACCGCTCAAAAGCGGCGTAAAGAGGATACTGTCATGCCGAAAACGCCGAGCGAAATCACTCGTCTGAACAGCGCTACCTATGGCCGCGCCAATTCGCGCCGCGCCGTCAACACGGCTGTGGAGCGTGGTTCGACCGTGCTGATGGAAAGCGCCGAGGTGCTTTACAATGACGACATCAAGCCGACCTATGGCACTGACGGCCTGTCGACCCAAGACGAGCTGTCGCGGCTGATCGCCGATCTGGAAGGGGCGTCGCACAGCTTCCTGCTGCCGAGCGGCCTGGCGGCGCTGACCCTGCCGATTTTCGCGTTCTTGCAGGCGGGCGATGAGATCCTGGTGGTCAATTCGACCTACGCGCCGGTGCGCCGGTTCCTGGAAACCCAACTCAAGCGCTATGGCGTCACGTCGCGCTATTATGATCCACGCCTGTCGCCGGAAGAGGTGCTGGCTCTGGCGACGCCGACGACGAAAATGATCTATGTCGAAAGTCCCGGATCGTTGACCTTCGATATCCAGGATGTGCCGGGTATCGCCAGACTGGCCAAGGCGCGCGGGATTTTGACGTTGTGTGACAACACCTATGGCGCGGGGGTGCTGTTCAAACCGCTGGCGCACGGCATCGACCTCTCCATGCAGGCCCTGACCAAATATGTCGGTGGCCATAGCGACATCCTGATCGGCACGGTCAGCGTGACGAACGAGAAACTGGCCAAGACGCTGTACGCGGCGATCAAGGCGTGGGGCTTCTTCACCTCGGCCGACGAGAGCTATCTGGCGACGCGTGGCATCCGTTCGCTGCACCTGCGCCTCAAGCAAAGTGGCGATAGCGGGTTGAAGATCGCGCGCTGGCTGGCGTCGCGACCGGAAGTGGCGCATGTGGTGCATCCATCGCTGGAGATCCATCGCGGCCACGAGATTTTCGCCCGCGACTTCAGCGGTCCGAACGGACTGTTCATGGTGATCTTCAAGGGCGGCGACGAGGCCAAGTCGCAGGCTTTCCTGAATGCGCTCAAGCTGTTCGGGCTGGGCTTCAGCTGGGGCGGCTACGAGAGCCTGGCGGTTTATTGTGAACCGCAGATCCGGTCGCGGCACAAGCTGTCGGATGATGACGACTGGCTGTTGTCGGGTTCAGCGATCCGCTTCTATGTCGGGCTGGAAGATGCCGACGATCTGATTGCGGATATCGAGCAGGCCTTGAGCGTGTTCAGCGGTTAGCAGCATGAATCTTTAGGATGAGGCTATTACTCGCCTATATATTCGTGATTCCACCAGCTATGTCCGCAGTCTCTGCAATAGTCATTTTTAGGATCGTTGGGCCTGTAGCCTCTACAATCGCACGCGTTACAGGCGCCATAACCCAATTGCTCTCCTAACATTTTGGCCTGACACATGCAGTTCGAATATTCGCTTACATGTTCGAATCTTCTGGTAAATGTACGATACATTTATTTCTCCTGCTAATACAATGGTGTGAGATTGGATTAGGGCGATGATATTACAGGTAATTATTAGGCGCTTTTTCGTCAATATAAAATTTTAGATCATATTTTCGCGGTATTCAGTTATTTTTATTTGAGTAAAAGTGGTTTTCTGCTTGATGCTTTTGATGCCATCGGTAAATTGGTCATATAGCCGATATCGAGCAGGTGCTGACGGTTTTCGCCTAGAATTTGCGGATGACTGATCCGACCACCCGCGTCCGGTAGCGGGCGCCGAAGCTGTGGTCAGCGGTGTCGTAGAGGCGCAGATCCAGATCGATCTCCGGCCGAGCATGCCAGGTGCCGCCGTAGTTCCAGGCTGTGTAGTCGGGATTGCCTTTGACCTGGCGGCGGCCAGCGCTGCCGGACAGCGTCAGTGCCGTTGAGACATCGCGCGACAAGCCGGCTTCCAGGAAGGTCGCGGAGCGCTGTGGGCCAGTGATGTCGGGCGTGAAGACGCCGCGCAGCCATATCCGGTTGGTGCCGAAGCGCTTCGCCACCATGCCTTCGGTTTCCCAGAAGTCGTGGTCGCTGCCTTTGTCCATGCGCCAGATGTATTTGTAGTTCAGCAGCAGGCTGTAGGAGAGATCGCCATGCGTTCCGCGCACGCCGCCGTAATATTGCGACTCCCAGCGACCGTTGAACGCGTTGCGCAGATTGAACTGGCGCGTGCCGATAAACAGGTTGCCCCGGTTAAGGTCGGCCTGGACATTGAACTGGCCGCGGCCGTCGGTCTGGTCGATGCCGCGCGTCGTGCCGTCAGTGAGCACGCTGACCAGGCCGGTAACCTTGGCCGTGGCGACGTCAGCCAGCGCCAAGGCGGCACAGATCGGCAAGGCAAAAAGGAGCGGGCGGGGCGGCATGAGCGGTCCTGGCGCAGCGAACGAAGCGGAGGGACCCTAATGCCGGATTGCGACACTTATCCCCCGAACGGCCGCGACCTTAACGTAAAATCGGCGCGCGCCGCTGCAAATTCGTTTTTCAAGTGCGCTACCAGTTCGGCGACCGGTCGAACGTCATGGATCGAGCCGACGCCCTGGCCGGCCGACCAGATGGTTTTCCAGGCCTTGGCGTCGGGGCTCAGTTCGTGGGCCATGTCGATCTTGTGCTTCGGGTCCTTGGCGGCTGTCGGATCGAGACCGTTGGCGATGAGGGATGGCGTCAGGAAGTTGGCGTTGATGCCGGAAATGGCGTCGGTATAGGTGATGTCTTTGGCGGCTGTATCGATCAGCATCTGCTTGTAATCGGCGCCGGCCATGGCTTCCTGCGTGGCAATAAAACGCGTGCCCATATAGGCCAGGTCGGCACCGGCCATCAAGGCGGCGGCGACATCGCGACCGGTGGTCAGTGCGCCCGACAGGATCAATGTCCCTTTGAAAAAGCTGCGGATTTCGTTGAGCAAAGCGAACGGATGCAGCGTGCCACCATGGCCGCCCGCGCCGGCGGAGACCAGGATCAGGCCGTCAACGCCGGCTGCGGCGGCTTTCTCCGCGTGGCGGACATTGATGATGTCGTGCAGGACGATGCCGCCGTAGGAATGGACGGCGTCGACCACGTCCTTGACCGCGCCGAGGCTGGTGATGACCAAGGGTACCTTGTGCGCCACGGTCAGCTTCAGGTCGGCTTCGAGGCGGATATTGGTCGGGTGGACGATCAGGTTGACGCCAAACGCCGGATCGTCCGGTGTCAGCGCGGCCTGAATCTGCTCCAGCCACTGCACGTAGCCTTCGGAGGTGCGCTGGTTGAGCGCAGGGAAGGTGCCGATGATCCCGGCCTTGCAGGCGGCAATGACCAGCTCCGGGCCGGAGACCAGGAACATAGGCGCGGCGATGGCGGGGAAGCGCAGGTTTCGAGCGAGGGGGGCAGGGATCATGGCGGTATCCAACGGCGGGATATCAGCTTTACCGAAATTGACGTGAACGTAAAGTTAAATCGGCGACCCCTTGCGCCTTATGGCAAGCGGTATAAATAGGGGACATGAGCCATTATACCGATGATCTTACTCAGCTGGGCGGCCATGTCACCCAGCCGACCAATCCCGAAACCGCCGTCCTGGAACGGGTGCATAATCCGCATCCGGATGTGTCCTATGTGGCGCGCTTTACGGTGCCGGAATTCACCTCGATCTGCCCGGTGACGGGCCAGCCGGACTTTGCCCACATCGTTATCGACTATGTACCGGGTGAATGGCTGGTCGAGTCGAAGTCGCTGAAGCTGTTCATGACGGCGTTCCGCAATCACGGCGCGTTCCATGAGGATTGCACGATCTATATCGCCAAGCGGCTGCGCGATCTGCTGGCCCCGCGCTGGCTGCGGATCGGTGGGTTCTGGTATCCACGTGGCGGCATTCCAATCGACGTGTTCTGGCAGACGGGCGAACCACCGCAAGGCGTTCTGGTGCCGGACTTTGGCGTGGCGCCGTATCGCGGCAGAGGCTAACGGGACAGATACTGCTGGTCGCCTCTGGCCCAGGCTAAGTGCAGTATTTTTCCAGTCGGCAGGACAACGGAATGGAGTTGATCTGGCTCAGCCGGTTGCCCGAACAGCGCGACAAAGGTGCGGAAATCTTCTAACCACGCCGTCGTCGGACTGAAGCTGTGGACGATCATAGCGGCTTCGTCGGTTTTGAAGCGCTCGCTTTCTATGACCGCTGCTGCCGTTCGGTGCAGCAATTGATACCTGACGGCGCCGGGAATGGTGTCCAGTCCGAGCAGGATTCGGATATATTCCAGTCGGGTCCGCTTGCCGGCAGAAGCGTCGACAAGCCATTTGTCAACCGTTGGCCCCAGTTCCTCATCGACCTTGCCTTCGACAGCGGCCATGCATGTCCGCTCCCCGACGCGCAGCAGGGCCAGCAAATCGGTCTGGGTCTCTCGCGTGCCGCCGGGCAGGGGCGTCTTGTGTTCGGGGAGCCCGATCAGCAGTTGCACGGGGGCTTGGAACAGGTTGCGGATTTCCGCCGGAACAGCCCGGCTGTCTTCCCAGCAATGAGCAAATGTGCGGGCGGAAAAACCCGTTTGCCATTGCTTTTCCGGTTCGGCCAGGAACTGCTTCCAGCAGTCCGCGGACTTGGTTGGTATGTAAAACATGATGCCCCCCTTTATTAATCGTCAGCTATTCGTATCAGACCACCAGCCGACCCGCGAAGCATAATCCGGGCGGTCGCGTTCCAGCGGCGGCTCGGACGGCGTCCCGAGGAAGATCCAGCCCGCGACGTTTTCATTTTCCGTCAGGCCCAGCAGTGCTTTGGCTTCGTCGTCGTAGCTGTACCAATCGGTGATCCAGTTGGCGCCATAGCCCAGCGCGCCTGCCGCGATCAGCAGGGTCTGGCAGACGGCAGCGGCCGACAATTGCTGCTCCCACAAGGGCTTCGGTGCAGGCAGGACCGGGCTCGAAATGACCAGCAGGGCTTCCGGCGGCGTCGACAGCTTCAGCAGCGCGCCGACGGCTTTCTTGTCACCGCGGCTTTCGGCCATCACCCGCAGTTTCTCGACTAGGGCAGCCTTGCTGTCCGGCGTAAAGCGCACGATCCGCCACGGCCCAAGCTTGCCGTGGTCCGGCACACGGAAGCCGATTTCGATCAGCAGCTTCATTTCCTCTTCGGACGGCGCCGGCAGGCCAAGCGTCGGGGCCGGGGCGCTGCGGCGGTGGAACAGCCGGTCGAGCACCTCAGCGGATGGCTGTTGCGGCACAGGCTGGCCAAACTCGATGGGCGTGCGGTCGAAGTCGGGGAGGGGCATGAAAGGCTCGCAAGGTCAGGATTCGTTTTGACTATATAGGCGCGGGCGTGCAAAGCCAAAGCATGACCGACAAAAGTCTCGACCTGCCGCCCTGGGAATCGCCGGACGCCGCTGCCACGCGGCCGGACTGGCGTGATGTGTCCACCCAGATCGTCTTTGACAATCCCTGGATCGAAGTCAGCTCACGCGACGTGATCGCTCCGACCGGCAAGCCCGCCCATTATGGACTGGTGCGGTTCAAGAACCAGGCAATTGCCGTCTTGCCGCTGCATGACGACGGGACCGTGCCGCTGGTTGGGCAGATGCGCTACGCGTTCGGCCGCTTCAGCTGGGAAATACCGGAGGGCGGCGCCCCGCACGGTGAGGCTGCGGTTGCTGGGGCCGAGCGGGAACTGCTGGAAGAGACCGGCCTGATCGCCGATGAGATGTACCAGATCCTGAAAATGGAGCTGTCCAACTCGGTGACCGACGAGGTGGCGACCTGCTTCCTGGCGACCGGTTTACGCCAGAGCGTGGCTGCGCCCGACGATACCGAGAAGTTCGAATATGCCCGCGTTCCCTTTTCGCAGTTGCTTGAAGCTGTTATAAAGGGACAGATACGCGATGCCTTAACCGTTGCATGTGTATTGAGAGTGTACCATATGGCCGTAAAGGGCCAGTTGGCGCCGCATCTGTGTAAGGCCGTCCTCGACGGCGAATAGGAGTCCAAAATGGCTCAGGTCTTCGAAGTCATCACCCCGCAGGACAAGCCGATCTGGCTGTGTCTGCGTCAGGAAGCGGTGGATGCCTCGAACAACGAGCCGGCCCTGGCGTCGATGCTGCATTCGACCATCCTGTCGCACGATGACCTGGCATCGGCCCTGTCCTACCATATCGCCCGCAAGCTCGGCGACGACAGCGTGTCGGGCATCACCCTGCGTGAGCTGGCGCATCGGGTGTTTTCCTCTGATGCCGCCCTTGTGGCGGGCGTCGAGGCCGACCTGCAAGCCGTCTATGAGCGCGACCCGGCCGCCAAGGGCTATCTGCAGGCCTTCATGTTCTTCAAGGGCTTCCTGTCCCTGCAAATCCACCGTGTTGCGCATAAGCTGTGGAGCGAAGGCCGCCTGACCATGGCGCACTTCCTGCAAAGCCGCGTGTCGGAACTTTTCCAGATCGACATCAACCCGGCTGCCCGGATCGGGACGGGCGTTTTCCTTGACCATGGCACCGGCATCGTCATCGGTGAAACGGCGGTGGTCGGCGACGACGTGTCGATCCTGCAGGGCGTGACCCTGGGCGGGACCGGCGCCGAGCGCGGCGACCGTCATCCGAAGATCGGCAAGGGCGTGCTTTTGGGCGCGGGGGCCAATGTGCTCGGCAATATCCAGATCGGCGATTACGCCAAGATCGCCTCGGGGTCGGTAGTGTTGAAACCGGTTCCGCCGCACTGCACGGCGGCCGGCGTGCCGGCGCGCCTGGTCAACTGCAAGACCTGCGAAGATCCGGCGCGTGCCATGGATCACACCATGCCGGATATCGATCTCGACTATTCGATCTGATTTCAGGCCATCGCCTGTGGATAACCGCGCGCGGCATTTGCGCGGCGCCGCCTTGCCCTCTATGGGAAAGCTCACACGAAAAAGTTTATCCCCGCTTTTGTCGAATTGTGCTTTGATGTCCGCGTGATAGGGGGCATCGCGGCGGATAGACCCCACATCTGAGAACGTGAGGCTTAGCCATGACCCCGACCGAAATCGAAAAGGTTCAGGATTATCTTTTCAAGACCTTCAAGACCAAGGGGCTTGAGGTCAAGGCGCGCAAACAGAAGGATTCCGCCGAAGTGTTCGTCGGCGAGGAATTCGTCGGCGTCGTCTATGTCGACGAGGACGAAGAAGGCTCGTACATGTTCGAGATGGCGATCCTGAAGGAAGACCTTTAAGCCTTTTTTGACGCGCTTTTTATCCGAAAACCGCGTCACACTTTTCGGAAAGCGCTAGTACTGATCGACCTTGGCCCGGCTGCGGCGCTTCGGCGCCGGTTCGACGTCGGGGGGCGGAGGCGCGACGCCGCTGTCTTCGTAGGCCGCGGCGCGGCGGACGGTTTCCTCGGCCTTGCGGGCCTTGTGGCGGGTCAATTCATCGCCCAGGCCGGCGATAAGCTCCGAGAACATCGACAGGAATTGCGGAAAACGCGTGGCGACAAAGCCGCCGATGGTCGCGACCGCGGCGGCCAGAAATGGTGAATGCGGCGCCATGGATTCGATCATGCGCGAAATGCTGCCGACCGAGGAATTGGCGAAGGCCGCGTCGAACATCTTCTGCTGCTTGGAACGCTTGTCCTTTGGGGCCACCAGCTTGACCACGCCATAGACGGCGATCGGAACCAGGAACAACAGGCCTAGGACGGCCGGGCCCCATTGCGGGCCCATGGCGGCGGACAGCACGTTGTACAGGCTTACGCTGATCCAGATCAGGCCGATAATGGCGCAGGCCAGCATCAGCACAAAACCGATGACCGAGGATTTGATTTCGTCGAACTTATGGCCGAAATTGAACATGGCGGACCCTGGTGCACTCCCTTAACATGCTTAGTTTCATAGACAGCCTAATCGTATAAGGGAACAATATGATTAAGACCGGCGCCTTTTTATCAACGGAGTCAAGCCTGTGATCTTTTTAAGCGCCCTTTGGCACACCTGCAAAGTGGTGGGTGCTGGCCTCTACTGGCTGCTGACGGTCTGCTTCATCTGGGCCGGAGTGGCGCAGCTTGGCACCGCGCCGTCGTGGGGCTGGGGATGCCTGGCGTTCGTGCTGGCGCTGTTCGTGTTGCGCGGGCTGGTGGCGCGGCGGATCGGTGGAGGGGCGAGTTATGTCGTTGGCTGTGGGGCGTTTATCGTATTCCTGATCGTGGCAGCAGTGACGACCGGGTACGGCGCAGCTTAGGCGACTTCGTTCAGCGCTTCGCGGAGGGTGCCGACGATCTGGTCGATGTGCGATTTTTCAACGATCAGCGGCGGCGACAGGGCGATGATATCGCCAGTGACGCGCGTCAGTAGGCCCTTGTCAAAGCAAAGATTGAACATGTCGAGCGCCCGTTGCGTCGCTGCCCCCGGACGCGGTTCCAGCTCGATGCCGGCGACGAGGCCGAGATTGCGGATGTCGATGACGTGTTTCGCATCGCGCAAGGCGTGCACGGCGTCCTGCCAGTAGGGCGCCATCATGCCAGCACGCTCGAACAAACCGTCTTCCTGATAGACGTCGAGGGTCGCCAGCCCGGCGGCGCAAGCCAGCGGATGACCGGTATAGGTATAGCCGTGGAACAGCTCGATCGGCGTGTCGGCGGTCTGCAGGAAGGTGTCGTAGATGCGCGTTGAACATGCGACCGCACCCATCGGCACGGTGGCGTTAGTCAGGCCCTTGGCGAGGCACATGATGTCCGGCTTGATGCCGAAATAGTCGCTGGCGAACGGCGCGCCCAGGCGGCCGAAACCGGTGATGACTTCGTCGAAAATGAGCAGGATGTCGTGCTTGTCGCATAACGCCCGCAAACGTTCGAGATAGCCCTTCGGCGGCACCAGCACGCCGGTAGATCCCGACAGTGGCTCGACAATGACAGCGGCGATTGTTGAGGCATCATGCAGCGCCACCAGCCGTTCGAGGTTGTCGGCCAGGTCCGCGCCATGCTCCGGCTGGCCTTTCGAGAAGGCGTTGCGCGCCGGGTCGTGGGTGTGCGGCAGGTGGTCGACGCCCGGCAGGCCCAGGCCGAACGACATGCGGTTCTTGACCATGCCGCCGACCGAAATGCCGCCGAAGCCGACACCGTGGTAGGCGCGTTCGCGGCCGATCAGCCGGACCTTATTGGGCTGGCCGCGGGTGCGCTGATAGGCGAGGGCGATCTTCAGTGCTGTGTCGGCGGCTTCGGAGCCGGAATTGCAAAAGAAGATGCGCTTCAGGTCGTAGGGCAGGACACCTGCCAGTTTGTTGGCGAATTCGAACGCCAGCGGATGCGCCATGTTGAAGGTCGGGCCGAAATCCATCTCGCCGGCCTGTTTGCGGATGGCCTCGGTGATCTTTTCGCGACCGTGGCCGGCATTGACGCACCACAGGCCCGACGTTCCGTCGAGTATCTGGCGGCCGTCGTCCGTCGTGTAGTGCATGTCCTTGGCGGCGACCAGCAGCTTGGGCGCGGTCTTGAACGCCTTGTTCGGCGTGAACGGCATCCAGAAGCTGTCGAGTTGGTCGCGGGAAAAGGAAGTCGTCATTACAGGCGCTTTTTTGTTGAGGCGGCGATAAACGTGCTAGACTGTATCATTGCCGCGAAATTCCGGTTTCAGTGTGATCACGACCCGGCACCCGAGGCAAGGGGGAGCGAAAAGGAATACACATGAGTTTTGCGTCGTGATGGTCGTCAATCTCGATCCCAACCAAGATCCTTCGATGGGCGACGGCCGCGCCCACGCCCAGGTGTACGACGCCCTGAGCGAAGACCTGATCCAGGGGCAGATTCCGCCGCTCAAGCCGGTATCATTGCGCTCGCTGGCGCAGCGCTATGGCGTATCGCCGATGCCGGTGCGTGAGGCGGTGCGGCGGTTGATCGCCGAGCGCGCACTGGAGCTGCAACCATCGAACAAGCGGCTGCGCGTGCCGGATCTGACCGAGCATCGCCTGACACAACTGATGACCGCCCGTCAGTGGGTCGAGCCGGAGCTGGCGCGGCTGGCGACGCCGCATATGACGCGTGAAGCGATCAAGCGGCTCAGGGACGACGACGACAAGCTGATGAATGCGCTGAGCAAAGGCGACGTGACGACCTATATGCGCGCCAATCACGACTTCCATTTCACCATCTATCAGCTGGCCAATGCCGACCTGTTCTACGACATGGCGCGGACGCTGTGGCTGCAGGCCGGGCCGTTCATGCGGGTGGTGTTCGGACGGTTGGGGACGGTGCACCTGCCGAAGGATCACCATCAGGACATGATCGCTGCCTTCGAGCGCAAGGATGCTGACGCCGTGCAGGCGTCGATGGCGTCAGATGTGCATGAGGGCATGGAACTGATGCTGGAGGCCGTGCGGCACAGCCATGCCGTACCCGATCCGAAACGCAAGCGGGCAGGGAAGTGAAAATTTTTGTTCTGGATGAAAGCGATCCGAGATGGGGGACACTTAGGGGCGGTTATAAAGTCCCCTATAACCCGTTACCTGCCCTGAAACGATTGCAGGATTTTCCCGCCGACCAAAATGCGTGGAAAGAGCTTTGGGAAAATCTTCATCACCAAGGCGACGTTGGTGAAGTTTCCTACCTGGCAGCGGTAGTTCTTCTGGGCTTGCAAACGCAGGGCGCAGGTTTTGACTGGAATTGCTATGGACTGGTTTCAACCATCGAAATGCAACGAACCGCCGGCAACAATCCATCTCTGCCGGTTTGGCTTGAGGATGCTTACAAGCAAGCCTGGGCGAATATCCTACCTACCTGCCTGAATGACATTCGGGACAGGAAATATGAAGAAACTTTTGCTCTTCAAGCTGTCTTTTCAGTGATTGCGTTGGCTCAGGGATTCGCCACGCTTGGCCGGTTCCTGGCGACTGTAGATGATGGCGAACTTGAGGCCTATTTTACCGGCGAATGGCCGGAATAGTATCAGCCGCCGTGCCAGTGCTGGAGCAACTGCTGTGCAATTAGGCCGGCGCAGATGACGCCGCGTATTTCATTAGCGATGATCAACCACATGCCGATACGGGCGATCTTCTTGGTCTTGAGCCCGAATGGCAACTTCACGGGTTTGGCGTTCAGCCCGAATGGTAATTTCATCCTTGGTGCCCTCCGCGAACCGGTTCCGGTTTCTGCATGGCCATGTTGTCGCATAGCTTGGTTAAGATTGTGGTGACGGTGTCCGGCGCGCATTGACTTTGGCGCGCGCGGCGGTGTCTAATCGTGATCACGCCTGAGGAATTCGCCATGCCTATCTCGCCGCCACCAAGCCCCGCCGATTCGCTCGAGGGCGTCCTGGCCGCGATCAAGGGACTGAAACTGCCCGGCAAGGGGATTGTCGACGGGCGCGAGGTCGGCTCCAAGTCTGGACGGATCTTCGAGAATTTCACCCCGCGCGATGGCTCAAAGATCAACAGTATTGCCGCCTTCGACGCTACCGACGTCGACATGGCGGTGGTATCGGCGCGAGCAGCCTTCGAGGACGGACGCTGGCGCGCGCTGGCCCCCAAGGTGAAGAAGAAAATCCTGCACCGGCTGGCCGACCTGATGGCTGAGCATGCCGAGACGCTGGCCCTGCTGGAAAGCCTTGATACCGGCAAGCCGATCGCCAATGCGCGTGGCTTCGACATTCCGGCGGCGATCAACACCACGCGCTATTATGCCGAGGCGCTGGACAAGATTTACGGCGAAGTCGCGCCGACGCCGGAAGACCGGCTGTCCTATGTCATTCACGATCCACTGGGGGTGATTGGCGCTATCGTGCCGTGGAACTTCCCGCTGCACATGGCGATGTGGAAGGTGGCGCCGGCGCTGGCCATGGGCAATTCCGTGGTGCTGAAACCCGCCGAGCTGTCGTCGATGACGGCGCTCTATACGGCGCAACTGGCGCTGGAAGCGGGTGTGCCGCCGGGCGTGTGGAACGTCATCCCCGGGCTCGGCAGCGAGGCTGGCGGCGCCCTGGCCAAGCACATGGACGTCGACATGATCGCCTTTACCGGTTCCGGTGTGGTCGGGCGGCAGCTGATGCGCGCATCGGCCGACAGCAACCTGAAGCGGGTATCGCTGGAGCTGGGTGGCAAGTCGCCGCAGATCGTGTTTGCCGATTGCGAGAATCTCGATCAAGCGGCCGAAAATGCTGCATGGGGAGTGTTCTACAACCAGGGCCAGGTGTGCACCGCGGCGTCGCGCCTGCTGGTCGAAGCCTCGATCAAGGAAGCCTTTGTCGCCAAGGTCGAGGCTATCGCCAAGACCATAAAGGTCGGCGATCCGTTCGACCCGGCAACGCAATTCGGCGCCATGGTGTCGTCGCGCCAGATGCACACGGCTTTGGAATATATCGAACGCGGCCAGGCCGAGGGCGGCAAGCTGCTCATGGGCGGCCTGCAGGTGCGCGCCGACAGCGGCGGCTATTATGTCGAGCCGAGCCTGCTCGACATCGCGCCGGACAATATCCTGGCGCAGGAGGAGGTGTTCGGGCCGGTGCTGTCGGTCTTGACCTTCAGCGACGAAGCCGAGGCCTATAAAATTGCCAATGATACGGTCTACGGACTGGCGGCAGGGGTGTGGACATCCAATATATCGAAAGCGATGCGGGCGGCGAAGGCGCTGAAGTCCGGTCTGGTGTGGGTCAATGGCTGGGACGCCTGCGACATCACCTCGCCGTTCGGCGGTGTCAAGCAGTCGGGCTTCGGCCGCGACCGCAGCCTGCACGCGCTTCACAAATATGCCGACCTGAAAGCGGTCTCCATAAGCTTCAAGGCGTAATCCGATGAACCTCACACCTGCACTCGTCGCCCTGTTGGGCGATACCATTTCGCTCACCGAAAAACCCGGCCACTTCGCCGTCAGGAACCCGGCCGACGGGACAATTCTGGCTTATGTGAAGGATCAGGGCGCCGAGGACACGCGCGCCGCCATTGCTGCCGCGGACCAGGCATTTGCCGCCTGGTCCGGGCAGCCGGCCAAAAATCGCTCGATCATTCTGAAAAAGTGGAATGATCTGGTGCTGAGCCACCTGGAAGACATGGCTTTGCTGGTGACGCTCGAGCAGGGGCGGGTGATCAAGGAAACGCGCGGCGAAGTCACCTATGGCGCCTCGTTCATCGAGTGGTTCGCCGAGGAGGGCAAGCGCGCCTATGGCCGGACCATCCCGGCGACCTTGCCCGGCAAGCATCTGCAGACCATCAAGCAGCCGATCGGGGTGTGTGCGGCGATCACGCCGTGGAACTTCCCCATTTCGATGATCACCCGGAAAGTGGCGCCGGCCTTGGCTGCCGGTTGTACCGTGGTGATCAAGCCGTCCGAGGAGACGCCGCTGTCGGCGCTGGCGCTCTCCCAACTGGCGCGGCAAGCGGGCTTGCCTGATGGCGCGCTGGTTGTCGTCAATTCGACGCGTGCCGCTGAGATCGGCGGCGTGATGACGTCGGATGCGCGCGTCAAGAAGCTGTCGTTCACCGGTTCAACGCCGGTCGGCAAACTGCTTTATGCGCAATCGGCGCCGACCATGAAGAAGCTGTCGATGGAACTGGGCGGCAATGCGCCGTTCATCGTTTTCGATGATGCCGACATCGACGCGGCAGTCGAAGGGGCGCTGGCGTCCAAATACCGCAATTCCGGACAGACCTGTGTATGCGCCAATCGGCTGCTGGTGCAGGCAGGCATCTACGACAGCTTCGCCGCCCGGCTAACCGAAAAGGTCCGGGAAATGAAGCTTGAACCTGGCTGGAAGGCCGATGCCACGCTCGGGCCGCTGATCAACCAGAAGGCTATCGACAAGGTGCAGAGTCTGGTCGACGACGCGGTGGCCAAGGGCGCGCATGTCGAACTGGGCGGCAAGGTCGACGGGCAGGGGCCTTTGTTCTACCCCGGCACGGTGCTGACTGACGTGACCGCCGACATGGAGGTCTTTTCGACGGAGATCTTCGGGCCGGTGGCGCCTCTGTTCAAGTTCCAGACCGAAGAGGAAGCCATCCAACTGGCTAACGATACGCCGTTCGGGCTGGCGGCGTATGCCTATACACGCGACATCGGTCAGGCGATGCGGGTGGCGGCGCACTTGCAATATGGCATGGTCGGCATGAATGACGGGCTGATCTCGACCGAAGTAACGCCATTCGGCGGCGTCAAGGAATCCGGTCTGGGCCGCGAAGGCGCTGCCGAAGGGCTGGAGGAATATCTCAGCGTCAAATACATCTCCTACGGTGGATTGGGCGACATCTGAGCTTCTTTTGTAAACGATATTGAACGTCGTTCAAAGTGGTGATATTGCCATTATGAACGACGTTCAAGTTGTTTGCGAGAGGGGCAGATGATGGAATTGCTTGACGCAGCGCGGATCGATTCCGGCTGGCTGGAAGAAGCCGCACGGTTTCCGGTTGCTTTTGCTCAGGTGCGTGAAGACGCGCTGATTGACCAGTGGATCGCCGGGCAATTACCGGAAAAGGCGCACGGCCTGATGATCGCGTCGGGTGGTTGCACGGCGGCCTTGCTGGCGGCCGGCGGGCACTTCGGGCGCCTGATTCTGGCTGACATCAATCCGGCGCAAATCGACCTGACGCGGCTCAAGCTCGCCATGGTCAGCGACTGTACGCCGGCCGAGCGGTTTGAACTGCTGGGGCATCTGCCGTTGCCGACGGAGGCGCGCAAAGCCCTGCTGCTTGAGCTGATGGGGCGGTACGAAGTTGCTGTGGATCGCTTCGGCCCGATCGATGCGGTTGTGGCGGTGGGCCTCGATCAGGCCGGGCGGTATGAATGGCTGTTCCGGCGCTTGCGCGAGGTCATCGGTGATAACGATCGCGACCGGCCAGACGACGTCCAGCGACTGGAACGCGCCTTTGCCGAGGTCATGACCCTGCCCAATCTGGTGCGGCTGTTTGGGGAGGCGGCGACGCAGAATGCTGTCATGCCATTTGCCGAGCATTTCTTCCGGCAGACGCGGCACGCGCTGCAAACCTCACCAGCGGTGTCCAATCCATGGCTGGCGCAGCTGCTGGTGGGTCGGTTCGAGGCGGCGGCCTATCCGTGGCTTGACCTTCCGCAACAACCCATCGCGACTGAGATCGACTATCGGCAAGGCGCGATGGCTGACGTTTTGAACGCGACCGACGAGCGCTTCGATTTCATCCACCTGTCGAACATTCTGGACTGGCTGACGCCCGACGAAGCGGCGGCGGTGCTGGGCATGGCGTTGGCCCGCCTCAGGCCGGGCGGCTGGGTGATCGTCCGCCAGCTCAATTCGGCGCTGGATATTCCGGCGCTCGGACAGGGCTTCGACTGGCAGGCGGAAATTGCCGCCGACTGGCACCGTCGTGACCGCAGTTTCTTCTACCAAAGCCTGCATATCGGCCGCCCATGCGCGTGACTGAGCTTTCCGGGCCGCCGGACGCGAACTTGGCGGAGCGTTTCAGCCGGTTTGAGGCGCTGTTCGACTATCCACTCGGTCCGTCACAACGTTTCCATATTTCCCACGATCCCGACCCGACAGCTTTTTTCCGCGCCATGGGTGAGGCCCGGACCTGGCTGGTTGAAGACGGACAGGTCGTTATCGCCGCCTTGTCGGCATCGATCCGAAAGGTTGCAATCGGCGGCATAGACTGGCGGATGGCCTATCTCGGCGACCTGAAAATTCATCCTGAGCACCGCGGCCGCCGGGTGCTGTTTCATCTCGCCGAGCGCGCCATGCCCTGGCTCAAGGCCTGCGCCGACGCCGCCTACGGCGTTGTGATGGACGGTACAGCGGCGACGCCAGATCGCTATAGCGGTGCCTTGGGCATCCCGTCTTTCTCGCCAGTAGGGAACCTGCACATCCGCCGTTTCGCTATCGACGGCGCGGGGCCGTTGGCGCCGCTCAGCGACCACCAAACATCCCTGCGTTCTGTCATGGCGCCGGTGTGGCTGCGGGCCGGGGAGGCGAGTGGCCTGGTCGAGGACACCCGCCGCGCCAAGCGGCTGCTGCTCGACAGTAATGAGGAACTGCTGTCGGCGCACCTTAGCCATTTTGTGTTCCGCGATGGTGAGGCGGGGCGGTCGGTCATCGATCAGGCCCTGGCCCATGCTCGCAACCAGGGATTTCCCGGGCTGTTTGTCGCGCTCTTGCCTGAGGCGCACGACCGGCTTTTGCCACATCTCAGCGGGCTGAACGGGTCGGAGGCGCGCGCTGCCGTCTACGCCACCGACCCGGTCTGCGCCCGTCTTCCCATCCATTCCGCCGAAATATAAGGGGCCGTCATGTCCGCTAATGTCACCGCCTGCGCCGAAGCCATTCTGGAGCGCATCGACATCTTCAAGAACCCGTATTTCGAGCAGTTGCGCGACGGTCGGATGACGCTTGAGCAGTTCCGGCGCTCGCAGGATCAGTTCTATTTCGCCGTCGTCTTCTTTCCGCGGCCGATGGCGGCGTTGGCCGGGCGCATTCCGGACGCGCGCGACCGGCTGGATATCCTGCACAACCTGCTTGAGGAACACGGCGACATGAATGTCGACCGCTTCCACGCCACCACGTTCCGAACATTTCTCACATCGATCGGCAGCGAAACCCGGCTCGATGACCTGCCGCTCAGCCCGCAGGCGCGTGCGTTCAACAGCGTTCTGACGACGTCGTGCACGTTCGACGAGCTTGAAGTCGGGCTGGCCTGCCTTGGCATCATCGAGATGGCGTTCGCCGGCATTTCCGCGCTGATCGGTCAAGCGGTGGTGGCGCGCGGCTGGGTCGCGGAAGCCGACCTGGTGCATTACAAATTGCACGCCGAGATCGACCATCGCCACGCCGAGGAGTTTTTCCGGCTGATCGAAAAATCGTGGAACAAGCCTGAGCGGCAATATTACATCCGGCAGGGCCTTGAACTGGGGGCCTATATTTTCGACCGGCTGTATCGCGATCTGCTCGACGTCTGATCCGCAAACCGATAAGCAGGGACACGCAACAGCGAGACGACTCAATGACCCTGCCAGCCCATCCGATGGTCGCCACTCCGGACGAAGCCAAGGCGTTTCTCGACGCCCATCCGGAGATCAACTATTTCGAGGTGCTGTTCACCTCGATGACCGGCGTGCCGCGCGGCAAACGGCTGCGGCGGCATGAACTCATGCCGATCTATGAGTATGGCCGCTTCCTGCCGGGCTCGATCCTGGTGGTCGATACGCTGGGGGCCGATTGCGAGGAAACCGGACTGGTCTGGGAAGACGGCGACGCCGACCGCGTGGCGCGGCCGGTGCCGGGGACTTTGGTGCCCGCGCCTTGGCTGGGCGACGATGTGGGCCAAGTCATGCTGTCGCTTTACGAGCTGGATGGCACGCCGAACGATCTCGATCCGCGCCATGTGCTGCAGCGGGTTCTGGATCGTTATAAGGCTGACGGCCTGACGCCGGTGGTGGCGTGCGAGCTGGAATATTATCTGGTCGATATCGAGCGCGGGCCGGAAGGCGAATTGCTGCCCGCCGCCGGGTTTGACACCAACCAGACGCCGAAAGCCATTCAGGTCTATGGGCTGCCGGAAATCGAGGCGCATGGGGCGTTCTTCCGCCAGCTCTGGGAAACGGCCGACACACAGAACATCCCGCTGGAAGGGGCGATTTCCGAGTTCGCGCCGGGACAGGTTGAACTGACACTCAAGCACAAGCCGGATGCCCTGCGCGCGGCGGATGACGCGGTGATGTACAAGCGTGCTGCCAAGGGCGTGGCCCTGGCTTTGGGGATCGAGGCGACCTTCATGGCCAAGCCGTGGGCCGATCGTTCGGGGTCGGGGTTCCATGTTCATATCAGCGTCGCCGACAAGGATGGCAAGAATCTGTGCGCCGATGCCGAACCGGCCGGATCGCCATTGCTGCGCAATATGATCGGCGGCATGAAGGATCATCTGGCCGACTGCATGGGCATTCTGGCGCCGGGCGCCAACAGCTTCAAGCGTTTCAAAGCCAACTCCTACGCGCCGGTTGGGCTGACCTGGGGCGTCAATAACCGCACGGTTTCGTTGCGGGTGACGGCAGGTCCGGCGCACACGCGACATGTCGAGCACCGCGTCGCCGGGGCCGATGCCAACCCGTATCTGGTACTGGCGGCGATCCTGGCCTGCGCGCATCACGGTTTGACACACAAGACCGATCCTGGCCCCGCGGTGGTCGGCAACGGCTACGCCGCCGCAGCCGAAAGCGGCGCGACCCTGCCGACCAACTGGTACGCGGCGGTCGACTATCTCGACAGGTCGAAGACCCTGCGCGACTATCTCGGCGACCGTTTTGTCGACATGTACGTCAAGGTCAAGCGGACCGAGCAGGCACGCTTCTTCGAGGAGGTCACGCAGCTCGATTACGACTGGTATCTGCGTAACGCGTGAAAATTAATCCGTACTGTGATCACATAAGGGGATTGACAGGCCGGGCAAGGCGTATTCCTCTGGTTAATGGTTCACGTCCCTATGAAACCGGAGGCAGCCATGGGTTCCCGTACGTCACGCCGCTCGCTTTTGACCGCTTTGGGAGCTGCCGCTGTCGGCATAAGCTTCGCCGGTCTGGAAGGCTGCTCCAAGCCCGCGCCCAAGGGCGCCGGCACCGGTGAGGAGCCCAAGCTCAACTTCTACAACTGGGACACCTATATCGGCGAGACGACGCTGGCCGATTTCCAGGCGGAAACCGGCATCAACGTCAACATGACCCTGTTCGCCAGCAATGACGAACTGTTCGCCAAGCTTAAGGCCGGTAATCCAGGCTTTGACGTCATCGTGCCGTCGAACGACTATGTGGCGCGGATGAGCGAGGCGGGCCTTTTGATGCCGCTCGACCATTCGAAAATTCCCAACATGAAGAACATCAACAAGGAATTCCTCGATCCGCCGTACGATCCGGGCCGTAAATACTCCATGCCCTATACCTGGCTGGTGCTTGGGATCGGTTATCGCAAGTCGAAAATGCACGACATGAACGGCTCGCTGGTGCCCAACTCATGGAAGTGGGTGTTTGAGTCGGGCATGTACAAGAAGAAGATTTCGATCCTTGGCGAGTCCGCCGATCTGGTCCGGCTGGCCGGCAAGTATCTCGGCTACAGCCTGAACAATATTCCGCCGGAAGGCCTGGTCAAGATCGAGGAAATGCTGACCAAGCAGGTCAAGGCCGGCAACCTGCTCAAGTTCGCCGGCGATGAGGGTGACAGCCTGCTGGCCAACGGCGACGCCGACATTGTCATCGAATATAATGGCGACATCGCCCAGAAGGCGGCCGAAGATCCGGACCTGGACTTCGTGGTGCCGATCGAAGGGTCTGAGCTCAATTCCGACACCCTGGCCATTCCGAAGGGTGCGCCGCGTCCCGGCAACGCACACGCCTTCATCAATTACGTTCTGGACGCCAAGGCCGGTGCTGAAATCGCCAAGACGATCTCCTATCCGACGCCGAACGACGCCGCCAAGGCGCTGATGCCGGAAGAGTACCGCGCCAACCACATTATCTTCCCGCCGGCAGACCGTTTGGCCAAGTGTGAATACGGCGCCTATCCGGGCGCTGAAAACGCCGCCAAGTACGAGGAACTTGCCACGCGTCTCAAGGCGGCCGCGGGCCAGAAGTAAGGGCTGATTTAGCGGAGGGCGGCAATGGAGCAAAGCTGGCGGCAGGCCAAGGGCATATTCGCGGCGATGCTGAGCGCGCCGCTGTTCTGGCTGGTCGTTTTCTTCACGGTGCCGATGGGCATTGTATGGCTGTACAGTTTCGGCGAAAACAGCGGCCTGATCGATGTCGCCTTCACCGGCACCTGGAGCAACTACGCCAAGGCGTTCGATCCGCTCTATCTCAACATCTTCTGGAAATCGATCTGGGTGGCGGCGCTGACCACCTTCCTATGCCTGGTCATGGGTTTTCCCGTGGCGCTGGCCATCACCTTTGCACCGGAAAAAGCCAAGGCGTGGCTGCTTTTGCTGATCATGCTGCCGTTCTGGACAAACCTGCTGATCCGGACCTATTCGCTGATCGCTGTGCTGCGCAGCCAGGGCTATGTCAATTCAATCCTGGGCTGGGGCTGGAATGGTGTCAGCGGCGCGATGGTGCATGCCGGAATGCATCCGTTGCCGGACTTTGAGCCGCTTAGCCTGCTGTACAACAACGGGGCGGTTATCATCGGCCTGGTGTTCGTCAACCTGCCATTCATGGTGCTGCCGCTCTATTCGGCGCTCGACCGTATGGACAGGTCGCTGCTGGAGGCCTCACTCGACCTGGGCGCCGGGCAGTTGCAGACCCTGTTCCATGTCATCGTGCCGCTGGCCGCGGCGGGTATCGGCTCGGGCATCCTGATCACCTTCATCCCGGCGCTGGGCTCCTATCTGACGCCGGACATGCTGGGCGGGCCGGACTCGCAGATGATCGCCAATGTCATCGAAGGCCAGTTCAAGGCGGCCAATAACTGGCCGTTCGGCGCGGCCCTGTCGTTTATCCTGGTTTACATGACCTTCATCGGCGTGGCGGCGCAGGGCATCCTGGAAAACAATGCCCGCAAGCGCGAACAACAGGCGAGGGCGGCATGAGCGGCGCCGTGAAGAAACTCCCGTCCAAAAAACTCCCGCCGGGGCCTTTGGAATATCTGCGGCGCTGGCCGATCCAGGCCTGGCTGGTGGCCGTGACGTTGTTCCTCTACGTGCCGCTGATCAGCATGATGGTGTTTAGCTTCAACGACTCCAAGGCCAATGTGGTCTGGCGCGGCTTTACGCTGAAATATTATGAGAAGGCCTTCCACGACCAAAGCTTGCTCACGGCGTTTGGCAATTCGCTGACCATCGCCGCCTGTTCGACGGTGATCAGCCTGGTGCTGGGCGCCATGGCAGCTATCGTGCTGTGGCGGTTCCGTTTCCCCGGCAAGACGGCTTTCGACGCGGCTTTGTCGATCCCGATTGTCGTGCCGGAAATCTGCATGGGCGTCGGCATGCTGGTCTTCTTCGCCAAGGTCCTGCACTGGCCGGCGGGATTGCCGTGGCCGTTGAACCTGGGCTCGATCATTATCGCCCACGTGTCGTTCTCGTTCCCGTTCGTCGCCGTGGTGGTGCGGGCGCGGCTTGGCTCGTTCAATCGCGAGCTTGAGGAGGCCGCCAAGGACCTTGGCGCCAGCGAGTTCCGCGCCCTGATGGATGTGGTGGTGCCGCACTTGCAACCGTCCCTGATCGCCGGGGCACTGCTGGCCTTTACGCTGAGCCTCGACGACTTTGTCATCACCTTCTTCACGGCCGGGCCGGACACCATCACCTTCCCGGTCAAGGTCTATTCGATGGTGCGCTTCTCGGTGACGCCTGAAGTCAACGCCGCCTCGACCATCCTGATCCTGGTCACTGTGTTCCTCACGTTCCTCGCGCTTAAATTCCAGGGCTCCAGCGCGCTCACCGCCGGTCACGACGGGAAATAACCATGCCAGATGCAAAACCGATCATCAGCTTCGAGAATGTCAGCAAGCGCTTCGGCAAGGTCGCGGCCGTAGACAATGTGTCGCTGACCATCAACGAAGGTGAGTTCTTCTCGCTGCTTGGGCCGTCGGGCTGTGGCAAGACAACGCTCTTGCGCATGCTGGCGGGGTTCGAGATGCCTACCGAAGGCCGGGTCCTCATCGACGGCATGGACATGTCGGTGGTGCCGCCCAATCTGCGGCCGGTCAATATGGTGTTCCAGTCGTACGCGGTGTTCCCGCATATGAGTGTGCTCGACAACGTCGCCTATGGCCTGAAAATGGATGGCGTGGCGGCGAGTGAGCGCAAATCACGCGCCGAGGAGGCCTTGGCGCTGGTGCAACTGGATGGCTACGGCGCGCGCAAGCCGGATCAGCTTTCGGGCGGGCAGCGGCAGCGCGTGGCTCTGGCGCGGGCGCTGGTCAAGAAGCCGCGCGTGCTGCTGCTCGATGAGCCCCTGTCGGCACTCGATGCCAAGCTGCGCGACCAGATGCGCACCGAGCTGACCTCGCTGCAGCAGAAGGTCGGCATCACCTTCATCATGGTCACCCACGACCAGGACGAGGCCCTGGCCATGGCGTCGCGCTGCGCGGTCATGAACAAGGGCGTGCTGCAGCAGGTGGCGACTCCGTCGGACCTCTACGAGTTCCCCAATTCGCGGTTCGTCGCCGACTTTATCGGCAGCGTGAACATCTTCGAAGGCACGCTCGACGTCGACATGAAGGACCACGCCATCATCAAGAGCCAGGATGTCGGCCAGATCTATCTCGACCATGGCGTAACCGGTCCTGAAAAGGGCACGGTCTGGGCGGCGGTGCGGCCGGAAAAGATCGAGATTTTGAAATACTCCGATAAGGCACCCAAGGTTGATGACGCGCCGGAAGGCTTCAATGTCGTTGCCGGCGTGATCAAGCACATGGTCTATCTCGGCTCGGAAACGATCTATGAGGTCGCCCTGGCGAACGGCCGACTGGTCAAGGTGGTGCGCTCGAACCTGACGCGTTGGGATCAGGAAGATTTCGTGGCGGAGGAAAAGGTGTGGATCAGCTTCCATGCTTGCTCGCCGGCCGTTCTGCTGAGCTGAAGCCATGAAGCCGGTTATTGGCATCATGGCGTGCAATCGCACCGTCGGTGTCGAAAACGCCCATGCCGTCATGGAGCGCTATGTCCGGGCGGCGGTGAACTATGGCGACTGTCATGCGCTGCTGATCCCGCCGATCATCGAAGGCTTTGCCTCGGGCGAGATCACGCGAAGGCTGGATGGGTTGATGCTGACCGGCTCGCCATCGAATGTGCAGTCGACGCTCTACGGCCAGGAGGGCGGCGAGGGGCCGTTCGACGAGGGCCGCGACGCCGTATCGATGGCGATGATCGAATGCATGCTGACGCTGGGCAAACCGGTGTTTGGCATCTGCCGCGGCTTTCAGGAACTGAATGTCGTGCTGGGCGGGTCTTTGCGTCGCGATGTCGGCAGCGCCTCAGGTGGCCGGCTGGCACACCATGCACCGGCCAGTGTCGAATTTGCCCAGATGTTCGACCATATGCACGACGTCGCGCTTTCGCCGGGCGGGGTGTTGCGTGAAGCGCTTGGACGTGATCACTTGAGTGTCAATTCGGTGCACTACCAAGGCATCGACAAGCTGGGCGAGGGCCTGATCGTTGAGGCCACGGCGCCGGATGGCCAGATCGAGGCCGCCAGCGCCAATATCAGCGGGGCTCAGGTACTGGGCGTGCAATGGCATCCGGAGTGGCAGGCCGACAAACATCCGGAAAGCCAGATGTTCTTTCAACTGATGGGTAAGGCCTTGCGCGGCGAACCTCTTCACAATCCGGCGAAAGCACGCGCGAAGTTGTGATCACAATATTTGACTTCTGCCCGGATTTCGCCGAGATTGGCGAAGACAATTTTCTTTTTCCAGGCAGGCTGTAGAGTTCGCGCGCCATGACCATTCCCGTCGCCAAACCGATTCGCAATTACGATGCCGCCGAGCTGAAGCGGCTCGACATGGCTCACCATCTGCCGGCGCAGACGGACTACAAGCTGCAACATGAGCTGGGCGGGTCGCGGATCATCACGCGGGCGGAAGGCTGCACCATCACCGATGTTGACGGCGTGTCGATCCTGGACGGCATGGCCGGGCTGTGGTGCGTCAATGTCGGCTATGGCCGCGAGGAACTGGCGCGCACAGCCTATGAGCAGATGCTTGAGCTGCCGTACTACAACACCTTCTTCAAGACAGCGACGCCGCCGCCGGTGCGGCTGGCGGCCAAGATCGCCGAGAAGATGGCGATCACCAATCCCGACCTGACGCACGTCTTTTTCAATTCGTCGGGGTCTGAGGCCAATGACACCATCTTCCGGCTGGTGCGGCATTACTGGACCCTGGCCGGGCAGCCCGAACGGACGGTGTTCATCAGCCGACGCAATGCCTATCACGGCTCGACGGTGGCGGGCGCCAGCCTCGGCGGCATGACCTTCATGCATGCCCAGGGCGGCTTGCCCGTTCCGGGGGTGGAACACGTCGATCAGCCCTATCCGTTCGGTGAAGGCTTTGGCGAAGATCCAGACGCGTTTGCCGACCGCGTGGCGCAATCGATCGAGGACCGCATCCTGGCTATCGGGCCGGAAAAGGTGGCGGCTTTTATCGGTGAGCCGGTGCAAGGCGCCGGCGGTGTGATCATTCCGCCGATGAGCTACTGGCCGAAGGTCGAGGCCATTTGCCGCAAATACGGCATCCTGCTGATCTGCGATGAGGTGATCTGCGGCTTCGGGCGGCTTGGCTACTGGTTCGGCCATCAGCATTTCGGCATCAAGCCGGATATCATCGCCATGGCCAAGGGGCTGTCGTCCGGCTACCTGCCGATTTCAGCGGTGGGCGTATCGAAAACCATAGTCGACGTTTTGTTGGACAAGGGCGGCGACTTTGTTCACGGCTATACCTATTCCGGCCATCCGGCCTGCGCGGCGGTGGCCTTGGCCAACATCGAAATCATCGAAAATGAACAATTGGTCGAACGGACGCGGGATGTTGCCGGGCCCTATCTGGCCAAGGCTTTGCGCCGGTTGGACGGCCATCGGCTGGTCGGTGAAGCGCGTTCGTTAGGCTTGATTGGCGCCGTCGAAATCGTTTCTGAAAAAGGGACTAACAAACGTTTTACCGGCAAAGAGGGCCATGCCGGGCCGGCGGTGCGCGATATCTGCATCAAGAACGGCTTGATGGTGCGTGCTATTCGCGATTCGATCGTAATGTGCCCGCCGCTGATCATCTCCGAGGCCGAAATCGACCGGTTGGTCGACATCATCGACCGGTCGTTGACCGAAGCTGAACCGGTGTTGCGCGCGCTTTGACCGTTTCAGTCAGCCCGGCTTTTGCAAGATCACGCCGTACCAGCCGAGCCCCGCATAGGTCTCATAGCCCGGCGTGCGGTGAAAGGCAGTCAGCAGGCCGTTAGTGTCCGTGTAATGCCCTGACGCCGCGCCTTCGGTGCGCAGATGGATGCGTTCGCTCAGGATGCCCTTGCCGTCCGAGGCGGCGATGACCAGGCCATTGGCATCGATCATCAGCACACGCGTCCGGGCGCGTTCTTCCTCCGACAGCCGGATACCTTCGGTGATCGCCTTGGCCTGCGGCGCCCAGTCGAAATGGATGCCGAGCACGCCCAGCAATTCGCCGTCGATCTTGCCACCGCGGCGCACCCCGGTGGCATAGGTGGCGATCTGCGAATGGCCGAGCAAAGGCTCAGTTGTCACGTCGGCGACGGCAAAGTCACTGCCGCTGCGGAGCATCATGGCGCGCGAGAACCACAGCCGGTCGCGCACGTTCTGGCCGATGACGCGATGCTGGTTCGGGCGGCCATTGGCGATGACCCGGCCGTCGGGATCGCACAGCCACAGATCGATATAAACCGTGTAGGAATCGAGAATCACCCCCAGCCGCTCGCAGGCATGCGACTGGCCGTCCGGTGTTGGTGCCGCGGCATGGTCGACGACAGCGGCATCGGTTGCCCACCAGCGAACGTCGCAGGTGCGTTCATACAGGTTGCGGTCGATCAGTTCGATCGCATTGAGCGCCAGGTCGGTATAGCGCATGCCCTGCGATTGTGAGGCCATGTCTTGCGTCAGGCCATCGAGCAGAACGATCTCATGGCCCAGGTCGCGGGCCAGCACCTCGACCTCGCCGGAAATGGAACGGACTTCGTCGGCGACGACGGAAAAGCCGGCGCCTTTGTCGCCGGCGTGTTTGGCTTCGATCAGGGCATTGAGGGCAAGGATACGCAGCTTGCCGGTTACGGCGCGGATGTCGCGGACCTTGGCGCCGGTTACGGTTTTGGCTCGGGTGGTTTGCGCAATAATGTCACTGAGGGATACGGATTTACTCGAATGGGGGAGGGACATTCTGACACCTTTATATTGCAATGCAAAAAGGTATCCGTTTACTGCCGCGGTTAACGTGGGGTTAAGTATGGTATGGCTTTGCACCGCTTTGTCATAGCGTTGTCATGAAAAATGGACAGGTGTCTCTGTTGCGACACGGAAAATCGCCGCAAATCCCTTATTTGCAACCTTTCCGCGCTACAGGCGGTCGCGCAGGGCGTAGTAGCTGAGGCCGGCAACCAGGGCAGGCCAGCGCAGAAGCCGGCCGCCGAAAAAGGCCGGAACCGGCAGGCGGGACAACAGTTCAATATCACGGGCGTCGCCCAGAATGGCGCGCGCCAGCAACTTACCAAAGTAGGGCGCCAGCACGACGCCCTGGCCGCTATAGCCGGCACTGACGAAGACGGACTTGCTGAGTTGGCGGACAAACGGTGCGCGGGTCATAGTGATGGCCAGGGTACCACCCCAGGCGTGGCTGATCTTCGTGTCGCTTAGCTGCGGATAGACTTTCAGCATGTGAGCCTGGACGAAGGCTTTCAGGTCTTTCGGGAACCACGGGGTGTAATTCTCACCGCCGCCGAACAGCAACCGATTGTCGGGTGTCTTGCGCCAGTAGTGGACGACAAAGCGGGAATCGGCGGCGGCATATTGGCTGGGCAGGATGGTGTTGCCGTCTAGCGGTTCCGTGGTCAGGATGAAGTTGTTGATCGGCATGACGTGGGAGTCGACGCGTTCATCCAGGCCTTCCATGTAGCCGTTGCCGCACAGCAGGATCTGGTCGCAGGTCACCCGGCCTGCGGTGGTTTTCAGGACGGGATTGGGGCCCGACAGATCGAGGCCGATGACGCGGGTGTTTTCGTAGAGTTGCGCACCGGATTGAGCAGCGACTTTTGCCAGGCCCAGCGCCCATTTCAACGGATGCAGATGGCCGGCGCCGCCATCGAAGATGCCGCCATGATAGGCGTCGGTACCAAGTTCCGTGGCCGTTTCTTCGCGGCTGAGCAGGCGCAATTTATCGTAGCCATAATGGCTTTGGACGAAATCGGCATAGGCCTGGTCTTCGGCGGCAAAGCGCGGTCGGTGCCAGGCATGGATGAGGCCGGGCCGGTAATCGCAGTCGATACCGTGCTCGTTGATCAGGCTGTGCAGGTTGGTTTTGGCGTCCTCGGCTATGTCCCAAAGCAGGCGGGCGGCGTCCGCGCCCAGCCAGGCTTCGAGCTTTTCGGGATCGTTGCGTTGGCCGGTATGGACCTGGCCGCCGTTGCGACCTGAGGCGCCGGAACCGATTTCAGCGCCCTCGAGGATGGCGACACGCACCCCCTTTTGCGCCAGTTCCAGGGCTGCACCCAGGCCGGTATAGCCGCCGCCGACTATGCCGACGTCGACGCGCAGATCGCCTTGCAGGGGCGGAAAACGCGGCGGGTCAGGGATGGAGGCGTGGTACCAGCTGTCGGGATGGCCGGTGTTTTTAAACATTCAACAGCAGGAATTCCCGCTCCCACGGGCTGATGGTCTGCATGAAGGTCTCATATTCATACAGCTTGACGCGCGAATAGGCGGTGACGAACTGCGGCCCCAGAATATCGATGATCGGCTGGGCGCGTTCGAGCTTGATGATCGCCTGGACCAGCGAGTAGGGCAGGTCGCCCTGCGGCAGGCTGGAGGCGTCCGATTCAACCGGATCGGAAGGCTTCAGCTTGTCGATCATGCCGAGATAGCCTGACGCCAGCACGGCAGCAATGGCCAGGTACGGGTTGGCATCCGACGACGGAATGCGGTTTTCCAGGCGGCGGTTCTTCGCGTCCGACGGCGGCACGCGCAAGCCGGCAGTGCGGTTGTCATAGCCCCATTGGGTGTTGACCGGGGCGCCAGAGCCCTTGGCCAACCGACGATAGGAATTGACGTAGGGGGCCAGCAGAGAGGTGATCGCCGGCATGTACTTTTGCTGACCGGCGATGAAGGCGAAGAAGGCTTCGGTTGGCTCGCCGGTCTTGGGATCGGAAAACAGGTTCTGGCCGGTCTTGGCGTCGACGATAGACTGGTGGATATGCATGGCCGAGCCCGGTTCATTGGCCATCGGCTTGGCCATGAAGGTGGCGTAGATGTCATGTTCGAGCGCGGTTTCCTTGATGGTGCGCTTGAACATCAGCACCTGGTCGGCCAGTTCCAGCGGATCGCCGTGCAGCAGGTTGATTTCCATCTGGGCGACGCCGGATTCGTGGATCAGGGTGTCGATCTCAAGGCCCTGGCTCTCCGAATATTCGTACATGTCCTCGAACAGGGCATCGAACTCATTGACCGCGGCGATTGAATAGCCCTGACGGCCCGTTTCAGGCCTGCCTGAGCGGCCGATCGGCGGCTTGAGCGGATAGTCGGGGTCGATGTTCTTTTCGACCAGGTAGAATTCCAGCTCCGGCGCGATGACTGGTTTCCAGCCCTTGGCCTCGTAGAAGCCGAGGACGCGGCGCAGGACCTGTCGCGGGCTTTCCTCGACCGGGCGGCCGTCGGGGTGGAAGGCGTCGTGGATGACCTGGGCGGTTGGATCATGCGCCCACGGCACAGCGGAAAGCGTCGCGAAATCAGGCCGCAGGAAGATGTCGGTATCGGACTGCACCGTGCCGACCACGCCTTCGAGGTCGGGATAGTCGCCGGTGATAGTCTGGTAAAAAACCGCCAGCGGCAGATTCATGTAAGGTGCGTTGAGGAACTTCTTCGCCGGCATGATCTTGCCGCGCGCCACGCCCGCCAAGTCGGGGATCAGGCACTCGATCTCCTCTATGCCCTGGCTTGTCAGCCATTCGCGGGCTTCGTCCACCGTCTCGACGCCGCGCTTGGAAAAGCTTTTCTTGCGCTTGGATTTGGACTTCATCGAATGATCGTGCGACATGAGGAATCGTCTTTTGAAGCTTAAGATTTTCGGATCATGACATTGGCTAAAGCCACGGGCCAATCGGAAAAAGTCCGGATGCCGGAAACGTGTCATGAAAAATTGTGATCACAATATGCCAGACCGCTCGCGAGCCGACAAGCCATGCCGATAGTCGTTGAAATCGATGATGCCGACGACGCGCGGCTGGATTTATACCGGAACGTCAAAGATCGCGACCTGACTGGCCGGGAAGGGCTGTTCATGGCCGAGGGGCAAGTCGTGTTGGAACGGCTCTTTCAGTCGAAAATTTGCCGTATAACAAGTGTTTTAACTTCTGTAGAGCGATTGAAAAATCTGGATATTTCGGCGCTTTCAGGCGATGTGCCCATCTATGTGGTGGCACAATCCGTCATGGACACCGTTGCCGGGTTTGCCATTCACCGCGGGTACCTCGCTCTCGGTCAGTATGCGCCAAGACTTGATTTTACAGATATTATTACGCAACCGAAACTGCGTATTCTGGCGTTGTCGGCCATTGCCAATACCGACAATATGGGCGGACTGATGCGCAATGCGGCGGCATTCGGTGTGGATGCCATATTGCTGGACGCCAACTGCTGCGACCCCTTGTATCGAAAGGCGATTCGGGTGAGCGTCGGTGGCGTATTTCAGGTGCCTTACTACCGCGTTGACGACCTGATCGGCACGTTAAACGCTCACGATATCGCGCCCTATGCCTTGAGCCCTGCCGGGCAAATGGCACTTGACGAAGTGCGACCGGCCGCGCGTTCGGCCTTTTTGTTCGGAGCGGAAGGGCCGGGCCTTGCCCAAGGCGTCATGGACGCCTGCACGACGGTGCGGATTGACATGCATGGCGGCTTCGACAGCCTAAATGTCGCGACAACCAGCGGCATCGTGCTGTATCACATGTGTAGATAAAGGAAGAGCAGGGGACAAGTCCCCTGCACCCCGTTAGTTAAAGAGCGAAAGACGCCTCAGATTTCCTGATTGTAGGCGCCGATTTCGCTGTATTTGGCCAGGCGTGGCTTTACTTCCTTGCGGAACAGGTCGCGCATGTCGTCTTCCGAGCGCAGGCTTTCGACCACGACGACCAGTTCCGGCTTGTTGGACGAGGCGCGGACCAGCACCCATGAGCCGTCTTCCAGGTGGACGCGGGCGCCGTTGACCGTGATGACTTCTGTCACCTTACGGCCGAGGATCGAGCCGCCCGAAGTCAGCAGATCTTCGTATTCCTTCACGATGCGGTCGAGCACGCCATACTTCACTTCGTCGCCGCAGTGCGGGCTCATGGTCAGCGATGTCCAGGCGACCGGCAGGGCGTCCTTCAGCTCCGACAGCTTCTTGCCCGGATTGCGGTCGAGCATGGCCAGGATGGCTTCGGCGGCCTTCAGGCCGTCGTCATAGCCGCGGCCGATCGGAGGCGCCAGGAAGAAGTGGCCCGACTTTTCGAAGCCAGCGAGGGCCTTCAGTTCGTCGGTCTTGCGCTTGATGTAGGAGTGGCCGGTCTTCCAGTAGACCGTCTTGGCGCCGTTCTTCTTCAGGACTTCGTCGGTGGCGTAGAGGCCGGTCGACTTCACATCCACCACGAAAGTGGCGTCCTTGTAGATTTCCGACAGGTCACGGGCCAGCATCAGGCCGATCTTGTCGGCGAAGATTTCCTGGCCGGTGTCGTCAACCACGCCACAACGGTCGCCGTCGCCGTCGAAGCCGAGCGCCACGTCAGCGCCGTGTTCCTTGACCGCCTTGGCCATATCGACCAGCATTTCGTGGTCTTCCGGGTTCGGATTGTACTTCGGGAAGGTGGCGTCGAGGCTGGTGTCGAGCTCGACGACGTCACAGCCCATAGCGCGCAGGGTTTGCGGGGCGAAGGCGCCGGCCGTGCCGTTGCCGCAGGCGCAGATGACCTTCAACTTGCGCTTCAGTTGCAGCTTCGAGGAGATATCGTCCATGTAGCGCTGCTGGACGCCTTCGACGCGTGTCAGCTTGCCGCCCGGACGCTCGACGCCGAGGCCGCCCATGACGATTTCCTTCAGGCGGGTCATTTCCTCCGGCCCGAAGGTCAGCGGCGCCTGGCAGCCCATCTTCACGCCGGTCCAGCCGTTGTCGTTGTGCGACGCGGTGACCATGGCGACGCACGGAGCATCCTGGTCGAACTGGGCGAAATAGGCGATCGGCGACAGGCACAGCCCGATATCGATGACCTCAACGCCGGCCTGCAGCAGGCCGATGATCAGGGCGTTCTTGATGTTCATCGAATAGGAGCGGAAGTCGTGGCCGGTGACCAGCTTCGGCTTGACGCCGCGTTCCTGGATATAGGTGCCGAGACCGAGGCCCAGGGCCTGGATGCCGAGCAGGTTGATCTCCTTGCCGAACACCCAGCGGGCGTCATATTCGCGGAAACCGGTGGCCTTGACGAACGCTTCCATCTCGAAGTCGTAGGTGTTTTCGACCAGGTTGGTCTTGGGCAGCAGAGGCATTCGTTTTCCTTAGGCTTTGAAGAACGGCAGCAGGGCTTCGCGCGCGGCGGCCCCGAGCTCGGGGTGTTTCAGGGCGAGGGCAACATTGGCACGCAGCAGGCCGATCTTGTCGCCGCAGTCGTAGGTGACACCGTCATATTCGAGGGCGTGGAAGTCCTGCTCATGCATCAGGCGGAACATCGAGTCGGTCAGCTGGATTTCACCACCGGCCCCACGTTCCTGGTTGCTGAGCAGGCCAAAGATTTCCGGCTGCAGGATATAGCGGCCCGAAACGATCAGGTTGGACGGGGCGGTGCCCTTGGCCGGCTTTTCGACCATGCCCGTCATCTTGTTGAGGCGGCCATCTTGCTTCTCGAGCGCCACGACGCCGTACTGGTGCGTCTGGTCATGGGGGACGGGCTCAACGACGATGATGTTGCCGCCGACCTTGTCATAGGCCTGGATGGCCTGCTTGAGGGCAGGGGTTTCAGCGTCCATGACCATGTCGGGCAGGATGACCGCGAACGGCTCGTCGCCGATAATGTCACGGGCGCACCAGACAGCGTGGCCCAGGCCATGCGGCTGCATCTGGCGGACGAAGCTCATCTCGCCGGCCAGCGGCAGTTCGGCGATCAGTTCGTCGAGGATCTTGGTCTTCTGCTTGGCGAACAACTGGGTCTCGAGTTCGACATGGTGGTCGAAATAGTCCTCGATGGCGTTCTTGCCGCGTCCCGTCACGAAGACGAAATGCTCAATCCCGGCGGCGCGCGCCTCGGCGACGACATAGCTCAGGATCGGGCGATCGACGACGTTCAGAAGCTCCTTGGGGACGACCTTGGTGCCGGGGAGGACGCGGGTTCCCAGTCCCGCAACGGGGACCACCGCTTTGCGCACGCGCTTATAAGACAAGATAACCTCAAAAAATTAAGCGTTTAGGGGACGATAAAATGCTTGAGCTGATCCAATACGCGATCGCGCGGCACGTTAAATCGCTGCGCTGCAAACAGCAATACGAGATATAAAGATTCAATTATGTCGTGAACATGTCACCTGGCAGGTTGGCGATATTTTTCGCTGCGCCGCAGCATTTATTGCAGCTTGCTGCGCGCCGCTTCGGCCATTTCGATGAGTTTCAGCGATTCGCGCAGGATGGCTTCCGAGGCGCGTTCAGCGCCGGCGGCTTCGCCATTCTCGATGGCCACCAGAATGGCCTCGTGGGCGGCGATGCTGGCCGTGTGGCCGGAAATCTGGTTGGTCAGGGTGATCGACAACCGCAGCGCATTGGTGATCAGCGGCTTCAGGCGCCAGAAGAACGGATTGCCCGATGCTTTCAGAATGGCGACGTGGAAGTCGATGTCGGCTTGAAGGCTGTTTTCCGGATCCCCGCCATTGGCGACCATGCCGTTCAGACCTGCGCGGATTTGGGCGATGGCTGTCTTGTCCTGGACCTCGGCGGCCAAGGCGGCGGCGGTCGGTTCGATGGCCATGCGCATCTGGGTAAATTCAAGGAATATCTTGTTGGAAAACGGCCGTTCCATAAGCCACCGCAGCACATCGGGGTCGAGCAGGTTCCAGTTCTCGACTGGCTCAACGCGTGTCCCCTGGCGCTGGCGCGAGCTTAGCAGGCCTTTTGTCGACAACATCTTGACAGCTTCGCGCATGACGGTGCGACTGGCGCCGTAACGCACGCAGAGTTCGGCTTCGGTCGGAAAGTTTCTGGTGTCAAATTCACCAGTGACGATCGAACGCCCCAGCGAGCTCAAGAGACCATAGGCAAGGCTGACGCCCAGTTCAGAACGCATCTAGATAATGCCCTTTCAGCGGCCCCCCGCCACCGTGAAGCCAGAACGCGACTCTGGATTTCCGAGTCCGTGCCTTTCCATATCTAAAAAAGCGCTTCAAAAAAACAAGATTCGTGTGACGAATGGCGGAAGGCTCTGAAACGGCCGTGGAATTTACCCTGAGCCGGCGATGCGCGATCCCGTGCCGGCTTTGCGTTACACATTGTTTTCTGATAAAAGCTAACCATATTTTCGGTATGTGCAGGCAGGGACAGATCTGGCTCGCACCCATATGCGTACAGGGAGTTCAACCGTCCGCGTCCGGAAAAATCCACGCGGCAGAACCATAAGACAGAGGGTGACCAAACATGTCGTCCAGTTTCGCCGCGCCAGACGTTCACATCAACGACGCCGAGCTGAAAGCCGATTTGCGGGATGTCCCGATCGCGGCGCGCAAGGGTGTCGAAATGCTGCAGAAGTGCTGGCAGTTCGGCAGTCTCGACGTGGTTTTCCCCAATGGCAAGCATATGCGGCTGCAAGGCACGGACACCGGTCCGGCGGCCGTGTTGCTGGTCAAGGACTTCAACTTCATCAAACGAGTCCTCGCTTCGGGCGATATCGGCTTCTGCGACGGCTACAAGGAAGGTGAATGGGACACGCCCGACCTGGCGACCCTGCTGGAAGTCCTGACTCTCAATTCCGAGCGGCTGGGGCAGATGTTCACTGGCAACGTCTTCGTGCGCGCCGTCAACAAGGTACTGCACGCCTTCAACAAGAACACCAAGGGCGGTTCGAAGCGCAACATCTTCGCGCACTACGACCTGGGCAACAGCTTCTACGATCAGTGGCTGGACAAGACGATGACCTATTCGTCGGCCTACTTCCAGGACAAGACCAAGGACGACCTGTCGGCGGCGCAGACCGCCAAGTATGCCAAGCTGGCGGAACTGGTCGACCTGAAGCCGGGTCAGCATGTGCTGGAAATCGGCTGTGGCTGGGGCGGTTTCGCGCAATATGCCGCCGAGACGATCGGCGCGCGCGTCACCGGCGTGACGATCTCGCAGGCCCAGCACGACTATGCGGTCGAGCGCATGAAGCGCCTGGGGCTCAGTGACAAGGTCGAGATCGTGATGATGGACTATCGCGACATTCAGGGCCAGTTCGATGCCGTGGTATCGATCGAGATGTTCGAGGCGGTCGGCGAAACCTATTGGGGCGCCTACTTCACCAAGCTGCATGACGTCCTGAAAAAGGGCGGCAAGGCGGGGCTGCAGATCATCACCATCGCTGATGAGATGTTCGAGGACTATCGCCAGCGGGCCGACTTCATCCAGAAGTACATCTTCCCCGGTGGCATGTTGCCGTCGGCGCAGAAGCTGGTCGAGCAGACACACGCGGCCGGCCTGAGCCTTATGTCGAATTTCAAGTTCGGACAGGACTATGCCGAAACCCTGAAGCAATGGGCGCAGCGTTTCGAAAGCGCCTGGCATGAAGGCCGTATCACCGGCTTCGACGCGCAGTTCCGCAAGCTGTGGCTGTTCTACCTGGCCTATTGCGAAGCGGGCTTCCGCACGGCGCGCACCAATGTCGTGCATCTGCAACTGCAACGGGCCGACTAAGGCTGACGCACGCGTAATAACCTTACAAAAAAACTTGTCACCCCTGTTCGGGGGCGTTACCACGACGCATCAGTCAACAACCAACACCGAGTCTGTATGACCTCTCGGAGGTGAAGGATGCGGCGTTTTGGGGGTGCGGTGCGCGAAGGCATGAGCTTCGAGCCGGGCGTGGCAGACAAGTCCACGTCCAGGCCGGTCTCCGTGAAACCGGGGGCCATTACCCTGGTTCGCCACGGCGAGCCGGACCTGTCGCGCCGGGTGATGCTCGACTGGAAGGGCTATGTCGACTGGTGGGCCAAGTATGAGCTCTCCGGCTTGCTTGAAGGCCAGACGCCGCCGCATATCCTGGAAGAATATGCCCGCGACGCCCGCTACGTCTATTCGTCGACTATCCGACGGTCAATCGAGACGGCCCAGGCCGTGTGTGGCGACAGGCATTTCGAACGGCTGGCCATGCTGGTCGAGGCGCCGTTGCCGCCGCCGCATCTGCCGCTGTGGATCAAGATGACGCCGAAAAGCTGGGGTTGGGGAACCGTCGCGCGAATCTGGTGGTGGTACAACGACAATCACGGCGCTTTCGAAACTCGTAAACAGGCCCAGGCACGCGCCGCACAGGCGGCGGAATTCCTGCTGGAAAAGGCGCGTGAAGGCGGGGATGTACTGGTGCTGGCGCACGGCTATTTCAATTTGATGATCAGTCTTGAACTCAAGCGGATGGGCTATATAAAGACCGTCGAGCAGGGGTTTAAATACTGGGGGTGCCGCCGCTACGAACTGAAGAAGAGGTAAGTCATGTCCGAAGCTAATGAACTCTCCTTCGAAGTGGCGCTGAGCCAGCTGGAAAAGATCGTCGCTGAACTCGAGTCAGGCCAGGCGCCGCTGGAAAAGTCGCTCGAACTGTATCAGCGCGGTGCTGAACTGAAAGCCTTGTGCGAGGCACGGCTCGAATCTGCCCGGTTGCAGGTCGAGAAGATTTCCCTGTCGAAAGCCGGCGCCGTTGAGGGCGTGGCTCCGGCGAGCTTCGAATAGGATGCAAACCCCCATCGCCGCCAATTCCGATCTGCCGCCGCTGGCGCAAAGGCTGGCTGAGACGGCTGATCTGGTGACCATGGCGCTCGATCAGCTTTTGCCGCGTGGCGAGGGGCCGGAAAGCCGGCTGACCGAGGCCATGCGCTATGCGGCATTGGGGCCCGGCAAGCGCATTCGGCCGTTCTTTGCGCTGGAAACGGCGCGGCTGTTCGATGCCGATGAGAATTCCGTGCTGCGGGCGGCATGCGCACTGGAATGCATCCATGCCTATAGTCTGGTGCACGATGACCTGCCGTGCATGGACGATGACGATCTGCGCCGCGGGCAGCTGACCGTGCATCGCGCCTATGACGAGGCCACGGCTGTCCTGGCTGGCGACGCCTTGCAAAGCACCGCGTTCGAAATCCTGGCCAGCGAGGACACGCACGAAGATCCGACGGTGCGCTGCGAGCTGGTGCGGATGCTGGCCCAGGCCTCCGGCGCCCTGGGCATGGCCGGCGGCCAGATGATCGACCTGATAGGAGTGCACGATGATCTGGGCGGCGTGGCACGCATGCAGCGGCTCAAGACCGGCGCGCTGATTGTCTATGCCTTTCAAATTCCTCTGATTATCGCCGACGTTTCCGAACGCGACGGCATGGTGTTGACCCATTTCGCCCAGGATCTTGGCCTGGCTTACCAGATTGCCGACGACGTCCTCGATGTCGAAGGCGACCCTGAGGAAACCGGCAAAAATACCGGCGGCAAGGACGCCGAAATGGGCAAGACCAACTTTGTGACGCTTTTAGGCCTCGAAGAAGCCAAGAGCCGCGTTAAAATATTGAGTGAACAGGCGAAATCGCGTCTTGAAATTTTCGGCGGAAAGGCGCGATATCTGCGTGACAGTGTTGACTTCGTTCTCAATCGGCGCAACTGACCGCCTGCTTTCCCGTCAGCCCAGCGCTTAGCGTATTCGAATGCCCCCTGAAACGCCCATTCTCGACAGCCTGCATGATTTGACCGCGGACGGCGGTTTCAAACCTGACGCCATCCATGCGCTCAGTCCATTGCAAGTGAAGGCCCTGGCCGACGAAGTGCGGGCGGAGACGATCGACGTGGTTTCCAAAACCGGCGGGCACCTGGGCTCGGCGTTGGGCGTGGTCGAACTGACGGTGGCCCTGCACCATGTCTTCGATACGCCCAAGGACATCCTGATCTGGGACGTTGGCCACCAGACCTATCCGCACAAGATCCTGACCGGCCGGCGCGACCGCATCCGCACCCTGCGGCAGAGCGGCGGCCTGAGCGGCTTTACCAAGCGCTCGGAAAGTGCCTTCGATCCGTTCGGCGCGGCGCACGCGGCGACGTCGATCAGTGCAGCGCTCGGGTTCTGTGCGGCGCGCGACCACAAGGGTGAAGCCAACAAGGTGATCGCGGTCATCGGTGACGGCTCGATGTCGGCCGGCATGGCCTATGAGGCGATGAACAATGCCGCCGAAACGACGCGCAACCTGACCGTCATCCTCAACGACAACGACATGTCGATCGCGCCGCCCGTGGGCGGCATGAGCGCCTACCTGGCCAATCTGGTCTCGGGCGGCGCTTACCAATCGATCCGCCGGTTTTCGCGCAGTGTCGCCCAGCGCCTGCCGCGGCCGCTGTTCGAAACCGTGCGCAAGATGGAGGAGTTCTCGCGCACCTGGGTGACCGGTGGAACGTTCTTCGAGGAACTGGGCTTCTACTATGTCGGGCCGATCGACGGCCACAATATGGAGCACCTGCTGACCGTCCTGAAGCGGGTGCGCGACATCAATGACCGGCCGGTGCTGGTGCATGTGGTGACGCAGAAGGGCAAGGGCTATGCCCCGGCCGAAAGCGCCGCCGACAAGTATCATGGTGTCGCCAAGTTCGATGTCATCACCGGCGAGCAGTCCAAGCCCAAGGGCAATGCCCCGAGCTACACCGACGTTTTCGCTGCCGAGCTGATCAAGCAGGCGCGGGATGACTCGAAGATTGTCGCCATCACCGCCGCCATGCCGTCCGGCACGGGCCTTGACCGTTTCGCCGAGGTGTTTCCGGAACGGGTCTATGATGTCGGCATTGCCGAGCAGCATGCGGTGACCTTCGCAGCGGGTCTGGCGGCGGACGGTATGAAGCCGTTCTGCGCGCTCTATTCGACGTTCCTGCAACGTGGCTACGACCAGGTGGCGCACGATGTCGCTCTGCAGAACCTGCCGGTGCGCTTCGCCATCGACCGGGCCGGCCTGGTCGGGGCCGATGGTGCGACCCATGCCGGCGCGTTCGATATCGGCTATCTCGGCGCCTTGCCGAACATGATGATCATGGCGGCTTCCGACGAGGCCGAACTGGCGGCGATGATCGCCACGGCGCGCGACTACGACGCGGGGCCGAGCGCCTTCCGCTATCCGCGCGGCGAAGGCGTGGGCGTCAATATTCCGGACCATGCCCAGCCTCTGGCCATCGGCAAGGGCCGCATAATCCGCGAAGGTTCCAAGGTGGCAATCCTGAGCCTCGGCACCCGGTTGCAGGATGCTTTGAAGGCGGCCGACATGCTGGCCGCGCGCGGCCTGTCGACTACGGTGGCTGACGCGCGCTTCGCCAAGCCGATCGATGCCGAACTTGTGCGGCAGCTGGCGCGCCACCATGAATGCCTGATTACGGTGGAAGAGGGTTCCGAAGGCGGTTTCGGGGCGTTTGTGCTGCACTATCTGGCGCGCGAAGGCGCTCTGGACGGTGGTTTGAAGATCCGCACCCTGACCCTGCCGGATCGTTTCCAGGATCAGGACTCGATGCAGGCCATGTATGCCGAGGCCGGTCTGGACGCGGCGGGAATCACACTGACGGCGCTGCGGGCGTTCGGTCTGGAAGAGGCGGGCCTGGCGGCGATTGCCGCCAAGCGGTAGCAAGCGCTCCCGGCAGCGCCATTTTCATTAATGGTGATTGAGGATCAGCGACGCGATCAGGCCGGTCGCGACGGCTGCCAGCACGTAGTTGCCATTGACTTCGCGCCATTCGTAGCCGCGCGGCGGCTGACGCAAGTGGTGCGAACGATAGTCGACATGTCGGCCGTGGTCCCAATCGTTATGCGAGACGTAGCCACCTTTGTGCCAATCGGAGTGGTCGTGCCAACGGTCGTGGCGGGGAGCGGCCTGGGCTGAAGCGCCGATCAGCGACCCTGCGACCACGCAGGCGGCGGCGGTGGAAATGAGCAGATGTTTCATGGTGGTAGTCCTTCTTTCAGTCCCAGCCATGTAACGTTATATCGGTGAAAATGAACCGTCGATGAACCTGCGTCGCCTTATAAATAATGACTTTGTAAAAAGAAAAGCGGCGCCTCCGTCAGGAGGCGCCGCTTCATTTCACTCTGAGTTCAGCTGTTAGCCGCCGACGATGATCGAAGCGATCAGGCCGCTGGCGACGGCCGCCAGGACGTAGTCGTCATTAACCCGGCGCCATTCATAGCCATAAGGCGGCTGGCGCAGGTGGTAACGGCGATAGTCTACCCGATAGCCGCGATCCCAGTCGGAGCGCGAGACATAGCCGCCGCGGCGCCAGTCGGACCGGTCATGCCAGCCGTTATAATGACGGTAGCTGCTGCGGTCATAGTGGCCACGGTCGTCATGGCGATAGTCGCGGCTGTAATGGCGGTCGTAATGATCACGGTCATGCCAGCCTTGTGCCGAAGCCGCGGTCCCGAAAGCGAGCGTACCCATCAGGGCGCCCAAGGCGGTCATGGTCAGAAAGCGTTTCATGGCGATTTCCTTTTTACTCAATTAATCGCCCCCAACGCACACAGATTACCCCTTCGCGCATGAACCTGCGATGAATGTGACATACAGGAAAAGTTTTATTTCCGTGGGTTGCACGCCAACGCTTATGCGACGTCGCGGCTCTCGTCCTCGACATCCGTCTGGCTGGTCCGGAGCAGCTCGACCCAGGTGCGGGCTATGTCCCTGACGGCCTCGCGGGCTTCGGTCACCACGCCAGGGAACAGGTCGAAACCGAGCGGCAGGGGATCATAGCGGCGGTAGACGACGCGGGTGCGTGCCGCAAGCAGCCGGTGGACAAAGGTCTCGGCCTGGGCCGCCAGCGGATCGAGCCCGGCCGAAACGACTAAGGTCTTCGGCTGACCGACGATCAGCTTTTCCAGAGCGGGCGAAATCTTCGGATCGGTCAGGTCGGTGCCGGCGCCGGCGTAGTGGCCGATCATCGCTTCCAGATCGTTGCCGGTTATCGGCCATTGCCCGCCGCTCTTGATCCGGCTGTCGCTGAGATCGAGCAGGGGGGTAAGCAGCAGCTGCGCCTTGGGCAGCGGCTTGAAGTCGCGCTTCAGGTCGAGGCACAGCCGGGCGGCCAGGGCGGCACCGGTCAAGACGCCCCCGACGGCCGTTTCGCCCGACCTGGCGCCAAGCCGGAAGGCGTTGTTCTGTGCCCATTCGAAGGCGGCGTGCGCGTCCTCATAGGCGGCGGGAAAGCGGCTGGCCGGTGCCAGGCGGTATTCCGGCAAAAAGACCGGGCAGCGGGCTTCGTGGGCGAAGAGGGCGCAGAACGCCTTCGACAGGTCCGGCCCCCCCAGGACGCCGCCGCCCTGGTGAAAGAAAACCAGCAACGGCGCATCAGGGGCTATCTGCGCGGGACGGATCAGCAGGCCCTTGGCCGGCAGGCTGCCATAGGGCGAACCGACCGGCTCATAGCCGACATCCTCGACCTTGACCTTGATCTGGGCCGGCAGGCCGAGCAGGGCGGCCATGTCCTGCCATTCCTTGCGCGCCTGTTCGAGGCTGACGGCGGTCAGGCTAAGCGGGACGTGCTCCCCCTGCGCTGCGAACCAGGAGCGCCACAGGAATTGAAGTTGCGCGTCGAGCGTCCGGCCCCCGTCGTGGATCACGCCTCCGCCCGCGAAGAAGCGCAGGACAGCCGGCGGCAGGGAGAGGGTCTGTCGAAGCAACCAAAGACGGAGGAAAGATGAGCGCATGTGGTTCCGAAGCCGCCAAATAACGGTCAAGAAGACTTTATCGTGTAACACTCAATGCAGGCGCGCGGCCACGCATTTTGCGCAAATTAATCGCAAGTTACGCGAAAAGTGGGACATTTTCGCCAGAATTTTGGCAAAATTAGTCTTTGTTTGCGCCTTTCAGGCGTGTTTTAGTTGACCGAAACGGAAAAGTGGGGGTTTAATGCCGCGACAATCCGTTACTCTGGCTGCCTATGCTAAGGGGAATTTGGCGCTCAGGGCCTTTCCGGCCTGGTGCTTTGGCTCCCGACCTGCTGCTACCGAGACGCACGATTGTTTGTGAGGGGCATCAATCACTTCTCACGCCTCGATAACAGTTCGGACCCAGGAGAGCACATATGGCCGAAGGTACAGTCAAGTGGTTCAATTCAACCAAGGGCTTTGGTTTTATCCAGCCTGCTGAAGGCGGCGCCGACGTCTTCGTTCATATTTCGGCGGTTCAGCGCGCAGGCCTGCAAGGCCTGGCTGACGGTCAGAAAGTGTCCTACGAGCTGCAGTCGGAACGCGGCAAGACCGCAGCCGTCGACATCAAGCTGCTCTAAGGCAGAAATCCTATTTTACAGGAAGCAGGCGCGGAAATCCGCGCCTGCTTTTTGTTGTCACAGTTATGGTATAATCGTTGCAGTGGTGCGCCGATCTGACGTTGGCGTTTGCCGGGGGGATTTCCATGTTGCAAAGAATTGCCGGTCTTGTGACCGTTGCTCTCATTCTTGCCGCCTGCGGAGGCGGTGGTTCGGGGGGAAGTTCCGGTGGTGGCGGTTCGTCGTCGTCTTCCTCCTCCTCCTCATCATCTTCGACCGTAACCGCGGGTGTCGACTGGACGACCTATCAGGGCGACGGGACGCACACCGGCTACATTTCCGGCACCTTCACGCCTGGCACCTTCAGCAAGATCTGGAACTGGACGCGGCCCGACAAGGGCGCGACGACCAACGGTATCAATCCGGCGGTGACGGGCGGCGGCCGGACCTACGTCACGACGGACGACTTCGACGGGCAGGGTTTCCTGTACGGCATCGATTCCGCCTCGGGAACGGTCGCGTGGAAATATGATTTCGGCGGCGCCCATAATGTCGGACAGCCGTGCTACGCCAACGGCGTCGTCTATGTCCTGGCGACCGCGGGCACGCCGTCCATGGCGACTCTGTACGCCATCAACGCAACGTCCGGCACGCTGGTGTGGAAGTCGCCGGCAATCGCCAGTCCGGCGACCAGCCTGTCGGCGCCGGTGGCGGACAGTGTCTTCGTTTATGTCAACGTCGGCCAGACGCCGCCGAACAATGCCACGACGGTTCACGCCTATGGCGTCAGCGATGGCTTGCTGAAGTGGTCCGGGCCGCTGACCAACACCCAATACGTCACCGGGGCGCAGACCCCGGCGCTCGACAGCGGTTTTATCTACAACTACACCGGCCGGGCCGTCGAGAAGATCAACAAGAACAGCGGTGCGCTCGTCCTGACCAAGGCCGACACATTGAATACCTTCTCGGCGGGGCCTTACTATGCTGCGCCGGCCTTGCTGAGCAACGGCAATACCGTGCTGTACGTCGGGACGCGTAACCCGTCGAACTATTCCAGTCCGCAGCAGGAGGCTTCGCGGCAGACGCGCGATATTGAAAACTGGTTCCTGGCGACCGGTACGCCGACGGCGGCGGGCTGGGTGGATGCGACCCAGCATTTCTCGGTCATTCCGGCGACGGCAAACGGTGTGATCTACATGCCGTACAACAGCTATAACTTTGTCGGCGGCATCACGATCACCGCGGGCGGACTGTTGGCCAAGGATGTCAATACCGACCTGGTGCTGTGGACGTGGAACAAGGTGCAGTTCGCCAATCTGCTGGCCAACAATACCATCGTGACCGACAATCTCGTCTTCCTGAGCAGCACGACGACGACCTATGCCGTGGACCTGACGACGCACGATACGGTCTGGACCTATCCGGCGGGTGGCTTCCTGTCGCTGGGCAACAATGTGCTCTACGTTGCTACCGGCGGCGCGACCAGCGATGGCGGCGTGGTGGCGATCAAGCTGAAATAGTCAGGTTTTCGGCGCCGCAGCCAGCCAGGCCTTGATGTCTTCGGCGGTGGCGCCGGCCTGGTGGTAGTCGCGCAGGGCTTTCGAACCCTTGCGCTTGGCGAGGCGGCGGCCCTCGGCGTCGAGCAAAAGGGCATGGTGGTGATAGCGGGGTGTCGGCAGGCCGAGCAGGGCTTGCAGCAGGACCTGGGTGTGGGTGGCGTCGAACAGGTCGTGACCGCGGACGACGTCGGTAATGCCCTGGCGGGCATCATCAACCACGACGGCGAGATGGTAGGCGACGCCAATGTCCTTGCGGCCAAGCACGACGTCGCCGTTCACTTCCGGGCGGACCTTATACTCGCCGGGGGCATGGATCATTTCCTGAAAATGGAGATCGTCGTACCGAAAGCCAAGCACTCGACGGGCGTTTTCAAGCGATAGCCGCCAAGCGGGATTGGTCGTGTCGGCGGGCGCGGGAGCGGCAGGGGGTGGTGTGTCTTCCTGAGGCGCACTCTGCGCCTGTTCGACCTGTTCCTTGCGGGTCTTGGCGTCGGCATAAAGGACGCCGAGCGCCTGCAATCGCTCCAACGCTTCCATGTAATCGGAAATATGTTCGCTTTGCCGCAACACCGGTCTCGTCCAATCGAGCCCCAGCCATGCCAGGTCATCATAGATTGCGGCCTCGAACTGTGGGCGGCAGCGGGTGTGATCGATATCCTCGATGCGCAGCAGGAATTCGCCGCCATTGGCCCGCGCCATTTCAGCCGCCGTCAGCGCACTGAAGGCATGGCCGAGATGCAGATAGCCGGTCGGGGAGGGGGCGAAGCGAGTCCTGAAGGTCATGGCGGCAACCCTAATCACCCTTAATGTTTTTGCCACGAAAAATTCACTGTTCCTTTTGCCGGGAATCGGGTTCACAGTGGCATCTGTGGATAAGAACGGGTATAAGCCCGCCAACTTAGCCGTTGCGACTATAAGAAGGAGGCCTAGTCTTCAGTTCTTTTAGTACATGCTCATCGCGGGATGATGCAGGACGGAGGCCGTCATGCAGATCGTGAAAAACCCGCCGCACGACTGGCGCGCCCTCGTGCTCAATGCCGATTTCCGGCCGTTGTCCTATTATCCGCTGTCGACCAAGCCGTGGCAGGAGGTCGTCAAGGCGGTGTTCGAAGACCGTGTGGATGTGGTGTCGACCTACGATATCGAAATCCATTCGCCGTCGATGAAGATGCTGCTGCCGAGCGTGGTGTCGCTCAAGACCTATATCGACCAGAACCGGCCACCCGCCTTTACCCGATACAATGTCTTCCTGCGCGACCGGTTCAGCTGCCAGTACTGCGGATCGCCATCCGACCTGACCTTCGATCACGTTGTACCGGTCAGCCAGGGCGGCAAGTCGAGCTGGACCAATATCCTGACGGCCTGTGCACCCTGTAACCTGCGCAAGGGCGGAAAAACGCCCCAGCAGGCGAAAATGATGCCGACAAAAAATCCACACCGTCCCACAATGTATCAGCTTCAGGAGCTGGGTCGGCGTTTTCCCCCTAACTATCTTCACGAAAGTTGGATAGACTACCTGTACTGGGATACGCTACTGGAAGCGTAAGGGGCGCGGTTCTTGCAAAATGCGGGGACGGCATAAACAATCGAGTTCGGCATAAAACATGTCTCCTGTACGGTTTGAAATGGATAGGCGGGCGTTCGGCGCCGTTACCTTCCCGCGCGACAAAGGGCAGTCACGCATCAATATCAAGCCGTTGCAGAAGGCCCTCGAAACCACGCTCGGCGTGCGCGTCAAGGCTAAACGTACCTGGCTTTTCGGCAAGAAATTCTACGCTTTCGAGATGCACGGCGAGACGGTGAAGATGCACCTGACCGACAGCGGCGATGCCCGTCTCGATCTTATCCACGCTGACGATGAAGTACGTGAGGTCATCCTGGAAACGATCCGCCAGAGTCTCAATTTCGAAGGGCGTTGAGTTTTTATTTCCGGCGTGCGACCCATCCGTGAGGAACAAAGCGGCACGCCATGGACGATGAAACTCCCCAATCTGAACCCCGGCGGCCGCGCGGCGTGCTTGGCTTCCTGAAGCTTCTCGGACCGGGCCTGGTGACGGGCGCGTCAGACGATGATCCGTCCGGCATCGCCACCTATTCCCAGGCCGGAGCGCAATACGGCCTGACGACGCTGTGGACCGCGCTGATCACCTTTCCGCTGATGGCGTCGATACAGGAAATGTGCGCGCGCATCGGCGTCGTCACGTCGCACGGCCTGACGGGGCTGCTGAAGCGCAATTATCCGGCGCCGGTGCTGTGGTTGATGGTGCTGTTCAGCTTTCCGGCCATCGTGCTCAACATCGGCGCCGACATCGCCGGCATGGGGGCGGTGTCCAGCCTTATTTTCCCGGAAGTCGCGCCGGAAATCTTTTCGACCGTCTACACCCTGATGCTGATCGTGGCGATCGTGCGCTTGTCGTACAAGCGGTTCGCGGCCGTGCTGAAATGGCTGTGCGTGGTGCTGCTGGTCTATCTGGTAGTGCCGTTCCTGGCCAAGGCCGACTGGCTGGCAGTTGCCAAGGCGACGTTTGTGCCGCACATCGAATTCAACGCGGAGTTCATCGGCATGCTGGTCGCTATCCTTGGGACGACCATCTCGCCCTATCTGTTCTTCTGGCAGGCGACGATGGAGGTCGAGACGGTGAAATGCGACCATGTGGTGATAGACAAACGCTATGTTCGTGATGTCGGCTTCGACGTCGATTTCGGCATGTTCTTTTCCAACATCGTCATGTTTTTCATCATCCTGACGACGGGGACGGTGCTGTTCAACGCCGGCATCCACCGCATTGATACCGTCGAGCAGGCGGCCAAGGCGCTGGAGCCGCTGGCCGGGCCGGCGGCCTATTATCTGTTCGCTCTGGGCGTGGTCGGGACGGGCTTCCTGGCCATTCCGGTGCTGAGCGGCTCGCTGTCCTACATCCTGGCCGAAGCGTTCGGCTGGCGGCAGGGGCTCGACAAGAAGTTCGTCGACGCCAAGGCGTTCTACTCGGTGATCATCGTGGCGCTGATCGTCGGCCTGGGCATCAACTTCCTTGGCATCAGTCCGATCAAGGCGCTGATCTGGTCAGCGATCCTGTACGGCGTGACGTCGCCGGTAATCATCGCCATCGTGCTGCATATCGCCAACAACAAGAAGGTGATGGGCGAATACACCAACGGCTTCTGGTCGAACCTGCTGGGCACGGCGGCGCTGATCCTGATGACGGTGTCGGCCGGATTCCTGCTGTACTACCAGTTTCTGAACTAGATCTTTTCTGACAGCTTGATGGCGACGCGGCAGCCGGCCTTGATGACCGCCGACAGGAACGGATAGGCCGGAGCTTCGCGCGCACCCTGGTCGACGGCGCGATCGTGGTGACCCAGTTCGTCGTCGCGAAACTGGGTCAGCCGAGCGGCCAGTTCCGGATCGGCGCCGGAGACCTCGCGGATCTGCTCCGCATAATGTTCTTCGATGACGCTTTCGACCGCTTCGGTGCAGGCATGGGCGGCCTTTTCGCCGAGCAGCGCGGTGCCGATGCCAAGGCCCAGCGATGCCATCCGCCACACCGGCGCAAATGCCGTCGGCCGCACCTTGCGTTCGCGCAACAGGGCCTCGAAGGCGTCGAGATGGACCTGTTCCTCACCTTGCATGCGCGTGAACTGGTGGCTCAGGGCGTCCTGTTTGGTGCCGCCGAAGACCATGCTCTGGCCGCGATAGATCTGCACCGCCGCCATTTCGCCGGCGTGGTCGACGCGCAGCATCTCATGGACGCGGTCGTTCCACGCGCTGTTGCCGGGACGGGGAGGAACTTGAGGGCGTTCATTCATCGTCGTGCTTCTTCTTGCGCCGGGCCGGACGGAAGCGGATCGAGGCGATCAGGCTTAGCACCGCCAGAATCGTCGAAGCGATGGCGTTGTAGCCGGCCATGCTGAGGCCCCACATCCGCCAGGCGGCGACGTCGCATTGCGGCGCCCGGTTTGCCGCACCTCCAAGAAATTTCATCATATCATCGATGCTGATTTCGTCACCAGAAGCCGTGCACTCCTGCGGGCCGCGCCACCAATGCCATTCGGCTCCGGCATGGAAGACCGCGATAGCCGCGCCGGTGGCGAAGATAGCGAACAGCACGAATGAGAAGACGCGGGGCGGGCCTTTGGCGCCGGTGAACAGCGCCCAGATGCTGGCGACAAACGACACGCCGACGGCGATCCAGTAGATGTCACGCTGCTTCAGGCAAAGGTGGCACGGATTGAGGTGCCCGAAAATCTGCGAGCCCCAGGCCGTGGCCAGCATGGCCAGCGACAGAACGAAGGCGGTGATGCTCCACCAGCGGCTGAAGGCGAGACCCAGGCGCAGGGCCGTCTTGTTGGGTTTGGGTGTCGACATTAATGGCCCTTCGCCAGAAACTTGACGGCAACGAAGCCTAACACGATTACGCCGATGGCAATAGACGCCACCAGGTAGAAACGCTTTTCCATGGTTTCGGTGATTTCCGGGCCGAAGCGCTTGACCAGGGCGGCGACGATGAAGAAGCGCAGAGAGCGCGTCACCGCGGAGGCCAGGAAGAACCATAGCAGGGGGAACTGCGCCAGGCCGGCGGCGATGGTAACCAGCTTATAGGGAATCGGCGTCAGGCCCTTGATGAAGATGACCCAGATGCCCCACTTTTGGAAAAAGGCCGTGAACTCATCCAGGCCATCCGGATGGCCGAACAGGGCCAGGATCCAGTGTCCGAGCGGCTGGACGAAATAGCCGATGGCGTACCCCAGGAAGCCGCCCAGGACCGAGGCGATCGAACAGATCAGCGCCGTCCGCCAGGCCTTGTCGGGCTTGGCCAGTACCATCGGAATCAGCATCACATCCGGCGGAATCGGGAAAAACGAGGCTTCGGCGAAGGAAACCACGGCCAGGGCCTTTTCGGCGTGACGGCCGCCGGCCAGCTTCAGCATCCAGTTATACAAGGGTTTGAGCACGCGGTCGCCTTCCCGGAAAACGAAGAGGACGCCTGCTTATCAGGAGTTCGGCCGCTTGTCGCGGGCGCGTCTTGTCGCAAGTGAAATTTTTGGCGGATTTCGCCACGGGGAGTTTCCGGGTTCGGACAATTTCCTATAAATACTCATTGCCTTATATATTACGGCTTTGTAATTAGGCCTGCCGCGCCGGGTGGTAGCATGGTTATTGCAGGCCCCCTCAGCCAAACAAAAGGGCCGCGGATAAAAAAGGCCCGACTAGGGGATTAGTAGACCATGACGCACGCTTCGCTTACGCTTGATGAATATATGCCCTACCGGTTGGCGGTGGCGTCCAATGCCGTCAGCAACCTGATCGCCACGGCTTATGACAGTCTGTATGGCTTGAAGATACCGGAATGGCGGCTGATCGTGATCCTGCGCGAGGACGGGCCGTCGACCCAGCAGGCCCTGGTCAAGCGCGCCGGCATGGACAAGGTTACCGTGTCGCGGGCGGCGCAAGGGTTGGCCAAGCGCCGGCTGATCACCCGGGCGCCGCATGAGCACGACGGCCGGTCGCACCATCTGATTCTGACCTCGGAAGGCGAGCGCCTGTTCGCCGATGTCGCGCCTGCCGCCGTCGAATACGAGAAGATCATGCTGGCCGATTTTTCGGCGGACGAAGTAGAGCTGATGAAAAAGCTGCTGCGCCGGGTCGAAGAGGCGGCGATGAAGGCACAGGGTACGCGCTAAGCCGTTTGTTGTTTGGCGCGTTTTTATCCGAAAACCGCGTCACACTTTTTGGAAAGCGCGCAGCTTGGGCGGAAAAAGCCACATCCCAGGAGAAAAAGTCTGGAGCGCTTCCGCAAAAGCGTGATGCGGACTCGCGCAACGGCCTTTGATCTGTTAACCTTTTTGTTTGACTGAAGAGTTTCGGCGTGGACGGGGCTCGGCAAGGCCTGGCTAAGGGGAAGGAGGGGGTCCGACATGAACGACAGGTTTGATTCGCAGATCTCTCCTCTTAACGATTTCGTCGACGATTCCGCAATTTCCCGACTTTGGGATGTCGTCCATACGGCTGGAATAGCGGTTTATGGCGGCATTAATCTTGTTTTCGGCTGGCTGATGCACAATCATGCCTTGCTCAAGACTATTGCCGACATCATGGGCAAGTTCATTGAGATTCTAAAGCTTATCAAGGCGATTGTCCTTGATGCCGCCAAGGCGCCGCAAGGCAAGATAGAAAAGGAAGCCCTGAGGATTGTTGTCGCTTATGACTACTTCTTCAAGAACACTCAGACGCTTGCAGTCGAACTTGAAAAAGCTGTCAAAGACCTCAATAGTGCAATCGAGGGCGTGCGGGTTCTTCCGGCTCCGGCGGGCGCCGGCATGGGGGCGTCGCATGTGTCCGGCGGTGCGGTCATAAATATTGCAATCAATCAGGGGGCCACGGGACAAGCGGTGGGAGATGCCGTTCAAAACATCGGGACCGGAGGGACGTCTGGTGGCGGTGGCGGCACAATTGGAAACCTCAACCAGCCCATTTACCTCGATCGTCTCAGCACGCTACGGCGCCTGGTGCTGCAGATTGCCGGCGAATGGAACAATCTGCAGGTTAATGTGTCGCTTTTTAAGGCGGCGCAAAACCAGTTGACGCGGCAGGCGCCGCCGCCCAAAAAACCCGCAAACGGGCAGTGATCGCTGATGAGTGACTCTCCGACTGATTTTAATGATGCCTTCGACGGGCCGGACGACATCTCGGGCACCGATCAATTCGATTTTTTCGATATTGTTGATCCACACTTGCTTGCTCTTGTCGCGGTCTTGATCCTTGGCTTGGTCGTTGCGGGGGGAATTGGCTGGTATATTGGCCGCCTGCGGGCGCGCCAGCAGATCCAACGCCAGAAACGGGAAGCCGTAGAGTATATCTACGAAGCCATTAAGTTCCGGCTTGAAGATGCATTGGCGGCTAATGGCGCCTGCGTCCTTGACAAGGCTGCGGCATTGAAAGCCGAAATAGACTCGCGTGTCGGCAGTGTCATGGCCTTAAACGGCCGTCCCGGAAGGCTGATGGGCGTCCTGTCGAAAACCTTACGGGAAAAGACCGATCCCGATGCAGAAACGATCGACCTGTCGTGGGGCAAGACAGAAACTGCAAAGATCAAGGTGCCATTGTCATCGCAAGAACACCAGATCGCCGTATGGAATGCGCTGCACGTCTTCCAGAAATTCTGGAATGATAAAAAACGCATTTGCACTTTGCTGGAGGCGTCGCAGGACGAGTTGGCTGGCTTAAACTTAGGAGAGCGGCTGAAGGTTTTCGTTCGTACGCACGGTAGACCGCCTGAAGGTAAAGGCCCGCCCGATCCGTCGGCTCCATCGGGGGCATCTGAGAAAACGGAAGAAAAAAGAGCTTTCTTCACCAAGCACAAGACTTCGGCGCCGGCGCCGCCGGCGCCGAAAGCAAAGAAGTCTTAAAGCGCCGGGCTTAGCGACTGAAGGCTTGCACGGCTCAGCAAAAGTCTCTAACAGAACGGGCTTCACGCCCAGCGCCCCTGTGGTGGAATTGGTAGACGCGCCGGATTCAAAATCCGGTACCGCGAGGTGTGTCGGTTCGAGTCCGACCGGGGGCACCATCCAGGTGGAAAGTCGAACGCGTTGTCGGGGTTTGCATGGCTACCGAAGCAGGAACCGTCGATTTTATCCTTGACCAACTG
>JBEHYZ010000002.1:0-192154 GCA_048497915.1 Pseudomonadota bacterium
CTGATCTTCAACCATCAGGAAGACAACAACACCGGCACCAGCTTCAAATCGGGCACCTTCACGCCGACCAATCCGTCGACCGGCGCCGTTATTGGCGACACAAGCCATTTTGGTGGCGCGGCCCTGGCCACCTCGTCGGGTTTCCATGACAACCGTGACCTCGGCCTGGTGCGCAACATCGACGGCACGACGCTTTTGATGTCCTACCGTCCGACCGACAAGTACACCTTCTCGTCGTCGACCACCTGGCGCCAGTTCAGCTCGAGCGAAGTGTTCGACGCCGATGGCTTCTCGCTGCCGCTGCTGACCGCCGCCGAAGACGCCCGCGCGCGCCAGGCGTCGCAGGAATTCCGCGTCAACTACGACAACCACGACAATTTCAGCTGGTTCGCCGGGCTGTCTTACTTCGAAGAGCATGGTTCGCAGACCGTGCCGCTGCAGATCAGCGAATTCGACTACCTGGCGCTGACGCAGCACCTGATCAACCCGGCGTCGCCGGCTACCGAGGCCCAGCTGAAGGCCGGCATCGGCGCGTCGCCGACGCTCGGCGCTGTCGCGCCGTTCCTGAAGTCAAACCACCGCGAAGGCTACGCGAACTATGGCGATACGTCGTCTTATGACGTCTTCGCCGACGCCACCTGGCGCTTGACGCCGAAGTTCGAGCTGAGCCTCGGCTTGCGCTATACGCATGATGACAAGGTCAGCGGCTATTCGGCCGAGGTCAGCGACATCTCGGCCTTGGCCGGCCTGAGCTACGCCCAGGCCTGTACGCCGCTGTACGTCCAGCAGGTTTTTACCCAGACGGGTGTATTGCTGAACCCGACGCAGCAGGTACAGGCGCTGCAAGGTATCTTCGCCGGTCTGGTGACGCCGCCGGCCGCCTGTGGTGCACGTCCGGTCGGCCTGACGGTTCAACCGACCGTTGGCCGCGTCGACAAGCCGTTCACTGACGACGGCACGACCTACCGCCTGGTTGGCCGCTACGAATTGAACTCGGCGCTCAGCACCTACCTGTCGGTCTCGCGTGGTCGCCAGCCGCGGACCTTCTCGGGCGGTACGCCGTCGGCACCGAACGGCGCGCCGAAGTTCACCGAAGCCGCGTCGGAGACGGTCGACAGCATCGAATGGGGCGTCAAGTCGCGTTTGCTGGATGGCCGCCTGATCTGGGACAGCGCCGTCTATAACTACAAGTACAAGAACTTCCGTACCTCGGTGCAGACGGGCCCGACGACCTTCGAAGAGCGCAGCGCCGGCGAGGCCAATGCCTATGGCCTCGAGACCCAGGCCAATTACCGCGTCATGCCGGGCTTCACTCTTTTCGGCACCTATGCCTACAGCCACGCCCGCTTTGGCAACGGCCTTTATAAGGGCAATGCCTTCCGCCTGAGCCCGGACAACAAGGCGTCGTTCGGCGCCAACTTCGTCGCCGACACCTCGATCGGCCTGTGGAGCTTCACGCCGAGTTACACTTGGCAGTCGAAGATCTTCTTCGACGACAACAACGACCTGGCCAAGTTCCAGACGGCGACCGGTGACACCATCCAGGACGAGTTCCAGAAGGCCTATGGCCTGCTGAACCTGCGCGCCGGCTACGCACCGCGTAACAGCAACTGGAAGGTGGAAATGTTCGTCGATAACGCGACGGACGTGGAATACGTCAAGGACGCGGGCAATACCGGCGACACGCTGGGCTTCCCTACCTTCATCCGCGGCGCGCCGATGACCTATGGTCTGACGCTGCGTATTCGCCGGTAGAACCTGCACGGATAAGTAACGGGGTTTGGGGCCTGCGGCCCCAAGACTTCCCTAAATCCAATAAAAAGCCCCGCCCCGAAGAGGGGCGAGGGCTTCTTTATTGGACATAAGAAGGTTTTTTGGGTCACGGACCCCACACTCCGTCACTGGTCCATGCGGTCCAGCCAGTCGAGCGCCTCGTCCACCGCCGTGAACGACTCCCGCCGGTCGCCCGGAAACAGCGCGTTGGCCGTATGCACGCGCGCCTTGTCCAGGGCATTGTTGACGATCACCGCCACCTTGGTGCTGTAATCGGCGCCGGAAGTGAACGCCCGCCACCAGTCGGCGAACCGGCTCAGCTCATCGAATTCGACCATGCCTTCGGCGCGGCGGTAGTCAAACAGCCGGCGGTAGGTCCACGGCATCTCGACCCGCTGATAGACCGCCTTCCAGTGCTCGCACATCACCTGCGTGTCGATCTCGCCGGCCATGGTGAAGGTGATCAGCTTGCGGTCTTGGTCCACCTGCGCGCCGACCCGAAAAGGCCGCGACATGCCTCTTGCTCCCAGAATGTTTCTCCCTTGGAGCGGATGCTAATCGCTGTTTTTTAATAAAGAGTCAGTCGGTAACCAGAACGGACGGTGTGAACGGTTCGCCGGTCGCCTCGGAGATCAGCTCCTGCGACCGCGTCTCGATCCGGTCGCGCAGCAAGGCCAGGAACTCGTCCTTGGCCATGCCCGGCTGAATGGGTTCCAGGAACTCCAGTACCGCTGTGCCGGGCGTTTTCTTGTAATGCTCTTCCTGCCAGAACAGGCCGAGATTGGTCGCCACTGGCACCACGGGCATGTCGAAGTTGTTCATCATGTGCCACACGCCCGACCGGTAACGACGATAGGTGCCCGGCGCATTCAGGTGGCCTTCCGGGTAGATGAGGATGCTGCGGCCGTCCTTGGCCGCGTCAGCCGAGCGGCTGGCCAGTGCCTTGCGCGCGGTCACGCCGCCGCAGTTATTGACCACGATGGCGCCCAGCTTCGACAATAGGGTCGACATCAGCGGAAACTTCTCAAGATGGTCGCCAGTCACGAACGCCAGGTCGCCGAACTGCGAATAGATGCAGAAGCCGTCGCCCCAGCTGTGATGCTTGCAGGCATAGATGACCGGCTGATCGAGTAGATTTTCGCGGCCACGCACCTCAAGTTTGATGCCAGCGAAAATCCGCATGGCCTGTACCATGCGCCTTGTGTAGCGGTGGATGATCCACGTCACCGGCTTGCGGCCGGGAAGCACGGTCAGGACCAGCGCCATCAGGCTGTAAGTGATCGACAGAAACCAGTAGGCGACGGCGAACAGAAAGCTGTTCATGAAAACCCCCAAATCAGCCGCTCGATTTGAACATTGTTCAAAACTTTAGTCAAGCCGCAAAAATGGGGCGAAACCGGAGTGCTGGCCGGAACGCTGGAAGGCGTCAGGCGGCGCTGGAGTCGGCGATTTTGTCGCCATCGGCCACAGTGACGCGATTGCGGCCGCCGTTTTTCGACTGATAGAGCGCCTTGTCGGCACGGTCGAGCAGGTCGAAGGCGTCTTCGCCATAGTCCCGTTCGGCGACACCCGCCGAAATGGTGACGGTGCCGAGGTCTTCGTTGGTCGAACGGCGTTTCAGGACGCGCGAGGCGATCTCCTGGCGGGCTTCGTTGAGCAGGCGTTCGACGCCTTCAACGCTTTCCCCGGGGAAGAGCAGGCCGAATTCCTCGCCGCCGTAACGGGCGGCCATGCGCGGTGCCCGGCCGATACGGGCCAGGACGGACGCGACGTAGCGAAGGACCTGGTCGCCCGTCTGGTGGCCCCAGGTGTCGTTGAAGCGCTTGAAGTGGTCGATGTCGATGACGGCCAGGGTCAGTGGCGATGAATTGTCCGGGTTCTCGCAGTGCATATCGAGCGCTTCGTCGAACGACTTGCGGTTGGCGAGGTTGGTCAGGGCGTCGGTCATCGCCTCCATGCGCACCTGGTCGAGGTGCTTGCGCAGGCGGTTGACTTCGCGCGACGAGTCCGACAGGCGAACTTCCAGTTCCGTATGGTGGGTCAGAATCTGGTTGGTGGCGTCGGTCAGGCTTTGCACCAGGCCCTGCAGCGTTTCGGCTTCGATGCTGCGCATCGTCTGCTTGGCATCGACCAGGGTCTCGCCGTAGGACTTCTGCGCCTTCTGGGCTTCGGTAATGATCTCGGTGATCGACTGCAGTTCGCGGGTCAGTTTCAGACCGGCGTCGCGCACTTCGTCGTTCAGCTTCAGGCGCGGAATGAACTTGGAGGCCAGGCTTTCGGAAACTTCCTCGGTGATGGTTTCACCGGCCTTGATCAGGCGGGAGATTTCTTGGGCGAGGGCGCATTCCGGATCGCCCGCAACGTAGAGCCACAACTCGTAATTGATCGGAGTGGGCCACACTCCATGTTCCTGCATCAGGCGGAGCGCTTCGTTTGCCAGCGAATAGGCACTTGGACTTCTGATACTAATCTCGATGTCGTTGTTCATCCGGTCCTCTGGCGGCCCTTTTCGGTCCTTTTAAGCGTTGCTCTTGTACTGATTCCCTGAAGCAACACACGGAGACTAACCGAAAGTCTCTGACAGCCGGTTAACGCCACAAAAAAAGTATCAGAAAGAAACGGTTACGGCTTGATGCCGGAAGCGCGCAGGATGAACGCCGGGACGTGTTCGCCGAACGGCGTGTCGGATGGCGGGCTGGCCTTTGATTTGTCTTGAGATTTTTCTTTTTTGCCGCCGGACCTGGCTGGGCTGGGGGCGGCTTTTTCAGCAGGCGGAGCTATCTCCGTTTCGGCCTTTTTCGCCGGCTTTTCTTCCGGCTTAACCTCGGAGTTTACCTTTGGCTTGCGGCCGCGGTCATCCTTGCGGGAGGACCTGCCCTTGCTGTCGCGCGACGGGCGGGGTGATTCGCTCAGGTCGCTGTAATCGACATCAAGATCGAGCGGACTGGGCTCTTTCTTGATCAGCTTGATGACCTTGTCGTAGTTCTTTTCGTCGGCGGGCGACAGCAGCAGGTAGGCCTCACCCGTACGGCCAGCGCGACCGGTGCGGCCAATACGGTGGACATAGTCGTCGGCATGATGCGGTACGTCGAAGTTGAAGACGTGGCCGACATCGGGGATATCCAGGCCACGGGCGGCGACGTCCGACGCGACAAGCAGGGTCAACTGGCCTTTGCGGAACGAATCCAGCGTCTTCATGCGCAGCGCCTGGTCGAGATCACCGTGGATCGGCGCGGCGTTGAAACCGTACTTGGCCAACGATTTTGCGACGATGTCGACTTCGGCCTTGCGGTTACAGAAGACGATGCCGTTCTTGATGTCGAGCGTTCCCAGCAAGGCGCGCAGGGCGATGCGCTTGGCGCGCGGGTCCTTGTGCGGCACCTTCAGCACGTACTGGGTGATGTTTTCGTTGGTCGAGGCCGGGCGGGAGACTTCGATGCGGACCGGGTTCTTCAGGAACTGGTTGGTCAGCCGGGTGATTTCCGGCGGCATGGTCGCCGAGAAGAACAGGGTCTGGCGGGTCGGCGGCGTCAGCTTGAAGATGCGTTCGATGTCGGGGATGAAGCCCATGTCGAGCATGCGGTCGGCTTCGTCGACGACCATCATCTGCACGCCATTCAGCATGACCTTGGAGCGTTCAAACAGGTCGAGCAGGCGGCCGGGCGTGCAGATCAGCACGTCGACGCCTTTGTCGAGTTTTGCGACCTGATCGGCCATGGATACGCCGCCGATCAGCAGCGCCCAGTTAAGCTTGTGGTATTTGGCGTATTTTTCGAAAGCTTCAGCAACTTGATCGGCCAGTTCGCGTGTCGGCGCCAGGACGATGGCGCGCGGCATGCGGGCGCGCGAACGGCCGGCCGCGAGACGCTCAATCATCGGCAAGGTGAAGGCGGCCGTCTTGCCGGTACCGGTCTGGGCGATGCCCAGGACATCGAGGCCGGTCAGGGCTACGGGAATGGCCTGTTCCTGAATGGCGGTCGGCGTATCATAGCCGGTATCGGCTACGGCCTTGAGTACCTGTTCGCCCAGGCCGAGATCGGTAAACTTTGTCATGCGGTCCGTGTGCTACTTTGTACGCCGGAAGTAAAGGAAAAGCTTTGTCGAAGCGCGGATAAGTTATGGGGTGTGGGGGGCATGGCCCCACGTCTTTATTCTTTTTCTCCTCCTCGCACGAAGGGGGCGGGAGGGAGAAAAAGAAAAAGGAAGTCTTGGGGCGGCGGGCCCCAAACCCCATTACGGGTCCGTGCTAAACGTCCAAATCTTCCGCCGCGAACTCCGCGTGATCCTGGATATACCGATAGCGCAGTTCCGGCTTCCGGCCCATCAGGGTTTCCACCAATTCCTCGATGTCTTCTTCCTCATGCGGCAAGGTAACCCGTGCCAGGGTCCGCGTCTTCGGGTCCATGGTGGTTTCCTTGAGCTGTCCCGGCATCATTTCACCCAGGCCCTTGAAACGGCCGATTTCAGGTTTCTTGCCCTTGAAATACTTGGCGATGATCTCGGCGCGGTGCGCGTCGTCCTTGGCGTAGTGTACTTCCTTGCCGTGGCTGATCTTGTACAGCGGTGGCATGGCCAGATACAGGCTGCCGTTACGGATCATGCCCGGCATCTGACGGTAGAAATAGGTGATCAGCAGTGAAGCGATGTGGGCGCCGTCGACATCGGCGTCGGTCATGATGATGATCCGCTCGTAGCGCAGATCCTCCTCCTTGAAGCGCGCCCCGGGCTGTACGCCCAGAGCCAGACCCAGATCGCTCAGTTCGGCATTCTGCTTAAGCTTGTCGACAGTCGCCGAAGCTACGTTCAGAATCTTGCCGCGCAGGGGCAGGATGGCCTGGGTATTGCGGTTGCGGCCCTGCTTGGCGGAACCGCCGGCCGAGTCGCCTTCGACGATGAACAGCTCGGTGCCCACGGCATCCTGACGGGCGCAGTCGGCCAGTTTCCCGGGCAGGCGCAGCTTGCGCGTCGCTGAAGCGCGCTGGACTTCCTTGTCCTTGCGCCGCTTCAGCCGTTCCTCGGCCTTTTCGACCACGAACTGCAGCAGCTTTTCGGCCTGCTTTGGCGAGCCCGTCAGCCAGTGATCGAACGGATCGGCCAGGGCGCGTTCGACCAGCTTCTGCGCGTCGGGCGACGACAGTCGGTCCTTGGTTTGGCCCTGGAATTCCGGATTGCGAATGAACACCGAAATGACGACGCCGGCATAGGCGGCGACATCTTCGGCGGTGATCAGACCGCCACGTTTGTCACCGGTCATTTCGGCATAGGTCTTGAGCGACCGCGTCAATGCTGCCCGCAGGCCAGCTTCGTGCGTGCCGCCGTCGGGTGTCGGGATGGTGTTACAGTAGCTCTGGACAAAGCTGTCGTGCTCGTCAAAGCCGGCTGCCGACCACACCACGGCCCATTCGACCGCCCCGGCATCGTCCTTGCGCTCGACCCGGCCGGAGAAAATCTCGGTCAGGGTTTCGCTGTCCTTGACGCGTTCGGCCAGGTAGTCAGCCAAGCCATTGGGGAAGAAGAACTTATCCTCGGCCGGCGTTTGGTCCTGGATCAGCGACGGCGCGCACTTCCAGAAGATCTGCACGCCGCGGAACAGGTAGGCCTTGGCTTTCGACATCCGGTAAAGGCGCGCCGGCTTGAAGTGGGCGTGACTGCCGAAGATTTCGACGTCCGGCAGGAAACGGATCTTGGTGCCGCGCTTCTTCGACGGCTGGACCTGCTCGATTGGCGCCAGCACATGCCCGCGCGAGAAATTCTGCTGCCATTCGGCGCCGTCGCGCCATACGGTGACTTCCATGCGCTCGGACAGGGCATTGACCACCGAGGCGCCAACACCGTGCAGGCCGCCGGAAGTCGCATAGGCCTTGCCGGAGAATTTGCCGCCGGAGTGCAGCACGGTCATGATGACTTCAAGCGCCGATTTGCCGGGGTATTTCGGATGCGGATCAACCGGAATGCCGCGGCCGTCGTCGCGTACGCTGACATAGCCGTCGGCGTCAAGCTCGACCCAGATGGCCTTGGCGTGGTTGGCCACGGCTTCGTCCATGGCGTTGTCGAGCGTTTCGGCGAACAGATGGTGCAGCGCCTTTTCATCGGTGCCGCCGATATACATGCCGGGACGCTTGCGCACCGGCTCCAGGCCTTCGAGCACCTCGATGCTGGACGCGCCATAGGACGCGTCGGACGAGGACAGGTCGGGCACCGGCTCCAGCTTCGGGCGGGCGGCCTTTGCAGGCGATTGGGCCGCGGGCGTGGCGGGGGAGGGATCGGGCGCTTCGCCCGTAAATAACGAGGGTTGCGGGGGTTTTGACGTCATGACGCTATCATGTGGCGATTCGGTGCCCAAAAAGCAAACGCCAAAAATCAAGAGAGAAATAAAAAAAGGCCGCGAAGCCCTGAGGCTCCGCGGCCATTCTTTCTAGTCCTTGGTCAGACTTAGAATGCAGCCTTCAGCGTCACGTAAGTGGCGTTCGGGAACTTCGTCGCCGGCTTCGAGGTGTGCGAGCGGCCGGTTTCCGAATAACGGACGTCCAGCGTGAAGAGGTCGGTCAGAGCGTAGGTAACGCCCGCGTTCCAGGTGGTGTAGCCGCCCAGGACGTTGTTGCCCAGAGCGCCCGAAACGGTCCACTTGTCAGCGATCGGGTACGAAGCGTTGACTTCGTAGTAGGGGCTTTCGAGCGTGTCCGAACCCCAGTACGAAGCGACGCCGATAGTGCCCTTGCCCATCGGGTGGCTGGCGGCCGTCTTGATTTCCCAAGTCGTGTCGACATTGCTGTCCGGATAGACGTAGGCGATGGCGCCGAAGTCAAAGGTCCAGTTGCCAACGGTCGGCGTCACGCCGAAGTAGAAATCGCTTTCGATGTTGGCGTCGGCAGCCGTGCCGAAGTCCACGTTCGACATCCAGGCGCCGGCGTAGAAGGTGCCGTTCTTGTAGTCGACGCCACCTTGGATCGCGGCGTTGCCGTTACCGACCTGCGAGACGCCACGGAAGACGTAGTCGTTGGTGACAGCGAGGTTGTAGCTCAGCTTGCCTTCGGCCATTGCCGAAGTGCCCGCGAACAGTGCGCCGAGAGCGACGGCAGCGACGAGGAGTGACTTTTTCATGGACAGTATCCCAGTTCAAGGTTGAAGCCGTCGTGTTTAGAAACTATGCGGCTTGTTTTTCGAGTTTAGTCAGGATGGTAAAACCCGGGTTAATTTACCAAGTTTTTGCCCCCGGCAAAGGCCCCTCGGAGCATTTCGCAACGGCTTGGTGCAAATTTGCAACGTCGGGGCCGTTCGGGAGTGCTGTCAAAAAGACAAGAAAATTCAATTTGGTGTGTGTGTTTCCGCAGAAAAAGGGTTAGCAAACTGGACGTGCTTACCGTGCCACAGTTGAGAACATCGATCAAAATCGCGCGGGATTGTACTCAATTTCGAGCGTGAAGCGCAGATCGCGGCCGTCCGCCACTGGGAGAGATGAACGACCGCGACCTTTGATTCGCCGGGCTCCGCAAGTAAGCCCGGCGTTTCCTGGTTTACTTAGAAGGCGGCCTTGAGCAGCACCGCGACGCGCGGCTTGGAGGCCTTGATCGCTTCGGGGATGTTGGTATCCGAGTAACGGACGTCGACCGAGTAATGCGAAGTGATTGCATAGGTCAGGCCGATGTTGCCGGTCGAATACTTGGAGCCCGAGAGGCTTTGCTCGCCGACCGCGCCCGAAACGCCAAGCTTGTCGGTCAGCGGATACGAGGCATTGATTTCGTAGTAGAAGGTCTTGCCGAAATCGACGTTGTCATAGAAGGCTGCGCCGATGGTGCCCTTGTAGAACGGGTGCGTGACGACGGCCTTCAGTTCCGTGGTGTCGAGCGCCGGGTCGTTGTAGTTGTAGTACAGGGCGCCCAGGTCGAAGCTGAACTTGCCGTAGGTCGGCTTGTAGCCAGCATAAAGGTCGACTTCGCGGTCAGCGAAATCAACGTTCGACGCCCACACACCGCCGTAGAACTTGCCTTCAGAGATGTCGATGCCGCCTTGCAGGGCTGCGTCGCCGCCGTTTTGGGTGACGCCGCGGAAGACGTAATCGTTGGTGACGCCGATGTTGTATGAAACGGTCGCGCCTTCAGCAGAAGCGGTACCGGCGAAAGCTGCCGCCGCCAGAGCGATGGCGGAGACGAGAATGGTCTTGGTCATAATTTGTTCCTCAGAAAGGTTTTTGCAAACCGTTCCTCGGACGTTTCCCTAGCCGATTATTTTTTATTCGGTCCGACTCGATACTACAGTTTTGTGACGAGATGGGGAAGGGTAATTTGGTAAATATCACATATGTGTTGCATTTTTGCAGTTCTCCTATTCGCCTTATTTTTTCCTTATAAAATAACATTTTCTAAATGGATGCGGGGCGCCCCAGATGGAGTGCCCCGCAGCTTTTATGCAACAAACCCGAAATTGGAGAAAATTAGTGGTCCAGGACTTCGTCGTGTTGCGAGGAGTCGAGACCAGCCAGTTCGTCCGCTTCGGAAACCCGCAGGCCCGTCGTGAACTTACAGATGATCAGGATCAGCAGGGTGCCGACAGCTGACCAGGCGATGGTAATGCCGAGGCCCATCAGCTGCTTGATGACCGAGTGACCTTCGCCCAGCGAGTTGATCGTCGGGTCGGCCAGCCAGCCAGTCAGAACCGCACCCAGGAAACCGCCGGCGCCGTGAATACCGAAAGCGTCGAGCGAGTCGTCGTAACCGAGCAGCTTTTTGATCCAGGTCGCGGAGATATAGCAGACCGGGCCAGCAAGAACGCCGCAAATCATGGCGCCCGTCGGGTTGACGAAACCGCAAGCCGGGGTGATGACGACGAGGCCAGCAACCATGCCCGACAGAATACCGACCAGCGATGGCTTGCCGCGGAAGATCCACTCAACGATCTTCCAGGAAATGCCGGCCATACAGGTGCACAGGATGGTGTTCAGAAGGGCAGCCGAGGCAATCCCGTCACCCGACCATTCCGAACCGGCATTGAAGCCGATCCAGCCGACAAACAGCAGTGCGGCACCGATCATGATGAAGATGACGTTGTTCGGCGCCATCTGCTCCGTACCGTAACCCTTGCGGCGGCCGAGGAACAGAGCCGCGACCAGCCCAGCGACGCCCGAGTTGCAGTGAACGACCGCGCCACCGGCGAAGTCCAGCACGCCGATTTGCGACATAATACCGCCTGCCCAAGCCATGTGACAGATCGGAGCGTAGACCAGGACCGACCACAGGATCATAAACAACAGCAGGCCCGAGAACTTGACGCGTTCAGCAAACGCGCCGGTGATCAGGGCCGGTGTGATGACCGCGAAGGTCAGCTGGTAAGAAATCCAGGTCATTTCCGGCACTGCGGCGGTGGCCGCATAAGCGGTGTCCGGCTTCACGGCCTTCAGCATGAAGTTGTCGAAACCGCCGAAGAACTTATTCAGCTCCTCTGCGGGGAAGCCGAATATCGGGTTGGATACAGTTCCGAAGGCCATCGAATAGCCGATCACCCACCAAACAACCGAGACAACGCATGTCACGGCAACCGACTGAGTAACAGTGGCGACGATGTTCTTTTTACGCACCATGCCGCCGTAGAACAGCGCCAGGCCCGGCAGGGTCATCATCAGCACCATGGCGGTACAGAAGATGAGATAGGTCGTGTCGGCCTTGTTCAGGTCGAGCACCTTTTGCGACGCCAGGAGCACCGGGGCCGCAGCTTCGGCGGGTGCGGCCGCGGAGTCAGAAGCCGCGGCCGATTCAACGGCAACGGCGGATTCCGGAGCGGCAGCTTCGGAGGCGGCTACGGAAGCCGGGGCTTCCTGTGCCAGGGCTAGGCCGGCGGCGGGGGCCGTCAGCATGAGAGTAGCGGCAGCAGCCACGGCCCTCGATAGTTTTATCCACGTTTTCAAAGTATCCCCCTTTGGTTTTTGCGGATGGCGGATGTTGCAGTTGCTCACTGTGTAGTGAGTAATCCATATCGCAAAGCGTAAACGTGGCGTTCCGGGGTGGCTGGCCGGGTTTGCGTCATTTATGTGTCAAAACGCGCAAGTTACGGCCAGATTTCGATATTTTTAGCAAGGTATCTATTGAAACCATATTTGTATCATATGAAACTATAATAAATAATATAATTTTGGCAAAGATTTATGGTGCGTTGCAGCAAAAGAAACAGGCCGCTCCGATCGGGAGCGGCCTGTTAATTGGTTTGGCTTTGCCGTGCAAGTCCTTAAAAAGAACCCGCTTTCAGCTTAGCACTTGTAGTACATGTCGAACTCGACCGGGTGCGGGCGCAGTTCGAAGTTCATGACTTCTTCCATCTTCAGCTCGATGTACGAGTCGATGAAGTCGTCGTCCATGACGCCGCCCTTCTTGAGGAAGGCGCGGTCGGCGTCCAGGCTGGCCAGGGCTTCGCGCAGCGAGCCGCAGACTTCCGGGATGTTCTTCTGCTCTTGCGGCGGCAGGTGGTACAGGTCCTTGTCCGCCGGAGCGCCCGGATCGATGCGGTTCTCGATACCATCGAGGCCGGCCATCAGCAGGGCGGTGAAGGTCAGGTAAGGATTGCCCATCGGATCCGGGAAGCGGGCTTCGATGCGCTTACCCTTCGGCGAGGACACCCACGGAATACGGATCGAGGCCGAGCGGTTGCGGGCCGAATAGGCCAGCTTCACCGGGGCTTCATAGCCCGGCACCAGGCGCTTGTAGGAGTTGGTCGTCGAGTTCGAGAAGGCGTTGATGGCCTTGGCGTGCTTGATGATGCCGCCGATGTACCACAGGCACATGTCGGACAGACCGGCATACTTGTCGCCCGCGAACAGCGGCTTGCCGCCCTTCCAGATCGACTGGTGCACGTGCATGCCCGAACCGTTGTCGCCGAACATCGGCTTGGCCATGAAGGTGGCCGTCTTGCCGTAGGCGTGGGCGACGTTGTGGATGACGTACTTGTAGAGCTGCAGGCGGTCAGCCATGGTCAGCAGGTCGGAGAACTTCAGGCCGAGTTCGTGCTGGGCAGGCGCAACTTCGTGGTGGTGCTTTTCCGGCTCCATGCCCAGTTCACCCATGACCGCGAGCATTTCGCCGCGAAGGTCCTGGCACGAGTCGATCGGGTTGACCGGGAAGTAGCCGCCCTTCGGACCCGGACGGTGACCCATGTTGCCTTCCGGATAGACCTTGGCAGAGTTCTGCGGCAGTTCCGTCGAATCGAAGGCGTAACCGGTGTTGTCCGAAGCGATCGACCAGCGGACGTCGTCGAAGATGAAGAATTCCGCTTCCGGGCCGAAATAGACGGTGTCGCCGATGCCGGCCGACTGAACGTAGCTCAGGGCCTTCTTCGAGATCGAGCGCGGGTCGCGGTTATAGGGCTCGTTGGTGTCCGGGTTCACGACGTCGCAGAACAGGAAGAGCGTGGTCTGCTGATAGAACGGGTCGATATAGGCCGTCTTCAGGTCCGGACGAAGCTTCATGTCGGATTCGTTGATGGCCTTCCAGCCGGCGATCGACGAGCCGTCGAACATGGTGCCGTCATCGAGGAATTCGGCATCGACCAGGTCGATGTCGAAGGTTACGTGTTGCATTTTGCCGCGCACGTCGGAAAAGCGCACGTCGACATACTTGACGTCCTTTTCCTTGATGAGCTTGAGAATGTCGGCAGATGTCATATGACGCCCCATGGTCCGATTAGTATTGGCCGGTGGTCCCGAAAGGGCCGGCAGGTGTTGTGCTTTGGAAAGTCTCGGGGCGGTTAGACCGCCGCCGGGCCAGACTCTCCGGTTCGGATGCGAACGACGTCCTGGACATCGCTCACGAAGATTTTGCCGTCACCGATCTTGCCTGTGCGGGCGGCGGTCTGGATAGCTTCCAGGGCCGCGCGGGCCAGGTCATCGGCTACGACCAGTTCGATCTTGATTTTCGGAAGAAAATCAACAACGTATTCCGCGCCCCGATAGAGCTCGGAATGGCCTTTCTGGCGGCCGTAGCCCTTGGCCTCCAGGACGGTCATGCCTTGAACCCCGATTTCCTGAAGGGCTTCCTTCACTTCGTCGAGCTTAAAGGGTTTAATAACGGCTTCGATTTTTTTCATGAGCAATCCATAAAACTTGAGACCGTTCAATGTCGTAAAATGTTTGCATTGCGCAAGATTGCAAGCCGTTTCATAAACCGCCCGCTCACATGGCTGTAAAGATCGATTACGATGCGTGAACGTCCTTCGGGCGTGCCTTTAGCCCAAACCGCGGATAAGTCCAAAAACAAAATGCGTTTTAGCGCAGATTCGGCTGCCATAAAGGGAAAATTTACCCGAGTCAGTACCGAGCGCGCCGATGGGGCGAAGTTTATCCGCCATTGCACCTGTTTGGGCCGTTGGTCAGGCCGAGCCTTGTTATCTTCGCTGCACTGCGGAGACGATATGATGACGGATCGCTTGACGCCGGGCAGAGTTTCGGTCACAGACCGCCTCGGACCTTATAAGCGGATGTGGCGGAACTGGTAGACGCACTGGGTTTAGGTTCTGATCGAACGATTTAAAAATACCATAAAATCAAATATTTGCAAGATATTTAGCTCGGACTGTGTCCAAATCTGTGTCCAAATAGCGAATTGAAGCGCTCTAGAATTTCTTCAATTGTTCAAGCTAAACCGCCGCGTAACGCGCCGGCGGGGTCTCCGTCAGCGAACGCCGGAAAGATATCTCTTGAAAAATCTATGAAGCGAGCACACATAATTATGCTCGTTCGGCGATAGCCCACATGCTTGAATGTCGGAATGCCCTAATGTCCCATGGGACAGCAACGGGACTTCACGTTTTGAGGCCATCCGGTCTCTTGGCTGACAACCTCTCTGAAAAGAGTTTGTGGTTTGCCGAATGAATGATGAGGGAGGTGCTCATGACCCAAAAGTCAAACACTAACCTTGGTCGAGATTGGATGGCGCTCGGTATCGCAGTTGTAAAACTGCTCACCGTCGTTATTGAATTCTTGACCAAGGTTGTCAGCTATGGCCGTCGCCATTCCAAATTTTGCTTACCGGTATGATCGAAAAGGTAAGCCGGTTTTCGCTCCAAGCAGTATCGGGCGAAGGATTGGTAGTGAAATCAAAGAAGCGGTTGAGGCCGCTTACGAATTTGACCCTATCTATTTTCATCTGAGAAAAGGCGGTCACGTAGCGGCGATGCACCACCACCGCGACAACTTGCTTTTTGCCAGCATTGATATTTCTAATTTTTTCTACAGTATCTCGCGTCGTCGGGTGCAAAGTGCGTTAGATAGGATCGGCGTCAGAAATGCCGGGTTCTATGCAAAATGGTCTACCGTCGCTAATCCATACAACAAACCACAATATGCGTTGCCCTATGGGTTTGTGCAGTCGCCCATATTGGCGTCCCTCGTCCTAGCGACATCAACCGTAGGCCGGCATCTTAGAGAAGCGCTGCCTGGGTCCGTCCGAGTTGCGGTTTACGTTGACGACATATCGCTTTCTTCTAACAACGAGGCCGATCTGATGGCAGCTTACCAATCCACGGTGACCGCCGTCCAAGAAGATCAGTTCACGGTGTCGCAGGCTAAAATTCAAGCGCCTGCGCCCAGCATCACCATCTTCAACTGCCGCCTTGAGCAAGGCTACACGCAAGTGACCCAGCAACGTGTACAAGCTTTTTATGACGGTAACCCCGGAGTGCTTGAGCAGACGGGTTTTGAGGCATACTGCCAAACCGTGATGAACGGAAACGCGGACGCTGACCAAGTTGATTAGCCAATTAAGTTTGCGTTGTCATTTTCTTCTTACATGAGCATTGCAACGTTTATCGCAGTTCCTTGCAGCCGCGAGGCCCCTTAGCGATGACAGGTCATCTGTTTTGTGGGCGGACTGTGTCGTTTGTCCTGACACGGGTTCCACGGTAAATTTTTGGCGCGAATAACAAAAAAGCAGGTGCCGCTTAACTGTGGTCCTGACGATACGCGCACTTAAATTCTACGCTGTGTAGTTGTGCTACGACGCTTTTGACCTCAGTTTACAATAGAAGTGGCGAACATGGCGCCCACACGAATTCGACGGAGGGGGAGCGTGATAGATAAGAAAATCGGTAGATTAAATCGGTTTGGGGCACGTTTAAGAAAGTTGAAGAACTGGCTCATTGGAGTCTTGGCATCGGCGATGGTCGTAGGCTGTCTCGGCGGATTTTTCATGTTCGCTGTTGGCCCGATCAAGCAGCCCCTAGTGGCGAAGGTTACGCGACAATGGGCGGATTGGGTGCGCGATAGAAAGCGGATTTCGAAAGTCGAAGCCAAGCAAATCGTTCGCCAGCGCCTTGGAAGCGCTGCGGTCGACGTGCAACCGTTCTTGAACGACAATGATGACACCCAATACATTTTGGCCTGGTTACCGACTGAGGGGCAAGACTGCAAGATCAGTGACAAACTGTGCGATCCAAATGGCAACATCGAAGCCGTAATCATTGCGAGGTTCGGAAACTACCAGTTCAAAATAACGAAAACGAATCTCATTGCTGACAGGTACGAAGAGCATGGCTTGACCGATTGGAATAACGATGGAACTAATGAAGTATTGGGCCTTACAACTCGAGGCGCAGACGGAAGCGCCCCTCACGATGTCGTTCGAATTAAGTTATTTGATACAGGCACCAGTCACTTCAGTTTACTGACATCGGAACATTGGGGTGCAACCGACCCGCAGATCCTCTTCTCAGACAACAATCCTCCGCTTAGAGGATGGTTGTCTAAAAAGGCACCTTATTTGATTTCCGACGGCAAAGAAGCTTTAGAAGGAGTGGAGGTGCGTGCGCAAACTTTATATGCATCTGAAAAATGGGAACGTGAAAATGGTGGTGACTTTGTTTCGGGCTTTCCCAACTTGACCTATTTTCCCGGACTCGTCAAAATTGGTGACAACGCGGTCGGCTGCGATTTGATTCCTGGCAAAACTCAGTTAGCCAACACTTTTAAGGGCAGTCTTTACCTGAACGATCTCCCCTCAAAGCGCTCGGCGTTACTATACAAGCCTGATGGCCTTCACCATCGAGAATTGCCCGGGTTAATCGTTGGGCGCCGCTATGTATGGTTGAAGGCGGCAGTAGATTCGAATGTCATCGCAATTGACAAAAAGACGCTAGAATTTGTCTTGGTCGCGGTGGCGCAATGGAAGGATACCCCGCCTGCGGACGATGGCGGGGTGGACAATCCAGAATTTTTCAGACCTGGAGGTGAGGCCCCGCCCCTGAAGGAGCACTATGTTAACTTGGATATTGGTGATGATGGCCTAACCGACGATACCACGGCATTGACATTAAGCTTACGAGGCGTACCGATCCCAAGTACTGAATTTACAAATGCGGTAGATTGCAGCTATTGACCTGGCCACAGGCATATTATCGAGCGTGGCCTAATTCTTCCGAGGTCCATCCAGCGAAGCGGGTCTTGGTGCGCTTTCAAAAAGCGCTGTAAAATCAATTTTTTACAAGCGTTGGTTTCGCCGCCATGTCCAAATTGCCGTGTTCGCTCCACTATGATCAACAACGTTATGCGGTTATTCGGAACGTCAGCCTCACCAACGCGTGATTGGCTATGCAGCGGCAATTGTCGCTAGCTACCTTTCAGGGAGGTGGCACATGATCCACTATGTTGATTCTGCATTCGCAAATGCGCTTTGGACTGCGCTGACAGAGAAATCGACAGTACATATCAAGCCGCGTGACGCCGGGATCGTTGCTCAGTCGCTGGCGGATGGATGGATGCGGTTGGAAGACCTGGAATATTTTATTCGAGATCGCGACTACAGATTGACCGCTGCTTTTTATAAGCTTGAAAGACCAAACTTTATTGCTGGCTTTGGCTATTTTCCGACTGAAATATATAGACGCGAAAATATGAGCCTTCGTCCGCTGTTCGCCGGTTCTTCGGGAGCCGCTCTTCGCATCGCCGACGCGGCAAGCTTGCTGATCGATTTGGAAGCAATCGGATTTAACATCGATCCTTCTCCTATCGTTGACGCCATTGTGCCATCGTTGGCTCAAAAAGGGATACTGACTGACCAGGAAGTTTCAGTTCTATGGTACCGGAAGCAACCTGCGACGCATCACTGCTTTCAGGTGCGGAGCCCTAAACATGCTGCGGAAGGAGCAGAACGCAAGAGTCTGAAACTTGCGACCGGACATAAGGTTGAAGGTCATTTGTGGGGCGACGGCAGTGTCCACTGGTTCGCCGTGGCTCCCCCAAAACGTCGAACCAGTTCACGAAGGGCAGCCTAACCTCTCGATAGGTGTGCACGGGATCAGCAGTCCTCTTCGCGGCCATATTCAACTATGCCATTTGACGAAAATCCTAGTTTGACGTGGTAGGTTTTGCGCTCCCACATAACGGTCGCCTCGAATAGATCGCTGCGCTGAAAGCTTGCGACGATACCAGCCATGCGTTCGCTGCGCTGCCCAAAGTAGGTGTGGACTGCGACTAACTGCTTGAGAATTTGGCCAAAGATCGTCACCCGGTCGGAATTGGGTTCGAGGTGCAGGGCGGGCATACCACGGCGGGGGGAGCGCGAACTTTGTTTTCCTGGTCGTCCGGTCTGGAGTGCGGAGGATATTTGTAGAATTTCAAGTCGCCCCCATGATCAAAAAAGGTGCCCACTTGGCCCTGTTTTGGCTGATACTGAGAAAGGGTTGCCATGCAACCTGTTAGCCCCACGGCAATGAGTGGGGAGAAGCGGTCAAGGTCGGATGGCGGAAATGGTGCGGGCCAGAGCGAGAGCGACAACCCGGTTACGCCATCCGTTTACCATGGCCTTGAACGCCAAGGGCGCAGCCCTCATTTATGTGGATCAATAGCTGCACCGTCACGAGTACCCGGTGTCGATAAGCGGCGTAATAGCGCGTATACATGCTCAACTTTAGTCTGCATGCCGGGCAATTTCCCGGTTCCTCTTGATCTGTTGAAGAAACCTGTGATGGTCGCCCTATGAACGAAAGCAGCATTGAAGTGACAGCAGACGGTGACGTAGGCACTGCACTGGAGAGCCTGAAGCGAGCCCTACTGGCCTTAAAAGCCACCGGCACTGACGGCTTTGAAGGTTTGGTTGCCTCGGTGCTTGGGGACATCTCCGGTGAGGAATTTCGCCTTGCCGCATCCGGATCGCAGCACGGCATGGATGGTGGAACGATCCAGCCAAAAGCAGAGATCGTTTTTGAAACCAAGCTTTACACCGGCGCAATCAACAAAAATGAGGTTATTTCCAAGATCGGCGAGATCGGAGCGAATGGTGGCGCTGACCTGTGGGTGCTCGGGGCCACCATTGGCATCCCCAAGCAGCTTGCTGACATAACGATTGCTCTTGCTGAAAAGCTAGGCTTTCCGGTGCTGATATTGGATTGGGAAACGACGGCGTTTCCGCGCCTAGCTTCAGCGTGCGCGGGCGCAAAGGACGCGGCGCTGGCATTTCTGCGAAAGAACCTAACGGACGCCGGCCTGGTTTCCGGCGCAGAAACAGCGCTCGGGCTAATTGCGCGGCATCCCGATTTTGTCGCGCGCTTTGATGACATCAAAAAAGAATTACGCGGCCCTACGCTCGGGTTGTGCCTGGCCCTCAAAGCCAATGCCCAATGGCTGGAAGCCGCGTTTTCCGACAAACGGCGGGCGAAGCAGTGTTTCGGTCAGACACTCACGCCTCTTGGGGACACTGGCGTGCCTGTGCTTCCCCGCGAGACAATCACCGGCGCAATGATCGGGCACCTTCAGGCGGCCAATGGTGCTATCCTTGCCGTCATCGGCGATGAAGGATGCGGCAAGTCATGGGCGCTGGCCCAAAGTGTGATGGCGTTGCCTGAACGCCCGCTGGTAATCATTATTCCGGCGAAGGAGGTCAACGAAACTGGCTCTTACCAAAACCTGGAAGAGCTGTTTATCAACCGGCTTCTTGCGCAGACCGGCGACATGCCGACCGATGCTAACCGCGCGCGCTGGAGGCACAGGTTTTCCGCTTGGCGTCATGAAACCCATTCCCGCCCCACTATGATCGTTTGGGTCGATGGGCTAAATGAAAACGTCAGTGTGCACTGGCACCGTTGGCTCAGTGGTGCCAGCCTAGAACTTCAAGCTATGGGCGGTAAGCTGGTTTTCACCAGCCGCCGGAAATTCTACGCCGATCAATTGGAGCATAGCGTCGACGCGCTAATCGATTCCGTCACAGTGCCTGAATGGACGGATGCGGAGCTTGACGCCATCTTGCTGGAAAAGGGCATATCGTCCGCCCAGATTTCTGGCGAGGTGCGCGCATCACTGCGAAATCCCCGTATTCTCGGTATCGCCTTCAACCTCTTCGCCACGGCCCAGATTGTCGATTTCAACGAGCTATCGGTCAGCCGCCTGTTGTTTGAATATATTCAGACCTGCGGTCGGGACGATCTGCTGGGCGAAAAAAGCAACCTGTTTGCGCGCCGCCTAGCGGAACACGCCCAGGCGACGCTCGACAAAGCGAACCGGCAGGAAACCGAAGACCTGACCCTGTTCGACATTGCGAGCTTTGCCGGGAAGACCACCTACAGCCTTTCCACCGAACTGCTGTATGCCGCGGAAGGACAGTTTTATAAGCCGCACGAAGACGCGACATCTTATGAGTTATCGGATCACGGGTTGAATCTGGCGCTCGGTATCGCCGTTGTGAGGGAACTGGAAAGGGCTGAAGCTAACGGTCACGACGTCGGCGATAAGTTGCAAGAAATCCTGGAGCCCGTGGAAGCGTTGGATCGAACGGCGGATGTCGTTTTCAATGCGATGGTGGCTGCCTGTGCCGATCCCGGCAAATCCGATGCGGTGCGTGTCCCATTGATCGTGCAATATTTGGGGCTTCAGAACACCAATCAGAATCTTTACCCGGCCTTCGTCGCGATTGGCCGTGTTGCTGCTTCCGCAGCGATGCAAGCTTTCTATCAGATGATGATTTCGGCCGAAAAACGCGGTCATGCCGACTGGCTGTTGTCAGCGCTGCGCGAGCATCGGCAGCATGACAAAAATTGGGAAATCATCAGCCGTCACGTCAAACAATGGCTCCGCCAGCATTCACTCGACCCGCATTTAAGCGCATTTCCCCATATGGAGGGCGCTGAAAAGGAAAAAAACCTGAAGAAGGCAGAGGGTGACCTCGCCGAAAGGCTGGAGGCTTTGACGCCGGTAGAGCGCACGTTTTTAGAACAGAATTTGACACGAGATGATGCCGTTAACACGGCCCCCTTGATCGAAAATGCATTCCTGCTGCTCACCGGTATGCCGCTGGCGGATTTTGCTGAGGCGCTTGTAGCCTGGGTCTTCGGTAGAAATTTGAATGCCAGCATTCATGCGCGCACCGACGACTTCCATTATTTGATCGGCTTTAACCGCCAGGACTGGTTGGCCACGAAAGATGCGCTGCTGGCCGCCGTCGCCAGATTCGACATACCCGAGATTTCCCGAACAGGGCTTTGGACGCTTATCCATGTATGGTCAGCGATTGACAGTGAGGAACTGGCCACCAAGGCGGAGGATGCGAAAGAACCGTTATGGCCCGAAGAGCTGAAGGACATGCGGCGAAGCTGGCGACGCATTGAAAACTATTGCGAAACCGACCCGTGCGACCCGGCATCGCCGGCACCTACCAATATCGCCCGTGCGATGGCGGAATTGAATGAGTCGGACTTCAGCCGGCTCTACCAGGGTCGTTTTACGACCATGGAAAACCACCTATTGTCGGACACCAGCACCGGCCTTGCCCGCTTTGCCCCGGATTTCGCGACACAAACGCAGCGGCGCATCATCGATACGATTTTGAACTTGAAGGCCGCCAATTTTAAGCTTGCGGTGCGCGACTTGGCGGATCATTCCCCAACCTTAAATCAACAAGATATCGCCCAACTCCTCAATAAAGCGCACGTCTTTTCGGTGGCAAAGCCTCTTAAGGATCAGTCGTCAAGAGATAGCTGGGTTGCCTCTCAATATGCCTTGTTGGCGGCTATGCCGCACTTATCGGGTGACGAGCAGCTTGCAGCGCTATTGGATTTGCCGCCCCATGGTATGATCCTTCTGAACACAACCGAGTTGTTCGTGCCCGCGAGTGAGCAAGCATTAGAGGCCGCGCTTGAGGCGGCGCGAGGCGGAAACCGTACCGACAGCCAGGTGACTTTGCTGGCCTTCGCGCGCTTCTCCGGAACACCGCTTTCTCCTCGTTCCTTGGAGATCGTTGGCGAGTTTTTGAACCATGCCGATAGCACGGTGCGGTGTGTTGCCTTCCAAATTGCGGCCCATCGAAAAGACCCAGCCTTAATTCAGGCGGCCATTGATAACGGCTGGACAGCCAAAATGTTGGCTCAAGGCGAGCATAGCCTGGAAATTTTCTATGGTTCACGCGTATTGATCGAGGCAGCAAAAATTGGCCTTCTCTCCATTGCCGATGCCATCGAGCGGATTTCTCCCGAACTGTACGGCTACGCAGCTAAAACACTGGACGTGGAGGCCGGCCGGCGGATCGCCGGGATATTGAACGCCGCCATACACAAAGTCCTCGACGCGACGGTGCCTTTCGTCCCACCAGTTGCAGAGGAAAATGTTGATAGGAAGAACCCTGACGGTTTTCGCTATCTATCCATCAGCGAACCTCAGGAAAAACTGAGCCTGGAAGCGCAATTTGAACGATTCAATGAAAGCCCCGAGGCCTATATGGCCCGACAGGAACGCGCCCAGGAATCTTTCTCCGAGTTTCTGAAAGCGATGACACGACAAGATGCCGAGTTGATCGTTACCAATTTGGGGCGGGCGCCAATACGCGCAGCATATGAGGCGTCGCCCGAGGTTGTGAGCGAGTGGGCCAGCACTTTCGATAATCTCCCCGACCGGAAGCTGGCACATATCCGCAATATCGGCCTGGCGGTGGCAACTGCCATTTCCACTGATCTGCCGGAAAAGGCGCTGCGTCTTTTTGAGCGTTTGGGCGCCGCTGACGAATACCTGCGTTTGACTTATGGGGCGTCAAAAATTCCGGCCGAGAAGGTCTATTTGTGGAGTAGTGCTGACAATGCCTTGATGGATGCGCTGCGCAAGCGCCGGCTAGATCAGGCGTCGAGCAATCAAGAGATCGCCGAGGAGGTCAATGCCGCGCTTTTAGCGGGCAAGCATGAATTCTTGATCGCCTATATCAAAGAGCGGCTTTCCAGTGACATTCCTGTCGTTGCAGCCCGTGCCGTGATGGTCTGTGGCTTTCTTGATAATGATGCCTTCGCCGCCGCCACCATCGGCCTTTATCTGGATCAAAAAGGGATGGTTGGAGACGCTGCTCGAGCGGCACAATATGCTTACGAGCGGAACGGGTGGGCGCGCCATTGGTTCGGATTGATGTCCGCGACGGATAACGCGCAGGATTATTGGCGCTATGCGACACTGTTCCACAAGGTCGTGGATTTCCGATATGATCTTTGGGAGACCGGCTTCTCCCGTACCGGTAAGGTCATCCAGCGGTTTGAGCCGTTGCTGGCTGCCGATATCGAGAGGCGGATGGAAAAATGGAGCAAGGAGCGTTCAAAAAACCTCTTCGCGATGAAGGTGCCGCACTGGGTGTATTTGCATAGTTAAGCGCTGAGAATAGCCCGCAGCTTTTCAAGCGCTATGGCGTGTTTTTCAGGGCACATCCGGGCGAGGTTTTGCAGTTTCCACTTCACTGCCGGCAAGTCGGCAATGCCATCAAACTCTAGCAATGGCCATTCCGACGTTTGGTTTACATGAATAAAAAACTTCGGCGATTAACGCCGAAGTTTTTTATTCATGTAAACCAACATTGGAGCAGCGTTGAGCAAATAGCGACCAAACTCAGTCCTGCATTTTTAACTGATACCGCGTCGATTTGCGTTCGCCCGTCCGTGTCAGCGCCCCCATTTCGAATAGGGCCGTAAGATCGCGGGTGGCAGTGGCGGATGGCGCGCTTGTAATGGCCATATAGTTGGCAGCACTAAGGCCACCGCGGAAGCCGTCAGGCCCCTGGGCAAACATGCGCAGCAGTGCTTTTTCCTGGCGGGCATTGAGTTGCCCGCGCAACCGCTCGAACATCTGGGCCTTGGCTAGGATAAGTTCGATCTGCGCCAGGGTACGCTGCTGCGCTTCGACGGCTTTATCGGCAAACCATACCAGCCAGTCGGTGATTTCAAGCTCCTGGCTGGCATGCTCCAGGGCGGCGTAATAGGCCTTGCGGTGCTTGAGTAACGTCCCGGCCATGCCGGTGATAACCGGTGAAGAAAGCCCCTGGGCCAGCGCCTTTTCGGCGATGGCGCGGCCGATACGTCCATTGCCGTCTTCAAACGGGTGGATACTCTCAAACCATAAATGCGCGATTCCTGCGCGGGTGACGGCGGGCAATGGATTATCGCCACCGGGCGCCGTTCGACTGAACCAGTCGAGAAAACGCGCCATTTCGCCCGCAACCTGCCCGGACGGCGGAGCCTCGTAATGCACCCTCGGAGCGTAGATTGCGCCGGAGACGATTTGCATCAGCTCGGTGTCAGTACGATAGCGCCCGATGTCGGCCAGGTCGTCCCGTCCTCGCATCAGCAGATGGTGCCATTCGAGCAGCTTCGCCTCGGTTAGTGGCTGCGGCAGGTGGCGGTAAAGATCGACCATCATTTCAGCGATGCCGGCCTCGGCGGGTGTCGCCCGGCGGCGGTCGGCGGCCAGGCCGAGCTGCCGTTGAATCGATGACTGAACGCTATCGCGGTCGAGATGCTCGCCCTCGATGGCGGAACTATCAACCGCCTCATGACTCAAGATTTCGATACTGAGGCTCTGGCGCTCCGGCTCCGCCAGGTGCTTGGAAACGCCGATGACAACGCCAGCACCTTCGACAAATGCCCTCTCGGCCGCGACGAGCTTACGCTCATCCCAGCGAAAATTCGGCCAATCTTCCTGTTGCCAGTTCCAAATCATGATCGATAAAGGCTCCATTTATCGATCAAAATATGCCATATAATGATCTATAAATCTACCGTTTATCGATCAACGCGCCTCTAAGGCAGCCATGCTTGCTAAAGGAGGTCCCAATTTTCCGGCATCCGAACAGGCTCCTCCATCATCTTAAATATTAAACCTGGATTATGGGACATTGGGTCGAGGCGCTTCAGTCGACGCTGCGCCTCACGTGTAAGCTGCCTGGCTTTGTCGGCTAGCATCTCATCATCAGCCACGGTTTCCGCCAGGGTGGAAAGGAAGGAACGAATGGTCTGAGCCTGACGCCAATCCTCGGCCATTCCTGTCAGTCGCCCCCAAAGTTCCTCCTCGATAATGTGGTGGCGACGCCGCTCAAGCGTTCTCTCGTCTTCTTCTATTTGCTCGTTACAAAGCGCCTCATAATAACCACGGGGCACAATCCGGATCGGGCTGTGGTCATTCTCAGTTGAAAGAAGTGGTACTGGCTGAGGCGTCCTTCCATGGCGCGCCTTGCTCCAATGGCCACGCGCCGGGCGTGGGATTTGGTGCTCATCACACAACGCTACAATTGTGCCGGAGGTAAGGTCGAGCTCTTTTGCAAGCACGGATATGGGTGTTGTCCAGATTCGCTCATAAAGCTCCTTACGGGTTAGCGTGATAATCAGGTCTGAAGCCGCCATAATGCATCCCATTTGCCGATCATTGGTCCCGTCGCGGAGCCATGTTTACCCAATCCAAAGTATCGTGAGAGATTGGACAAATCCTACCGGAAAAATACGCCGTGGCACGCAGGGCGCTGGGGCTGCGTTAAGCCCCGGCCTGGGCGCGGGAGAGTTCCCGCACCGGCGCTGGGAGCTTTGCCAAAGCGCCGGCAATGACGCCGAATGATCTCAAAGCGTCCGGTTTGACTGGCCGAAACGGCACATCACCATAGTTGAATGGTACAAACCTTGCACCACCAATAGTTGTGAGGCCCAGGGCACGTCGCGTAGCGATGTATAAGTGCACACCTAAAGCCTTCACTTCGATCTGGTGTTGGAAAGGGGGAGTGCTTGGCCATTTATCATTTGCGTCTGAAAGTGCATTCACGCGCTCTCGGGCGAGCCCCTAAACCTGGCGGAGCGGTTCGTCGTTCCATCGTTGCCGCTGCGTCCTATCGCTCAGGCGAGCGACTGTATGACCAAGCCCAGGGCAAATGGTTCGACTATGACAAGCCGGATGTGATCCATACGGAGATTATGAGCCCGGTCAATCGGGAAGATACCCAATGGGTGTTCGACCGGCAGGTGCTTTGGAACCGTGTCGAGGCGGCCGAGAAGCGAGTTGATGCGCAGTTGGCCCGTGAAATCGAGATCACCTTGCCGCGTGAGCTGACCAAAGATCAGCAGGTTGCAGTAGTGCGCCAGTTTGTCGGCGACCAGTTCGTCAGTCTGGGCATGGTGGCGGATTTTGCCATCCATCGCCCCGTAGCGGCGGATGGCCTAGAACAGCCGCATGCGCATGTGCTGCTGACGTTGCGCCGGCTCGAACCAGGATCGGCCACCGGCTTCTCGCCGACCAAAGAGCGCGATTGGAACGAGCGCGAGGATATCGCGCGCGCCGTGGCGGAGGCACGTAAGCAATTCAACAACACTGGACTGGAGGTTCACCGGGAGGCGCTGGAGGTAGCGGAAGCGCAGCGTAATGTGAATATCTGGCGCGAGCGCTGGGCGGCCTATGCCAACCAGGCGCTGGCCGATGCTGGGTCGGAAGCGCGCATCGACCATCGAACGCTTGAGAAGCAGGGTATCGCCCGGTTGGCAGAAATCTCGCTCGGCATCGCCCGCCATATCGAGAAGGCGTATGACTATCTTAAGGAGCGCATCACCCAATGGGTGGCGATCAAGAAACGCAGCGACTTGTATCGTGAGGCGGAGCATTACCAAGGCCGCGACACCGTGAAACTGGCGGAATTCGTGTTGCAACTAGCTGACATGGCGGAGAGCTTCGCCGCCCAATTCCGCAAATCCTCGAAAGACATTCCGGAGGTGCCCCTTGACCGATAACCTCGACGCTTTATTTGGCGGCCGGCCGCGCCAAACTTTCACCGGCCGGCTGCGGCCCGAGCCGGAACCATCAGCGCCAGCGTTACCGGCCGAGGAACCTGCAATCACTGGCCTCTACCGTCCTTTCGGATTTCTGTCTTCCAACACCATCGGCGAGGTATGCGAGGTACGAAGCTGGATGCCAGGAACGGAAGTGCCGCAGGGCGTCGTTTTCCAATACCGCTTCCTGATGCAGGTGGGCTACGTGGGCGAGGAAATGCTGAAGCTCAGTTTCCCCGACTCCATCGTGGTCATCGAAGGCAGAAGGCTTGGCGAACTACGGCAAAAGCTATCCCGGCGCATGGCATCCTTTATCCAGCAATACCACGTCAAGCTCTGGCCCGACCACCCGACGAACCAGGCTTGTGTGGAGCGGATTGAAATTGTGAGGCCCAAAGATGACAGCCCACCTTCAAAATATTAATTGGGAGTCGTTGCCGTGATATGCCATCCTTAACGTAGACCGTAGGATTCCCTGAACCGGCGAATTGCAAAAGCGGCTCAGGATAAATTCATTTGCCGTTGCATTTAAGTGGCAACTGACATTTTAAAATTTTGCAATTAATCCTTTTCCTTGACTCCGACAGTCCTCAGCAAACTAATCGACTTCAGACTTCGATGCGTGAGGGCGGAAATCATCATTTCAGATAACGCTGAAATTGGTTTTGGGGAACGCGAAATGGACACTATTCTTTTTATATTTCGTTGTCTTTGGGTAGCGTCATTAATAATTTCCAGCGCTTCCTTATTTTTAATATGGAAATCGGCGTCGTCTATAATAAGGGCGCCTGTAACTAAAAAATATTTTAATGATTACTATAAGAAGCAAACGCGCACCGCTGGAGGGATGGTTCGATACTATTTAAGCTATACACTACTTGCAACTTATGTGGGCGCTGTGATTTTTATAGCCAACTATTATAAAGAGGAGCCATTTCTAAAGTTGATACTTGGATACTCGTTCATATTGCACCCCCTGATAATCGGCCTTTCCTATTTATATGATTTCTATTTGAAAAAAGCAAAAGCAAAGCTTTTAAGCATTCCATATTTGAACGCAATAATAATGTCTCTCGCCCTTCCTGTGTCTATCATGATGCTTGCAGATTACACTTTAGTGTTTTCACTTCGGAATAACGTCAATTTTGTAGTGTATAGGAGTTTTTGGACGGACCAGCTTGATTTTCGGCCTGCCTCTCCAGGTGAATATCAATTCTCCAAAGATTTGGAATATGGAAACCAATATGCAATTCCGCTGAGGGATTCTTATGTGAATATTGGTGCCGAAGATTCTATTTGTAATGAACATCTAAGAGTTTTTGGCATGCCAATGGCTACCAGGCCATTGCTCAGCAAGGAATTTGATTTCTATTATAGTCATGGAATGATAAAAATTTCTGACATTGAAGCTTTAACTCAGCTTCTTTTAATTGATAAATTCTTTCAATCTCTTACCCTATATGCTGCAGAGGACTACGGCTGCTCCTTCACTGACGCAAAAATCGAAAGCAAAAACTTAACGGCACTAACAATTTTTCTTATATACAAGTGGTTTATTGGGGCTTTTGTGGTGGGTATTATTTATTTTCCAATAAAAAGGTACTTAACTTTTCGCGACGAAGCGAAAAGGGGGGTATCATAAAGTAATTATCGACCTTAACGCAAAGTTAATGTCTTCCATATACTATTGTTAGTGCATGGGGGGATTATGAGCTACAAGCTGACATCTACGCCAATGGGCATTTTGGCGGGCGATTTTTTTCCTGCGGTGGGAATAGGCTCTTTGAAGGATGAGCAGGGTAATACGGCGCAAGGCTTTAAGCTTACCAGCGCTGACGGTACTGTTCGGAATATAAATTTAGGAGAATGGCTCTCGCTTTACGGCCGATCATTTTTGATCACGCAGGGCGACGGTATCAGTCCTTTGCAGGAAATGATTAATGGAAGTAATTCCGTTGAGAGCGCTGGGAACACCAATCCGCCTAATTTGAACCAGAACAATAAAGCTCGCCCTCGCGGCTAAAATTTAATTGATATTAACTATGCGTCAATTTTCAACAGATGCAAACAGTAGTCCGGCAATCTGTCATAGGCTGATGCGACCGGCAGAGAATGCAGAGGCGTGGCTAGACAATGCGCGACGGACGGTTGCACCGCCAATTTTCTTCGCCGCCACCTCTTGGGGAAAATACGAAAACCAACGATAGCGAAGCCAGCAAGGCTGGCCAGCCAAAACAACCCAGCTACCCAGGACATTTGCTTCCCAGCGGCCTCTACCATCCATGCGCCCAATAGCCAGGCAGGAATGCCCAGGGCGTAGCGGAGCCAAGTGTTGGGCTGGGGTGGCCCTCCTTCGTCGCCCATACCTTCCCAATCGCGCTTCCAGGCGCGGTAGGCGGTGAGCTGACGGTTGCGGCTGGCGCAATAGACCGCCGCCATCAGCATGCCGATGGCTAGCCAGCCCGAACCGGAGCCGGTGAGCGCTTTGAAGCCGAGATATAAGGTACATGCGGCCACGGCCAGCATGCTGGCCGTATTGCCGAAAAGGTAAGCGGAAAACGATGGCTGTTTCATTGCTGGAAGCTCACATGCAGGTAGTTGCGGTGGCTATCGTTGAAGCGTTTGCCCGCCTGGAACCAAACGCCGGTGACGGTGTTGCGGTTCGCCGGGCCGCCGGTGGTGAGGTGGCGGGCGAAGTCGGCGGGCTCGATTTCGTAGTCCATGGTTTCGCTGAAGCCGCTAGAATGGCTGTCGCTGCTGCTGGCGCCGCGATTGCGGCCCCAATTGTTGCCGTTGCCGTCGTTGCTGCCGACGCTCCAGGAGCTGGAGCCGTTACCGCGCCCGTCTGATGAGCCGCCAACAGAACTGCTGATGCCGTAGCTGTTATTGCTGCCGGTATTCATGCCATGCGAATAGCTGGAGGATTGGCCTTGGTTGTACGTGCCGCGCCGCTGGATGGAGCGGCCGACGGTATCGGCCGCCCAGCGATTGGTTTCGGGGTCGGCATTGTTATGGAAGATTTTGGTGACAAAATTGGCGAGCAGCATGTCGGCCTTATGCTTGGCGTTTTCGCCACCGATTTTGGCGTAATAGGTGGGCAGCGATTGCGTAAGGAAGACAGTGCAGGCCTTGGCCGAACGGCAAGCCGATTGATAATCGGTATCGAAGGCGTTGACGAAATACTGGCTTTCGTCGGCCCAGAGGAACACCGGGCGCTCGCGGTGCTTGGGCTCCAAGCCGTTGCGCGATAGTACGGCGCGCTGCCACATGAATTTGAAAAGCTGCTGGGCGATGATGCCGTCCTCGTTCCAGGTGAAGGCCGACATGTCCATGATGATAATGGCGCCGTGGAAGGTCATTTCGGGCACGAGGGTGGTTTCGCCGCAAAAGGCTTGGTGCAAGCGGCCGCGATTGAAGCGGTCGAGCGCCGTGGAAAGCGAAATGGCGATGTTGCTTCGGGTTTTGTTGTCGAGCTGACCGTATTCATCGCGCCAATAGCTGCCGGCCTTATCGAACTCGTCTTCCGAAACGGGATGGGCTGGCATGGTGCGCGCCTGGCGCAAGGCCTGGAACATGAAAGAGTGCTGCTGCCAATCCGCATCGCGGATCTGCGCAGGGCTGGTTGGGGCGCTGGCGACGAAGCGGATGATATCGGGGATGCGCACGGTGCCGGTGGCGGCATAAAGGATCGGCAGACAGTTGCGCAGCAATTGGCGGGTGGCGTCCTCCCAAAATGCATCACTGCCGCGCCCGGCGTTGGGGTTGGTGTGGCGGGCGGTATCAAGAATGCGCATCAGGCATTCGACCACACTGCCAAGGCCGTGGATGCCTTGCCGGGCCAATTCATAGGTAATGAAATTGAAGCCGCCACCACCACGGTCGCCAAACAGCATGACGGAATTGGCGCGGCCATTTTCATGCGCATAGCGGCACCATTGCTCCACCTCGTCGGGTTTGGCGCATAGCACCAACCCGCCCATGCCGGCGCGCAGATAGGCGGAAGCCAGCGCCTTACCGGAGCCGGAGGTTTTGCCAGAGCCAATGCCGCCGAATACATGCACGCCCTGGCAAGCATCGCGCAGGGTGAAATGGTCGTGCCGGGAAAGCCGTAGCAGCGGCGTATCCAGGTCGGTGATGAATTCCTTGAACATGGGCGGTTACCGCTCGAAATCGTGGCCGTGGATGTCTTGGGAAGGCTCGGCTTCGCGTGTCGGATCGGCCGGTGACCATTGCTCATCGAAAGTGGCGCGCGGCATATCCCAAAAGGTGTCGCCGGTCGATGGCGCGTTGAAATTGGTGTGTTGGTCGCCCAACTGCCGTCCAAACCAACCTTCTTCCACCAGCTTATGGCGGATATCGGCGATGGCTTGGCCCAGCCCTTCAAACAGTTCGGCGAAGATATTGGACATAGGGGTTTCCGTTGTCAGTTCGCGGGAAATAAGCTGGCGAGATCGGTATAAAATCGAGTGTCGGCGAGATTGAGATGCTGCATGTCGGTTAGGGTTTGCCGGGCACGTTGCATAATGCCGGGATCGGCGGCGCAAAGCGCTTGCAGCTCGTCGGCGCGGAACTTGGCGTGGATGTCGCGCAGGGCTTGGGCCAGGTTGAGCTTGATGAGCCTTACCCGGTCGGGGTCGGTTTCATCGGCCAGTACCAGCAATTGGTCATCGACCGCGCCCAAGCGGGTGATGATTTCGTAGCGGTCATTACCGTGGCGGGCCTGGGCCTCTTGCTCGCGCGTCTTGGCGCTCAGGTCAGCCATGGCGTGATGGTGGGCCTGCTGGCGGGTTTGTTCCTGGCGTTCGGCGGCGCGCTGGCGCGCGTTGCTTGCCCAGGCCATGCGCCAGTGGGCGAAGTGGTGGGCAAAAACGAAGGCCAGCGGTGAAAACAACGCAGCCAGCAACAAGCTGCCCCAAAAGCCGCTATCGATCATGGCTTTGCAGGTTTGGCCCTTGCCCAATAGGAAGTCTTCCAGCTTGTAGGGCCAGCTATCGGGGCAAGGCTGGGTGAGTGCCATGCGGTGGTCGGCGTCGAGCTTCAGCCACCAAGCGGTCAGCCAAAGGGCGACGAATAGCCAGCCCCATGCGCCACGCATCTGACGATGGCGCGCTTTTAAGTCGGCAGCTTCCATGGTTAGGCCCGCAAGGCGGCAAGCGACAGCATGCTGCCATCAAGAGGGGCGAGGCTTTCGCCGCCCAGGCGTAGAACGATTTCGTTCATCTGCGCGTAAAGCTGCCCGGCGGCGGTGCGGATGGCGCGCAGTTCGATGTCAATTTCACCCAGGCGTTTGCGTAGGCGGGCGGTTTTGAGAGGATCGGTCGTTTCCAGCTCGGCGTCGGCGTAGCTGCGTTGCTGGGCCATGAAATGGTTGGCCTGGTCGGCGTAAATGGCCAGCACTTGCTCAAAGCCTGATTTCACCGCCTCGACGCGGTGCTCGACTAGGGCGCCGAGCATATCGCGCAAAAGCCCTGCCTTGGCATCGAACATGCCGCGCTCGTGCTCCAGCTTATGCAAGGCGACATCCAGTTCCTGGCGGCTGGTTTCCGCGCCGATCTTCTGGCTGGCGATTTGCGCCGCCGTTGACAGGGCATGCATTAATAGCTGCGTGTTGGCAGGTAACCCATTCATTCGACCCCTCCGGTGCCTTTTGCGCCAGAAACAATCATAGGTCGAAAATATTAATTGCACGTCTATGGCGAGTCGTTAGCTACTTTGCCCTAGTGCTGAGGTCATGTCGATTTGTTGGAGCGTTGCGCCGATGGCCTTGATGAACGCATAATTGGCGGCCGCACCGATGACGCTGCCCAGCACGGGCACCATGATGCCCACGCTTTCCAAGCCTAGGCGCACGATGAGCTGGGCCGCAATATTCCCCATCAGCGCCGTGCCGAAACCGATGCCGATTTCTAAGCCGAGTGACAGGGCCACAATCTTCATAAAATCCTCGAACGTCGGCGTGACCTTGCCACGCTTGACGTAAATCACCGCCATGGTGACGCGGAACTGCTGCACCACGGTATTGACAACCGAGGCGGGAATGCCGACCACCATCGTAATCGCGCCACCCAGGCCGGCGATACCGCCGGTAGCTCCAGCGAGCAGCGCGCAATCATTGATGAATTTATCGAGCCCGTGACGATCCACGTCGCGCTTGATGTGCTCGGCGTTTAAGGCGTCGAACACATGGCGCATCTGGTGGATAAGGTGCTGGTCTAGCTTCATGGCTGTTTTCCAGCGCGTGGCTGATGGAGTGCCAGCCACGCGCCAAGGATGACGCCCGCTTTTGCGCTGGGATAAGCGGTGCCATTCAGCTTAATTTCGATGGTGGCCGGATCGTAACACTGACGCTTCGCGTCATCGGCTTCCGCTTGGGTGAGCGCCACCGGCGACTGCGCCTTCGCATTCCCGCTGGCCCAGGTGTAACCAGCATCCAGCGCCAGCGAACACGGCAGCACCCGCAGCTTGCCGGTGATGCTGGTATACGCCACCTGCCCATCATTGGCGGCGCGCAAAATGGCTTCGGTGGTGCGCCAAGCTTCGTTGTTCTTCAGAAGCTGTGCGCCTTCGAGTGAGCCAAGGCTACCTTTGCCTTGCTCCTGAAGGGCCAGGTTGATGTAAAGGTTGGACAGGCTTCCACGGCGTTTTGCTTCGCCGATGGTGGCCAGGCAATAGCTTGCCACATCTGGCATAGGGGTTGATTTCACACCATGCGCCGCCACCTGATTGCTTTGGGCGGCGACAGCATCGATCACGGTGCCCATGGCGTTCATCGCGCAGGTGCGCCGGATGCGGAGAAGCCAATCCCCCTCCCATGACTTGAGGAGCGTGATATGAATGTCTGGGCTATCCCGGTAATGAGCGGCAGCCTGATAATTGAAAAGCGCCACTAGGAAAGCCCGGTCGTCGTCAGTGACCTGATCGGGCGAAGGCGGAACTGCCGCTACGGCGTGCCTATCGGACAGTAGAAAGCATCCTGCCGCAACAAGCAGCGCCGCTATTCTTTTTCCCGGCCACATATTTCCCTCACGCAACAATAAAACGCGGGAAAAATTTAACACTATAGGGGATTTTGTTGACGGATGGGCCGGCGGTACGCTGTAACTGCGCCATATGTTTCCTTTTTGCAGCACGTCCAAAACAACGCGTTATAGCCGACTATTTCTCCTATATTTCATAGAATTAGTCGGGCCGAGGTCTTGCAACCGTATCCCCTATAGTGTCGGGTCGGTTGCCAGGGGATTGTCATGAACACGGCCGACCAAGGGCTGGCCTTGTTTGATGAACATGGGCGGCGCAAATATCTCAATATCGCCGAACGGCTTCGTTTCCTGAAAGCGTGTGATAAGGCCGACGCTCAAACGCGGCTGTTCGGCATGGTGCTCACTTTTACCGGATGCCGGATCAGCGAGGCATTGGCGTTGACACCTCAGCAGTTGGATGCGGGGGCATTATGTATTGTGTTTCGCACACTCAAGCGTCGCAAGTTGATTTATCGGGCAGTCCCCGTGCCTTCGCGGCTCATGCGCGAATTGATTGGGCTGAGCTGGAACATGGAGCGGGATGCGCTCATTTGGCCATGGTGCCGGCAGACGGCATGGCAGCGGATCAAGGTGCTCATGGGCTTGGCGGGCGTGAATGGGCCGCATGCCAATCCGAAGGGTTTGCGCCATGGGTTTGGGGTGGCGACGGCGGAACAAAATATCCCGGCGGCGCTGACGCAGCGGTGGATGGGACACGCCAGCCTGGAAACGACGGTGATCTACCAGCAAGCGGTTGGACAAGAGGAGCGCCGTTTCGCTAAACGGCTGTGGCATGATTATGCCAAACCGTGATCGGACGGGATGGCGCGTTTAGCCACGGGCGGCACCTCAATCTTCGTGTGCGCATCCGGCGCGTCGCTAAGCGCAATGGGAGGCGCTTCGGCGGTGAGGCTGAAGGTGCTAGTATTCGCCGCCGCCTGAAAGCTGGTTTGAGCTGAGGCCAAACCTGCTGCATCGGCATTGGGAAATGCCACGGTTGCTGCCTGACCGGCTCCTTTCAAATCCTGGCGGTCATGATCTGATTTTGCTAGCCCTGTGGCCTTGTACTGCGCGACGAAAGCCGCCGTTTCCTTTGGTGAGAGCCCTTGCTCACGGGCAATCTTCCCGGCTTCGAGTTCAAGCTGCTGTTCCAGGGCGTGGCGCAGCGTGTCAATATTTTGCTGCTGTTGCTGCATCTGCTGAAGATAGCGCTGGCGCTCCTGCGGGTCGGTAATCTTATCGGCGCTGGCGGCCATGGCGTCATAAGTATTCTGCGCCAGCAGGACATCGGCTTGACGTTCGCCGACCTTGTCACCCTGAGCCACCGCATCATTACGCTGGCGGTTGAGGCGGTCACGCTCTTGGTCGTACTCGCCAAGGTCAATGCCAACGCGTTTTGCGATGACATGCGCGAGGGCGTTATTGTCGCGGTCGGCTTGGCGCGCCGCGACGACACCACCGTCGATTTCGGCGGTGGCAGCCGCATACTCGGCTTGTTGCGCGGCCTGACGGCCTTCGACGCTGGCGATGCTTCCTTGGGCTCGGCGCGACAATGAAAGGGCAGCGGCCGAGGAAGTGGCGATTTCCGCACGCAATTGATAAAGGGCTGGCCCGTGGGCCGTATCAAGAAACTGGCCGAGCGCACGCAGAACAGCGAGCTGATTACGCAATTCCGACATCAGCGCCGGGTCACCTTCGGCGAGTCCGAGGCGCTCAAGATCGGCAAGTTGAGATTCAAGATTGGCTTGAGCGGAGGCGATTTGGTCTGCCATTTCCGCGCGCAAACTGACCTGCGCTTCATTCGGTAAAGCCGAATGAAGCGCCAGGGAAGTGCTGTCTGTAGGGGATAAAGGTATAAAAGCTCTTTTATAATTAAGTAAGATAATACCATAAAATTAGTTAATAAATAGTTATTGGGCCATGGTTTACTTCTTGCGCATCCGTTGCCTGACCCGCTTAATTACGTCTTTTGTACTATCCGTCGACCGAATTGGAGAGGAGTAGTTATTCAAAATTTTCGGCAACTTGCGCTTTGGTTTTTTAACGCTCCGCCTGCGGGTGGTTAGAACGATGGCCCCCGCAGCAATGAGGAGGATTCCAGCAATGCAAGGCGGCAGGGTCCAATTTTCGATATGCAGGAAATAGATAATCCTACCCAATGTCCAATGGTTGAGTTCATTGTAGAATTTGACAGATGCATCGATAAAGCGCTTGACCCATTCGCAAATTTCACAAGAGAGCACCCAAATCTCAATTGTGTTGAGGACAATCTGTATTCTTTTGAAAAAAGAAAATATCCATCTTGGGAGACGACCCCGCTGTATCAGCCAAGAAACAATGGCTAATAACAGATTTTCGGCTTCGTTTGGATCGATTGCCATGTGTGCCACCTGTGAAAGGAGGGCGCGGCTAAGGAGGACTCAGCCAACACATGAAATTCTCATATGATGAGGTTAAAAAAGGTTATATGACTTGGGCGCGTTTTTATAGCTATCTAAAACTTTCGCTTTCGCCCTTCACCCTACTGCGGCGAAGGTTGCCGAAAAACTTTGCCGCCTCGGCTTTGGTCGTGCCTAAGATTTTAGCGCAGGCTTCGTAGCGCACCTCAAGTGGGCTAATGACCTTCCCGCGTTGTGAGAGACGACCAAAAAGTTCATTCATTGTCTTTGGGGGCGTGCCGTCGGGAAAATGCTTTTGCATTGCTTGCGGATTATCCAACATAGCACGGACAGACAGGTACAAATAAGCGTCGCGTGTTTGTAGCTGGCCCGGGCGCAGCAGCTCCTCATAAATATCGTTGCCGTAGTGCTCGATTAGGTAGTCAATGGCATCAATATGCCTTCCCGGATACTTAGGCTTTCCCGTCACCTGCCCTTGATGGAATTGCTTGCGCAATTTCTGCATCGCTTCTATCGCTTCGGCGTCTGGGATTTCCTCAGTAACAAACTTATTAAGCCATGCCGCAGTTTGCGGATCATCAATGCCATTGCGTTTCAAGAACTCCGCAATGGTGTGCTTAAGGGCTGGTTGAGGCTGGGCTGTATTATCCTGGCTGATAGGCTCTCGTGTCTGAAGGTCATCTAACGACAAGCCTATACGAAGATTCGGGAATTTTGAAGCAAGTATTTTTTTTATACTATCCTGAGCAGCGCCTACGACCAGCATCGTGCGATAAACAAGCGTGTCAGAAGCGTGCGGATTGGCGGTCGAAACTGAGAATACCATACGCCGCTGCAGCGGATGTTGGGCGCAATATTGCTCAATGAATTGATGGATATGCTTGCGGTGTGCTGCGATGGTTTCGAGCGGCATCGAGGCGTTGGCCAGCACGTGTATTTTCAGCTCAAAGGTTTCCGCATCTAGCTGCTTGATCAGCAGACTCAATTCCCGGTCACCAAGCAATTGAACATTGGCCGCATCGCCGCTTGCCGCGCTGTAGGCCGGTAGGGAAATGTTCGCGGGAGTTGCCATTGAGCGCCTAACCAACTGTCTTTCCTGCTCGAATCGGTGCTGCCCGAGCATCCATGACCTTTAGCTATCGGCATCGGGCGGGGCTGACAAGCGTAGTGGCGTCTTTACACGGACTAGTGACGGCAGCGGTCTTCGTATTCTGGTGGCGTATTGACAGGTGCGATCCATATTTAGCCAGTTGGGTTCATAGGTGACTGACAGGGTGATGCCCTGCCAGTCGATGTGCGTGGTGGTGATGAAACGTTGCTTTTCCATGGCGGGCCTCAATATTCCGAGGCCAGCATGATAGTGAGAACGCGCCGAGTGACAGAGGGATCGGCTGGATCGGCGGAACCGCAGGCAAGGGATAAATCGTAATAGTCGATTTTCCAGAACAGGGTTTGCCCAGCGAGGCTCAGGCTGCCAAAATCATGCTCGCCATATGGGTCGTTATCGGATGTGAAGTGGTTGAATGCCCGCACCGCCAGCATGGCCAGCAACGGAAATTCAGGACCTACAGCCTGAACGCCGCAGGTAATCACCCAATCACCCGTGGCGGGGCCGCCCGTGCGGAACCGATCATTGAGTTCGCGCACGCGGCTAGTGGTGGCGGAGTTCATTGCTCACCTCCTTGCGCCATAGCGCGCTCGGTCGCCTTGCGCATGACGATGCGGCCTTGGAGCGGCACAGCATCGCATTGAATGCTGAAGCCATTGCCGTCGCGGTGTAACCAGGCGGCGCCAATGGGCATCCAGTTCGTATTTTCACCCTCGCCGGCGACACGATAAAGACGATGAGTGGGTTTGCGGCCCGGTTGTTGAGATGAATTTTTAGCCATGTTGGTCTCCTTCCAATTCGGCCACGGAACCATTCCGCGGCTTCGTGAGGAGCCAAGGGCACAGGCTTAAAGGCGGCGATCATACCCCGCGCCAGCGCCCGCAGGGGGCGGAGCTGCACGCAGCAAGGCGGAGGAAGCGAGCCGGGTTGAATGGCGGCTGGCCTGTGCCAGACCGCTCATCCATCGAAGCCCACGCATGGTGTATGGGTGATTGGAAGGCCATCATAGCACCCCCCAGTCCTCGACCGTGCAAAAGCCATAGCCCCTGTAGTTTGCCTGGCGCAGGATTGACGAAAGTGCGGACGGTTTTGGCCGACCGCGCCCAGGGCGCAAGGTTTCTTGCTTCCGCGTGAACTCGTGCAGCTTCGACCATGCCGGCGCTTCGCGACCTTGACACCCGAGGGCTTGGCGGTGCGGCGGCAGACCCCCTTACTATCGCGCAATGCAGCGCGGAGTCATGAAGGAGGGTTTATGACATGCGCGGATTTGAGTTTGTTGGTAACGGCAGTAGCGAATTTGATTGGCGCGGTGGCAGAGCTGCTGCGAGCCAGGCGACGATAGCCGTCGCACCAAACAATAACAGTCATTGGCACGAATTTAGCCCTTTAGCAGAGGCTTTTTCTTTGGGGCTTGTGGCTCCGTTAATGGCTTACCTTTGGTGGGAATGGGCTCGTTCAGTGGCTGGACTTTCGGCGACGGCGCAGGTTCAATTAGGGGCGCTCCTCTTGGTGGAGGAGCGGGTTCGTTCAGTGGCTTTCCTGACATTCATATCTCCGACTCGATGACGAAATTGTCTTAGAGGCTACGATGCTGTGTTTTGAATTTCAATTTTTCAGCGAATAAAAACTGGCGATGGCCGCGCCATGTTCATTGCGCCTATGGCCAACGGCTTACTCGTTCGGCAAGCCTTCGCAAGTGACGGCTACCGGTTCCGGTGTACCGCCGACGACGCGAGTGAGCAGTTTGTTCAAACTGTCTGCACTGCGCCGAAGGAAGGTGGTGCGGCTAGAGGGACTCGAACCCCCACGCTTTTGGCGCTTGGACCTAAACCAAGTGCGTCTACCAATTCCGCCATAGCCGCAATTTGAAAGGGTTCTTATAGGCTGGGAACGCACTTGAAAAGCATAACCTTCCTTATTGTTGCGGATGGTTTTCTGAATTGGCCGGTTTTTGCTGCTTTCCGGCATCTCGCTGGCGCTTGGGCCGCATCACGTTGATCGCGGCTGCATCCAGGCGATCCTTGATGTGAGATGCGTAATGCTCCTCGATCATCTGCACGCTGGTGCGACAGTTGTTGGCGATCATATGGATGCTTGCACCTTCCATTAGGCGCGTAGAGATATAGGTGTGACGGAGGCTGTAGGCCGTGCGGCGTTTGCCGTCGCGGTCGAATTTCAGGCCTTGCTCATCCAGAATTTTATTGAAGGCGTCACGATTAAAAGTCGGGAACACCAGGGCGAACGGAAGCTGTTTGAGAAGTTCTTTTTCGTCTACGGCGTCAATTTCAGCCTGGAACCTGGCTTCAATTTCCATCTTGTTGAGGTGAGGATAAGTTCGTTGAAGGTTTTCAAAGCCGACGGCTTGTAACCGTAACTCATGGAGGCGACGGGCCTGCAAGCGCGTGAACGGATGCACTGCCTGGTGCGTGCTCTTGCAATAGCCCACGCCTGTTTTCCCGCGCACGTCAATCACGAGAATGGTTTGTCGGGTGGCGTAGTCGTCTTCGATCTTCACGTCACGCATTTCGAGCCTTAGCGCTTCGTCGGGGCGCAAGCCCGTATTGGCCATGAAAAGCACGAAGTCGTGCAGGTCTTCATAGTGGGTTTTCCAACCGGCGCGCGTGCCTTCGTCGATTCGGGCGCGCGTCGCTTCGTAGAGCTTTTGGTATTCTTCCGGCGAAAACCAGGCGCGCCGACCTTTCTTGCCTTGGGTCATGTAGGGTGTGGAAAGATTGGGAACGAACGGTATCCAGCCCTTGCCTTCGGCAAATTTGAGAACTTGGCGAAGGTGAACGATTTCATGAAGCATCGTGCTGCGGGCGGGCGGCTTGCCGGGAATTTCCGGCTGCGCAGGGCTATCTGTCGTTTTCGGTTTTGCCGGGATGGTCGTTTTCGCAATCGTCTCTTCCGCCCGCTTGACGCGGTACGACTGCACGACACCCCGATTGATCGAAGACAGCGCCATCTTGCCAAAGTGGGGAAGCAGGTGGGCGTTGAGGCGAATTTCCAGACCCTCAACATATCGGGGGCTGCGGGTGCTGATTGTCAGGATTTTGATTTCGCGCAGATACTCTTTTGCGGCGTAAGCGAAGGTGCGTTCGTCTGGCGTTATCTCGCCGTTTTTGAGCTTACCGCGTAAGCCCAAGTACCATTCCTCGGCCAAAATTTTCGCAGCGCTAAAATTCTGCTCTTTGGTGGAGGTGCGAAACCGCTTGCCGCCAACGCGCGCGGCGCATTGCCAGACGCGGCTACCAGCGCGCTGATAAACCTGAAGTTTTCCATCGAACATCGTGTGGGTTGTCATTTTGCCAGCCCTCCCATTCGCTGTGTCCGGCACTGTGACCAGAGTGTGTCCAGACATAATAGCAGAGAGATGGTAAAAAACTGTTTGATTTTATACGGTATTTTATGCATTTTGGCCTCACGGTACTGGGTTTAGGTTCCAGCGCTGCAAGGCGTGGAGGTTCGAGTCCTCTCATCCGCACCAATCCTCTTTTCTTCGAGCTTCCTCGCAGATGATTGCGTTATTTGCCTACGCAACTGGGAGTTTTAAGCCCTATCATCCACGCTAAATCCGATCTCAGCTACGGCCCGGTTATCAGGCCACCACCGTGGCCACATAGTCCAGCACGCGGCGGATGCCTTCCCGCAGGGGCACGCTCGGTGCCAGGTCAAAGCTTTGCTGAAGCTTCGTGTCACCGCAACGGAAGAAAACACCTTCGGGCTTGTCGGACAGCCCGGTCACTTCGGGATGCCAGCCGAGTTCGGCGCTGACCTGGCGAGCCAGTTCGATGAACGAGGTCGGAAGGCCGGTCGACAGGTTCAGGCTCATGCCGCTGGGCATGACGTCGTAGGTTTTCCAGATAAAGTCGACGCAATCATCGATATGGATGAAGTCGCGCGCCTGGTGACCCGAGCCCCAGACATGGACATGGGGATTGCCGCGCTCGGCCGTCAGACGTTTGCAGATAGCCGGGAAGGGGTAGGCCAGGTCCTGGTCCTCACCGTAGCCGCTGAAGGGGCGGTAACCGACAGCCCGGCCGCCGTATTTCTCGACGTACAGCTTCATCAGGTATTCGCCGGTCAGCTTGGCCCAGCCATAGCTGAGATCCGGCACGCCCAGGCGGTTTTCGAAGTCGATCATGTCCTCGGAAAGGATGACCTGATTGTCGCGGGTCTGGAGGTGGATCGGATAGGCGGCGCTGGAGCTGAAATAGAGCACGACGCCCGGCTTGGCGAGCGTCGCCCACTTCCACATTTCAGCGTCGACGGCCAGGTCTTCGGCGACCATCAGGGTCTGGGTTTCCAGGGAGATACGTCCACCGACCATCGCCGCCAGATGGTAGACCTGATCGAAATGGCTCGTGTCCCGTTTGAAGAAAGCTCGGCAATCTTCTTGAATAAACGTGAAATTCCTGTCGGTGACCGGCTTGGGCCAGGCCGGCGGCGGCAGGGCGCCGGTACCCGGCATCATCGAATCGACGCAGACGACGTCAAGCCCCTCCGCCAGCAGTTTCGCGCAAACGTGACGGCCGACAAACCCGGCGCCCCCCGTTACCAGTGCCCTAGCCATGCATCAACTCCCTCTCGGCCGGCCCGAATTTGGCCAGTCCCTTGTAAATATTGACCAGGGCTTCCGCCCAGCCTTCCTTGCTCAGCGTGATCTTGCCGGAATAGGCGCGCGCGCCGAGGCTCAGTTCCTTGACCAGGCCATCGTCGTCCATGCGCCGGATGGCGGCGGCCAGGCTTTCGGCATCGCCGCTCTGGAAAACCAGGCCTGCGCCTTCGCGGCCGATTTCCTCTGCGTTCAGCGAGTTGCTGCTGACGATCACCGGCAGGCCGCTCATAATGGCTTCGGCGGCCACCAAACCGTAGGGTTCGGGCATGCGCGACGGCATGATAAAGTAGCGTGACCGAGTGGCTTCCTGCGAAACTTCCTCGTCGGATAGGTAGCCCTTTATCTGGCAATGGGGCAGGGTGGTCTTGATCTCTTCCTGCAGGGGGCCGCGCCCGATCAGCACGGCGGCTTTTTGCGTTAGATTGAGGGCTTCGGCCAGAGTGCGCACGCCTTTTTCCCAGGTCATCCGGCCCAGGAACGTAATCTGCTGATTTTCCCACGGATTGAACTGCGCGCGCGTCAGAGGCTCAGACGGCGTGCGCAGGGTCAGGAACTCGCGAAGGGGACTACCGCCGTAATAGCCGGCCATGTTTTCGTGAACGAGAATGACGCCGACCTTGCTCCAGAAGTCGTCACCGGCGCCTGCCTGTACGAGTTGGCGGTTGAAGCGCCACAGTTTGTGCGTATAGGAACGTTTGTCACAATTGCTGCCCAGGCAAGCCATCGACATTGGCTGTACGCGGCAGATTTCGCCGCTATTGTAGTTGATCAGGCCACCGTTGGGGCAGTTGAGGAAGAAGTCGTGCGCCGTGACCAGGACACGGGCCGGGGATTTCGACAGGGCGTAGAAGATCGATGGCGACAGGATCTGCGACCAGCCATGCACATGCACCACGGCATCCGGCCCGGCCCAGTCAAGCAGCGATTTCATGGCCTCATGGGCGCGTTGATTATAGGTCTTAGTAACGACGTCGCTTATCTTCTGGCTGTCGCGCAAGGGGATTTCGCCCAAGGCAACCGTCTTGACCTGCGGAAACCGTTCCAGGATATCCTTGCCATCGTCGCCGACCAGCACAGCTGTTTCCAGGCCCGCTTCCAGGCTGGCTTCCAGGCATTGCAAGGCGACCTTGGCGCAGCCGCCTGTGATCACAAATTCATCGGTGACAATAATTACGCGCACGCCCGCCCCCTCAAAAATATATCAAAACTGCAATTTGGCGAGTTAGATCGCGATTTTGCCCGTCTGCCAAGAGTGTTCCGGCGCATTATCGCATCCCGGGGCGTATATGAGTGGTGGAAAGTCTTAACAGACAACGGACAATTACGGTTTATGGCCGTCTGTCGATGAAATTCCCTTGTCCAGGGAGTTGAAAATACCGACAGGCGAAGCGCGTGGTTTGGCAATCCATGCCGGGGCGCAGCGTAAAACGCTGTTGCCTATCCTGCGTGCGCGGTTGATAGTCAGTTTCATTCACGCAGGCAGGGGTGAGCCATGAAGGGCCTTTTCGCGATAATCGTTGTGACGGCCATGATCGCAGGCGTGGTTGTTGGGTGGGCCTGCCACCAGTATCTGCCGCCGGATCAGCTCAAGACCGCTGTCATGGTGTTCGGCCTGCTGACCAAGATTTTCATCAGCCTGATCAAGATGATCATCGCGCCGCTTGTGCTGTTCACGCTGATCGCCGGCATCGGGCACATGGAGGATGCGGCCGCGGTCGGCCGGGTTGGCCTGAAGTCGCTGGGTTGGTTCCTCAGCCTGTCGATCGTGTCGCTATTGCTCGGCATGGTCATGGTGCAATGGCTGCAGCCGGGCGTCGGCCTGGTCATCAACGAGGTCGGCGATCCGACCAAGATTCCGTCGACCGGCAATTTTACGCTCGAGAATTTCATCGATCACGTCATCCCGACCTCGATCGTCAAGGCGATGGCTGAGAACGAAATCCTGCAGATCGTTATCTTTGCCGTGTTTGTCGGCACGGCTATCTCGATGCTGGAGAAGAAGTCGCCGCGGATCATGGAACTGGCCGAAGAAGGCGCGGCCATCATGCTCAAGGTCACCAGCATCGTCATGAAGTTCGCGCCAGTAGCCATTTTCGGCGCCCTGGCCAAGAGCGTCGCGGAAATGGGGATGGATATCCTGGCCACTTATGCCCGGTTTGTCGGCGGCTTCTACGCCACCATGGGGGTGCTATGGGTGATCCTGATCGCGCTCGGATTCCTGTTTGTCGGCGGGCGGATGCTGAAGATTCTTGGTGTGATACGTGAGCCGGCCCTGCTGGCATTTTCGACCGCCAGTTCCGAGGCCGCCTATCCGAAGCTGCTCGACGGCCTGCCCAAGGCCGGCGTGTCGCGCAAGATCGTCTCGTTCGTGCTGCCGCTCGGCTACTCGTTCAATCTCGACGGCTCGATGCTCTATTGCACCTTCGGCACCATCTTCATCGCCGAAGCGCACGGCATCCACTTCACCGTGGCGCAGAAGGTGATGATGCTGGTGCTGCTGCTGGTGACGTCGAAAGGGATCGCCGGCGTGCCGCGCGCTTCGTTGGTGGTGATCATGGCCACCCTTACCTATTTCGGCCTGCCGGATGCCTGGATCGCGCTGGTGCTGGGGGTAGACCATCTTCTCGACATGGGCCGGTCGGCGACCAACGTCGTCGGCAACAGCGTCGCAGCGGCCGTGGTGGCGCGCTGGGAAGGGCAGCTGGGTGAAGTACAGGAAGAAAAAGCGGTTTAGCGAACCGTGGCGGCCTCGACCGTTTCCGGAGCCATGGCCAGCGACATCTTGATCGGATGGATCGGCGCCATGTCGGCAGCCGGTTCAGCCTGGCTGTCGGCAGCGAGTGCCAGGGCGGTGCGGACCGGTGTGGCCGGCGCCTTGATCTTGGCCACGACCGCAGCCGGCCTGGCCTCAGGTTCGACGGCGGCAAGCGCGACCACGGGCTGATCCTGCATGGCGTCAACCTGCGCGGCCGTCAAGATCACGGCGTCACGCACGCCTGGCGGGGTGCGGTCGGCAATGACCGGGGTCGATCTGGAAGTATCTGAGAAACTGGACATCAGCCCAACCGTGGACAACAGGGCCATGGCGGTGGCGACGGACAGGATAAAGGTGCGGCGGCCTTCTTGCGCGGTCGTGAGCGTTGTCATGACAACCTCCGGAATTTCAAGAAGTATGCGCCTCATGATTAAACAGAATCCTAACGAATAAGATGAGCTTCCATTAGCCATCTCGCCGGGTCAGGATCGCCTAAGCCGCCGTTAACGGACAATGAGAGGTGCGCGGAACAGCCATATGAATTCCATAGGCATTGCGGCTATTCGGGTGCGTCGACACCTTCCTTGGTGACCGCTTCGAACTGCGGCAGGGGCGCGGTTGAGGCGACCGGCGTAAAGCTTTCGGCGTGCAGCCATTGGGTGGCTCGCATGCGCCACACGCCCTTGTCGTTCCACACATTCGCGCGGAAGAAGATGGCGTCGCTCTCATAGGGATTGAGGGTATTGGGACGGTCGCTGTGCCAGCAATCGGCGGTCAGGTGGCTGTCGTCTTGCCATTGGATGTTCTTGCAGCCTGTGGGGAAGGCGGCACGGCGCTCGAAGTCCGGCCATTCCACGATGATGAACTGGCCGCGCGCCCGGGTGACGGTGGAGTCGCTGGTGGCCAGATGATGGCCGTCCGGCGAGGTAGCGACGTCGTCGGTCAGGGCGTACTTGCCGGTCGTCGGCAGGACCAAGTAGCGGTTGGTGGTAGTGCCGAAATGGCAGGCAACCAGCGCCACGGGCTCCAGGCGGCCGGTTTCGGGATCGGCGACCTTAATGGCGCGCTCGATATAGTAGCGCGCGCAGCCTTGGGCATCATCGGTATAGGTGACCAGGTCATTGCCGCGATAGCGGATGGTCAGGATGGCGCCCTTGCGTTCAGCAAGGCCGGGATAGTCGCCCAGCACCTTTGCTTCCTGCTGACGGGCGGCGGCTTCCTTTGCGGTGCCGATAAAGGTGGCAGGGTTAATGTCCGTCCTCGGCGCCGGCGGTCTGGGCTCCGGCTGACGGGTGCAGGCGGCGAGGGCGCACAGAGCCATGATCCCCAGAGCCGCGATCTCAAGAGATTTTACCGCTGGACGCATTCTCATTTGCCGAGATTACGGCCGCTTGGCGTAAAAAAGCGATGCGCACGCATTTTTACCCGGGCGGACCGTTGACCTGCCGTGCAATCGTGCCATAAGGAGCCCTTCTTTGGCGCAGCGGCCTGATGTCGCTGCGCTTTAAATCGTTTCAGCCGCCTGTTGGGGCTCGGCGTGATGCCGGGAGACCTGACAGCCAAGGATAACAATTCGATGCAAGTCGTTGAAAAAGTGAATGAAGGCCTCAGCCGCGTCCTCGAAGTGACGATTGCCAAGGACCAGCTGACCCAGGCGCTCGACGCCAAGATCGCGGAACTGGCCCCCAAGATGAACATCAAGGGCTTCCGTCCGGGCAAGGTGCCGCTGGGCCACGTCCGCCGCATGTACGGCAAGGAACTGATGGGCGAGATCATTCAGGAAACGCTGAACGACACCACTCAGAAGGCCATGGAACAGGCCTCGATCCGTCCGGCCAGCCAGCCGGAACTGACGCCGATCGGTGACATCGAAGGCGTGATCGAAGGCAAGTCCGACCTGGCTTATCAGATCGCCGTCGAAATGATGCCGATCTTCACCCCGATCGAGCCGGCTTCGATCGAGCTAACCCGTCCGACCTATGAGCCGACCGACGCTGACATCAGCGAGGCGCTCAAGACCGTTACGTCCGCTAACAAGCAGTACGAAGAGAAAAAGGGCAAGGGCAAGGCCGCTGCCAAGGCAGAAGACGGCGACAAGCTGGTCATCGATTTCGTCGGCAAGATCGGCGACGAAGCCTTCGCTGGCGGTACGGCCGAAGGCGCCGAACTGGTCATCGGCTCTGGCATGTTCATCCCGGGCTTCGAAGAGCAGCTGATCGGCGCCAAGAAGGGCGAAGTGAAGACGCTCAACGTCACCTTCCCGGAAAACTATCAGGCGACCGAACTGGCCGGCAAGGCCGCGACCTTCGAAACGACGGTGCAGGACATCCTGTCGCCGAAGGAAGGCGAGGCCGATGATGAGCTGGCAAAGAGCCTCGGGCTGGAAAGCCTCGACGCGCTGAAGAACATCCTGAAGACGCAGCTGGAAGGCCAGTACAAGGGCGCGTCGCGCCTGAAGATGAAGCGCCAACTGCTTGACGTTCTTGACGAAAAGCACGATTTCGAACTGCCGAAGCGCATGCTTGATGCCGAATTCCAGGGCATCTGGCAGCAGGTCGAACAGGACAAGCAGGCTGGCCAACTGTCCGAAGACGACGCCAAGAAGTCCGAGCAGGAATTGCGCGACGAATATATGAAGATCGCCGAGCGCCGCGTGCGCCTCGGTCTGGTGCTGGCCGAAATCGGCACCCGTCAGAACGTGCAGGTCTCCGACCAGGAAGTCACCCAGGCGATCATGCAGGAAGCCCGCAACTACCCGGGCCAGGAGCGCCAGGTGTTCGACTTCTACACCAAGAACCCGGCCGCTTCGGCGCAGATCCGCGCCCCGATCTACGAGGAAAAGGTCTGCGACCTGATCTTCGCGCTGGCCAAGGTCACCGACAAGCCGATCAGCAAGGACGAACTGCTGGCGGAAGACGAAGACTAAGCCGTCATTACGGTTGATACGAAAAGGGGCTCCGGTGACGGGGCCTCTTTTTTGTTTGGATGGCGGCCATTAAATCTTTCTTGGCGAGGCCGTTGGTAAGGTGGCGTCGAAACCATTGGGGGATGAGATGAGCGCCAGTTATGTCGGACGGTATCGGTTGTCGGTACTGATGATTATCGGGATACCGTTTCTGCTCTTTGCCTGCGGGCTGATGCTTCACCACCTTTCAGTCGATTCCGAATATGCCAAGATGCTGGCGGAGCGGGACGAGACCCGGTACGGCTTCATGCTTCTGTTGCCGCGCCCGGTGCTGTTTGCCCTAATGGCGGCCTTTGAGGTGCTGATTGTGGTTTTTGGTGTCAAGCTGGTGTGGGCGGCGATGCAGAACCAACTGGCGTTCACCATCGATGCGCAAGGCATCCGCAGTTATCCGCTGCTGTGGCAGCAACCGAAGGCGCTGGGCTGGGGCCAGATCCGCAAGGCCTGGCGTTACAAGGGAAATTGCAACATAGTCGGGCAGGGCTTTGACGGCCGCAAGGTGCGGGTGACCTTCAGCCTGTCCGGTCACAACAAGAAGACGGTGCTTGCTGCCATCGCCGCCTACCGGCCGGATATCGCCCAGAGTCTGAACTAGGTTTTCAGTGCTTCGGCTTGCCTCTGAAGACGCGGTAATAACCGGTCGTCGCGGCTGCCAGCATTTCGCGGTCGCCGGCGGTGTCGCCATAGGCGGCTTCCAGTTCAAGCGATTCGCCGAACACCTCGCGCAGGCGGCACATTTTCTCTGCCCCCCGGCAGTTCGGTCCGTCGAGATCGGGTTGCAGCCGGCCGTCGGCTGAGAAACCCAGCCGTGTGCCGATCACCCGGTCGGCGCCGATCAGCTTGCCGAACGGCGCCACCAGCAGCTGCGGCGAGGCGGTGACGATGACGCGCTGACGATCGGGGCGATCGTGGTCTTCCCAGGCCTTCAGGGCGTCCGGCCGGAACAGCCGCGTGCCCTTAGCGGTGACGAAGGCATTGGCCAGAAGCTCAAGCTCATCCTGAGAAATGGGCCCCAATAGCTTGTACAATAAGCGGGATTTGAGCGCCCCCCGATCCCGGGTCTTAAGATAGTCGGTGGCCAGGGTCGGCTGGGCGACGAAGCTCATGCCTACGCCTAGCGCGCTTTTTGCATAGAGCAGGAAGCTGATGAAGCTGTCGCGCCAGGTGAGTGTGCCGTCGAAATCGAAGGCAATCACCTTGCGGGCAACAGAGTCGGCAATGGGTTGGTGCGGCATGGGGTTACTCTTGACTCAGAACGGCGAGGCAGGTGTGACTTTTATTCCGCAGCTTTTATCCCATATTGGGGCATGCGAGCGAAAGATTGATCTGCGGCATTGGTTGAGGCATCGTTGAAACTGTGCATAAATGCGGATCGGTGGGCGCATTGTAATGGATGCCGGTGGCTGAATTAGGCTTTGGTAAAGGCTTAATGGCTTAGGATACCGGTTTGTTGTGCGGGTGGGAAGCAGGGCGCAAAGCGCGTCCATTTCCGCCGCTTGAGGTGAAAAGAGACATATGACCAAAGCCGCGACGGGCGACAGCAAAAGCACCCTCTATTGTTCTTTCTGCGGGAAGAGCCAGCATGAGGTGCGTAAACTCATCGCCGGGCCGACCGTTTTCATCTGTGATGAATGCGTCGAGCTGTGCATGGATATCATCCGTGAGGAGCACAAGATCGCCTTCGTCAAGTCGAAGGACGGCGTGCCGACTCCGAAGGAGATCCGTGAGGTTCTCGATGATTACGTGATCGGCCAGGCTCAGGCCAAGAAGGTCCTGTCGGTGGCGGTTCACAACCACTACAAGCGCCTGAACCACGCGACCAAGGGCAATGACGTCGAGCTGGCCAAGTCGAACATCCTGCTGATCGGCCCGACCGGTTCGGGTAAAACCCTGCTGGCGCAGACCCTGGCGCGCATCATCGACGTGCCGTTCACCATGGCTGACGCCACGACCCTGACCGAAGCCGGTTATGTCGGTGAAGACGTCGAGAACATCATCCTGAAGCTGCTCCAGGCTGCCGACTACAATGTCGAACGCGCCCAGCGCGGCATCGTCTATATCGATGAAGTCGACAAGATTTCGCGCAAGTCGGACAACCCGTCGATCACTCGCGACGTGTCGGGTGAAGGCGTGCAACAGGCGCTGCTGAAGATCATGGAAGGCACTGTCGCCTCCGTGCCGCCGCAGGGCGGGCGCAAGCATCCTCAACAAGAGTTTTTGCAGGTCGACACGACCAACATCCTGTTCATTTGCGGCGGCGCTTTCGCCGGCCTGGAAAAGATCATTTCCGGCCGCGGCAAGGGCACCTCTATCGGCTTCGGCGCTTCGGTGAAGGATCCGGAAGATCGTCGCACCGGCGAAATCCTGCGCAACGTCGAGCCCGACGATCTGATGAAGTTCGGTCTGATCCCGGAATTCATCGGCCGTCTGCCGGTCCTGGCGACGCTGGAAGACCTGGACGAAGTCACGCTGGTCAAGATCCTGACCGAGCCGAAGAACGCTCTGATCAAGCAGTATCAGCGCCTGTTCGAGATGGAAAACGTGAGCCTCAACTTCACCGAAGAGGCGCTGCTGGGCGTGTCGCGCAAGGCGATCCAGCGCAAGACCGGCGCGCGCGGCCTGCGTTCGATCCTGGAAGGCATCCTGCTCGACACCATGTACGAGCTGCCCAACATGCAGGGCGTCGAGGAAGTGGTGATCAACGGCGAAGTGATCGAGGAGCGCGCTCAGCCGCTGCTCATCTACGCCGAGAAAAGAAGTGGTGGCGCGGCCTGATCAGGCTGATCCACGAAGATATCAAAGCGCGGTCCTAGCAACAGGGCCGCGTTTTTGTTTGCCACCTGCGGTATCCGCTAGGCTTTGCCGGGGCAGGGGGGTATAATCGTAGTTAATGACAGAGTCGGGGATGGAGATCGGTGGATAATCACCGTTCGGTTTCGGGATATCTTGAAGTTTAATCCCCGCTCTCCCACATCACAGTTCAAGCGCCGCGGGACAGTTTGTTCTCCCGAAATCCAAACCGGCCGGGCGTATATTTCGTATTAAGACTCTGTTGAGTTCTCAGGTTCAGTCTTTACCCAGAGGGCGAAACGTTTGAGTCTGCACAGCGGGAAACCGCATAGGAGTATCCATGTTAGACCTCGTCACCATCCCCGTCCTGCCGTTGCGCGACATCGTGGTTTTCCCCCACATGGTCGTGCCGCTGTTCGTCGGCCGTGAAAAGTCGGTGCAGGCGCTGGACGAAGTGATGAAAGGCGACAAGCAGATCCTGCTCGCCACTCAGAAGAATTCCTCCGACGATGACCCCAGCGCCGACGCTATCTATGAAATCGGCGTGCTGGCCAATGTCCTGCAATTGCTGAAGCTGCCCGATGGCACCGTGAAAGTGCTGGTCGAAGGTAAGTCGCGCGCCCGTATCAAGCGCTTCACGACCACCGACAAGTACTATGAAGCCGAAGCCTATGTGCTCGATGCCGCGCCTTCGGAAGGTCCGGACCTCGAAGCCCTGGTTCGCGCCGTGTCGGAGCAGTTCGAAAACTATATCAAGCTGAACAAGAAGATCCCGCCGGAAAGCCTCAACGCCATTGCCGAAATCACCGATCCGGGCGTGCTGGCCGACTCGATCGCCGCCCACCTGGTCGTCAAGATCACCGACAAGCAGTCCCTGCTGGAGCAACTGGCAGTCACCAAGCGTCTGGAGAAGATCTACGCCCTGATGGAAGGCGAGATCAGCGTTCTGCAGGTCGAGAAGAAGATCCGCTCGCGCGTCAAGCGCCAGATGGAGAAGACCCAGCGCGAGTACTATTTGAATGAGCAGATGAAGGCCATTCAGCGCGAACTCGGCGAACAGGACGAAGGCAAGGACGAACTGGCCGATCTCGAAAAGAAGATCAAGGCCACCAAGCTCAGCAAAGAAGCCCGCACCAAGGCGATGGCCGAGCTGAACAAGCTGCGCCACATGTCGCCGATGTCAGCCGAAAGCACCGTCGTGCGCAACTATCTCGACTGGCTGCTGTCGATCCCCTGGGGCGCCACCAAGCCCAAGACCATTGACCTGAAGAAGGCCGAGGACATTCTCGAAGCCGATCACTACGGTCTGGAGAAGGTCAAGGAGCGCATCCTCGAGCACCTGGCCGTTCAGGCGCGCATGGGCACGCTGAAGGGACCAATCCTGTGCCTCGTCGGGCCTCCGGGCGTCGGCAAGACCTCGCTGGGCAAGTCGATCGCCAAGGCCACCAATCGTGAATTCATCCGCATTTCGCTGGGCGGCGTGCGCGATGAATCGGAAATCCGTGGCCACCGCCGGACCTATATCGGTTCCATGCCGGGCAAGATCATCCAGTCGATGAAGAAGGTGAAATCCACCAACGCCTTCTTCCTGCTGGACGAAATCGACAAGATGGGCGCCGACTGGCGCGGCGATCCGGCTTCGGCTCTGCTCGAAGTGCTGGATCCGGCGCAGAACTCGACCTTCAATGACCATTATCTTGAGGTTGATTATGATCTGTCGAAGATCATGTTCGTCACCACGGCCAACTCGCTGAACATGCCGCAGCCGCTGCTCGACCGGATGGAGATCATCCGCATCCCGGGTTACACCGAGGATGAAAAGGTGGAGATTGCCAAACGTCACGTCCTGCCGGTGCTCATGAAGGAACATGGTCTGTCGGCCGAGGAGTTCATCGTGCCGGAAAAGGCGATCCGCGACGTCATCCGCTATTATACGCGGGAAGCCGGTGTGCGGTCGCTGGAACGCGAGCTGGGCAACCTTGCGCGCAAGACCATCCGTGACCTGGCCCGGGAAGGCGTCAAGTCGATCACCATCGACGACGAACGCCTTGCCAAGTACGCGGGTGTCAAGCGCTTCCATTATGGCGCGACGGACGAGGACGACCAGGTCGGTATCGTCACGGGCCTGGCCTGGACCGAGTTCGGCGGTGACATCCTCACCATCGAAGCGATCAAGATGCCTGGCAAGGGTGGCATGAAGGTTACTGGTAACCTCAAGGAAGTGATGAAGGAGTCGGTCTCCGCGGCCAATTCCTACGTCAAGGCGCTGGCGCCGAAGTTCGGCATCCTGCCGCCGGTGTTCGACAAGACCGACGTCCACGTGCACGTGCCGGAAGGTGCGACGCCCAAGGACGGCCCATCGGCCGGCGTCGCCATGGCCACCGCCATGGTGTCGGTGCTGACCGGCATTCCGGTGCGCAAGGATATCGCCATGACCGGCGAAATCACTCTGCGCGGCCGGGTCCTGCCGATCGGTGGCCTGAAGGAAAAGCTGCTGGCGGCCCTGCGCTCCGGCATCAAGACCGTGCTGATCCCGAAGGAAAACGAGAAGGATCTCGTTGACCTGCCGGCCAACGTCAAGAGCGGCCTGGAGATCATCCCGGTGGCGCAAGTGGACGAGGTGCTCAAGCACGCCCTCACCAAGCCGCTGACGCCGATCGACTGGGTTGAGCCGATCCTCCCACCGGTGGCGGCCGGAGCAACGCCGGATGATCCGGCCGACAGTGCCACGGCCCACTAAGCCGGTCTTATGACCTCAGAAATGCCCGGTCCATCGGACCGGGCATTTTTCGTTTGCGGCTTGCGGGAGCGAATCTGAGTCGCGAATCAGTGCCTTGCACAGTAACGGTTTGAGCGGTTTTCAAGCCTTTTCCGCCGTTTCGGATAGAGACAGGCTTGCATCAAACCGGTACAAAACGTGCACAAATGCGTGAAACCCTTAAAAAAACACGGTTTGCAGCGCACAAATCGCCATTTACGTTTTGACGGGCGGTAATTTTTGTAGTCTCTATCGGCTTCACCTGAGGCGCTTCTCTTAGTGCGTGTCCGGATCATCGGGTCCACCGGCGTCCTTAGGAACTTAAAGCCAATCGCCCAACTCGGGTAAAGGGAGAGAGACAGAAATGACGAAAGCTGAACTCGTGGCGGCCATCGCCGATCAGGCCGGCCTGACCAAGGATCAAGCGAAGAAGGCCCTCGACGCTTTCACCGATAGCGTCGTCGGCGCCCTGAAGAAGAACGACGACGTCCGTCTCGTCGGTTTCGGCACCTTCCTGGCCGTCAAGCGCGAAGCCGGCACCGCTCGCAACCCGCGTACGGGTGAAACCGTGAAGCGTCCGGCCAGCGTCACGGCCCGCTTCCGCGTCGGCGAAGGCCTCAAGGGCGCGCTGAACGGCTAAGCCGTTACCCGCGGCATGCGGGTTATCTGCAAGTTTGGAGACGTTTTCACCAGGGCAATTGCCGGACGTGGAAACGTCTCTTGACTTTTAAGGGGGGGATTGGCATCACGCGGCCTCTCCTGTGAATGCGTAGGATTTTCGGGGGGCGATTAGCTCAGCTGGCAGAGCGGCTCGTTTACACCGAGTAGGTCGGCGGTTCGATCCCGTCATCGCCCACCAATCTCACCGGGAGATTTTTTGCATTCAGGCGCAAAGCGCCTTGGCACCACGCAGCCTGCGTTCCCGGTCGGTCGCTATTGGGAGCCTCCGTTATCTTTAGTCATTCATTGCCGATTTAAGATGCTTTGCAATGCGCATCGATGAACGCTTGGTGCCCCGGCATATGGTCGCGGCAGCTGGCGATGACGGCGCGTATGTCATCCAGCCATTTGGCGCTGTCGGTATCGCTTAAGGACAACGTCAGCGGGTCGCAGGTGCGCGGCATCAGGTTCTGGCCGACCATGACCTGCAGCCAGCTGCTCAGGCCGAAGGCTTCCCCCTTGTCTTCGAAGATGCGTCCGTGGGCCTCGAACAGGCGCATGCGCTCATTCAGGCGGTCCGGGACGTCCATGGTCCGGCAATAGTCCCAGAACGCCGAGTCCGTGCGTTGGGTCTGTTTGTAATGCAGGATAATGAAGTCGCGGACATCTTCGTATTCGCGCACCGACTGGGCGTTGAAGAAGTCGATGTCGGCCGGATCGAAGCCGCTGTCCGGGAACAGGCTGTGCAGGCGGGCAATGGCGCTCTGGATCAGGAAGATTGAGGTCGACTCCAATGGCTCCAGGAAGCCGCCGGACAGGCCGATGGCAACGACATTGTTGACCCAGAACTTGCGGCGGTGGCCAGCCTTGAAGCGCAACAGGCGCGGTTCAGCTTGCACGGGACCATCGAGGTTGGCCATCAGTGTATCCAGCGCCGCCTCTTCGGTGGTAAAGGCGCTGGCGAAGACATGGCCGTTGCCTGTGCGGTGCTGGAGCGGAATGCGCCATTGCCAGCCGCTGTCGTGGGCGGTGGCGCGGGTAAAGGGCAGGGGATCGGCGACGCGCGCACACGGCACCGCCCACGCACGGTCGCAGGGCAGCCAGTGCGACCAGTCGACAAACCCGGCTTTCAGGGTCTGCTCGATCAGCAGGCCGCGAAAGCCAGTGCAGTCGATGAACAAGTCGGCAGCGACGCTTTGGCCGTTTTCCAGCACCACTGCCTCGACGAACCCGTCCTCGCGCTGCTTGACCTCGACGATCTTGCCTTCGATGCGGGTGACGCTGTTGGCTTCGGCCACGTCCCGCAGGTAGCGGGCATAGAGCGAGGCATCGAACTGGAAGGCATAGGCAATGGTGGCCAGCGGCGAGTTGTGGCCTTCCGGGCGCGTGAACTTGCCGGCCAGGGCGGCCTGAGCTTGCAAATTGAAAGTGGCCAGATCTTCGCTTTTACCGGACAAGCGTTGCTTGAGCCACCAGGCATGGAACGGCAGGTTGTTCAAATCGCGGCCGTTCGGCCCGAAGGCGTGATGATAGCGATCGCCGATCCGGCCCCAGTTGACGAACTCGATGCCGAGCTTGAACGTGCCTTGCGTCCGCCGCAGCATCTCGTCTTCATCGATGCCGATGATCTGGTTGTACTTGCGGATCGACGGGATGGTCGCCTCGCCGACGCCGACAATGCCGATCTCGTCGGACTCGACCAGGACGATCTCCTCGACGTGGCGGCGCAGCAGCTTGCCGAACCAGGCGGCGGTCATCCAGCCGGCGGTGCCGCCGCCGATGATGGCGACTTTACGGATCGGGGCAGGGCTCATGAGAAACCGGCCAGCACCGCCGCGTGTGGCGGCATGGCGGCGACTTCGGCGCGAAGGCCGTCACGGTGGCGGATCATTTCGGCTTCCAATTGATCCGGCGGCACATGTCCCAGAAGCGGATCGGAGCCCCGTGGCAGCAGCCCCTGGCCCAACAGGACGGCGATCCAGCTCTGCGGCCCGAACAGGTGCTCCGGTCGGTGCATCAGCCGGCCCGTGGCGGCGAACAATTCCAGATTGGCCGTCACCTTGTCCGGCACGGCCATATCGCGGCAGGCGGCCCAGAATGGCGTGTCGTCACGCTGGGTGAGTTTATAGTGCGTGATCAGGAAGTCGCGGATGTCGTCATATTCCTCGACGGTCTGGCGGTTGAACTCGGCAATCTCGGCCGGTTCGAAGCGTTTATCGGGAAACAGCCGGATCAGGCGCAGCAGGGCGGTCTGGATGAGGTGGATGCTGGTTGATTCCAGCGGCTCCATGAAACCCGACGCCAGACCGAGTGCCAGGCAATTGCGGTCCCAGACGCGATTGCGTCGTCCCGTAACAAAGCGCAAACTGCGCGGCGTACCGATAACGGCGCCATCCAAAGTCTCGAGCAGGCGCGCTTCGGCGTCGTCGTCGGAAAGGTGGTCAGCGGCATATACATAGCCATTGCCGACGCGGTGCTGCAGCGGGATGCGCCAGCGCCAGCCGGCGGTATCGGCCGTCGAGCGGGTATAGGGCGCGGGCGGTTCGACGTTTTCGCAAGCCACGGCAACAGCCCGATTGCACGGCAACCAATGTGACCAGTCCTGATAACCGGCCTTAAGGGTCTGCTCGATCAGTACGCCCCGGAATCCGCTGCAGTCGATAAAGAAGTCGCCCTCGATCGTCTGGCCGCTTTCCAGTGTGATCGACTGGATAAAGTCGCTGTTCGGATGTTGTGTGACGCCTGAGGCCTTGCCTTCGATGCGGGTGATGCCGCGCTTTTCGGCGTAGATGCGCAGGTACTTGGCATACAGCCCGGCGTCGAAATGGTAAGCGAAGTTGAGCGGCCCCGACGCCGCGCCGCGCGGTGGCAGGACGAACTTGCCCTGCCGGGCGGCCAGGCTGGCGGCATTGAAGGCGTCGATATCGGCGCTCTGGCCGCGGTCTTTAAGCAGCCGCGCGTATTTCATCCACGCTGTTGGAAATAGCCGCGACCGGTCGAGGCCATAGGGCGTGAACGGATGCATATAGCTGCAATCAACGCCGCCCCAACCTTTGAACTGGATGCCGAGCTTAAACGTCGCCTGGCAGGCGCGCATGAAGTCGCCCATGTCGAGACCCAGCAGGCCATTGAAGGCGTGGATCGATGGCACGGTGGCTTCGCCGACCCCGACAATGCCGATCTCATCAGACTCGACCAGGGTGATGCGGGTCGACTGGTGTTCAAGCGTCCGCACCAGGACGGCCGCTGCCATCCAACCGGCCGCGCCGCCGCCCAATATGACTATGTTTTCAAGTGGTCCCGGCAAGATAACTTTACCGCCGTTTCCTGACAGGCTTGGCGGATTTGGGGGGCGCGAACAGCGACAGCGGAATGACATTGGCCATGGCGGCTGCGCCGGCGTCATTCGGATGTAGGTGGTCGCCCAGGTCGTAGGCGGGCAGCAAGTAACCGGGCCGGGCGGGATCTTCGGTCGCCTTGTCGAAGTCGATCATGCCGTCGAAGGTCCTGGTTGTGCGGATCCAGGCATTGACGGCCTGGCGGCGCTGTTCCTTTTCGTCGGAATAATAGTCCTTGAACACCGTGTCCTTGAAAGGCGTCAGGGTAGCGCCATAGACGCGGATGCCGCGCTCATGGGCGCGTTCGGCCAGTTGGCTCAGGCCGTCGATCAGGTCCTGCGCCGAGACGTAGCCGGGCGAGCCGGGGCCGTTGGCGTGGCCCAGGTCGTTGATGCCGATCAGGATGACGACGGACTGCACATTGGGTTGGGCCAGCACGTCGCGGTCGAAGCGCGACAGGGCGCCGTCGCCGAAACGCGCCCAGGCGCCATGGTGCAGCAGGCGGTTGCCGCTGACACCTGCATTGACGACGCTCAGGCGGATACCAGCGTCGTGCAGGCGGCGGCTTAAACCGTCCGGCCAGGTGCCGCCCTTGTCCGGCGTGATGCCAAAGCCGTCAGTGATCGAGTCACCAAAGGTGGCAATGGCAGCGGTGGCGGTCGATCCGCTGGCTTCGACCTCAGCCAGCCACGGAAAGGCGTTGCCGAGGCCGATATCGGGCTTGGCTTCGGGCAGGGTGACGGCCTGGGTCTGGTTGCCAGCGGCGGCATACAGCATGCCACGCTGGATGTCGTGGACGGTGGTGAGCGGCGTCGTGCCCGTGACATAGATGCTGACGGCCAGGTCGGAGTCGTCTTTAATTGCGATCGGCAAGGGATCGCTCAAGACGTAAGCGCCGGGCGCGATGGTGACGCCGCCGTGGCCGTTGAAAGTGACGCTGAGGTTCGAGGTGGTGTCGATAGCGCTGCCGGTCGTTCGGCGGGCGACGCGGATGTCGTCGAGGCGCAGCGGCTCGGCGCCATAGGCGTTCGACAAACGCAGGCGGATCGACGTGCCACCGGCGCTGACGCGGACGATCTGACGTAGGGTAAGGTCGTGGATTTCAAGGGGCTTTTCGGAGGCGCCGACGGGCTCGGGGCCAGCGTACCAGGTCGGTATCCACTGGGCGGCGGGATTGTTTGCAGAAGTTTGGGCGAAAGCGGGCGTGGCCGCCATACAGGCAGCAAAAAACGCAACGAGCGCGCGTCGTGCAATCATGATGGGTTTTCCTCCGGCGGGCGTCTTTATATTAGATGCCTCTGACGTTATTTTCCGCCCGAGTCGTAGCAGATTTGCCTGAGTATTGTCACCACTGCGCCTGGTAGGACCGCGATGAGAAGCGCGGGTCGCCGGTGATGGCGCCGACATTGACGAATTCGAACTTGTCGAAGGTCAGGGTTTGCAACTGGCTGAAGGTGTTCGAGTCCCACTTGGCGGAGGGCTCGCCTTGGACGTACATGTCCGAGCCGATGTCGGCGACATAGAGACCATAGGTCTGCATGGCCTTGGCGATGGCTTTGGACTGGGTATTCCAGGTCGACGGAATGACGAAGTCGGCACGCAGTCTCAGGATGGCGCCGAACGGTACGTTGGCGGCGGCGCCCGACCCGGCGCGGTGGCTGGCCGGCCAGACCTTGGCGTTGGCGACGCCGTTGAAGGTGACGCGCAGGGCATGGTTGATGGTGCCGCTGTTGGCTTCGTCGGCCTTGAGCAGCAGCGGCAGGATCGGCAAACCCGCCGCGTCGGCTGATGTCCAGCCGTCCGGGCGCATGCTCATGCTGTTGAGGTCCCAGGCGGCGATGGCGCTGGCATGCCAGCCTGAGGCACCTTTGTAGGTGTAATAGGTCTCCCACAACCGGCACTGGCCGCTTTCCAGCACCAGCACATGGCTGTCGCTGGGTGTGCAGGCGCCCGCTTGCACATTGCAAGTGCCGCCTTCGATCTTCAGATTGGCGTCGAGCGGGAAGGGGAAGCGCGGGCTGGCGATGGCCTGGCAGCCGCTGCGGATGGCATAGCCCGATCCGGCCACGACGGCGCAGTCGCTTTCATCCGGCCAGCCCGTATTGCTGTCGTGCGGATCGGTGGAATTGAACGAGACGTTTGGCCACAGCGTGGTGGCGGTGGTGCCGTCGACGATGTTGTACGGGATGCCCCAGTAGTCGCTCGGGTGGGCCTGGTTCTCGCTCATCCCCATGTCGAGGTGCAGGCGCAAGCTGGCGCCGCCGTCGCTGCGCACCTTGGTGTGCCAGGAGGCGTTGCTGGCATGGGCCGGGAAGCGCGCCGCATCGTTGATGGCGGTGTTGAAGATGGCCTGGGCCGGAAAAATATTGCAATTCGCAAGCGATGTGCCGGGGCCGGTCGCTACGCTCGACGACGATGCTGACGAAGACGACGCCGAAGAAGATGAGGACGACGACGCGGCCGATGAGGTCGAGGAGGAAGACGAACTGGCAATAACGCCACCACCGCTTCCGCCCGATGAACCGCTGCTGCCGCCACTTCCACCGCCACCGCAGGCGGCCAGTCCGGCAATGATCGTCAGGCTCATGGCCACGGCTAAAGGCTTTTGCATGGCGCCCCTCAATTAACGGTTTGTTAAATATAACTTATTGAATTAAAACAAAAATTCCATAAAAACACGGCGAAATCAAGGCGCGCTGGCTGCTGGGAACCGCGGTATTGGATTTGACCGTTTTCGCGGTGACTGTTAGCCTGCCGGCAAAACAGACAGGGCCGCGTGCCACAGCGGCCCCACAGGGGGTACAGAATGCGTAAGACGGTCTCGACGGCGCTGGCTCTGGTATTGGCTTTGAGCGGACCTGTGTCCTTTTCCATGGCCCAGACCGTTACCGGTAACACGGCCAAACCTGGAGCCCCCAAGCCCGGCGATGATGCAACCGTCGTCGTCAAAGGCGAGCGCGGCGAGCTGACCCGCAAACGCCGGGCCGCACAATGGTTCCGCGCGGAAAGCCAGCACTTCGTCGTCTATAGTGACGTCAGCCACAAGGACGTGGCGCTGCTGCTGGGCAAGCTGGAGCGTTTCCGGTATCTGCTGCACGGCTACTGGCTCAAGGACGCGGAGGCCGAAACCCCTGAGCCGAAGCCGGAAATCTATTATCTGTCGCATGAGCAGGACCTGGACATTGCCCATCCGGCGGGGCCGGCCTATTCGATCGGTCTGGTCCAAAGCTGCGAGGACGGCACCCAGGCCTATGCGGCGCACATGTACTATGATGCCGGCAAGGATACGCCGCTGGAAAAGCGGCCGGAAAACGAGGGCCTGAGCTACATCTTCGAAGCCTATGCCCGGCACTTCCTCTATCAGAACAGTTACGACAAACAGCCGACCTGGTTCATCGACGGCTTCGCCCACTATTTCGCCACGGCGCGGTTCGACGGCAATGAAGCGGTCGTCGGTTTGGCGCCGGAAGCCGCGGCGCGTTACCTGTCGCTGATCGGCAGTTCGCTGACCTATCGGCTGGATTACAAGGACGTCCTTCAGCAGAAGGAGACCGACGGCAAGGACACGCTGAAGGGCGACCAGCTGAAGGCCGAATACCAGGTCCGGTCGTGGATATTAACGCACTATATCCTGTCGAAACCGGAAAACCGGCAGAAGTTCGGGGTCTATATTCGGGCCGTCGATGGTGGCGCCGAGCCGGTCAAGGCCTTCGAAACGGCCTTCGGCATGAAACCGTCGCAGCTCAGCAATGAACTGTGGGCCTACCGGAAGAAGGGCCTGGAAGCGGCCAAGATGAACTTCAAAGCGCTGCCCGAAGCCGATGTCAGCTTCTTTGCCCTGCCGGAATCGGCCGACAATCTGCTGATGTGGCAATCAGCGCTTAAGGCGTGTCCAAGCGATGCCTATGGCAAACAACTGCTCGGCAAGATCCGTGGTGACGCGCCGAAATACCCGGACAGCGAACTGGCGCAGCGGACACTCAGCCGCGCCGAAGCCATCTGGGGCGATCCGAACGTCGCGATTGCTTACCTCACCAAGGCCAAGGTGGATGATGCCGAGGGGCTTTATCTGCTGGGCCGGGCACAACTGAGCCTGGCGGCAAAAAGCACGGGAGCTGCCCGCACGACGGCCCTGCAAGCGGCGCGGCAGGCCCTGGGCAAGGCCTCGACCGTCGATCCGGAGTCGGCGACGACGGCCTTCTATTATTATCGGGCCGTCGTGTTGGAAACCGGCAAGCCGGACGAGGATGCGCAGGCGGCGGCGCTGATCGCCTGGCAGAAGGCGCCGGAAATCGACGTCTACGCGCTGCATGCCGGGCTGGTTTACGCCTGGCTCGGCCGCAAGGATCAGGCTTTGCAGGCGCTAAAGACGGTGGCGAACAATCCGCGCGGCCGGTCGCTGGCGCCGGTTGCCCGCGCGTGGATCGCTAAGATCGAGGCGGGTGCGGACCCGGCGGCGCTGCTGGCGGCCATGCAGGCGGACTATCCGACGCCGGAAGGCGGTCTCACCGAGTGGACCGTTGCCACTTCAGATGTGGTCGCGGCGGTCAAGGACGCGGCGGACAAGCAGGACGCTATGGATGCGCTTGGCATTCCACCGGAGGACCGGCCGCTCAACTATGATCGGCCCTGAAGACATATAGAGACAAGGGCCTGTTGTCGTAACAGTCCCTTGTCTTCTGCAATTGATGTGGCTCAGAACGAGCTGCGCAGATCCATGACGGCAATGCCGCCGGCCAGCTTGGCTTCGCCGACCACCGTGGCCATGCCGAAGAATTCGTGGGTCGCGCCATAGAAGACGTGGCTGTTGACGTCGACACCCGCATCCTTCAGCCGATCGGCCAGTTTTTCGCCCTCCGAACAGAGCGGGTCAATCTCGGCCATCAGCAGGGTGGTTTTCGGCAGGCCGGTCAGATCGGCCTTGTTGATCAGGTCGATGCGCGGGTCCTGCTTGTCCTGTTCGCCGTTCAGATAGTGGCCGACGAACCATTCCATCATCGCTTTGTTGAGCGGTTTGGCGTGCGCGTAGAGCTGATAGGATCGGGTCGTCGTGTCGACGCCGGCGACGGGATAGACCAGCACCTGGCGCACCGGCAGTGGCAGGCCTTCGTCGCGGGCCCGCATGGTGGTCGCAATGGCCAGATTGCCGCCGGCACTTTCGCCCAGGATAGCGATGCGTTCGCTGTCGCCGCCAATGTTCTCGGCGTTTTCCAGCACCCAGAGGTAGGCGCAAAAGGCGTCATCATGCGCGGCGGGGAACTTGTGCTCCGGGGCGTGGCGGTATTCGGCCGAGACGACAATGCACTTGGCCAGCTTGGCGATGGCGCGCGGCGACGCGTCATAGACGTCGAGGTCGGCGATAACGAAGCCGCCGCCGTGGAAATAGAGCACCACCGGCAGGTGGTCGTCGGGCTGGGCACTTTCCGGTCGGTAGATGCGGGCCGGTAGGGGACCGGCGGCGCCTGAGTACTGGACGTCTTCCGTGGTCACGCCCATCGGATCGTTCGGGTCCATGCCCTTCTGGCGCATGACACGCTTGACGCCATCGGCCGGGGTCGGCTGGCGACGGGCTTCTTCGGGCGTCAGGGTTTCGATCGGCTGCGGGTCGAAACCGGCCTGGGCGTCGAGCACGGCCTGCATGTCGCTGTCGGGTTCATTGGCGACGTTCGGGTCACGGCCGGCGAGTTTGCGGCCGAGGTCTTCGACGCCTTTGGTGAGATTTTCCAGCATGGGTCCGGTCCTTTGATGGCGGGAATGCCGCGCCGGATTTACCGTTCTGGAAAAAGCGCGAGGCCGGGCGACCATAGGTGGCCGGAGGTCAGAAAGCGCCGTGGTGTCAAAGGACAGATAGTCAAAAGCCGGTAAGGCCTCGGGATTTTGCCGCTTAGTTCGGCGGGACGAGATCGGCCCGCACCGGGTAATGGTCGGAGCCGACATCGGGCAGGGTGTGGTAGCGGCCAGCGATGGCGCCGCGCGTCAGGACATGGTCGATCTGGATGCGCAGTCATGGCCTGACGACCGCCCGGAATGAAAAGCCGCCGTCGGGTGCTCCGACGGCGGCTCTTCCGCAAAATGGTGTCCGACAATCTAGAACTGGAAGCGCGTGCGCAGGGCCAGGCTGTAATCGGTATAGGCATCGAGCTTGCGGTAGTTGCCTTCGAACGAGAAGAAGCTCCACTGATTGTCTGCCGAGAGGCGGAAGCCCGCCACCATGCCGCCGCCGGTTACGTCGCCGCCGGTCAGGGTGAACGGTGTGCCACCCGTGAAGTTGGTCACCGTATCACCGATCTCGGCCGAGACGTTCTGGCGCCAGCCGACCCACAGCTCTGGCTTCACGAACCACTGATTATAGGCGACGTTGATCAGAGCCTGCGAGCTCAGCATGTTCGAGTTGCGCTCGGCCACGGTCAGGTCGAAGAAGTCGGTGCCGCCGGTTTCGGTGTGCTTGCCTTCGTTGAGGTTGTAGTAGTCGACCAGGATCTGCGGCGTGATGTCCAGGAAGCCTGTGCGCATGGCGTAGGATGCACCCAGGCCGGCGCTGTAGGTATAGCCGTTCCACTTGGTCTGGGCGACGTGGGCGACGTTGGCGTCAAGCAGCTGGCGGGTCGATTCGAACTGCGCGAAGCCGACGCCGGCATGGGCCCAGCCCTTGAAGGCGCCGGTATTCACCCGCCAGTAGCCGCCGACGGTCAGGTCAGAATTGACCAGGGATTCCTTGGCGACGGCGTAGGTATCAAGCGGCGAGCTCGAGGTCAGGTTGACATAGACGCCGGCCATGTTGGTGTCGTTCAGCCGGGTTTCGCGGCCACCAGCGAAGCTGAAGGTGGTCGCCTTGAAGCCCGCCGTGTCGCCGGCCTTGCGCGTGGTCTGGAAGCCATATTCCTGCAGCCAGTACTGGCCGCCATTGTTGTCCGGCACCAGGGTCAGGGCCGACAGCGACTGGTTCAGCGCCTCGTTGCCCTGCGACAGGGTCAGCAGGTTTTCACCGGAATAGTCCGGCAGGTACTGATTGAACAGCGGGTCGAAGGTGTCCTTCGTCGTCTTGCTCATGAAGGCGGTAACGGCGCTCGAATCCCCGCCAATGGCGGTCAGGATCGGCACCAGGGCGGCGAACTGGTTGGCGGTGTAGCCGCCTTCAGCCTGGGTCTTCAGGCGGAAGTTGGCCAGAAGGGCGGTGTTGCCGGCATTGGTGGACAGGTCGGCGTGGTAGATATAGGGCGCGGTGCCTTCCAGGTCGGTGACCAGGCTGCCGAGATTGACGCTGGTCGCGGTCAGCAGGGTGAAGCTCTGCGGCGACAGGACGATATTGTTCGTCTGGATGTTCAGCTTGGCGCCGTTGTCGAAGGTTGCCGGGCCGGCCACAGTGAAGACCGGGGTCGATGGGTTGGCGGTGTCGACGACGATGCCAAGCGCGCTGGTAGCGCCGACGTGGAAGCTCGAGGCATTGACCGAGGTGCCGGTCGTCAGGGCGGCTGTACCATCGGCCAGGTCGAAGGCGATGGTGCCGGCGCTGGTCAGGCGGCCCAGGTAGGTGCCCTTCTTGTCGAGCTTGAAGCTGTTTGCGCCGGTGCCGAAGTCGATATTGCCGATGATGGCGCCGCCATTGACGATGATAGCGTCGTTGCCGGTGCCAAGAGCGATGTTACCGGTGATGCCCGGCGCGACGTCGGTGTCGTCGTCCGGCGTCGAGTCGGTGATAGTCAGGGTGAGCGCCGTCGAGTTGGTGCGGGTGTCGATAGCGATCGGCACATTGGTGATCGCATCGGCGATGCCATCGCCGTCGTCATCCGAAGCGACGCGGGTCGAGGCAATGTGGCCGGCGCCGGAAATGTCGATAGTGGCCAGGGTGTTCGACTGGTCGCGCAGGGCGGTCGAAGCGCTGGTCGAGCCCGCTCCGGTGGCTGACAGCGACCCGGTGACGGACAGGATGGGCAGCGAAGCGCCGGCCTTGATATCAAGGCCGTAAGCCGCGCCGGTCTTGTAATCCGCGGACGTGGTGACATTGCTGGCGACCGTGCCTGCGATGTCCAGGCGCGGCGTCGATACGCCGCTGTTGACCTGAATGGCCGTGGAATCCGCGCCCAGAGACTGCGCGGACACGGCGCCGCGGATGCCGACGCCGTTGGCGATCGTCACCGACTGACCCAGGCCGCCAAGTTGAATGGCGGTGGAGCCGACATTGGCATAGACGCCGTTGGCGCCGATAGCGCCGCGAACCAGCAGACCGTAGTTCACCGTCGGCGCGTTGACCGCACTGGAGTTGTACTCCAGACCGCCCAGCGTAATGCCCTGGGTGGCCGAGCCGATCAGCAGCGCCGGCGCCGAACCGTACTGCGCCAGCGAGGCGGTCTTCTGGTTGGCGTCGGTCAGGCCGTCACCGTCCTGGTCGGTCGAGGTGTTGGTGCTGTCGGTCGTGGGAACGGCGTTGATCAGCACACCCTTGGCGACATTGCCGCTGATGGTGACCAGGGCGCCGCCCTGCAGCAGGTCGTTAGCCGGCAGAGCCTTGATCTGATCGGCCGTCAGGTAGGTCGACGGGGCGATGGTAGCGTAGCCGCTGCCGGTGAAGGTGCCGTCGATTTCGATATTGCCGTCGAAATTGCCGTTGAGGTTGACGCCCCGTGTGTTCTTGCCGGTATAGTTGATGGTGCCGCTCAGATAGACATTGCCGGTGGCGCCGTTCTCCAGCGAGATGACCGTCGAGTTATCCCCGAACAGGCCGACCGTTCCCAACTGACTGAACTTGCCGTTGATGCGATTCTCGAAGCGGATGCCGTAGCTGTTGTCACCTTCGACACCGATGACGGACGTGGTGCCCAGGCTGACGTCGCCGATAAACGGCGTGGTGCCGACCGAATGGACGCCATAGCGACCGGTGCCGGTCGCAAACGGGTAGTCGACAATGCCATCGACAGGCGACGAGGTGTCGGTGGCCGTGTAGTTGTCGGTTACCGCGATGGTGCCGTTGAGCGTCAGGCCAGAGGTCCGGCCGCCGCTGATCAGGACACCCGTCGAATTGTCGGCGGAGGCGGTCATGGCAATGGAGCCGTTGAGCGTCACCGTGTTGTCCGAATCAACCGTGATTGCCGTGCCTGAGGTCAGGGTGATCGAACCGGCTGCATCGACCGTCAGGTTGCCGGCTGTCGAGGTGGAGACGGCGGCCGTGGTCGCGGAGGAGATCGTCGTGTCGGCGGCGGCAGGCAGGGCCATCAGTCCAGCAAAGATCGGGCCGCTCAGCGTCAGGCCAAGGGCGGTTGCGGACAGAAGGGTATGTTTGCGCATAAAATTAGGCTTCCTGAGGCTCATCGTCACGGTCGTCGATACTCTTCGATATGACGCTTCTTTGAAGGCGTCTCGGCATGGATGGACAGGCTTGTGCCAAAGCCCCGGGCCGCTTGTCCAGAAGAATCCCGCCGGACCCGAACGCCGGAGACTCAATAGCGTTATTTTGTTCCGCCGAAAAGGGCGCACGCGTCACGGCGGCTTCCCTTTATAATCATGGGACCAAAACGGCTGGCAAATTCGAAAATAAAGAGGGCTTAATTATGTCCCGGGAACGTCAGGAGCGCTACGTTCCGGCGCTGTGATAAAAGAGATGCGCAGCGCAAAACACGCGACAGGCGCTTTTACGTAAAATCTTCTATTATCAGGAGAAAAGCAGGGAAAATGCGGGGCCACCCTCAAACACCTGTTGCCAGGTTGGGGTGGCGCGAGTGACGGGGCTCGAACCCGCGACCTCCGGCGTGACAGGCCGGCACTCTAACCAACTGAGCTACACCCGCATTCCCTTTTCCCACCGAAGAACCAGAGCCCTGAGGACCGGTCGGCGGCGGGAGGTGCGCTTGATAGTTCGGGGGGGAGGGGGTGTCAAGCGACTTCCGAAGAAAAAAGAGGACAAAATTGCAGGCGGGCCCGTGAGTCGGCTTTCAGCTAAGAATGATTTTCATATGCAATGTAAGGCGCGGCGTGCGCGTATATGCCGCGAGGACGGAAGCCGGGAAAAAACAAGCCGAACCAGCAAAATGTGCTTTTTTTGCGTCGCAATGGTTTGCTGCGCGGCACAGACTGGTCTAATAGCTACACAATCCGAATCCCCGGAAGGGTTAATGGCGCATGCCTGTGCGCGCCGGGGACACGGTTTGAGGGCCAGCGTAGAGGTATCTTAATGACTGATTTTTTGTCGCACTATCTGCCCATCGTCATCTTTCTGGCCATTGCGATCTTTATCGGCGTCCTGTTTATCGGACTGGGCCTGACCTTGGCGCCCCAGGCGCCGGATACGGAAAAGCTGTCGGCCTATGAGTGCGGTTTCAACGCCTTCGACAGCGCCCGGCATAAGTTCGACGTGCGCTTCTATCTGGTGTCGATCCTGTTCATCGTCTTCGACCTGGAAGCAGCATTCCTGTTTCCATGGGCGGTGTCACTGTTCGACGCCAACTTTCACGACCACATGATTCCCGCCTTCTGGGCGATGGTCGCGTTCATCGTCGAACTGCTGCTTGGCTATATATATGTGTGGAAAAAGGGAGCCCTGGAATGGGAGTAATCGTTCCTGGCGCAAATACGCCTGATAACGCGACGCCGTATGGCCTGGCTGGCCGTTCGAAGGTCGAAGGTTATGACCCGGCGGTGCATGACAAGTTTTTCGAAGCGGTGTCGAGCGAGCTCGACCGTAACGGTTTCCTGACCGCGCCGGTCGACAGCGTCATCACCTGGGCGCGTACAGGCTCGCTGATGTGGATGACGTTTGGCCTGGCGTGCTGCGCCGTTGAGATGATGCAGGCGTCGATGCCGCGCTACGACATGGAGCGATTCGGCATGGCGCCGCGCGCGAGCCCGCGTCAGTCGGACCTGATGATCGTCGCCGGTACCCTGACCAACAAGATGGCGCCGGCGCTGCGCAAGGTCTACGACCAGATGCCGGATCCGCGCTACGTGCTGAGCATGGGTAGCTGCGCCAACGGCGGCGGCTACTATCACTATTCTTATAGCGTGGTGCGTGGTTGCGATCGTATCGTCCCGGTCGACGTCTATGTGCCAGGTTGTCCGCCGTCGGCCGAAGCGCTGCTGTATGGCCTGCTGCAACTCCAGAAGAAGATCCGCCGTACCGGCGGTATCCGGCGCTAAGGAGTTTATGCATGTCCATTGAAAAACTTCAGACTATTGCCGAACGCGCCCAGGCCGATTTCAAGGAAGCGATTCTCGAAACCAAGCTGCAGTATGGCGAGTTGACGCTCACCGTGGACCGCGAGCGAATCGTCGAGATCCTGACCAGGTTCAAGCAGGAGCCGTATCGCTTCCATCAGCTGATCGACGTGTGCGGCGCCGACTATCCGAAGCGCAGCCTGCGATTCGATGTCGTCTATCACCTGCTGTCGCTGACCCAGAACATCCGCTTGCGGGTGAAGGTTCAGACCGACGAGATCCTGCCGGTGCCGAGCGTGCGGACGGTCTATCCGTGCGCCGACTGGTATGAGCGCGAGACGTTCGACATGTACGGCATCCTGTTCTCGGGCCATCCGGACCTGCGCCGGTTGCTGACGGACTATGGCTTCGACGGCCATCCGCTGCGCAAGGACTTCCCGATGACCGGCCATGTCGAGGTCCGTTACGACCCCGAGCAGAAGCGGGTGATCTACGAGCCGGTCAAGCTGGTTCAGGAGTTTCGCAAGTTCGACTTCCTGTCGCCGTGGGAGGGCGCGCAATACGTTCTCCCCGGAGACGAGAAGGCGAAAGCATAAGGGTTTGAAGCATTTAACGCAGGAGGGGGCGTTATGAGCAAGTTCAAGGCGGTACGGTCGGCGATCAAGTTCTTCATGGTAAGCCTTTCAGCGGCTTATCTGTTCGTCATCGGGATGAAGTTGACCGGATGGTTCACGCGGTCGCCGGATATCCCGCCGGAGGGCATGGGAGCGACGGGTGTGTCGATCATCATCGCCGTCGCCATCCTGATCTTCGGGGCGGCGGTCCGGCGGTTCACGGCGGCTGAGACGCAGTCGGCGCTGTTGGGAGCTTCGGCGGTGCTGCTGGTGTCGCCAGTCGTCCAGATCGTGACGACACAGAGTTTCGGTTTGTCCTCGCTGGTGACCAGCGGTATCGGACTGGCCACCCTGACCGCGGGTTTGTTGATGGCGCTGGCGCGCACCAACGAACCGAAGGTCGAGGAATAAAAAGGGCAGAGCGGAATTCATATTTCGCTTTGCTAGAATGTAAAAAGCTATTGACGGATATGGGTTTTATCCATGGCAGATGATGTGACATCGCAGGTGACGGCAAAGGGCGAGGACGATCGCAAGTTCACGATCAACTTCGGTCCGCAGCACCCGGCGGCGCACGGCGTTCTACGTCTCGTGCTTGATCTCGACGGCGAAATCGTCGAGCGGGTGGATCCGCATATTGGGCTGCTGCACCGCGGCACCGAGAAGCTGATGGAGGCGCGCACCTATCTGCAGAATGTGCCCTATTTCGACCGTCTCGACTATGTGGCGCCGATGAATCAGGAGCACGCCTTCGTGCTGGCCATCGAGAAGCTGCTAGGTGTCGACGTGCCGAAGCGGGCGCAGCTGATCCGTGTCATCTTCTCGGAAATCGGCCGCATCCTGTCGCATATTTTGAACGTCACCACTCAGGCCATGGACGTCGGCGCACTGACGCCGCCTTTGTGGGGCTTCGAGGAACGCGAAAAACTGATGGTGTTCTATGAGCGCGCCTGCGGGGCGCGCCTGCACGCCAACTATTTCCGCCCGGGCGGCGTTCACCAGGACCTGACGCCCGAGCTGATCGAAGATATGAAGGTGTGGTGCAAGCAGTTCCTGCCGGCGCTGGCCGACATCGAAACCCTGGTCACCGAAAATCGCATCTTTAAGCAGCGCAACGTCGATATCGGCGTGGTCTCGAAGGAGCAGGCGTTCGACTGGGGCTTCACCGGTGTCATGCTGCGCGGTTCAAACATCGCCTGGGATCTGCGCAAGTCGCAGCCATACGAGTGCTATGCCGAGCTCGATTTCGATATTGCGCTGGGTAAGAACGGCGACTGCTGGGATCGCTATCTATGCCGGGTCGAGGAAATGCGGCAGTCCGTGAGGATTATGCAGCAATGTCTTGAAAAGCTTAAGACAACGGGCGGGGAGGTTCTGTCGAAGGACCACAAGATCACGCCGCCGCGCCGCGCTGAAATGAAAAATTCGATGGAAGCCCTCATCCATCACTTTAAGCTGTACACCGAAGGCTTCAAGACGCCGGAAGGCGAAGTCTATGCCTGCGTCGAGGCGCCGAAGGGCGAATTCGGCGTCTATCTGGTGTCGGACGGCACCAACAAGCCTTATCGCTGCAAGATTCGCGCGCCGGGCTTCCCGCACCTGCAGGCCATGGACTGGCTAAACCGCGGTCACCTGCTGGCCGACGTATCGGCCATCCTGGGCTCGCTCGACATCGTGTTCGGGGAGATCGACCGATAATGCAGGGCGGCGCTTTTCAGCATGCACATCCGATTGAAATGGCCGTCCTGCCATTCGCGATCGCATGCCTGATCATCAGCCTGTTGATCATCGGGCGCTGGTTCTTCAGCCGCAACGCCTGGGCGTTTCATCCGGGCGGGTCGAACGGCTTCCTGAAGGACGAGTTCCTGCGGCTGGGCGCCATCTATTTTCCCTTTGCACTTCTGATGGTTGGAGCGCGGTACTACGTCTATCGTTTCCATCCGGAATATATCGCCTCGCCGTATTTCTATGCGGCCTTCCTGTCGATCGTCGTTTTCCGCCGGCTGTCGGTATTTATTCCGTTTGTGAAAAATGCCGGGAAACGTCTTGATTTTGCGCGCAAAGCTGCGCGCGACGCCAAGAGCGAAGGGGCCGCCGCATGACATCTTTCGTTTGTGGCCAAAGTGTTTTTGGTCAAACTGTTTTTGGACTTTCTTTCGCGGGCAATGGGTGTAAAGCCTGCCCGCGCATTCTTAAAGTAAGAGAAGCCTGATGAGTTTACGTCGTCTCGCCAAGGAGCAGCCGGCCAGCTTCGCCTTTTCACCGGCGACTTTGGAAAAGGCCAACTGGTGGATCGCCAAGTATCCGGACTCGCGCCGCCAAAGCGCGGTGATCCCGATCCTGTGGCTGGTGCAGAAGCAGGAAGGCTGGGTCTCGGAGCCTGCCATCACCGCGATCGCCAAGCTGCTCAACATGGCGCAGATCCGCGTCTTCGAAGTGGCGACCTTCTACACCATGTTCATGCTGGAGCCGGTCGGCTCGGCGGCCCTGATCCAGGTGTGCGGCACGACGCCGTGCATGTTGCGTGGCTCTGACGCCCTGATCAAGGTCTGCAAGGAAAAGATCGGCCCGAAGGACAAGCTGTCGGCCGACGGCAAGTTTACCTGGCAGGAAGTCGAATGCCTGGGCGCGTGCTGCAATGCGCCGATGGCCCAGATCAACGACTACTATTATGAAGACCTGACGCCGGAAAACCTGGCCCAGATCATCGATGATTTTGCCGCCGGCAAGTCGCCGAAGCCGGGACCCTATAATGGCCGCCATACGTCGGAGCCGCTGGGTGGCCTGACGTCGCTGACCGATCCGAAGCTGTTCGACGGTTCGGCGGCCAAGCCGATCAAGATCCCCAATTTCCCGATGCCGGCTCCGGAGGCGAAGGCGTAATCATGGTAGGCATTCTGGAAGACAAGGACCGCATCTTCACCAACCTGTACGGCCTGCATGACTGGGGCCTGGAGGGCGCGAAGAAGCGTGGCGCGTGGAATTCGACCAAGGATATCCTCGACTGCGGTCGTGACTGGATCATCACCAACGTCAAGAACTCCGGGCTGCGCGGTCGTGGCGGCGCCGGTTTCTCGACCGGCCTGAAGTGGTCGTTCATGCCCAAAGAGGTCAAGGACCGGCCGCATTATCTCGTCGTCAATGCAGACGAGTCCGAGCCCGGGACCTGCAAGGATCGCGAGATCATGCGCCACGATCCCCATCTGCTGATCGAAGGCTGCCTGATCGCGTCGTTCTCGATGCAGGCGCATGCCTGTTACATCTACCTGCGCGGCGAGTATGTGCAGGAGCGCGAGCGCATGGAAGCGGCGGTCAAGCAGGCCTATGAAGCCAAGCTGATCGGCAAGAACAACATCCACGGCTGGGACTTCGACGTCTATATCCACCATGGCGCCGGCGCTTATATCTGCGGTGAGGAAACCGCCCTGCTGGAATCGCTGGAAGGCAAGAAGGGCCAGCCGCGCCTGAAGCCGCCGTTCCCGGCGGGCGCTGGTCTCTACGGCTGCCCGACCACGGTCAATAACGTCGAGTCGATTGCGGTCGTCGGCACCATCCTGCGCCGCGGCGCCGCCTGGTTTGCTTCATTCGGCGCATCGAACAATTCCGGCACCAAGCTGTTCTGCATTTCCGGCCACGTTGAGCGGCCGTGCAATATCGAAGAAGCCATGTCGATTCCGTTCCGCAAGCTGATCGAGGATCACTGCGGCGGCATTCGCGGCGGCTGGGGCAATCTGAAGGCGGTCATCCCGGGCGGTTCGTCGGTGCCGATGATTCCGGCGGAGCAGTGCCAGGACCTGCCAATGGACTTCGACACTCTGCGCAACCTGCGTTCGGGCCTGGGCACGGCGGCGGTCATCGTCATGGACAAGTCGACCGACCTGATCCGGGCGATTGCGCGCCTGTCGTATTTCTACAAGCACGAAAGCTGCGGCCAATGCACGCCGTGCCGCGAGGGCACGGGCTGGATGTGGCGGGTGATGGAGCGGATGGTGACCGGCGATGCCGAGCCGTCCGAGATCGATACCTTGCTTGAAGTCACGACTCAGGTCGAAGGTCACACGATTTGCGCCCTGGGTGACGCGGCCGCTTGGCCGATCCAGGGGCTGATCCGCCATTTCCGTCCGGAAATCGAGGCGCGGATCGCTTCCTATCGGGCGCGCAAGAGTAACTTTGCCGGCCATTCGGTGGCGGCGGAGTAGGAGGAGCGATTGCGGGGCAAGGTGCTATCGTTCAACGGATCGACGGGCCTCATCAGCGGTGATGACGGCCAGCGCTATACCTTCAGCGCGTCGGATCTGATGGGTGATGGAGCTTATGTCCCGGCCGGTTCGACGGTCGATTTCGAAGGTGAAGGTGGTGTCGCCACCAGCATCTACGTTATTGCCGCGGCCTATGGCGAGAAGAACAAGTGGGTGGCTGTGGTATTGGCCTGTCCGTTTCTTCTTGGTATGGCCGGCCTGCACAAATTCTATCTCGGCCGCACCACGGCAGGGATCATGATGCTTGTCGGAACGTGTTTGTTCATCACGGCCCCCATAGTGGCGGTTATCTCCTTTCTGGAGATGATCATCTACCTGGTGAAAAGCGAGCAGAGTTTTTATGAAGACTACGTCGTCGGGAAGAAGTCGTGGTTCTGATACGTCAAGTGAAGTGTCAAAACTGGTTTTGGTTCCGAACGTTGTTAGAGCAAGTTGAGGTTTAAGGGCAGATGGCGAAAGCTAAGGTCAATGGGGTAGAGGTCGAGTTCGACCCCGGCATGACGGTGCTGCAGGTGGCTGAGCTGGCGGGCGAAGAAATCCCGCGCTTTTGCTATCATGAGCGCCTGTCGATTGCCGGCAACTGCCGGATGTGCCTGGTCGAGGTAAAGCCTGGCCCGCCAAAGCCGCAGGCTTCGTGTGCGTTGCCGGCCGCCGAGGGCCAGGAAATCTTCACCAACACGCCGATGGTCAAGAAGGCGCGCGAAGGGGTGATGGAGTTCCTGCTCATCAACCACCCGCTCGACTGTCCGATCTGCGACCAGGGCGGTGAATGCGACCTGCAGGACCAGTCCGTGGCTTACGGAAAGGGCGATTCGCGCTACGAGGAAAACAAGCGCGCCGTCGAAGAAAAGTACCTCGGGCCGACGATCAAGACCTTCATGACGCGCTGCATCCAGTGCACGCGCTGCGTCCGCTTCACCACCGAAGTGGCCGGTATCAACGAGATGGGCATGATTTCGCGTGGTGAGAACGCCGAAATCACGTCCTATCTCGAAAAGGCCGTGTCCTCGGAACTGTCCGGCAACGTCAATGACCTGTGTCCGGTCGGCGCGCTGACGCACCGGCCGTGGTCGTTCAACTACCGGCCGTGGGAACTGACCAAGACCGAGACCATCGACGTGCATGACGCGCTGGGCGCGCACATCCGCATCGACAACCGCGGTCCGGCCGTGCTTCGCGCCTTGCCGCGCACCAAGGAAGACATCAACGAAGAGTGGCTGACCGACAAGTCGCGTTATGCCGTCGACGGCCTGGGTCGCCAGCGCCTCGACACGCCGTATGTCCGCAAGAACGGCAAGCTTGAGGCGACGTCGTGGGACGAAGCGCTCAAGGTGGTGGCCGGCAAGCTCAATAGCGCGGCGCCCGGCAAGATGGGCGTCATCGCCGGCGACCTCTGCGATGCTGAGACCATGAAAGCGGCGCGCGATCTGTTCTATGCCTTCGGTGTCACCAATCTCGACTGCCGTCAGGATGGCGCCAAGATCGGCCCGGTGACCCAGGCGACGCCGCGTGAGTCGTGGCTGTTCAACAGCGGCATCGCCGGTATCGAAGACGCCGACGTTATCCTGCTGGTCGGCACCGACCTGCGTCACGAAGCCTCGCTGATCAATGCCCGCATCCGCAAGTCGTGGCTGAAGGGCAATGTCGAAGTCGGCGTGATCGGTGAGCCCTACGACCTGACCTATGATTATACGCACTTAGGTGTTGGTCCGAAAGCGCTGAAAGATTTCAAGAAACACGATTTCCGCCGCCTGCTGGCCAATGCCAAGAAGCCGGCCATCCTGGTCGGTTCCGGCGCGATCAATGACGAAGACGGCGCGGCTGTCCTGCGTGAGCTGGCTGAGCTGGCCGACAGCGTCGGTGTCGTCAAGGACGGCTGGAACGGCTTCAATATCGTGCATACGGCTGCGTCGCGCGTCGCCGGTCTCGACCTCGGCTTCGTGCCGGTCGGGGAAGCGCTTGATGCGTCGCAGATGATCAAGGGCGGCGTCGACCTGCTGTTCTTGCTGGGCGCTGACGAGTTTGATCCGAAGAACCTGGGTAAGACCTTTGTCGTCTATATCGGCAGCCATGGTGATGCCGGGGCCAGTTCGGCCGATATCATCCTGCCGGGTGCCGCCTACACCGAAAAGTCGGGCATTTACACGAACTTAGAGGGACGAGTTCAGATTTCGGAACGCTGCGTGTTCCCGAAGGGCCTGGCCAAGGAGGATTGGGCCATCCTGCGGGCGCTGTCGGACTATGTCGGCAAGACCCTGCCGTATGACACGCTGTCGCAGTTGCGCGATAAGCTGATCACCGACCATCCGGTGTTCCGCAGCATCGACGTCCGTCCGGCACCGAAAGCTATCGATTTCAAGGCCGTAGGCCAAAAAGGTGACATCAAGGATCGGGTATTCCTGTCGCCTATCACCGATTTTTACATGACCAACCCGATCGCGCGTGCCTCCGTCGCCATGGCGGAATGTTCGGCGGTCCGGCGCGGCGCGCTGAGCGCGGCAGCGGAGTAAGGACGAGATGCAAGCTCAAGCACCTATGTTTTCTGCGCAATGGTGGTCCGCCTTCTGGGGCGGCCCGGTCGGCTGGACGCTGATCACGGTCGGCGGCATCCTGGCCGTTACCCTGTTCGTGCTGCTGGCCGTCGCCTTCCTGGTCTACGGTGACCGCAAGATCTGGGCGGGTGTCCAGATGCGGAAAGGTCCGAACGTGGTCGGCCCCTTCGGCCTGTTCCAGTCGTTCGCCGACCTGATCAAGTTCGTCCTGAAGGAAGTCATCATTCCAGCCGGCGCCGACAAGGCCGTGTTCCTGCTGGCGCCCCTGATTTCGGTTGTATTGGCCCTGGTTGCCTGGGCCGTTGTGCCGTTCGGGCCGGGCCTGGTCATCGCCGACATCAATGTCGGCGTGTTGTACCTGCTGGCCATTTCGTCGCTCGGTGTCTACGGCATCATCATGGGCGGCTGGGCGTCGAACTCGAAGTACCCGTTCCTGGGCGCGCTGCGCTCGGCGGCGCAGATGGTGTCGTACGAAGTGTCGATCGGCTTTGTCATCGTTACCGTCATCCTGCTCAGCGGTTCGATGAAGCTCGGCGACATCATCGCCCATCAGGCGGGTGGGTTCTGGAACTGGAACTTCCTGGGCGGCGGCGGCCTGGCCGGCCCCGGCATCATCAAGCTGCCGATCATGTTCGGCATGATGCTGGTCTTCTTTATCTCGGCGCTGGCCGAAACCAACCGTCCGCCGTTCGACCTGCCGGAAGCGGAATCGGAACTGGTTGCCGGTTACCAGGTGGAATATTCCGGCAGCCCCTACATGCTGTTCTTCCTGGCGGAAATGGCCAACATCATCCTGATGTGCGCCATGATCACCATCCTGTTCTTCGGTGGCTGGCAGTCGCCGATCCCGATGGACAGTGTCTTCGCGCCCGGCACCTTCTGGTATGGCGCCTTCAGCGTCCTGTGGTTCCTGGCCAAAATCCTGTTCTGGTTCTTCCTGTTTGCGATGGTCAAGGCCATCGTCCCCCGTTACCGCTATGACCAGCTGATGCGCCTGGGCTGGAAGATTTTCCTGCCTACGTCGCTGATCGCGGTCATTGCGATTGCTGCTTACCGCGTCTATGGAGGCGCCTTATGATTTCGCGCATTATCCAGGGTATCAAGGGCGCGCTGATGCTTGACTTCGTCGGGGCCACCGGCCTCGCCATGAAGTACATGGTCAAGCACAAGGCGACCATCAACTACCCCTTCGAAAAGGGGCCGATTTCGCCACGTTTCCGCGGTGAGCACGCCCTGCGCCGCTACGCCAACGGCGAAGAGCGCTGCATCGCCTGCAAGCTGTGCGAGGCCATCTGCCCGGCCCAGGCCATCACCATCGAAGCCGAGCCGCGCGCCGACGGTTCGCGCCGCACCACACGCTACGACATCGACATGGTGAAGTGCATCTATTGCGGCCTGTGCCAGGAAGCCTGCCCGGTCGACGCCATCGTCGAAGGTCCGAACTTCGAGTTCTCGACCGACACGCGCGAAGAGCTTTATTACGACAAGACGCGTTTGCTCGCGAACGGCGACCGCTGGGAGCGGGAAATCGCCAAGTCGCTCGAACTCGACGCAGCGTATAGGTAAGGAAACGCATCCATGACCTTGATCGCAATCGCTTTTTACCTGATGGCTGTCCTGACCTGCTTGAGCGGGCTTCTGGTCATCACTGCGCGCAACCCAGTGCACAGCGTCCTGTTCCTGATCCTGTCGTTCTTCTCGGCGGCCGGCCTGTTCACGCTGCTGGGGGCCGAGTTTCTGGCTATGCTGCTGGTCGTCGTCTATGTCGGCGCCGTGGCCGTGCTGTTCCTGTTCGTGGTGATGATGCTCGACGTCGACTTCATCAAGCTGCGCCAGGGTTTCGCCAACTACCTGCCGATCGGCGCGGTCATCGCTCTGGTCATTCTGGCCGAGCTGATTCTGATCAGCATGTCGATCGCTACCCGCGGCGCCGCTGCCGGCAAGGACCTGCAGATCACGCCGGATGAAAGCAACATCCAGATGATCGGTCATCAGCTCTACACGACCTACGTCTATCTGTTCGAATCGGCTGGTTTCGTGCTTCTGGTCGCCATGATCGGCGCCATCGTGCTGACGCTGCGCCACCGCACCTACGTCAAGCGGCAGGACATCCATAGCCAGGTCACGCGCCGCCGCAAGGATGCGGTCGCCGTCGTGCCTGTCAAGACCGGAGAAGGGATCAAGGAATGAGCATCGGGCTTACACACTATCTGGTGGTGTCCGCCATCCTGTTCACCATCGGGGTCTTCGGCATTTTCGTGAACCGCCGCAACATCATCGTCATCCTGATGTCGATCGAGCTGATCCTGCTGGCTGTCAATATCAACTTCGTCGCCTTCTCGGCCTACCTGCATAACGCGCAGGGCCAGATCATGGCGATGTTCGTGCTGACCGTCGCCGCCGCCGAAGCTGCCGTCGGCTTGGCCATCCTCGTGACCTTCTTCCGTAATCGCGGTGATATCGCCGTCGATGACGCCAGCATGATGAAAGGATAGATCGTCGTGCTTTCCTCCCAAGTCCCGGCCGGGATGTCTACCTTAGTCACCGTCGCGGTGTTCGCGCCTATTATCGGGGCAGCGATTGTCGGCGGGCTCGGCCGTTTCCTCGGTAATATCGTCTCCCAGGCCATCACCACCGGCCTGTTGTTCCTGTCGTGCGCCCTGAGCTGGTACGTCTTCGGTCAGCACACCTGGGGCCACATGGCCGACTTCACGGTCAAGGTGCTCGACTTCATCAATATCGGTGATTTCCGTTCGGCGTGGTCGATCCGGGTCGATGCCTTGTCGGCGACTATGCTGATCGTGGTCACCTCGGTGTCGTCGCTCGTTCACCTCTATAGCTGGGGCTATATGGCCGAGGACGACAGTCGTCCGCGCTTCTTCGCCTATCTCAGCCTGTTCACTTTCGCCATGCTGGCCCTGGTCACGGCCGCCGACTTCATGCAGTTGTTCTTCGGTTGGGAAGGGGTGGGCCTGGCGTCCTACCTGCTGATCGGCTTCTGGTACTACAAGGACAGCGCCTCGTCGGCCGCCGTTAAGGCCTTCGTCGTCAACCGGGTAGGGGACTTCGGTTTCGCGCTCGGCATCATGACGGTCTACTGGCAGTTCCACACCATCAACTTCCATGAACTGTTCCCGCTGATCGCGTCGTATCAGGGCAAGAGCTGGGAGTTCCTTGGCCAGAGCTTCTCGGCTCTGGATCTGGCGGCATTCCTGCTGTTCATCGGCGCCATGGGCAAGTCGGCGCAGTTTTTCCTGCACACCTGGCTGCCGGACGCCATGGAAGGCCCGACGCCGGTGTCGGCGCTCATCCACGCCGCCACCATGGTCACCGCCGGTGTCTATATGGTCTGCCTGCTGTCGCCGATCTTTGAATACGCGCCGACCGCCAAGATGATCGTCGCCTATGTCGGCGCCATCACGGCCATCTTCGCCGCCTCGATCGGCTTCACCCAGAACGACATCAAGCGCGTCATCGCCTATTCGACCTGTTCGCAGCTCGGTTACATGTTCTTCGCCGCCGGCGTCGGGGCCTACCCGATGGCCATGTTCCACCTGTTCACGCACGCCTTCTTCAAGGCTCTGCTTTTCCTGGGCGCCGGTTCGGTGATCCATGGCATGCACCATGAGCAGGACATGCGGAAGATGGGCGGCCTGTGGAAGCTGTTGCCCGTGACCTATGCCGTCATGATGATCGGTACGATCGCCATCACCGGCCTCGGTATTCCGTTCACCAAGATCGGTTTCGCCGGCTTCTTCTCGAAGGACGCCATCCTCGAAGCGGCCTGGGCCGGTCACAACACGCCGCAGGGCATGTTCGCCTTCGTCATGGGGATCACCGCGGCGCTGCTGACGTCGTTCTACTCGTGGCGCCTGATCTTCATGACTTTCCACGGCAAGAAGCACTGGGACGCGCATTCGCTTGAGGCCGATCACGGCCACGATGCCGAGCCGGACCACCATGCGCATGACGACCATGCCCATGGCCACGGTCACGACGATCATGGTCATGGCCACGCCCATACGCCGCACGAGAGCCCGGTCGTCATGCTGGTGCCGCTGCTGCTGCTGGCGTTCGGCGCTGTGTTCGCCGGTTTCATCTTCGCGCCGTTCTTCATCGGTGAAGAGCACCATGCGTTCTGGGGCCACGCCATCTTCCTGGCGTCCAACAACGAAGTCATGGAAAAGGCCGAGCATATCCACGAAGTCTGGGTGCATTTCGCACCGCTGGTGGTGACGCTGTTGGGCCTGGCCATGGCCTGGTACTTCTATCTGCTGCATCCGCGGATGCCGAAGCGGATGGCCGCAAACGAAGGTCCGATCTACACCTTCCTGTACAACAAGTGGTTCTTCGATGAGATCTATCAGGCGACCTTCGTCAAGCTGACCAAGATTCTCGGCGACTTCTTCTGGAAAATCGGCGACATCAAGATCATCGACGGCCTGGGGCCTAACGGCGCCGCCTGGACGGCGCTGGCCTCAGCCAAAAAGCTGGTCAAATCGCAGACCGGCTATGTCTACCACTATGCTTTCTTCATGTTCCTGGGTGTCGCCGGTCTTCTGACCTGGGCGGTCATCGGTCTGGCGCACTAAAGGGGAGATGACGACACCAATGCCCACCATACCTCATCTTCTCAGCCTGATTACCTTCCTGCCGCTGTTCGGCGGGCTGGCGATCCTCGTCATGCGGGCCATGGCGCGCAAGGACGACAGCGACGTCATCGCGCGCAACGCCAAATGGGTCGCGCTGTGGACGACGCTGATTACCTTCGTGCTGTCGATCATCATGGTCGTGCAGTTCAACGGTAAGTCCGCCGGATACCAGTTCGAAGAACATTATCAATGGTTTGGGCCGATCTCCTACCATATGGGCGTAGACGGCATTTCCATCCTGTTCGTGCTGCTCAACGCCTTCCTGATGCCTTTGTGCATCCTGGCGTCGTGGGAGTCGATCAAGAGCCGCGTCACCGAATATATGGTCGCGTTTCTCTTGCTGGAAACCCTGGTCACGGGCGTGTTCACCTCGCTTGACCTGTTCCTGTTCTACATCTTCTTCGAAGGCGGCCTGGTGCCGATGTTCCTGATCATCGGCATCTGGGGCGGTAAGAACCGGGTCTACGCGGCCTATAAGTTCTTCCTCTACACCCTGCTGGGGTCCGTCCTGATGTTGGCGGCCATGCTGTACATGGTCAATGTCGCCGGCACCGCCGACATCCCGGAACTTTCCAAGTTTGCCTGGACCAAGGACGCGCAGCTGTGGTTGTGGTGGGCTTTCTTTGCTTCGTTCGCCGTCAAGATGCCGATGTGGCCAGTCCACACCTGGTTGCCGGATGCGCACGTCGAAGCGCCGACTGCGGGTTCGGTCATGCTGGCCGGTATCCTGCTGAAGCTCGGCGGCTACGGTTTCATCCGCTTCAATCTGCCGATGTTCCCGTATGCATCTGAGAAGTTCGCCGTCGTCGTCATGGCGCTGTCAGTCATCGCGGTCGTCTATACGTCGCTGGTCGCCTTCCGCCAGACCGACATCAAGAAGCTGATCGCCTACAGTTCGGTCGCCCACATGGGCTTCGTCACCATGGGCATCTTCGCCGGCAACGCCCTGGGTGTTCAGGGCGCGGTGTTCCAGATGATCAGCCACGGCGTCATCTCGGGCGCGCTGTTCCTGTGCGTTGGTGTCGTCTATGACCGCTGGCACACACGGGAGATTGCCTTCTACGGCGGCGTCACCAAGCTCATGCCGCACTATGCGTTCGTCTTCCTGCTATTCACCATGGCCAATGTCGGCCTGCCGGGCACGTCGGGCTTCATCGGTGAAATCACCACCATGACCGGCGCCTATAAGTGGGGCACTTGGGTGGCCTTCGTGTCGGCGTTTGGCGTCATCTTTTCAGCGGTTTACGCGCTTAACCTCTACAAGCGCGTGATGTTCGGTGTCGTCACCAATGACGAGCTCAAGAAGTATCCCGACCTGACGCCGCGCGAGATCGCGATCTTCGTGCCGCTGGTTCTGGGGACGCTGCTGCTCGGCATCTACCCGGCCTATGTTTTCGACTTTACCACGGCCAGCATCGATCAGCTGGTTGCGGTTTACGCTTCCGTCACAACGACAGTCACTGGCGGATAAGGACCAAGAGATGGATTTCACCCTCGCATTGACCCTGGCACGCCCCGAGGCCATTTTGGGAGCCTCGTCCTTGCTCATCCTGGTGTTCGGCGCCTGGCGCGGCGACAAGGGCATGACCTCGGTCAGCGCCCTGTGCGGCGTCGCCCTGATCCTGGCTGCCTTCGCCGCTGCCTTCGACAGCTATGGCAGCGCCTTCAACGGCTCGTTTATCGTCGACGGCGTGGCGCTGTACGCCAAGGTCGCCATCTATATCGCCAGCGTCTTCATCATCGTGCTAGGGCAGGGCTATTTCGACCGGCTCAACAACCGTCGTTTTGAGTTCCCGATCCTGATCCTGCTGGCCGCACTCGGCATGAGCATGATGGTGTCGGCAGGTGACCTGATCGCCATGTATATCGGCATCGAGTTGCAATCGCTGGCGCTGTACGTTCTGGCCGCGTTCCGCCGTGACGACGCCAAGTCGTCCGAAGCTGGTCTGAAGTACTTCGTTCTCGGCGCCCTGTCGTCGGGTCTGCTGCTCTACGGCGCATCGCTGGTCTACGGTTTTGCCGGCTCGATGAACTTCGGTGACATCGCCCGCTCGGCGGTCGAAAATCCCGGCACCGGCTTGATTTTCGGCCTGGTGTTCCTGATCTCGGGTCTGGCCTTCAAGGTATCGGCCGCGCCGTTCCATATGTGGACGCCGGACGTCTATGAAGGCGCGCCGACGCCGGTCGTGGCCTTCGCTGCCGGTGCACCCAAGTTCGCCGCCATGGTGCTGTTTGCCCGCATCCTGCAATCGGCTTTCGGCCATGCGATCGTGCAATGGCAGCAAGTGATTTTGTGTCTGTCGGTGCTGTCGTTTGTCATCGGCGGTCTCGGCGGCCTGATGCAGAAGGACTTCAAGCGCCTGCTGGCCTATTCGTCGATCGCCAATATGGGCTATGCGCTGTTGGCCATCGCCGCTGGTCAGTCGGGCGTGGCGTCGCTGCTGCTGTTCTTCGTGCTGTACATGGTCGACACGCTTGGCCTGTTCTCGGCGCAGATGGCGCTGAAGCGCAATGGCGAGCCGATCACCCGTATTGATCAGATGGCTGGCCTGGCCAAGACCAACATGCCGCTGACCATCGCCATCACTATCCTGGCTTTGTCAGTGCTCGGCATGCCGCCGTTCGGCGGGTTCTGGGCGAAGTACTTCGTGTTCGGGGCTGCACTGCATGCCGGCCTGTGGGGCTTTGCCGTCGCCGGTCTGGTCGCGTCGGTCATCTCGGCCTTCTACTATCTGCGCATCCTGAAGCTGATGTGGTTTGATGCCACGCCGGGCGATACCGACAAGGCGCCGGGCGAAGCCAAATGGATCGCCCTGGCATCCGCAGCTTTCTCGTTCGTCGGTGTGCTGGTGTTCCTGAAGTTCGCCTATCCGCTGGCGCAGACCGTCGCCGCCCATTTCGGCGGCTAAAAAGACCAGGTGACCATGGCCCAATTCGAGATCTTCGACAGCCTCGCTTCCACTCAGACGCTCGCTTGCGCCCGGGTGCGGAGCGGGCCGGAGGAACCGGGCTGGATACTGGCGCGCGAACAGACCGCGGGCATCGGCCGTCACGGCAAGGACTGGGTCGGCACCAAGGGCAATTTCATGGCCTCGCGCTACGAAGTCATGAGCCTGGATGTCCGCCATGCGCCGCAACTCAGCTTCGTCACGGCTCTGGCCGTCTATGAGATGCTGCGTCCGCTGGTGCCGGATACCGACCAATGGATGCGCATCAAGTGGCCAAACGACATCCTGCACAAGGGCCGCAAGCTGTGCGGCATCCTGGTCCAGACGGAAACCGTCGAAGATCCGGATAAGCTGGGTGTCGTCATCGGTATCGGCCTCAATCTGGCGGCTGCGCCGATCTTCGAAGGCTATCTTACCTGTTCGCTGCGCGACATTAGCCCCGAGGCGAAAAACGTTGATCCGGAAGCCATTTTGTACAAATTGAACGGTCATCTTGACGGCGTTCTGAACCTTTGGCGCGAGAAGGATTTCAGCAAGCTGGCCGCCGCCTGGTATGAGCGCGCCTTTGGGCGCGAGCGGTTTATCGGCGCTGAGCACGACGGCCAAAAAGTCGAAGGTCGGCTTAAGGGCCTCGACACCTATGGCGCGCTGGAAATCCAGTCGGCCGACGGCAAGGTCCATGTCATCGCCAGCGGCGATATTGAATACGGCGCCCTGATACCGGCGGCCTGAGAGAAAGGGCCCGCCTTATGCTGCTGGCTATTGAACAAGGCAATACCAATACCCTGTTTGCGATTCACGACGGCCAGAACTGGCTGGCGCAATGGCGGACCGCGACGGAAACGACGCGCACGGCCGATGAATATGCCGTGTGGTTGCATCAATTGCTGACCATGAACGGTTTCGATTTCAAGGCGATCGATGATTGCATCATCTCTTCGGTCGTGCCGCAGTCTTTGTTCAACCTGCGCAAGCTGGCGCAGCGCTACTTTAAGAAGCCACCCTATATCATTGGCGAGAATACGGAATTGGGTATCGAGGTCCGCATCGATAAGCCGCGTGAAGCCGGCGCCGACCGGTTGGTCAATGCGGTCGGCGGCTTCATCGAATATGGTGGACCGCTCATCATTATCGATTCCGGCACAGCGACGACCTTCGACATTGTGGCATCGGACGGTGCCTGGGAGGGCGGCGTCATTGCGCCTGGCATCAATCTGTCAATGCAGGCCCTGCACCAGGCAGCGGCGAAACTGCCACGCATCGCCATCGAACGGCCGGCACGCGTCATCGGCAAAGACACAGTATCGGCCATGCAGTCAGGTATTTTCTGGGGCTATGTCGGCTTGATTGAATTTCTGGTTGCGGCTATGCAGTCGGAATACGGCCAAAAGATGCGCGTTGTTGCCACCGGCGGTGTCGCTTCCCTTTTCGAAGGGGCGACGGACAAGATCGACCATTTTGACCACGATCTGACCCTTAGGGGCCTTCTGGAAATTTATCGGCGCACGCTTTCAGCGCATAAGTGAAATAATGAACAAAAATAATAATGAACTGGTGTTCCTGCCGCTCGGTGGGTCGAACGAGATTGGCATGAACCTCAATCTCTACGGCTTTGGACCGCCGGATGACCGCCAGTGGATCATCGCCGATGTCGGCGTGACTTTCGGCGACCTGACGACGCCGGGCATCGAGGTCATTGTGCCCGATCCGGAGTTCCTCAAGGGCGAAACCATCCTGGGCATCGTCCTGACCCACGCCCACGAAGACCATATTGGTGCCATTGGCTGGCTGTGGGATCGCATCAAGGCGCCAGTGTTTGCCACGCCGTTCACAGCTTTTCTGGTGCGCGAGAAGCTGCGTGAAGCGGGCGTCGACGACGCCGATATCACCGAAGTGCCGCTGAACGGCCATGTCAGCCTTGGTCCGTTCGAGATCGACTATGTGACCTTGACGCACTCGATCGCCGAGCCGAACGGTCTGGCGATCCGCACACCATTGGGGACTGTGTTCCATACCGGTGACTGGAAGATCGATGAGGCGCCGATTACCGGCGCGCCAACGGACATCACCGGCATTACCGCCATGGGCGATGGCGGTGTTCTGGCCATGGTGTGCGACTCGACCAATGTGTTTGTCGAGGGGCGCGCCGGATCGGAAACCGACGTGCGCGACGCTTTAACAAAGCTGCTTAAGTCTTTGAAAAAGCGCGTGGCCGTCGCCTGCTTCGCTTCGAACGTTGCCCGGGTCGATTCGATCATGCGGGCGGCCAAGGCGTGCAAGCGCAGCGTATGCCTGGTCGGCCGGTCGATGCATCGGATCACCTCGGCGGCGCGGCATGTCGGCCTTCTGGACGGTATTCCGGAACCGATCAGCGAAAGCGAAGCCGCTGCCCTGCGCGATCATGAGGTGCTTTACCTGTGCACCGGGTCGCAGGGCGAGCCGCGCGCGGCTCTATCGCGGATCGCCGACGGCAACCATCCGCACGTTAAATTGGGTGAGGGGGATGCCTGCGTATTTTCATCGCGCGTTATTCCGGGCAATGAAATCCCTATCCGATCCCTGCAGAATCGCTTGTCGGACTTGGGTGTCGAAATCCATACTGAACGCGACCATCCTGGCATCCACGTTTCCGGCCATCCGTGCCGTGAAGAGCTGAAGGACATGTACGGCTGGGTGCGGCCTAAGATCGCCGTGCCGACGCATGGTGAACGGCGGCATCTGCTTAAACATGGAGCTTTGGCTGCCGAGCTGGGGATCAAGCATCAAGTCATGCCGCATAATGGCGATATGGTGCGTTTGGCGCCGGGCCTGCCGGAAATCATCGACGAGGTGCCGAACGGGCGCCTGTTTGTCGACGGCGGCATCCTGGTTCCGGAAGCATCGGAAGCCCTGCGCGAACGACGACATGCAGCGCATAACGGCATGATCTTCGTGGCGTTTGCGCTTGACGGTAAGAACCGGCTGGCGTCGATCGTCGATATCCGTGGCTTGGGCCTGGCCTTCGAGAACGAGGACACCATTTCAGACCAGCTGGAAGGCCTCTGTCAGTCGGTCGAAAAGTCCGTCCGCGGCATGCCGGCGGAAGAACGCGACGACGACGAGGCGGTCGAAACCGTGGTGGCGCGCGTGGTCAAAAAGGCAGCCCAGGCGATCTGGGAACGTCGCCCGATTGTTGAGACAATCATCCTACGCACCTGACTCCAGGACTTTTTTTGAATCTCCGGATGGGTGAAATACGTGTTTCGCTCGACAGGCGATCGAATGTCGACCTGTGGATAACTTATCAATGTTGATAGTAGGATTCGACGGAAAATGGCTCTCCCTCACCAGGAGAATTCGGTTATCCATATTATGATTTGAATTTTCTAATGAAAATTCACTTTAACAACTCATTTTCAACATTGATTAATTTTTGGTAAAACGAAGCCTTCCTGAGCGGCTCGCTCAGGAAGGTTAAGCAGTCGCCTGAAAAGAGACAATTTTCTCAAGACTTGACCATAACGTAGGAGCCCGGCGCGTCCATTAGGGGCTTCAATTTGCCGTCGCCAGGATCGCGGGCCGGGATCATCTTGCCGGAGCGCTCGTTGAGCCAGGCGGCCCAGTTTGGCCACCACGAGCCTGGATGTTCGACCGCGCCGTCAAGCCATTCCCCGAAGGTGTCAGGATGGGCGGGATTGGTCCAGTGCATGTATTTCTGGGCAGCGGGCGGATTGACCACACCGGCGATATGGCCCGAACCGGCGAGCACAAACGTCACCGGCCCGCCGAACAGTTTCGAGCCTTTGTAGACCGATGCCGGCGGAGCGATGTGGTCTTCACGGCCGGCCTGTTCGTAGATCGGAATGGTGACCTTCTTCAGGTCGATATCGACGCCGGCCAAGTTCAGCCTGCCCTTTGTCAGCGCGTTTTCGCCGTAGAACTTGCGCAGGTAGAACATGTGCAGCGCCTTCGGCATACGCGTCTGGTCGGCATTCCAGCACAGCAGGTCGAATGGCGTCAGGTCCTTGCCCATCAGGTAGTTGTTGACGAAGAACGACCAGATCAGGTCGTTGGCGCGCAGGGAGTTGAAAGTGTCGGCCATGGCCGAGCCCGGAAGGACGCCGCCGGCCGCATCCATTTGCCGCTCTAATTCCTGCAACCACGATTCGGAGGTAAACAAGAGCAGGTCGCCAGCTTCGGAGAAGTCGTGCTGGGCGGTGAAGAAAGTCGCAGAACCAATTGACTTATCTCCTTTTTCAGCCATGTGAGCCAGGGCGACGCCAAGCAAGGTGCCGCCAATGCAATAGCCGACTGTATTGACCGTGGCCGACCCGGTCTGTTCCTTGACCTTCTGGACGGCTTCGTAGATGCCGCCGAACATATAGTCTTCGAAGGTCGTTTCCTTCATCGACACGTCCGGATTGACCCAAGCGGTGACAAAGACGGTAAAGCCTTGGTCCGTCAGCCACTTGATCATCGAATTTTTCGCTTGTAGATCAAGGATGTAGAACTTGTTGATCCAGGGCGGGAAGATCAGCAGCGGGATTTCACGCACTTCGGGCGTGGTCGCATTATATTGCAGCAGCTCGAAATAGGGGCCGCGATAGACGACCTTGCCCGGCGTGGTGGCGACGCTTTCGCCGACCTTGAAGTGGCTGTAATCGGCCTGGGAAATCATCAACTTACCGTCGCCGCGCGCCATGTCGTCGGCGAACTTTTCCATGCCCTTGACCAGGCTTTCGCCATTGGTTTCGAGCAGGGTCTGAAGCGCCGCCGGATTGGACAGCAGGAAGTTGGACGGCGACAAGGCGTCGGTCATCAACTTGGTGAAAAACTCGGCGCGACGCTTGATGCTGGGGTCGATGCCCTCGACGCTGGCGATCAGCTTGTTGATCCAGTTGGACGACAACAGATAAGACTGCCGCAGGACGTCGAACACCAGGTTCTGTTCCCAGCGGGGGTCGGCGAAGCGCTTGTCGTTGATTTTCCGAGCTTCGGCGTCGTTGCTGAGCGTGCGGCGCGCCGCCTGGCCCCAGAGGTCGATATAGCCGGCCATCAGCTCGCTCTGGGCCTCGATCAGCGTGTCGGGCTTGTTGGCCAGAGCTTTCATGACTTCGCCCATGGCCGGACCGACCTGGAACGGATCAACCGGTGCGCCTTTGTCCGGGCCGTTGAAAACCGTCTTGGCCAAGGCGCTCTGGGCGGTCATGGCTGCCTTGGCGAGGTTGACCGACAGGGCCTCCATCTGACGCATGGCTTCAGGATCGAATGCAGGCATGGCAGGCGGCGTCACGCGGCGCGGCGTTTCGTTCGGCATGCGGGGCAGGGGCCGGCGCGCCGTTGGTTGTGGCGTCGGCTTGGCAGGAGCCGGCTTCGGTGTTTCAGGCGCTTTTGGGACGGGAGCCGCTTTCGGGGCGGGTTTGGCAGCGGCCGGTTTCGCCGTTTTGGCCGGGGATACAGACTTGGCCTTGGCCGGAGCAGTTTTTGCTTTTGAGGCAGGTTTTTCCTGCAAATCCGGGGATTTCGGCGTCTTGGCCATTCAGGGAATCCTCATATCGAGCGCGTCGGTTGTTGTGCGCTGCAATGCAGTCGCTTACGCGGCGAAAAGCAATTCACATTATATTTTTCTTGTTTTCCCACTCATCACGGGAGTAAATCGCCAGTTGAAAACCGTTTCGCGGAGATATCCGGCATGCGTCGTCCTACCGGTCTTGCCTGTGCTGGCTTTGTTTGCGTTTCTCTGCTGATCGCCAGCGGCGCCTGGGCGCAAGGTGAGGCGCAACAAGCTGCCACGCCTGCGCCATCGCGTCCGCTGAATACGCTGCCACACTGGTCAGAGTTCCCGGTTGCACCGACGGATGTGCCCACGGCATCCGAAATCAAGCAGCGCGTCGCCGGCCAGCTGGTGCTGAAACAGGCGCTTAACATGCAATTCAACAGCCTTAGCTGGGACGCCTATACGCCCGACGCTTTGGCGACTGAGGCGCGCAACCAGATCGATCCGGTGAAAATGAACCCGGTCGAAACGCCGCTGACAGCCAGTCAAATGGAAAGCCTGGGCGCGCAACTGCGAGCCAAGGCCGCTCCACCGCCGCTTGCTGACTAAGGATCTCAATGATTTTCAGCGCTAGGGCCGGACTTTCGCGCGGCCTGATGAATAACGCGGGTATCTGAGCCCGTAAAATAGAAGATTAAAATAATGCCAGAAATACTTGATACAAAAAAAGAAACTAGCTCTTCCGCGCGTGATTTCGACCTTAGCCTAGACATTGTCCGTGTTGCCGAAGAAACCGCGATCGCCAGTTTTGCGCAGGTCGGTGGCGGCGATGAAAAGGCAGCCGATCAGGCTGCGGTCGATGCCATGCGCACCGCGCTCAACGCCATCGAGATGGACGGCCGCATCGTCATCGGCGAAGGCGAGCGCGATGAAGCCCCCATGCTGTACATCGGTGAAAAGGTTGGCACGGGTAAGGGCCCGGCCATCGACATCGCGCTCGATCCGCTTGAAGGCACGACGCTGGCCGCCAAAGCTATGGCCAATGCGCTGTCGGTGATTGCATTCGCGCCGCGTGGCGGCTTGTTGCACGCGCCCGACACTTACATGCAGAAGATCGCTATCGGGCCGGGTTACACGCCGGGCGTTGTCGACCTGGATGCCTCGCCGGAAGAAAATGTCCGGGCGCTGGCCAAAGCCAAGGGTGTCAAGGTATCGGACATTGTCGCTTGTGTGCTCGACCGGCCGCGTCATGACGGCATTATTACCGGGCTGCGCCGGGCGGGGGCTCGGGTTCACCTGATTACGGACGGCGACGTAGCGGGCGTCATCCATACCGCTCAGCCGGAAACCGGTATCGACATCTATCTGGGGTCGGGCGGCGCGCCGGAAGGCGTCCTGGCCTGCGCGGCGTTGAAGTGCGTCGGTGGCCAGTTCCAGGGGCGGCTGCTGTTCCGGAATAATGACGAGCGCAGCCGGGCCGAGCGGCTGGGGCTTACCGATTTCGACCGCAAGTACGATCTTGACGACCTCGTCAGTTCGGAGGCCGTGTTCATTGCCACTGGCGTGACCAACGGGGCGCTGCTGCGCGGCGTCAACAAGGAAACCAATGCCCGCGGCGAGGTGTTTGTCACCACCGAAAGCCTGGTCATGGTGTCGAGGACGCACACGGTACGCAAATTGTCGATGCGCCGGCCGTTCATCGGCCACTAAGATAGGGCTGCCGCGACTCGCAAAAGCAGTTATACCGCTGCGATGGACATCCAAGAAAAAAAGCGGCCCGTCGTTGCGCCTTATTTAAATGTGTCGCGGTCGCTGACGGGGCGCAGCTGGGTTGAGCGCGTGGCGGCCAAAGGGGTTACGCCGGAAACCTTGCGTGAAATCACCCATCGCTTCGGCCTGATGAACCGGGTCGAGCCGGAGTTTGTCGAGCCGCTGGCGCGGATGATCGCGGGCAGGGGGGTAAGGCCGGACACCCTGGTCGATTTTATCGATCCGACCCTGAAAGCGCTGTTCCCTGATCCGAGCTGCTTTATGGATATGGACAAGGCCGTTGCCGCCATTCTCGATGCGCTTGAGGCTGACGCGAAGATTTGCGTCTTCGCAGACTACGACGTCGACGGTGCCACGTCGGCGGCGCAGTTGGTGCGCTGGTTCCGCACCATGGGCCGCGACCTGTTCGTCTATGTGCCTGACCGGATGACCGAGGGCTACGGCCCGTCGAATGCCGCTTTCGATAGTCTGAAACGGCAGGGTTTCGACCTGGTCATTACCGTCGATTGCGGCGCCATGGCGCATAAGCCTTTGCAGCACGCGGCCGAGATCGGTTTGGACGTCGTGGTCATCGACCATCACCTGATGCGCGAAGATCCGCCGCGGGCCAAGGCGGTCGTCAATCCCAACCGGCCGGGCTGCACTTCGGCGCAAGGCAATCTTGCAGCGGCGGGCGTGGTGTTCGTCGTGCTGGCGGCGCTCAATCGGGAGGCGGAGAAGCGTGGTCTGTTCGCCGGGCGCGACAAGCCGGACCTGAAGCAATGGCTCGACCTGTCGGCGCTGGGGGCCATCTGTGACGTGACGGCCCTGACCGGGTTTAACCGGGCGCTGGCGTCGCAAGGCCTGAAAATCATGTCGCAGCGTAAGAACCCCGGCATCAAAGCCTTGATGAAGGTGGCCGGCGACGGCGCCGACGGGGCGGTGAGCCTAATGAGCACCTTCCATTCCGGCTTTGTCATCGGGCCGCGCATCAATGCCGGTGGGCGGATCGGTCGGGCTGACTTGGGCGTGCGGCTGTTGTCGACCGACGACGTCGCCGAGGCCGAGGCGCTGGCGCAGGAACTGGATGAGCTCAATCGCAAGCGCCGCGACGTCGAGACCGAAGTGCTTGATCAGGCGATCGCGCTGGCGGAAACGCAAGGGCTTTATCCGTCGGACGATCCGGTTGTCATCATTGCCCGCGAGGACTGGCATCCCGGCGTGATCGGCATTGTCGCCGGGCGGCTGCGCGAACGATGGCGCAAGCCAGTGATCGTCATCGGCATCGACCCGGTCAGCGGCATGGGCAAGGGTTCAGGCCGGTCGCAGGCCGGCATCAATCTCGGCGAGGCGGTCGGTGCGGCGTTCGAAAGTGGGCTGCTGCTGTCCGGTGGCGGTCACGCCATGGCGGCGGGCCTGAGTGTCGAGCGCGACCGCATCCCTGAGTTGCGCTCATATATAAATAAGTATGTGCGTGATCACGTCGCCGCCGAAGACCAAGTCGAAGCGGTCGAGATCGACGCCATCCTGTCGCTCAGGGCGGCGTCGCGGGCGCTATACGACCGGTTCGACCTGCTGGCGCCGTATGGCCAGGGCAATCCGGAAGCGACTTTGGCGTTTGCGGATGTGCGCGTCAGCTTCGCCCAGGTGATGAAGGGCGGCCACGTGCGCTGTGAGCTCAGTGATTCGTCGGGCTTCAAGCTCAAGGGCATTGCCTGGCGGGCGGAAGGTACGCCGCTGGGCGACGCGCTGCTGCGTCCGGCAGGCACGGTGCACGTGCTGGGGCGGCTTAAGGCGGACGACTATATGGGACGCAACGGTGTGCAGTTCGAAATCGAGGACATGGCGTTGACAGCAGCCGGATAATTTCAGCCGCACAGGTTTTCCCCAGGCAATTCTTCGCATATTTTGCAAATAGCCCTTGCGCCGCCAAAACGAATTGGCTATTGAGCGCACCTCTTGACGCGGTCCCTTCGTCTATCGGTTAGGACGTCAGGTTTTCAACCTGAAAAGAGGGGTTCGACTCCCCTAGGGACTGCCAAGATCTCTCCGTGACAGGCGAGTGAATCGGACAGCCGGAACCACAGTTCACAGGCTTATCCACACTTTTTTTAACAAATTTCGTGATCACGAATTGTCGCTAATTGCGTTTTTGCTCGCAAAAAGCGATTTTATGGCTTAACATTCGCATTTAATGCGAATTATTTTTGATTTTGCTCTCCCAAATTGAGATATCCATGTTATGATATCGTCCGTCACAGAGCGTTTTTGTCGACACGGTGAGGATAATGAGTGTGTTTGATTATAATAATAAAAACGAAGCCGAAGAGTTAGTAGCGATTTCAGGTCATGTGAAATGGTTCGACGTAGCCAAAGGCTATGGCTTCATTGTTCCGCAGGATTCCGGTCAGACCGGCATGCGGGATGTTCTCCTCCATATCTCCAGCTTACGCGACATCGGCCGTGACAGCGCCCATGAGGGCGCGCGGATCACGTGCAAGATTGCTAAGCGCACAAAGGGCTGGCAGGTCATCCAGATCGAGCAGATTGATGCTGCGCCGGATTCGCCGCTGATGGCGCGGTCAGAACGATCTGATCATGCCCCGCGCAGTTCGCGTGTCCTGAACGACGGCGTACGCGTCGGCGAGCTTGAGGCTGCGACCATAAAGTGGTTCAACCGGACCAAGGGCTACGGTTTCGTGGTGCGGGGATCCGATCCGACCGACATCTTCATTCATATCGAAACGCTTCGCCGTCATGGTCTTGAGGACGTTCAGCAGGGCGACACCATCATGGTGCGTTTCGGCGAAGGTCCGAAGGGGCTGGTGGTTACTGAAGTGCATCCAAAAGCGTTGGTGTAATCCATCCGCTGTCGTGGACGGCAAGTGACATCCGTCCATGAAGGTGAGACCAAAAAACGCGGGCAGCCCGGGCTGTCCGCGTTTTTTTGCGCTCTGGCTTGGGAGCGTTGAAGCATTTTGGCCTTGAAAACGCCATGGGCGGCGATAAAGCTGCGTCTGACTTGGCTGCAGGGAGATTGCTGAATGGCGCGGATTCGCATGTTGGGATGGGCCGGTGTGATGGCGGCTGCAGTCGTGGCCGGCGGTGCGTCGTTCGCCATGGCGGCCAAGCCGGTCAAGGATAAGACGGCGATGCCTGCCGACTGTCTGAGTATGGACCTTTCGCCCTATTCGAGACCGGAAGCGCTTCAGATCGATTCGGCGTCGCGCAAGTCGCTGTTCCAGGTCGAAATCGCCAGCAGCGAAGATCAGCGTGAACAGGGGCTGATGTGCCGCACTGCGCTCAAGGCCGGCGAAGGCATGCTGTTCGAATTCAATGACGCGGCGCCGCGAACCTTCTGGATGCAGAACACTCTGATCGGGCTCGATATCATCTATATCGGCGCTGACGGCCGGATCGTATCCATCACGAAGAACGCCAAACCGTTGGATCGCACGCCCTTGCCGTCGGATGGACCAGCCACTGGCGTGCTCGAAATCGAGGCCGGGCTGAGCGATAAGCTGGGTTTGAAACCCGGCGACAAGGTCGAACATCCGTTTTTCCACACCTCTTGAGCGGCGTCTGCGGAAAACACCAATTTTTCCAATGCGGGGGCTTGCTATGCGCGGACGAAAGTGGCAAGAAGCGCGCCTCTTGGGTTGTCCAGTTATGGGCCGGACCTTGGTGTCGGGGTGTAGCGCAGCCTGGTAGCGCAGCTGTTTTGGGTGCAGCAGGTCGGAGGTTCAAATCCTCTCGCCCCGACCATTTCGGACAGCCGCTCAAAGAGACACTTTAAATCAGTCGGGGCGTAGCGCAGCCTGGTAGCGCGTCTGCTTCGGGAGCAGAAGGCCGGAGGTTCGAATCCTCTCGCCCCGACCATTTAAAAAGGGTGGCCCCGCCTGGGCCACCCTTTTTAAATGTCTGGCCGAGACGACTTTTAACCTCCCGGTTCGAAATGAGCATAAGGGCTCGTGCTTTGCGAGTTCGGCGCAGTGAAGCCTAGCCAATCCTCTCGTCCCGCGGAAGACGACACGGCCGCGAGCATCAGCCATTGTCGCTTCAGCAAAACCCCTTGGCCGCCCACATCCTTTGTAGTAACAAACGAACACGAGCCGTCCGAATCCGCGGCCAGGAGACATCATGTTCGCGCGTATTTTCAAACCCGCCAAGACCGCCATGCAATCAGGCCGTGGCAAGACTCACGACTGGGTACTGGAATTCGAGCCGCGATCGGCGCGCACGCCTGATCCGCTTATGGGCTGGACGTCTTCGGCCGACATGAACGCCCAGATCCGTCTGACGTTTGAAACGCGCGACCAGGCCATCGCGTATGCCGAACACCACGGTATTCCGTTCCGGCTGATCGAGCCGGAAGCGCCGCCAAAAATCATCAAGGCCTATGCAGACAATTTCGCGTCCAACCGCCGGCAAAGCTGGACGCACTAAAGCAAGAGAGGCGCATCCCAGGATGCGCCTCTTTATATTATGGCGAACACGGAGGGACTCGAACCCCCGACCGGCTGCTTAGAAGGCAGCTGCTCTATCCAGCTGAGCTACGTGTCCGGAAACCGGATCTGTCCGCCGGGTCTATCGCCGGGATGCTGATTTGTCCATACAAGCCAGCGTATTATCACCAATAGCCGGCCATCATTTCCTGTGCCCATTGTGGTTCGCGAATTTCACCACGCGGTGCGAAGCCTGACATGTACGGCTTGATGTCGAGCACGGGCGTACCGGCGATGGCGTCAAGACCGGCAACTGTTAGTGTGGGGCCCTCAATCTTCACGACGCGACACGTGGTAAGGCCCAGGCGGTTGGGTCGGTTCTTCGCACGTTGCGCCAGGATGCCCACCGCCGGCCAGTCCGGATTTCCTCTTGGATGGCGAGCGGCCGCATGAATGGCCTCGGCAGCCGGATGGTGGAACCAGTAGAGAATTTCAGCGTGTGAGAACTGGTCGAGGCCAAGTAGGGCATCCGGTCCGAGGCGCTGGAAATTCAGCTCGATGACTGAGATTTCCGTGTCCCAGTTGTCGTCAATCGGTTCTTCGCGGCCTTTTGTAACAAAGCCAATAGGTTGTAGATTAATGTTCATATGGATTTCCAAAATTAACCTATCGTTAATCTAAAATTTCTAAGCTTGGGCTTAGCTGCGACTCGTCACGACGGACGTGTCCAGCGTTTCCTGCCCCCATTCCGCCCATGAGCCATCGAAAAGTATGGCCTGGGTATGGCCAATTTCTGCCAAGGCCATACTTATGACGGCGGCGGTCACACCGGAGCCACAGGTGGTAATGGCGGTCTGATCCGGCGCCAGTTTCAGACCAGAAAAGATGGCTTTCAGTTCGTCACGCGGCTTCAAGACGCCTTCGCGGATCAGTTCCGCGATCGGCAAACTGCGGGCGCCGGGCATGTGGCCGGAGCGCAAACCAGCCCGTGGTTCAGGGGCTTCGCCACGGAAGCGTGCAGCGGGGCGCGCATCGAAGACGGCATAGTGTGCGTCATCAAGTTTTGTTTTTAATTTTTCGATACTTATAATCATCTCTTCATTGATATGCGGCTGGTAGCGCGTAGGAACGGCTGTGTTACCTATATCCGTGACGGGTAATCCGGCGGCTTTCCAGGCGGGAAGACCGCCACGTAGGACCTGAACATTGGTGTGGCCCATCAGTTTGAAGGTCCACCAGACGCGCGCTGCGGAAAACAGGCCCTGGCGGTCATAGATGACGACGTGGTCCTTGTCAGAAATGCCCATATTACCAACGGCTTCGGCGAACATCTCGGACGTCGGCGCCATATGCGGCAAAGGCGTTGAGTGATCGCTGATCGCGTCGATATCAAAGAAGACGGCGCCGGGAATATGTTCCTTGCCAAACAGGGCACGCATGTCGGTGCCATCGAGTGCCCAACTACCGTCAACGACCTTGACGGCTTGTTTGTCCAGCAGGCTTTGTAGGCTGTGCGGATCGATTTGCGTGGTCATGATTGTTTCCTCGACTTGTAGGCTTCGAGCGCGCGTTCGCGGGCGAAGGCGTGATCGACAATGGGCTGTGGATAAGAGGTAAGCGAATCAGATTTATTTTTGTTTTCAAAAAGATCGCTTTGCCGCTTGCTGTGCTTGGGCGGCGCATAACCCTGTATATAACGTGTGCGATAAAGGCCGGCCGGATCGAATTTATCGGCCTGGGTCATGGGATTGAAGATGCGGAAATAGGGCGCTGCGTCGGCACCGCAGCCTGCCACCCATTGCCAGTTGGCCGGATTGTTGGCGGCGTCGGCGTCAAGCAGGCAATCCCAGAACCATTGTTCACCACGCCGCCAGTCGATCAGCAAGTGCTTGACCAGGAAGGAAGCGCAGACCATGCGGACGCGGTTGTGCATGTAGCCGGTCTGCCAGAGTTCGCGCATGCCGGCATCGACCAGCGGATAGCCGGTTTCGCCGCGGCACCAGGCGCGGAAACCCTTATCGTCGTCGCGCCAGGGGAAATTATCGAAATCGTCGCGGAAATTGACGTGATCAAGTTTTGGTTCCTGATCCAGTAGGCCATAGGAGAATTCCCGCCAGGCCAGTTCTGAGTGGAATTTTTCGGCTCCGGCAGCCAGATAGGGGGCGTTTTCGACGGCTTGGGCAATTTCATACAAGATGCGCTGAGGGCTGATTTCACCAAATCTCAGATGTGGCGACAGATGCGAGGTGGCATCCTTATCCGGACGTTCGCGGTCGCCGGCATATTGCTCCAGATGTTGGTGAATGAAGGTGCGCAAGGCATTGCGGGCACCATGCTCACCGGGGGTAAAGCGATCGAAGCCGGCCGCCCAGTCCTCGCCGGACGGTGTATGGGTGTCGTTCAAGCCCAATTCATCGATAGCTAAAGAGTCAGGCCAGGTTTCCGGCGTGCGCCAATCCTTCGATGACAGGCTATGCGGCGCATGCGGCTCGAAAAAGCCCTTGTCACGGAGGCTTTTATAAAACGGCGTAAAGACGCGGAACGGCTTGTCATCACGCGTCCGGATCCAGTTGGGTGGTGTCAGCAGGGTGACGTTGTGGCGCTCAAAATCAACATATTGTTCTTCCAGATGCTTGGCCAGAGACACATCAAATTGCTCGGCTTTCGGGTCGAAGGTTTGAGCACAACTAATTGTTTTTGCCCGTGTCTCTTTCAGAAGGACGTCGAGAATCGCCCTGGAATGCCCCTTACGAATAATCAATCTTGATCCGTGTTGGCAAATAGCTTCATCTAAAATCTTAAGAGATTGATACAGCCACCAGCGTGAGGCTGCGCCCAAAGGCCTTGATAACAAGGGTTCATCGTGAATATAGACCGGAACAATCGGCCGGCCGGATGACGCCGCTTCGGTTACGCCAGGGTGGTCATGGAGCCGCAAATCGCTTCTGAACCACAAAATCAACGGCGAATTGGAATCAACATTTGGTTTCGGCATGGGAAAAGTCCAATTTTCAGAGGCTAAGAACGCCGTTGCGCCTGCCTTGTCCATACGAAAAATTGTTGGGTTTGGACCTTGAATGCAGGCCTTCACTTCGGCACAAGAGGCGCATGACCAAGGCGCCTGTTCCCTTAAGCTGCACCATCATTGCGCGGAATGAAGAAGACCGTATCGGCGATGTCATTCGCGCTGTTCAGGGGCTGGTGGATGAGGTGGTGGTAGTCGATAGCGGATCGACCGATCGGACGGTGGAAATCGCGGAATCGCTGGGCGCGCGCGTCATTTTCCATGAATGGCCAGGTTACGGGCCGCAGAAGCGCTATTCCGAAGACATGGCACGTAACAGCTGGGTGCTTAACCTCGACGCCGACGAGATCATGACGCCGGAATTGTTCAAGGAAATCCAGGCATTGATGACCGCCGGGCCGTCACTCAACGCCTATCGCATGCGCATCCGCAATGTCTATCCGGGGCAGGCCAGGCCGCGCCTGTGGGCCGACTATCATAATTACGTCCGGCTGTACGACAAGCGCGTGGTGCGCTTCCGCGAAAGCCCGGTGCACGACACGGTCGACACCAAGGCCGAACGCGTCGGCCAGCTCAAGGGCACAGTGGCGCATTTTTCGGCGCGATCGTACGAACACATTCGTTCAAAGCTCGATTCCTACACCGACTTGCAAGCCAAGGTGCTGAAGAAGCCGGAATGGACGCTGTGGGCGCGGCTGCCGTTTGAATATCCGGCGGTGTTTGCGCGTTATTACTTCGGCCGGCGGCACTTTACCGGCGGCTGGGACGGCATCTATTCCAGCCATTTGGCCGCCGAGGCGCGGGTAAATCGCGTGCGCAAGTTCATCGCCGCCAAGCGCGCGCTCGTCAAAGGTCATGCCTGACCATGTACGGCAAGCCGACGTTCGGGCAGGAGGTCTTGTGGCGCATCGAAGCGGTGGCCTATGACCTGTTCATCGCCCTGATGCGCGCGCTGCCGGTCGATACGGCGTCGGATCTTGGGGCGTGGTTTTTCAAGGCGCTGGGGCCGCTGACGCCGGTGCAGAAGACGGTCGTCAACAACCTGCGCCTGGCGTTTCCCGATATGGACGCTGCGACGCGCAAGGCGCTGATCGACAAGCAGTGGGAAAATACCGGCCGGACGCTGGGCGGCGAATTTCCGGTCATGGACCGCATCGTCAAGGACCCCAGCCGTGTCGAGGTCGAGGGCATCGAGAAATTGCGTGCCATTGCCAGCAGCGGCAAGCCAGTCATCTTTATTTCCGGCCACCTGTCGAACTGGGAGGTCATGAACGCCGCCATTCTCCAGGCGGGCGTGCCGTACATGATTACCTATCGCGCCGCTAACAACCCGTATGTCGAAGAACGTTTCAAGGCCGGCCGCGAAGCCTATGGCGTCAGTCTGTTTGCGCCCAAGGGCAGCGACGGTGCCAAGGAACTGCTGATCGCCTTGCAGGAAGGCAAGTCGGTCGGTCTGATGAATGACCAGAAGTTCAATCGCGGCGTAGCGACGCCGTTCTTCGGCCATGTGGTCGATACGGCGCCCGGGCCGACGCGGCTGGCGCAGCGTTTCGGCACGGTGTTGCAACCCTTGACCATCCGCCGGATGCATAAGGCGCGGTTTCATGTCACGGTACATGATCCGATCACGGTCGATGATACCGGAAAAAAAGGTCAGGATATCGAAACAACTGTCTGCAAGATAAGCGCTTTTATCGAACAGGCGGTGCGCGATAATCCCGAGGAGTGGTTCTGGGTGCACAAACGATTCCGCAATGAAGACTATAAGGTGCTGGATGCGGTGTCGCCGAACGTCGGATAAGACTCACAAAAAGTGAAGCCCGGCGGCTTGATCTCAGGGCCCTGACGACATTACGCTCAAAGCAGATGTGGATCGTAATCCTTAGGAAACGCAGGAAGACCTTTCTGATCGGCGCCCTTCTGGCCGCTGTTCTGGCGCTGGCGTTTGTCTATTTGCAGAACGACATCAATCGCAACAATCTCGATCCCAAGATCCCGTTCCAGATCTACAAGATTCCGGCGGCGCCCGACTACGCCAAGAGCGACGGCTGGTATCTCAATCCGGCGCTGGCGCGTTACTATGCCGATCCGCGCAAGGTCGATGTCTTTTTTGTGCACGCCACCAGCTATGACGGCGGACGCAACTGGCTTGGCGCTGTCGACAGCCATATGGCTCAGGACGGCGTGCAGCGTGTGCAACTGCCGAACTATGCCGCACCGTTTGCTGTGATGGGCAATATCTATGCGCCGAAATATCGCCAGGCCAGCCTGTATACGCAACTGACGCTGCGAGAGGACGCGCGCGAAGCCCGGCAATATGCGTATCACGACGTCGAGCGGGCGTTCGAAGCGTTCCTGAAGCAAAGGCGTGGCGGGCACGGGTTCGTCATTGTCGGGCTGGAGCAGGGCGGCCTGTTGGCTGAGCGCCTGGTGCGCGATCGGATCAACGCCGACGCAGAACTGAAGTCGCAGCTGGTCGTGGCTTATTTTCTGGAGACCCTGGCGCCCGACAACCAGTTTTCCGGCGTGGGCGCCTGGCTGTCGGCCTGCAAGTCGCGGCAGGAGACGGGCTGCCTGGTCAGTTATTTCACCGTCGATTCCGGCCGGCCGGACCTGGCGCTGCAGTTGCTGTCGAAGGCGGTCTACTGGCAGGGTGACACCTTGGCGGCGCTGGGATCGCAAAAGGCAGTTTGCGTCAATCCGCTGGTTGGCGGCTGGACCAGCCAGACGGTTGATGCGCGCCATTCGCTTGGGGCGACCAACGCCACGGGCCTGGAATGGGGGACAGAACCGCCATTGATGGCGCACAAGGTGTCAGCGCATTGCCTAGGCGGAGTACTGGTCGTCGACAAGCCGAATTCGCCGTCTTTCCGCGACAAGGGTACGTGGACCGAACAGAGAAAAGTGAACATGTACAATCTGTTCTACGGTGATCTTCAGGCGGATATACAGTCGCGCTGGCAGTTGTTCCAGTCCAAAGTCCCCTAATCCTGCTTGTCGGGCAAATCCGCTCGCCAGTCGAACAGCTGCTTGAGTACCTCGATCGCCTGGCGACGCGGTGCGGACAGGGCGTCGGCGTGTTGCAGGATATAGACTGCATCGCGCGCCGCCATGGCGATCAGGTCGGCGTGGGCCAGCGGATCGACAAAGCGATAGGCAGGAAATCCAGACTGGCGGGCGCCCAGGATATCGCCTTCGCCGCGCAGTTTCCAGTCCATCTCGGCAATCCGGAAGCCGTCTTCGGTGTCACGCAGCAGTTCGAGCCGCGCCTTGGCGGTGTTCGACAGCGGTGTGTCGTAAAGCAGGATGCAGGCGCTTTTGTCGCGGCCACGGCCGACCCGGCCGCGGAGTTGGTGAAGCTGAGCCAAGCCGAAACGTTCGGCCTGCTCAATGACGATGATGGTGGCCTGGGGCACGTCGATGCCGACTTCGACCACCGTGGTGGCGCACAAGACGCGGACTTCGCCGGCGGCAAAGCGGCTGACGATAGCGTCCTTGTCCTCCGAAGCCATGCGGCCGTGGACCAGGCCGATTTCGATACCGAGTCGTTCTTGTAGTTCACGGTGACGTGCCTCAGCGGCGATCAGATCGGATTCGGCGGTTTCTTCGACCAGCGGGCATATCCAGTAGGCCTGCGAACCCGAATCGAGGGCTGACTTCAGTCGGGCCTCGACATCGTGCAGACGCTGGCGCGGTATGACCGCCGTCTGGATCGGCTGGCGGCCGGCGGGCTTTTCGTCGAGGATCGACAGGTCAGCCTCACCGTATTGCGTAAGCGCCAGGGTGCGTGGGATCGGCGTCGCCGACATGGAGAGATAATGTACCGCCTCGCCCTTGGAAAACAGGCGTTGTCTCTGCCCGACACCAAAGCGATGCTGTTCGTCGATGACGGCCAAGTGCAGGTTATGGAAATCGACGCCTTCCTGGAAGACGGCGTGAGTGCCGAATACGGCCAGCGTGTCACCGGAAGCGACCGCGGCGCGCTTGGCTTCGCGCGCCTTGCCCTTGTCGCGGCCGGTCATAATCACGGAGGAAATGCCGAGAGCTTCCAGAATCGGCAGGGATTTTTCATAATGCTGCCGGGCCAGAATCTCGGTCGGCGCCATCATCACGCTCTGGAAGCCGCCTTCAGCCAGGTCGATCATGGCCAGTAGGGCGACCAGCGTCTTGCCGGCGCCGACGTCGCCTTGAATCAGCCGATTCATGCGATGGCCGGAACGCAGGTCGCCGCGCACATCTTCAAGGGCGCGCATCTGGGCACCTGTAAGGCCAAACGGCAAACCGGCCAGGGCCTTATCGGACCAGGCGTGGAAATCGATAATCCTTGCCGGTGTGTTTTGCCGGTGGCTTTTGCGTGCCTTTAAGGCCAACTGGTGCGCCAGGGCTTCGTCATAGGCGAGACGCTGGCGTGGTTTGGCATCAGGCGACAGGTCAAGCACACTTTGCGGGGTATGGCTTGCCTCTAGTGCCGCATGAAAATCCGGCCACAAGTATTTGCGAACAATAGCTTCGTCATGCCATTCCGGCAAGGCGGGCAGGGCTGCCAGGGCCGTCTGAACCAGCTTGCGGATCATGCGCGAAGAGAGGTCTAGCGTTGCCGGATAAACGGGTTCACAAGTCGGGATTTCCTCTGGCTTGGTTTCGTCGACCAGATAGTCGGGATGCGGCATTTGCAGATTGCTGCCGAATTTCTCGATCTTGCCGCTCACCAGGCGGCGGGCGCCTACTGGATGATGCTTGTCCATACCGTGGATGCGGTGAAAATAGACGAGGGCGAGGCGCTGCAGATCATCATGGGTGTCGATCCGCCACGGGCCTTTGGGACCGGCAGATGGATAACCGCCGATAGTGACGGCCACTGTCTGCACCTCACCGATTCGCGCGGTCGCCAATGGCACCAATGGTCGGCTGATGATGCCGGATGGTAGGAGAAAAGCCAGGTCGCGGACATGCGCGCCGGCATGTTTTTCAAGGATCGGAGCGATCTTCGGGCCAACCCCTTTCAGGCTGCCGACACTGGCGAAATAGGGGAATAAAATTTCCGGGCGCATGGGCTTATCAAGCACCAAAAATGGTTTATGAGAAGGGCTTGTTTTGCTTCGGGAAGGAACGATATGCAGGAGAGCGAAGTGCGCGCGGCGCGCCTGAAAAAGCTGTCTTTCCGGGCGTGGCGGCGCGGTTTCAAGGAGGCCGATATCATTCTCGGTCATTTTTCCGACGAAGCCTTGCCGCGCATGAGCGACGTGGAACTCGACCTGTTCGAGGTGCTGCTCGAAGTGCCCGACCAGGATTTGTATGGTTGGATCATCGAACGTGAGCTGCCGCCTGCCGAGTTCCAAAACGAAATCATGAGACAACTCAATTCGTTCTACAAAGTAGCTTATAAAAAAATCTGATGACTTCGCTTGCCGATATTGCCAAACTCAACGGGTCGCTGATCCTTAGCGGCTGTCCGGAAGGCTTTGATGCCCTGGTTGCCGCCGACCTGGCGAAGGGCGAGGGCGTCAGCCTGTTCATCACGCGCGATTTCGCCCGGATGAATGCCGTGCAGGAGGCGCTGCGATTCTTTGCGCCCGACCTCGACGTACTGATTTTCCCGGCCTGGGACTGTTTGCCGTACGACCGGATGAGTCCGACTACAGGTATCATGGCGCAGCGCATGTACACCTTGGCGCAATTGGCGGCATACCGGGAAAAAACGTCAAAAAAACCGGTGCTTGTGCTGACGACTTCAAACGCGATGGCGCAGCGCGTGCCGCCGCGAAAGGTGATTGCCGAAGGGCATCTGGCGTTGCGGCCGGGCCAAAGCATCGACATCGCCAACCTCGACAAGTACTTCGTCAACCAGGGCTACGCACGCGTCTCGACCGTGGCAGAACGCGGCGAGTTTGCTGTGCGAGGTGGCCTACTGGATGTGTTTTCGCCCAGTCACGATGAACCAGTGCGGCTGGATTTCTTTGGCGACAGTCTCGAGTCGATTCGCAGTTTCGATCCGGAAACCCAGCGCTCGCTGAAGCAGATCCCGACCCTGGAATTCACCGCCGTGTCGGAAATCCGAATGGATGAAGCCAGCATCAGCCGGTTTCGTCAGCACTATCTGGAGACGTTCGGCGCGCCGGGGGACGATCCGCTCTATACGGCGATGTCATCTGGCATCCGGCGGCAAGGCGTCGAGCATCTGTTGCCGCTGTTCTTTGACGGGCTGGATACGGTGTTCGACTTCCTGGCGCCGGACAGCCTGATCCTGATGGATGCGCTGGCAGAAAATGCTTTTGCTGAGCGTGAAAGCATGGTCCGTGACGCCTATGAACTGCGCGCCGATGCCATGGCGGAGAAGGGTGGCGGGCAGTATCGCGCCTTGCCGCCGCAACGGCTTTATCTCGACGCTGCCAACTGGAAATCCGGGCTGGATGCCCACCGGGTGCGTCGCTTCGAACCGTTTCAGCAGGAAGGCGGTTACGATCTCGGCGGGCGGCTGGCGCGGAATTTCGCGCAGGAACGCCTGCTGGACTCGACCAACCTGTTCGAAGCGGTGGCCGACCACGCCAAGGCCTTGTCCAAGCAAGGTAAGCGGGTGATTTTTGCATCGTGGAGCGATGGCTCTTCGGAACGTCTCGGCCAGATGCTCGACGACCACGGCATGGGTAAGCTGCGGCTGGCTGCGTCATGGGCGGATGCTCAGGCGTTCGGTGTTGAAGGCACCAAGGCCAAGCCGGTGCAGCGCGCTGTTTTGCCGCTCGATCATGGTTTCGAGACCGAATCTCTGGCGGTCATTTCCGAAACCGATATTCTCGGCGACAGGTTAGCAAGGCCGCGTAAGCGTCGGAGAGCCAACAATTTTCTGGCCGAGGCATCGGCCTTGTCGCCGGGTGATCTGGTCGTGCATATCGAACACGGCATCGGGCGCTATGAAGGCCTGAAGACGCTCGATGTCGCCGGTGCGCCGCACGATTGCCTGGAACTGGATTACGCCGCCGATGCCAAGCTGTACTTGCCGGTCGAAAACATCGACCTGCTGACGCGCTATGGCGCCGACAGCGAGAGTGCCCAGCTCGACCGGCTGGGGTCGGCCAGCTGGCAGGCGCGCAAAGCCAAGGCGAAGGAACGCCTGCGCCAGATGGCCGATGGCCTGATCCAGCTGGCGGCAGCGCGGGCCATGAAATCCGGCACGCAGATCGATCCGCCGCAAGGGCTTTATGACGAGTTCTGCGCCCAGTTCCCGTATGAGGAAACGGACGATCAGCTCAATGCCATTGCCGACGTGCTGGAGGACCTGGCCAAGGGCTCGCCAATGGATCGCTTGATCTGCGGCGACGTTGGATTCGGCAAAACCGAAGTGGCGTTGCGCGCGGCGTTCGTGGTCGCCATGTCGGGGCAGCAGGTGGCAATTGTTTGTCCTACGACGCTTCTTGCGCGGCAACATTTCAAGACCTTCACGCAGCGCTTCCAGGGTTGGCCTGTGCGGGTGCGGCAATTGTCGCGGCTGGTCGGTCGCAAGGAGGCTGATGAGACGCGTGAAGGCCTGAAAAAGGGCGAGATCGAGGTCGTCATCGGTACCCACGCGCTACTTTCCGAGCAGGTGAGCTTCAAGGAATTAGGTCTTGTAATCGTTGACGAAGAGCAGCATTTCGGCGTCAAGCACAAGGAGAAGCTCAAGAGCTTCCGTGCCGACGTGCATATGCTGACATTGTCGGCGACACCGATCCCGCGCACCCTGCAGATGGCGCTTTCCGGCATTCGCGATATGTCGATCATCGCCACGCCACCGGTCGATCGCATCGCTGTTCGGACCTATGTGCTGCCGTATGACCCGGTGGCAATTCGGGAGGCTCTGCTGCGTGAGAAATACCGTGGCGGACAGGTTTACTATGTCGTACCGCGTCTGAGCGATCTGCCTGACGTCTCGGATTTCCTGCGCGCCCAGGTGCCGGAAGTGAAGTTCATTGTGGGCCATGGGCAGCTGCCGCCGACGACGCTCGAAGACGTCATGACCGCATTTTACGACGGGCAATATGATGTGCTGCTGTCGACCACGATTGTCGAGTCAGGACTGGATGTGCCGGCGGCCAATACCTTGATTGTGCATCGCGCCGACATGTTCGGCCTGGCGCAGCTTTATCAGATCCGCGGTCGGGTCGGGCGGTCGAAGGTGCGCGCCTATGCCTATCTGACAACGCCGCAACACAAGACGCTTAGCCTCGCTTCAGAAAAGCGGCTTAAGGTGCTGCAATCTCTGGATAATCTCGGTGCAGGGTTCCAGCTGGCCAGCCACGACCTCGATATTCGCGGTGGCGGTAATCTGCTGGGCCATGAGCAGTCTGGCCATATCCGCGAAATCGGCGTCGAGCTCTATCAGCAGATGCTGGAGGATGCGGTCTCCGAGCTGCGCAGTCAGTCGGCGGAGAGCCTGACCGACCAGCGCTCGTGGTCGCCGCAGATCAATGCCGGCGCGGCCATCATGATTCCGGAAAGCTATATTCCTGACCTGAACATCCGCCTGTCGCTATATCGGCGCGTGTCGGAGGCGGAAAAGCTGGAGGACCGCGAGGCTCTTGCGTCAGAGCTTATCGACCGGTTTGGACCGATCCCGGAAGAAGCTGAACAGCTATTGAAAGTGGTCGGAATCAAGGGCTTGTGTCGACAGGCTAATGTTGCCAAGCTCGATATTGGGCCGAAGGGCGCCGTCCTTACTTTCCGTAATGATCGGTTCGACAATCCGATGGGGTTGGTCAAGCTGATCCAGGCACGGCCGAATGACTGGAAGTTGCGGCCGGATCAGAAACTGTTGGTCAAGGGTGAGTGGCCTGAGGCTATCCAACGCCTGACAGCGGCGGAAAAGATCATGAAGGACCTGGCGGGACTGGTGGTATCTACCGTTTGAGCGCCCTTGCCGGTTAAGGCGAACGCCGTTATGAGTTACCTCCTGGTTGCTTGGAGGGGGATATCATGCACATCGGTCTTTCGGGAATTTTTCGCGTCTCGCTGCTGGCGATCGCGGTGGCGGCAACGCCGGGGCTGGCGTGTGCAGGGCAGTTCGAAGATGGGCAGTACTATTATGCTCAAGGCAACTATTATGATGCCTGGCGTTTGTTCCAGCCGCTGGCTGAAGCGGGTGATGCCAAGGCGCAATACATGCTTGGCTACATGTTCCACGCCGGTCAGAGCACACCAAGAAACGATCGAGGTGCTGCCATCTGGTACAAAAGGGCGGCCGATCAAGGTTATGCGCCGGCTCAGGCGGCGCTGGGGGACCTCTATTTGCATGGTGTCGATGTGGCGCATGACGAAGCCGAGGCCATGCGGCTTTACCGGCTTGCGGCGGACCAGGGCGATAGCACGGCTCAGTACTTTTTGGCCCAGGCTTACAAGAGCGGCGACGGTGTAGCGAAAAACGACGAAGAAGCAGCGAAGTGGATGAAGCTCGCCCAAGCTTCCGGCAATGCGGACGCGGTCTGCGATCAGGCGATAGCGGCCAAGGATGGTGCGGCCGTGGAGAAGATCAACACGGTATACTGCTACGAAAAGGCCGGCAATGCAGGGATGGCGGGCGCCGCGGAATTGCTGGGTTGGGCATATATGAACGGCACCGGCGTGGCACAAAGCTATTCGCAGTCGGCGGCGTGGTTCCGCAAGGCGGCAGAGGCAGGTGACGCGGTGGCGCAACGCGCATTGGGCAATGCTTATCTGTCCGGTGACGGTGTCACGCCTAATTCCACAGAAGCGGCAAAATGGTACCAACTGGCGGCAGTGCAAGGCGACCGTTTTGCTCAGGTGCATCTGGGAGCGCTATACCTTGCCGGTGACGGAGTGCCATGGGATGTCATGCTTGCGACGAAGTGGCTCGGTGCGGGCACAAAAAACGGCACGGATGGTACGACCGACGCCATGGTGTTTCAGGCAATCCAGCATTTCCCGCCAGCGGTGGCGGAGCAGGATATTGTCAAGGGCAAGGCCTATCTTGCCCTAAACCGCTATCCCGAGGCGATCGATTCTGTGCGGGCGACGCTCGATCCGGCCAACCGCGCGCTGCCGGCGGTCATGAGGGCGCGAGGCCTCGTCATTCAGGGGATGGCATACGGCAAAATCGGCAATTTTGGCTATGCGATCCCGATCCTCAAGGAAGCGATGCGGCTGGATCCGGCGTCAAGCGAGGCAGGGGATGCTCTCGCGGAAGTCAACATGCTGGCGGGTCAAAAGGCCGCTGACTATGCTTATGCTGCCGAGTTGGAACGCAATCGCAAAGCCGCGGAAGCGGCGGCACTCAGCTCTTCCGGCTCTTATGGCAGCGGCGGATATGCGTCCGGGCCTTCGCTTAGCGACACGATCATCGCCAACGAAAAGGCGCGGCGAGAGGCGAATTGCGCCCGGGCCGCTGCTGGCGGGGTAATGACCTGCCAGCGGTAGGGGCTTAAACGGCTTCGCGATCGCGATTGTTGATCTCGTCGGCAGCACGGTTAAGCGCGTCGGCAACTGGCTCGCCCTCGATAACCTGAGCGACGCCAACATCAAATTCCACCACATAAGGCGGCTTGCCCTGGCCGGAATCGAAGGCCGTGCAGCCGATGACGGCAGCGATGCGTTCGCCGACATTGCGCGCCGATTCCAGAGTGGTGGCGGGCAGGGCGAGGGCGAAGACCTCATTGGACAGCTTGCTGCCGCTGTCTTCGGCGCGGACCAGGCGGGCGATCATGGAGCCGATCTGCGGTACGGCGCGGTCAATGAGCTTGCGTTGCCGGGCGCGGACGATTTCCGGTGTGTCGGCGATTTTCAGCACGCAGATGCTCAAGGGCCGGTTCCGTTCGGCGGCAGCCTTGGACAGACGTCCGAGATGATTGGCGAACAGGTCGCGGCCGAACAGGCCGGTGCCCTTATCCATCTTCGGGCTGTGGCGCATGGTCTCGAGCGTCTTGCGGATGGTGGTCTGGCGCCGGTTGATGCGGGCCAGACGCAGCAGACGGTCGCAGATTTCGTCTGTGCCGGCCTGGGCATTGGCAATGTCATTAACGCCGCGCAGGTATGCCTCACCCAGGTCAAGCTCGGTCGTTCCTGTCACTCGCAGCAGGACCGGCGTGTGGTAGAGCCGGGTGTTACGCCGCATGCCCGACGCGATCGACAGGGATTCGGATGGCTGGTCGCCGCCCCACAGCAGCACCGCATCGAAGGTCTTGTCGTGCAGGTAGTCGAAAGCCGAATAGCTCGACAGGGCGGCAGTGATTTCGACGCCGCGTTCCTTCAGCGCGTGGGTGAGCGCCAGATACTCCGGATCGGGCTTGCCGATAGACAGTAGTGCCAGTGGTGCCTGATCTTCCATAAGCGCTTCAACCTCTTGCGGCGAGATGTTGAAGGTCTGGCAGCGCGTGTCGTACTCTTCTTCGGCGACGCAGGCGCGCACCATATGGTCGACGGTCAATGCGATTTGCTGCGGGTGGGCGTCCCGGGTGAACACCATGTCCCAGCCGGCCGGGATGTCATAAAGTTCGTCCTGACGGGCCAGGATCACCGGAATACGGCGCGGCGTGGCGGCGGCGCGCAGTTGTTTTACCAGGTCCGGGTTTTCCGACTGGATGTCGTCATCGGCCAGGACGGCTTCGATCGCCAGGTCCTGCAGAGCGGCCAGGGCTGAGTCGACGCTGAAGGCGCTCAGGGTACGCAGGCCAAGCCGATCCAGGGATTCGCTCAAGGGCTGCATCCAGCGGTCATCGCGGCTGAGCAACAACAGGCGCGCATTCAGACTCACGATTTCTAAGCTCCTCGACCCACGGAAACGCTTCAAACCCTTAAGCCCGACGCGCAGCGCGCGATTCGGAACAGCCTAGGGAATAACAGTAAACAGAGATGTAATATACATCAGCTCAGGTTTCACGGCGAATCCGAAAAACCCAGTGGGTGTCTACCTTTTCAACCGCCAGCAACAAGTAGCTGTTCTGATTACAGAAATGCGGCACATCGATCTGCGCCATCGGATCGTCCGCCAACAGCGCCACCACCGCTCCGGCCCCCAGCATCTCCAGGCGGCGGCGCAGTTTCAGCGTCGGTACGGGGCAGCGATGGCCGCGCGCATCGATAAGAACGCTGCCGGAAATGTCAGGATCGGGATTCATCTTCGCTCTCAGGGGCGAATCCTGACATAGCTGACCGACGATTGGGAGTCGAAAGTGACGTCTGTCTGGCGCGCCGTTTGCGGAATATGCCTGGCCTTGGTGATGTGGCCCGGGTTAGCTGCCGCGCAGAATTTCAATGGCCAGATCATCGGCGATGCCGCCGGTGGCGATCTTTATGCACACATCAAAGTCGCCGGATTTGCCCAGCCGATGGAACTCCGGCGTTCGGGGCAGCATATTCGTATCGACCTGAGCGCCGGCGGTGTGCTGCAGACCTACATTGCCGATCGCGAAAAGGGCATTCTGATTGCCATGACGGCCACGGGGCAGAACCGGATGGCGCTGGTGTTTCCGTTGGATCGCGCCGCCGCTCTTGTGCCGCTGCCGATCGACCTGGCTGTCCTGGCGGCCAATGCGACCGTCAGGCCGGTGGGCGCAGCGATGGTAGCCGGAAAGTCGTGCCGGCTGATGGAATTCAGCGGTTATCTTGGCCAGGCGGGCATGGTGTGTGTGGCTTCGGACAATCTCATTTTGCAGATGACCAAGCAGGGGCGGCGTGAGCCGTTGTTTCAGGTGACCGACCTGGTCATTGCCAAGCAGGACGCCAAGTGGTTCCGGCCGCCGCCCGATTATCAGGTGGCAGTGGTGCCGGGAATAGGGGGCGCTTCCGCGTCGGGTAGCGGAGCCATTATTGCCCCGCAAAATCCGGGAAAACCGTGAAATAATTCTGATAATTATCCTTATCAGATAACCTGATTATGGAAGCGCTGGATCAGGAAATCTGACAGGGCGCGCACCCGTCGCGGCGTGCTGCCGCCCGGGGGCGTGAGCAGGCTGATCTGAGTGGCGCCCCATTCGCATTCGGTAAGGATTTCCACTACGCGGCCGGCCTCGAGCATGGTGCGGGTGACGAACAGAGGCATGGCGGTGATGCCCAGGCCTTCGGCGGCGGCGACCATCAACATGCCCGCATTGTTCGAGCGCAGGCACGGCGTGATCTTGATCTGGTGCGTCTGACCGCCATGATCATAACGCCACAGATCGTGCGTGCCGACGCTGCTATAGTGCAGGATGTGATGGTGTGTCAGATCCGAGGGCGTCTTGATCGGCGGATGGCTGGCGAGATATTCGGGGCTGGCCACCACCATGCGGCGCGACGTAGCCAGCCGCCGGAAGGTGAGTGACGAGTCGGGCAACTGCCCCAGACGCACGGCCATGTCGAAGCCCTCACGGGCGATGTCGATAGTATCGTCGCTGTAGTGGATCTCGAACTCGATACCGCGGTGCTGCTTGGCGAAATCGCACAGGGCCGGACCGAGATAGTTCGGGCCGAAATAGACCGGGCCGGTGAGGCGGATCGGACCCGAGATTTCACCGACCGACTGGCTCAGGTTTTCGGCGGCGCACTCCAGTTGAGCCAGCGCTGCCTTGGAATCACTATAATAGAGTTGCCCCGCCTCAGTGAGCAACGTGCCACTGGCCGTGCGTTGCAGGAGCTGGGCGCGCAGGGTCTCTTCCAGCCGGGCGACGCGCCGCGACAATATCGACTTCGAGATCTCCAGTCTTTGGGCGGCACGGGCGAAACTACCGGTTTCAGCGACTACGAAAAACGCCCGTAAATCATCGAGATCCAGCCGGTGTTCCAAAATGTGCAACACAGGGATGCGGCCCCCTGTCCTTCCGGCAACGAAGCTATCCGATTATATCCCCCACCACAAGGCGAGTTTCAGTAAGCAACCCGGAAAGGTTTCCAACCGCTCTGAGCCGCCGCCAAGGACAGATTCGATGTTTATCGCTTCCACGCCCCAGGTGCATATGGCCCGCCGGATCAGCCGCAAGGCATTCGGTGTTCCTGCCAATGACGGCGCCGGGGTCAAGCTGAACCGCATCATCGGCGCCCCCGAACAGGGCGAGGCCGATCCGGTGTTGTTGCTCGATGAGATCGTCTCGTCCGATCCGCGCGCCTATGCGGCCGGTTTCCCCAATCACCCGCACCGCGGATTTGAGACCATCACCTATGTGCTGGCCGGGCGTGTGCGCCATCGCGACAGCCAGGGTAATGAAGGCGTGATCGCAGCTGGCGGCGCCCAATGGATGACGGCGGCGCGCGGCGTGATCCACTCGGAGATGCCGGAGCAGGTCGACGGCGTGATGCATGGCTTCCAATTGTGGCTCAATCTGCCGTCGCACGAAAAGATGCTTGATCCGGCGTGGCGCGATATTCCGGCTGCCGATATTCCGGCGGTCATTTTCAAAAATGCGGAAATCCGGGTACTGGCCGGGCGTTACCACGGCCTGAAGGGGCCGATTGCCTCTCCAACAACGCAGCCATTCATTGCCGACGTCGAGCTCGATGCCGAGGCGGAAGTTACGTTGCCCATTCCGGAAAATCACGTCGGGTTCGTCTATATATTTGAAGGCGGCGTGGAGGTTGGCCAGACCCTGATCAATGTGGGCGAGGCCGGATTCCTGACCGAAGGCAATGCCGTTACCCTGACGGCCGGGGCGGACAATGCCCGCGCCCTGGTGGTCACGGCAAAGCCGCTTAACGAACCTGTCGTGCGTTATGGCCCGTTTGTCATGAACACGCACGAAGAGATCAAACAGGCGCTCAGCGATTATCGCGCTGGCCTGTTCTGACGCGCGCCTACGCGTCAGTAGAAGACCGCGCCGCCATTTTCCTCCCCCCGGCAGGCGGCGCGGTCTTCAAAATTTTCAACCAGATAAGGCCGATTCTTCACGCGGATTTCAGCGCCTTCAGGCGCGCCGCGTGCGCCTTGATAAGTGCCTGGGTTGAGGTATCCGTATTGAAGACGCTGTACCAGCCCTGCGGTTCATGCGGCGGATCACCGACATAGTTGGTTTCGCCGCGCTGCATGTGGAAGTCGTCGTGTTTGGCGCGGCCGGACCCGCCCCAGGCCCAGAAGTTTGAGCCAGCCACCGGCGTATCGTGCCGGACGGCGTTTTCGACCGCCGCATAGATCAGGCCATAAAATCGATCCTTATAGGCCGTCTGGGTGCCGGGCGCGTAGGCCACGGCATCGCGCGGGAAGCCAAACTCTTCAAAAACCAAAGGCTTGTTGAGCTTTTTTGCCAAGGCGATATGGGCGTCGATATAGGTCTGTACCTTGGCGGCGCCGGCGTCGAATGTACCGCCAAGGTCTTTGGCGTCGACCCACGACCAGTTCTGCGGCCAGATGTGCGCCGTCAGATAGTCGATGTGCTCATGCGCCTTCAGTACCAGGTCGGCATCGTTGTGCGCGCCCATCAGGCCTTCGTGGCCGAGGGAAATCAGGTGGTTACGATCAAGCGAGCGGATCAACGCGCAAGTATCGCTGATCCAGCCCAGATAGGCCTCGGCATTCTGCTTGATCGCGGCGTCGCTGCCGCCTGGCCGCGGCTCGTTGCATAGCTGCCAGGCCATTATGGTCGGGTCGTCGGTATAGGCAACGCCGGTCACGCTGTTCTTGCGGCCTAACAACATCCGCACATAAGCCCAGTAAGCCTCCTTGGCGGCCTGGCTGGCATAGAACTGGGCCGAGAAATCGGCAAACTCCGGCCACGGATGCGCCGGATCACCCATATCAATGTAATGGCCGCCATTGGTCCAGTATTGGTAAGTGACCATGCCGCCCGACCACTCCCAGAAGTTGGTCAGGTAGAGCACGCCCTTCATGCCACGCTTTTTCATTTCGCTAAGCAGGAAATCCAGACCGGCCAGCAGATCGGCATTGTAGTCGCCCGGCTTGCGCGTAAAGGCCGGATCGAGGGAATTCTTGAGCGGCGACAGCTCGGATGACGCCAGGACGCGCAGATTGGTGATGCCCAGGGCCTTTAAGTCGTCGAGTTCCCTGGCCAGCCGGTTACGATCGCCAAAGGCCGCCGGCGCGCCGAGATAGGCGCCGTACCAGATATTGGCGCCGGCATAGCGATAGGTCTGGCCGTCCAGCTTGAAATGCGTGCCGGAGGTGGTGATGAAGGCGGTTTTGGCGGCTGCCTTCGCTTTGAGTTTAGATTTGGAAATGGCGTTATCCGCCATGGTCAGGCCGACTGTGGCTGTAGCCGACATGAGCATACGGCGCCGGGATAAGGGCTGCATGCGATTTCCTCCCGATATGTTTTTCTTATTGGGGCAGTTGTAATCGATATTAATTAAAAACGAAATATTTAATGTGGCGGCCTAGATCGGCACGACCTCTCGGCCTTTCCGGAGCAGGACGTAACCGTTCATGCGCCTGTACGGACGCAGGCGCTCTTCGGAAATGAAATGCATCATCAGCTGACCGAACCAGCCTGCGGGCAGGCCGCGGCCGATTTTCAGGCCTTCTTCGCCGGAAAAGCGGATGTCGGCGATCTGCCAGCCGGTATCGGCAAAAAAGCGTGACCAATCCGTTGGTTCCGGCCCGGGGCTAAAGCGGAAAGGGGCGTTCTTTTGCAGGGCGCGGCGGATTTTGCTGCGGGCGCTTAGAGACAGGAACATGGGGGAGAAATAGTCGGTGAGCCACAGTTCGATGTGGCTTTGCGCCGCCAGGTCACGCGCCAGGCGTCCGGCCTCTGCATTGCTCAGATAGGGCACCACGCCTTCGGTCAGGACAAGGATGCGTTCGGCACGGCCGTTAAGCTGCGTAAGCAGGGCCTGGCGTTCGGCATCGGCCGACAGGTCGCAAGCAATTCGTTCCAGCCGGCAGTTAGGTTTGTCGTCTGCCAAGGTCTTGTTCTTATAATCGACAACGTGTGAGAAATCGGCTTCAACCCATTGAAACTCAGGTGAAAGATCGAGTCGGTAGGGCCGCGTGTCGAGGCCTGCGCCCAAGTTGACGACCATCTGGACGCCGTCGATAATGGCCTCACGAATATAGCGGTCGATAATCCAGGTACGCAAAGCCATGGACCACGCCATGGCGCGTTCGATACCCATATGCCGGGCCAGTTTGACGCCCCGATCGCCGCATAGCTTGATGGCCAGGGGATCGCGAAACAGCGCATCCTTTCGTTGGGTTTCCGCCCAGCGATAATAGGCCACCCAGAAGGCAGTATCCGAAACGTGTTCAATCGTTTCGCTCATAATGGCGCTCCGGCCTGAAAGTCGTCCAGGTTATAGACCGTGGCACCGCATATGGGTGGAAAATATTCGCCTAGTAAGTGCTGGGCGGGTCGCTGGCCGGGAAGCTGTCGTCGATCATCGAGTCGACCTGATCGTCGTCCAGACCATCGCGAATCTTCTTTTCACGGCGCAGCGCGGTCTTGTGCGGCGTGACGTGGAAGAAGCCATTGAGGAAGCTGGTGACAAAGGTAATGGCGGTTTTCATGCGTTACTCTCCTGCGGGCAGATTTGTCCGGGATTCTGGACGCAAGTGTAGGCGCGCCAAGGTAAGTTTGGCATCCCGATGCGCGCGGGTGGCGATAAAGCCGCTGTAAGGCGCTTAACCGCCGCTCCAGAGGGGCTATCCACAGTCTTTTGGTACGGCCTGAATCGGCGGCGTCGAATCGGTTTATTGATCCGTGTTCGGAGGAAATTTCGATTTGTTCGGAAGGCGTATGTCAGTCGTGTTTAGAGGCAGATATGAAATCGCGTAACGCCGGCCGTGCCTCGAGCCCGCAAAAAGGCGCCGACGTCGTGGCCGTGTCGCCCTTGCAGCTTTTGCATCGCCTCATGCAGATTTCCGTCGATATTTATAACGACGAAGTCGGGGACATGGCGATCACGCAGCGTCAGTTTGCTGTGCTGCAAAGCCTGAGCGTCACCGATGGCATCAGCCAGAGCCAGCTATGCCAGGTGTCCGGCATCGACCGATCGACTCTGGCGGATCTGGTGGCGCGCATGGCCCGCAAAGGCTTGGTGCGGCGTGAGCGTTCCCCTGCCGATCGCCGGATCAGCCTGGTCTGGCTGACCGTGGCGGGGAGGGTGGCGTTGCACAGCCTCCTGCCGCAGGTCCGTGCGGCGAACGAGAAAATCCGCCGGCTGATGAGCGAGCCCGACTGCGCGGCCCTGGCCGCTTGGCTAAGCGCTGCCGCGGATGATGTTGTTGAAGAGGCGCAACAACCGGAACCGCCGGCGTCGAAGGCGGAAGAAAAGGCCCCAAAACCTAAAAATGGCAAATCCGCCAAGGCATTAAGCAAACTGCCCATGCCGCCTCTATCGAAAGGCGCCGTTGCGGATGCTCCGGCCGACGCGGGCGAAACGGACAAGGCCGGTAAATGGAAGTCGCCAAAACCGATCTGGAACGTGTGAGGAATTGGCGGACAGAGTGAGATTCGAACTCACGGTAGGCTCACACCTACGGCGGTTTTCAAGACCGCTGCCTTAAACCACTCGGCCATCTGTCCTTCCAGAGTGGAGAGCGCTTCTAACGGATCGGAAGCGAGCTGCCAAGGCTCAAATTCGCGTGACCCGCATGCCTTGCCGCAAATCCGCCATGCGCTGCAAGCTAGGGTTAACCATGTGTTTTCGTCTTTGAAGGTAGGGTGAGGGTGCGGCCGGATGTGCCGCGCTTGCCGGCTAGGGTTTATGTCAGGGGATCTGAGCGCTTTTCGCACTTTAAATGCTGCGGGCTTAGCCGTTGTTTCACTTGTTGTTTTAAGCGGATGCGCTTCTGTGCAGCCGAAGTATGATGCAGGTCTGCCGGGGCCGCGTGTCGCTGGCGATCCGCATTATAAAACCAGCACCTTGCGGCCTTATTCGGTGCGCGGAAAAACCTATACGCCGCAAATCCCGGATGCCGGTTATTCCGAGACCGGCCTGGCGTCCTGGTACGGCTATGAATCACCAAGCCAGACCACGGCCAACGGAGAAATTTTCGATACAGATCAACTGGCTGCCGCGCACAAGACGCTGCCGCTGCCGTGCGTTGTCGAAGTCACCAATCTCGACAATGGTCGCAGCATCCGGGTGCGGGTTAACGATCGCGGTCCGTTTGTCGACAACCGGATCATCGATTTGTCGCGTGCCGCCGCCAAGGAACTCGGCGTTTTCAATACCGGCACGGCTCGGGTGCGGGTGACTTTCCTTGGCCCCGCCGAGTTGGCCGTTCCAGGCGCGGCCATTCCCGTCCGGCCGGTGCAGCAGCCCAACGGCGACGACCTCAGCTACATTGTGCAGATCGGCGCCTTTTCGCAGCGCGACAATGCCGAGGCTGCGCAGACCCGGCTCGATGGCGCCAGGCTGAAGCAGCGCGGCGACCTCTATATCGTCTATCTTGGGCCTTATACCGGCGCCGGAGCTGCGGAAACCCAGCGTCAGGCCGCCATCAGCGCCGGTTTTGCCGACGCCATCCTGAAGCGCAACGACTAGCTTGCATTCCTCGGCAAAGCCGGTCTATCTCGGGGCATGAGCTCGCAACCCCGCATGCATGATGGCGCGACCGGGCGCTTTGTCGCTTTCGAAGGCGGTGAGGGCGCAGGGAAATCCACGCAAGTCAAAGGCTTGGTGGCAAGACTTCGTGCGGCTGGCCTCGAGGTCGTGCAGACGCGCGAGCCTGGCGGTTCACCGGGTGCGGAGGCGTTGCGGGACTTGCTGGTGCAAGGTGATGCCGGCCGTTGGTCGCCGATGAGCGAACTTCTGATGATGTACGCGGCACGCGCCAACCATCTCGAAACCGTTATCCGGCCCGCCTTGGCGCGGGGTGCGTGGGTGATTACCGATCGCTTCGCTGACTCGTCGCGAGCCTACCAAGGCGCGGGTGGCGGTGTGGCGCCGGCGTTCATCGAGACGGTTGACGCAGCCGTGGTCGCTGACACCCAACCCGACCTGGTGATCGTCATGGATATGCCGGTCGAGGCCGGCTTACGCCGGGCCCAGGCGCGCGGTGACAACGAAAACCGCTTCGAATCCAAGGGATCTGCATTTCACGAGCGGCTGCGCCAGGGGTTTCTGGCGCGTGCTGCCGCCGTGCCTGACCGGTATCGGGTTATCGACGCCGACCAGGGCATCGAGCCGATCCGCGACCGCATCTGGCAAGAGTTGCAGGCCGCTTTCCCCGAACTCGAGGGGCACTAGACGATGTCGGAAGAGGTCACCCGCCTGACGCCGCCGCGGGAAAGTTTTGTGTTCGAACATGGCGACGCCATGGATCATGCCTTTGTCACGGCCTATGACCACAATCGGTTGCATCACGCCTGGTTGCTGTGCGGGCCGCAGGGGATCGGCAAGGCCAGCTTCGCCTTTCGCTGCGCGCGCTTCCTGATGGGGCGCGAGCGAGACGCGCGTTACGGCGCCTTGGGTATGTCGCCGGAAGACGCCGACGTTCGCTTGATTGCGGCACAGGCGCATCCGGATCTGTTGGTGCTCGAGCGCGAAATGGGCGACACCAAGCTGAAGAAGAATATCAGCGTCGATGCGGTGCGGGAGATCGGTGAATTCTTTTCCAAGGCGCCGTCGCGGTCGCCATATCGCGTGTGCATTATTGACTCCGTCGACGACTTAAATCTAAATTCGGCCAATGCCTTATTGAAAATTCTTGAGGAACCGCCGCACAAGGGCATCCTGTTTCTGATTTCGCATTCGCCAGGGCGTCTGCTGGCGACCATCCGGTCACGCTGCCGGCGGCTGAGCTTTCCGCCGTGGAGCGACGAAGCTGTGGCGGCGTTCGTCCGGCAGCATCTCAGTCTGGACGAAGATGCCCAGACGCGACTGGTGCGGTTGGCGCATGGTGCGCCCGGGCGGGCCTTAGCTATGGCAGATGAAGGCGCTCTGGAAATGGATGCCTTTGCCGGTCAGTTGTTGTCACATCCCAAACCGCCGCGCGGTGACCTAGCGGCCATGGCAACGCTGTTCAAATCATCTTCGGCCAAGTCCGACGGGGCGCGCAAGTTCGCGACTTTTATCGCTTGCTTGAGCGATCGCATCCAGGCGCGCGCATTGAGTGCCGAAACGCCGCAAATTGGCCAGGGATGGGCGCAATTATGGTCCCGCCTGAGTGGAAGCGTCGGCGAAGTCGAAGCGGTCAATCTTGATCGCGGTGACTATTTCTGGTCCATTTATAACGAGTTATCTGCTTTAAATTAATCTTGCCTGTTAGTTGTGATGGTTGATCGCCCTTATATTGATTCCCACGTCAATCTGCATGCGACGCAGTTCGACGAAGACCGGTCCGAGGTCATTGCGCGGGCGCGTGAAGCCGGCGTGGGACTGATGATCAACATCTGTGACCGGGTGTCGAACTTTGACGCCGTCTATGCCATTGCCGAAGCCAATGCTGATATCTGGGCGACCGCGGGCACGCATCCGCACGAGGCCAAGGAAAATCCGGATCTGGGTGTTGCCGACCTCTTGCAATTGGCGGCGCGGCCGAAAGTGGTCGGGATCGGTGAGTGCGGGCTGGATTTCCATTATGACTATAGCCCCCGCGATGTTCAGGCAGCCGTTTTCCGCGTTCATTGTGCGGCAGCACGTGAAAGCGGTTTGCCATTGGTGGTGCACACCCGTGAAGCCGATGATTTGATGGGGCAAATCCTTGAAGAAGAACGCGCAAAAGGCGACTTCAAGATTTTGCTGCACTGTTACACCAGTGGTGCCGAACTGGCCAAAAAAGCGGCCACTTTGGGCGCCTGGTTTTCAGTGTCGGGCATCGCCACCTTCAGGGCGGCGGAAGACGTGCGGCGCGTCATCAAGGACATGCCGGCTGACCGGATCATTGTCGAAACCGATTGTCCGTACCTGGCGCCGATTCCGATGCGCGGGCGGCGCAACGAGCCGAGCTTTGTGCCCTATGTCTATGAAAAGCTAGCGGAAATTCGTGGTTGGGGCGCGGACTACACGCGCAATATCACGGATGATGCGTTTTTTGCGCTATTCAACAAGGTGCCACGGCCATGAAGCGGATGCAGGTGACCGTTCTCGGGTCCGGATGCTCAACCGGCGTGCCGCGCGCCGACGGCTATTGGGGCAATTGCGACCCGGCCAACCCGAAAAACCGCCGCTCGCGTTGTTCGGCCTGGGTCTCGCTGCACGACGACGCAGCGCCGGAAAAGTCGACCAGCGTGGTGATCGACACAGCGCCGGATTTCCGCGAACAATCGATCAGGGCGGGCATACGGCATGTCGACGCGGTGTTGTGGACGCACGATCATGCCGATCAGGCGCACGGACTCGACGATTTACGCGCCTTCATTTTCGCGCGTGGCCGGCCAATCGACGGCTATATGGATGAAGCGACGTACGCCAGCCTGGAAGCGCGTTTCTTTTATGTCTTCAATGGAAACCAAGGCTATCCTCCGGTTTATAACGGCCGGAAAATCCCACCACACGGCACGTCCTGGCAGATTGAAGGTGAGGGGGGCACCCTGCCCATCCTGACCTTCGACCAGGCACACGGTCCGATCCGCTCGGTCGGTTATCGCCTGGGTAATTTCGCCTATTCAAGTGACTTGTCAGCCTTGCCGGAAGAAAGTTTCGCGGCTTTGCACGGCCTGAAATTGTGGGTCGTGGATGCACTGCGGGTAAAGCCGCATCCGACCCATTCGCATCTGGAGCAGACTCTGGATTGGATCGCGCGCCTCAAGCCGGAGCGTGCGGTGCTGACCAATTTGCACCAGGAAATGGATTATGAAGAGCTGCGGCGACAACTGCCTGATGGTGTCGAGCCGGCATATGACCAGATGCGATTTGACCTGCCGATATAAATTTCGCAGTTAAAGTAATATGTTACGTTAAGATCTTCATGAAATCCGGCTGTGGTCGTTCGCAGCCTTAATTGTAATCGACCGCCAGGGCACGCGTGGTTTGATGCGTGTGCGGATGGGCAAACAGCGCGGTATCGAACTTGTACAGGCCAATGCCGCCAACGATCAGCGTGATGAAGAAAGCCAGCATGAGCAGCAAATTAACATTTGCCTGGCGGATTTCCGGAGACACGTTGCCGAAGGCCGGTTCGCCCAGGATGGTGGCGTGGAATGTGAGCTTGCCGAAATCATCGGTGCTCGGTTTGAATGTCGTCGTGGCCGCCATGGGTGCGTTCCTTTTTCAAATGGCGATATAGGCTCTGGTGCAGAGACCTTAACCCGGGATCAGTAAGCGGTATGTGCGTTTAGGACGAAAAGCCTATAAGGATGTCGTAAGCTGACATAGGCTGTCTGAACGCAAACTGACGTGTCCGTTCACGTTCATTCAGGTTCGCTGTGGCGCTTGTAGACGCACTGTGACGCGCCAGGCGCGTCCAAATGCGCCACAGAACAGCCAGGCCTGGGCCCATCATCACGGGCTGCGTCTAATTTCCCATAATATTTATTATGCGAGAAATTGATGGGCGAATATAACGACCTCTTCGGTCCCCAAATCTGCCAAAACATCGATTAGTTAGTTCCGATGAGTTGTGCGTATCGGCCTGTTATTAGACCGCATGGCGCCCATCATGGGCAGCGTTGCTTGATACGAGCGGACCGGACACGAGGGCATCGCTGCTTTAACAAGCTGCTCCAATTCACGGCTCTTATTTCTACGCCCGTGTAATTTTTTACAGCTGGGTAAATTTGCGCGGCTGTGTAATTTTGACGTGCTCGTGCCTCTTTGGGCAATTTGCCCATTCGTATAAATTTACTCATGTGTGTAAATTGGAAATTTCACACTTGTGTAAAATGGATTTCTTATCGGAGTCGAATCTTCTATATTTGCATCGGTGTAAATTTACACGAGTGTGTAATTATGCTTCGCCCCAAGCGCACGGAAAGATCTCGACGGCTCATCCTGGATGCCGCTTACGAAGCGTTTCGTGAGCTTGGATTGGCGCAAACCTCAGTCGAAGAAATCGCCACGCGCGCCGGCCTGACGCGGAAAACCGTCTATAACCTGTTCAATTCAAAAGAAGATATCGCCCTGCAGCTGATTGCGCAGGTCGAAGCGCAGGACGCCCCCTACCGGACGCGGATGGAGGCCAACGAGGATGTGTTCATCCTGCTGGAAAAGGTCTTCTTCGACAGCGCCAACTGGTGCCTGGCCAACCCTTCGCTTGCCAAACTCGCCCTCGCCCCAGCCGTGCGCCCTTCGCTCGAACCGCCTTCCGACCGGCCGTCATTTCAGCGGCTGGTCCGGGATCTGCTGGTCATGGGCCAAACTCAGGGCGCTATCCGCCGGGATGACGACGCCAATTTCATGGCCCTGGTCCTGCTCGGAATCTATGCGCAGGCCATGCTGACGACCCTGGGCGGTGGACGATTCAGCGAAGGTGGCATCAAGCACATCATCCGGATCGTCGTCGAAGGTATCGGCGCCCGGCGACGAGCCTGATATTCCGCGATGGGCTGAGCAACCGCCATTGGCAAATCATATCGGCTCGGGCTATTCTCCGTCAGGGCAGCCGATTCAGGGGGAACTATGTCTTCACCGGAAAACAATGCCGCGCCATCCCGGGTCCCGTTTGGGCGGCTTCTGGCTTTTATCGGGCCGTGCGTGCCGTTCGCCGCGCTGGGTCTGCCGCTGGTTGCCATCTTACCGGAGTTCTACGGCACGCAGTTGCAACTCGGCGAAATCGTCGGCGCGGTTTTTTTCATTGTGCGCTGCTTCGATATCCTGGTTGATCCGCCGCTCGGTTACTGGATGGACCGCACGCGCACCAAGTTCGGCCGGTTCAAGCTGTGGATGCTGCTGTGCCTGCCCGTCCTGTTTGTCAGCGCCGGCTTTATCTTCCTCGCGCAGAAAGGCGTCGGCCCGGTCTATCTCGGCCTGTGGCTGTTCGTGCTCTATGTCGGCTTTTCGATGGCGGCGCTCAGCCAGTCCAGCTGGGGCAGCGTCCTGTCGACCGACTATAATGAGCGGTCGCGTATCTTCGCCTGGTGGCAGGTCGGCAATATCATCGGCATTATCTGTGCCGCCGTCATTCCGGTAGCAGCCCAGGCCCTGCACTACAGTTACATTGCCGGCGTCCAGGCCGTGGGCCTGTTCATCATGATCGCCCTGCCCATCACCATCGGCATCGCGTTATGGATCGTGCCGGAAAAGATTTCCAATACCGCCGCGCACGACATCAAGCTCAGTCACTATTTCGACATGTGGAAGTACCGCAACGTGCGCTGCATCCTGTGGGCCGACCTGCTGCTCGGGCTGGCGCCGGGTGTCATGGGCGCCCTCTTCTTCTACTTCTTCGAGCAGGTCAAAGGGCTTGACCGGATGCACGCCAGCATCGCCATGCTGTGCTATTTCGTCGCCGGCATCGTTGGTGCACCAATCTGGGTGATCGTCTCGAAGCGGTTGAGCAAGAATACGACGTTGATCCTGTCGAGCCTGATCTTCGCCGTCCTTTATGCCGGCATGTATTTCGTGCCGAAGGGCAATTTCATCGCCTGCGCGGCCATCACTGCGCTGAACGGCGTTCCCTACGCCGCCTCATTGCTACTGACCCGGGCGCAGATGGCGGATATCGGCGACGAAGTGATGCTTCAGACCGGCCACGATCACAAGGGTACCTTGATGGCCATCCTGTCGGCGACAACCAAGGTTGGTTATGCGCTTTCAGCCTTCACGATTACGATCGTCGGCGTCCTGGGCTTTAACGTCAAAATGCCATCGGCCAGTCCGGCGGAGGCACTGACCTGGCTGCAGGTGTTGTTCATCGGCCTGCCGGTTCTGTTCCTTCTGCTTGGTGCATGGGTCATGAAGGACTACGATCTGACGCCGCAACGCCACGCCGATATCATGAAGGGCCTGCGCCAGAAGGAGTTGCTGTGACCGATAAGACGCCCATTGAAGCCCTGCGCGACGTGATGCGGCGGCTGCGTGATCCGGAGACCGGATGCCCATGGGACCGCGAGCAGACTTTTGTGAGCATTGCGCCCTATACCATTGAAGAATCTTACGAAGTTGCCGACGCCATCGAACGCAATGACATGCGCGACCTGAAGGAGGAGCTGGGCGACCTGCTGTTCCAGGTGGTGTTCCATGCCCGCATGGCCGAAGAGCAAGGTCTGTTCGATTTTGATGACGTGGCGCAAGGCATGGCCGATAAGCTGATCCGCCGTCACCCACATGTCTTTGGCGATGCCGGCTATCGCTCGGCCGACGAGCAGACCGTGGCCTGGGAAGCGATTAAGGCCGAAGAGCGTAAGGGGAAGGAAAAGCACGGCATTCTGGATGACGTGCCGGTTGGCCTCCCTGCCCTTACCCGCGCCGCCAAACTGACCAAGCGCGCCGCCCGCGTCGGTTTCGATTGGCCGAGCGTCGACGAAGTGCTCGATAAGCTCGACGAGGAAACTGCCGAGCTGAAGGCGGAAATTGCTGCGGGCGATCTTGACAAGGCGCGCGCTGAACTGGGCGATTTGTTGTTTGTTATCGCGAACCTGGCGCGAAAACTTGATGTCGAGCCGGAAGATGCGCTGCGCCTGACCAATCGCAAATTTGTGCGCCGGTTCGCCACCATCGAGGATGCCCTGCGTGCCGAAGGCAAGACACCGGAGCAGTCAAACCTGGCCGAGATGGATGCCCTGTGGAACCAGGCCAAGCAAGCCGAGCACGAGGCGGGTTGAGCCGCCATGGCTCCGCCGGTCCTGCCACGCCTGAAGCTGGATAACCGTCTGCGCAACACCTTGATCAGCGTTGGTTTGTGCTTAGGCCTGATTGCGGCCTACTACATGATGGTCGCACAAGAGCCCCTGCCGCCGGACACGCATGTCACTTATGAAGTTCGCGCCAATAGTCAGACTGCGTTGCGGGTCGACCTGCTCGGCTCGGGCGTGACGACGGTAAGCGGTCCCGGCCACCGCGCTGACTATGCCATATCATCCTATGCCGTGCGGCGGGTGTTGGCGGCGTTTCGCAAGCAGCAGTTTCTCGATCTCGATGTTGCCGCCTCCCCTGCCCTGCCGGCGACGCAGTTCTGCCAGCTCAGCCTGACGGCCAACCACCGTAAGACGGCGATGCGTTATGACTGCGCCGCACCGCCGCCAAGGGTCAAGATATCTCTGCAAGCTTTTGAACGTGCGACGAATTTTTGCCAAGTTGCGCGGCGCAACGGGATGTTTTGCCGGCTTTAGGGGCGCGCCAGGCGAAGTCGATTGCTGCAGTCGACCACAGATCATAATATGGCCTTCCAAGGGGAAGTCATGTCCAGACTGTTGAACATTCTGCGCTTTGTTGGGTTTTCAGTCGGTGTCGCGGTGATTGCCGGTGGCGGGCTCTGGTTCGGACATCAGGCCCAGGAAGATACGCGCCTTAAGTCCGCGCATCTTAATATTGCTGGCTATCCCGGCTATCCGGCCCGAGCTTGGCAGCCTGATTACGAAGTCGATCTGTTCGGCGACGGCACGGTCGTCTTCCAGGGCGTTTATGAAGGGCAGGCCTACATCTATCACCTGCCGAGGGAGAAGGTTACGGCCTATCTTAAAGGCTTTGAAGCGTCTGCGTTTTTCACGGAAACCAAATTGGACGGCGCGGCAATAGACTCGCCCTGGTGCGGCGTCGAATATTCCGTTGCCGGAAAGGTTCGTGACGGCGGCTGTCATGTGCTCAAGAATGGGATGTCTTCCGAAGCCCTACATCCGCAGGTCGTTCTCCTGGAAAAGCTCGTTGACCTGCCACTTGTCATGCAACTCGACCCGAACCACCTTCCGGCCGATGTGCGTCCCTATTCACCGTCGGAGGGCTATCCCGTGTCTCCCCGACATTTACACAAAGCTCCGCCGTGGTTGTTCGAGAAAAGCTCTTGATTGCAAAGATTTTTATCTAACTTGTATTTTGCAATTGTCTTCTCCGTGTTTGAGGGTTGTGTTTCGCAAGCTACTGGCTCTTCACTTGTCCGATGCGTGTCGAATTGCAATGGCTTTTGATCCACAAGCAATGCTTTTGAACCGATTGCGAATCGCAAGGCCTCTGCGTTAACACTTCTGACCGTCAGCTTCGGAATTGACCGTCATGCCGCGCACGAAAACCGCCTCGGCCAAAAAGGCCTCGTCAAAGTCCAGTGGTAGATCCTCCAAGCCGGAGGCCGCGCCGGTACCGCGGTCACGTCTGGTGCGGGCCGCCCCGCCCCTGACTGCCAAGGCCAAGCCAGCCAAGGACAAGGTGACCAAGGTCACGCCGGAACGATCGCAATGCCCGATTAATCTGGTGCTTGAGGCGGTCGGTGACAGCTGGTCGCTGCTGATCGTGCGTGACCTGATGCTGCGTGGCCATAGCTCCTATCAGGCGTTTCTGAAGTCCGGCGAAAAGATCGCCACCAATATCCTCGCCGACCGGCTGGTACGGCTGGAGCAATATGGCCTGATCAGCAAGGGGGCCGACCCGGCCGATGCGCGCAAATTCATCTACAGCCTGACCGAAAAAGGCGCCGATCTGGCGCCCCTGCTCGTAGAAATGACGTTGTTCAGCGTGAAGCACGCCCCCATTATCGACATGCCGAAGGATGTGGTTGCCGACATGCAGCGCAACAAGCAGGCCTTTTCGGCGCGCCTGATCCGCCATATCGCGCCGAAACCGAAGCTGCCGCGGCCGGCGCGCACCCAGGCCGAGGCCGACGAGACGCTGAGCCTGTTCTGACGCGCGGGTTTCTACTCCAGCGCGGCCGCTTCAATTTGTTCTTTTTCTTCCTGAGTTTGCCCGGACTTTTTCGGCTGGTGGATCAGCAGGAGCAGTGGCATGGCCAGAAGGGTCAGAATCAGCATCAGCTGGAAGTTATCGATATAGGCAATCATGCTGGCCTGGCGGGTGATCTCGCCGTTCAGCGCAATAGCTGACGTCCCAGCTCCTGACAGCATGCCATTGGCAAGGGCTGGATTGGCGTCGGCGACATTGTTGACCAGGCCGGCATGGGCAGACTGGGTGTTGGAAAATTGCAGTGCCTGAACCATGGCGATGCCAATCGACGAACCGATATTGCGGATCAGGCTGTAGATCGAAGTGCCGTCAGCACGCAGTTCGCCTGGCAGGGTGGCGAATGAGGCGGCGCTCAGCGGCACGAACACCAGGCCCAAGCCAAAGCCCTGGATGATGGCCGGCCAGATGATGTCCATACGCGTCAGTTCAAGCGTATAACCACACATCATATAAAGCGACACGGCGGTCAGGCCAAAGCCTACGCCCAGGATCAGGCGCAAATCGACCTTGCCCACCAGCCGGCCGACGATCATCATCGACAACATGGTGCCCAGGCCGCCGGGCGCGGTGACGATGCCGGCGTCGACGGCTGGATAACCCATCAGGCCTTGCAGCATTGACGGCATCAGAGCGCGCGTGGCGAACAGCACCATGCCGACGACGAAAATGAACAGCAGGCCGGTCAGGAAGTTGCGATTGAGCAGCAGGCGATAGTTGAAGAACGACTTGCCGGCCGGAAGGGTGAAGGTATGAATGACGAAGCAGCCGAAACTGACGAAGGCGATGATCGCTTCGATCCAGGTTTCGGTCGAGGAAAACCAATCGTTCTGCTGGCCACGGTCGAGCAGCATCTGCAGCGAGCCGATAGCCAGGCTCAGGGCGGCAAAGCCGAAAACATCGAACTTGACGCCTTTGCGGGCGCCTTGATCGGGGATGTAGCGCCAGATGCCAAACAGCGCCGCAGCGCCGACGGGCACGTTGATAAAGAAGCACCAGCGCCAGTCGTAAGCGTCGGTCAGCCAGCCGCCAAGCGTTGGCCCCAGGATCGGGCCGACCATGACGCCCATGCCCCAGACCGCCATGGCGGAACCGTGCTTTTCGCGCGGATTGATGTCAAGCAAGGTCGCCTGTGACAATGGGACTAGCGCTGCGCCCAATGCGCCTTGCAGAAGGCGCGCAATGACGATTTCGGTCAGCGAATTGGCGATGCCACACATGACCGACGCCAGGGTAAACCCGGCGATCGACACCAGAAACAGTCGCTTCTGGCCGAAACGGTCGCTGAGCCAGCCCGTTAACGGCGTGGCGATAGCGGTGGCGACAATGAAGGACGTCAGGATCCAGGTAATCTGGTCTTGTGAGGCATTCAGACTGCCCTGCATATGCGGCAAGGCGACATTGGCGATAGTGCCGTCGATGGCGACGATAACGGTCGCCAGCATGATCGAAATAGTGATCATGCCGCGCGGAAGATTGGGATCCGTGGCAAGCGACGATGGGGTACTGGAGGCGGACATCAGGAATTCTCAATAAGCGTCTGGAGTTGCTCCAGAATTTCAGTTGTGATCGCCAGTTTTTGCGGGTCAAGCTTCCCCAAAAGCTCAACCCGCATTTCATCGGCCCTGGCGCGGACCTTCTTGTAGATCGCCTGGCCGGCGGGTGTGACGATCAGATGTTTGACGCGACGGTCGTCAGGGCTTGGCACGCGTTCAACCAGCCCGGCCTTTTCAAGGCGATCGATGGTCGATACCATGGTGGCCGCTTCAACCTGGACCAGCGCAGCCAATTCGCCTTGCGACAGCGGTGCCTTGGCCTTGGCGATATAGGCGACACTTAGCCAGCCGGCCTGCGAGATACCGAGATCCTTCATGCGCCGGTCGAGCGCCATTCGCCACATGCGAGCCGAGGTATGCAGCGCATAGGAAAAGCGCTCATGCGGTGATTGCGCGTCGGTTGTCTTTTCGAGAGTTTTGGCGGATGAGGACATGATAATAAGTTTTCTAATAGTTAGATATCTAACTATATGCGCCTGTTCATGTACCTTGGCAAGGACTACCCGCGGATTGCCGGCTCAAAAATTATTACAAATCAGTGTGAGGCCAGCAGACGTTCGAAGCGGCCATAAGCCTGATCGGACAGCTTGACGCGCAGATGGACGCGGCCGTCTTCGTCCTCGAAACGATCCAGAACGCGGCCTTGGCTATAGAGGAAGGCCAGTTGCTCGCCCTGATGCGGATCGAGCACCAGGTCCATTTCCTCGCCGCCGGCATCAACCAATTGGGCGATATGGGCCAACAGGGCATCCAGCCCCTCACCGGTTATGGCTGAGACCATGAGTGGCTTGTTGCGGGCGCGGTCGGTGATGGCGCGGGCATACAAAACCTCTTTGGAATCAGCATCCAACAGGTCGATTTTATTCCAGACCTCAACCATCTTTTCGCGATCGAGTTCGGGCAGGATGTGGCTCAAAACCTGCTCGACATCGGCGCGTTGCGCTTCGGTTTCCTCGTTGGAAACATCGCGGACGTGCAGGATCAGGTCGGCTTCGACCACCTCTTCCAGCGTGGCGCGGAAGGCAGCGACCAGTTCGTGCGGCAGGTCCGAAATGAAGCCGACGGTGTCGGACAGCAAGGCTGACCGGCCGTTGGGTAGTTTCAGGGTGCGCAGCGTGGTGTCGAGCGTGGCGAACAGCATGTCCTTGGCCAGGACTTCGGCACGGGTCAGGCGGTTGAACAGGGTCGACTTACCGGCGTTGGTATAGCCGACCAAGGCAACGATCGGGTACGGCACCTTCTTGCGGGCTGAACGATGCAGGGCGCGGGTCCGGCGCACATCTTCGAGTTCCGCCTTCAAGGCCTTGATTTTATCGGCAATCATCCGCCGGTCGAGTTCGATCTGGGTTTCGCCGGGACCACCCGTGGTGCCGGTGGCACGCTGCCGTTCCAGGTGGGTCCAGGTCCGTACCAGGCGCGAGCGTTCGTATTCAAGACGGGCCAATTCGACCTGCAGCTTGCCTTCGCGGGTGCGGGCGCGGCGGCCGAAAATTTCCAGGATCAGGCCGGTTCGGTCTACGACCTTCACGCCCAGATCCTGTTCGAGATTGCGCTGCTGGATGGGGGTGAGCGTAGTATCGATAACGCACAGCGACGCGTCAACTTCCTCGCACAGGGCCTTGATTTCCAAGACCTTACCCTGTCCCACCAACGTGGCGGGATTGACCTTGCGAATGCGGACACTCAGGGAGCCGACGATGTCGAGGTCGAGCGCCATAGCGAGGCCGATGGCCTCTTCCAGACGCGAGTCATCATGCCGGCGCATGGCAGCGCCCTGGCCGGCATGATGCGACACATCAGGGTCGACAACGATCGCACGCACCACTTCGGGCGCGTGATCATGAAAGCGATCACTCAAAGACTTGATCCGTGATGCGGATCTTAGTCGTCACCGTCTTCTTCCTGCTCATAGAGCTGGACGGGCGCGGCCGGCATGATGGTCGAAATCGCGTGCTTATAGACAAGCTGCGATTGGCCATCGCGGCGCAGCAGCACGCAGAAATTGTCGAACCAGCTGACGATGCCCTGAAGCTTGACGCCATTGATCAGAAATATCGTTAGAGGGGTTTTGGTTTTGCGGACGCTGTTGAGAAACGTGTCCTGCAGATTTTGCTTTTTATCGTGGGACATTGTAAGCCCTTATCGTTTGAAATTTTTGCGGAGCACAATACTCCGCACACAGACACCAAGCTGATCACGATACGCATCACACCTTCGCGGGGAGCCCGGTGCGATAATCGGAACGCCGTCCAATCATAGGCAAAAAGACGAAATCTTTTCAACCGCGTCGCGGTAAAATATTTTCCACCCTTGATTAAACCCCGGCTGTACGCCGGGCCCTGTCGATATAGGAATCCCTTAGCGACAATGCAACCGGGCCCGGTGTGCCGTTGCCAATCGGGGTATCGTCGATGGCAACCACCGGCATGACCAGGCTGGTGGCGGCGCTGGCGAAGACCTCCCTGGCGGCCTTCGCCTGTTCCAGCGTGAACGGGTCTTCGCGGATTTCCAGCCCGAGATCCTGGATTACGGACAGCAGATTCAGGCGAGTCACGCCCGGTAGGATATTAGCCTTCAAGCTGCGGGTGCGAATGATACCGTCGTCGCCGACCATGTAGACATTGGTCGAACCGCCTTCGCTAATCAGGCCTTCGCGGTCAACAAAGATGACTTCGCCTGCGCCTTTTTCCTTGGCTGCCTGTTTAGCCAACACATTAGGAAGCAGGCCTACGGTCTTGATATCACAGCGCCCCCAGCGGATATCGGGTTGCGAAATGACTTTGATGCCGTGCTCTGCCTTGGCGGCGGCGGCTTCGCGGTCGACCGGCTTGGCAGTGATGACGACGGCCGGCTTGACTCCCGTTGGAAAGATATGGTCGCGCTGGGCGACGCCGCGGCTGACCTGGAGATAGACCATGCCTTCGCGGATATGGTTGCGGCGAATGACCTCATTGAGAATCACCACCAGGCTGGCGCGTGGCATCGGCATGGCGATTTGCAGTTCGCGCAAGGAGCGTTCCAGGCGATTCAGGTGATCTTCGAGGTCAGCCAGGCGTCCGTCGAACACCGACCAGACCTCATAGACGGCGTCGGCGAACTGATAGCCGCGGTCTTCGATGGAGACTGTGGCTTCGGCGGCGCGGACGTACTGGCCGTTGACATAGGCAATGCGAGGCATGGATGAGTCCTTTGCAAATCAAGGACTCAATGCCATGTGAACTCCTGATTTGGCAAGCTTTCGCTGCCCCTAGGCGTCCTCTTCTTCCGAACGGATATGCGCCAGGCCGAGGCTTTTCAGTTTGCGGTGCAGGGCCGAGCGTTCCATGCCGATGAAGTTGGCCGTGCGCGAGATATTGCCGCCGAACCGCACGATCTGCGACGACAGGTACTCGCGCTCGAACACTTCGCGGGCATCCCGAAGCGGCAACGCAATGATGCGCTCCGGGCGGATGGCGCCTGCGACAGCCGATTCGACCACTTCGGACGGCAGCATCTGGGCGGTGATCGGCTCGGACGGGCTGCCCGACGCCAGGATCAGCAGGCGCTCGATATTGTTGCGCAGTTGGCGGACATTGCCCGGCCATTCATGCACCTGAAGCGTCGCCATGGCATCTTCGCTGAGGATGCGTCGTGGCAAACCCTGGGCGCCGCTGATGCGCTCGATGAAGTAGTTGACCAGTTCGGCGATGTCCCCACGGCGTTCGGACAGGCCCGGCACGCGAACCGGCACCACGTTGAGGCGATGGAAAAGGTCTTCGCGGAAACGCCCGGCGCTGATTTCGGCCTGCAGGTCCTTTGAGGTCGAGGAAATCACGCGGACGTCGACCTGAACGTCCTGAACGCCACCGACGCGCATGAAGCGCTGTTCGACCAGCACACGCAGGATGCGGCTCTGGCTTTCCAACGGCATGTCGGCCACTTCGTCGAGGAACAGGGTGCCGCCGTGGGCGCGTTCGAAGACGCCGATCTTGCGCGGCTTGCCGCCCTCGCCTTCCTCGCCGAACAGTTCAACATCCAGGCGTTCGGGCGTCATACCGGCGGCGGAAATCGGCACGAACTCGCACTTGGCGCGGCCGGAAGCTTCGTGAATCATCCGTGCCACCAGTTCCTTGCCGGAACCGGCCGGGCCGGAGATCATGATGCGCGAATTGGCCGGGGCGACCTTGGCGATGGTGGAACGCAGCAGTTGGGCTGCCGCCGAATTGCCGATCAGACCGTCGGGCACGACCGCCTGATTGCGCAGGCGGCGGTTTTCCTTGCGCAGGTTGGTCAGTTCAAGTGCGCGCTGAACAACCATGATCAAGCGTTCAGTTTTAAACGGCTTTTCGATGAAATCGAAGGCGCCCTTCTTAATCGCCGAGACGGCGGTTTCGATGGTGCCGTGACCGGAGATCATGATGCAAGGGATATCCGGATCCAGTTCGTGGATTACGCCGAGCAGCTCAAGGCCATCCAGCCCGCCGCCCTGCATCCAGATGTCCAGCACGCACAATGACGGCTTGCGCGCCTTGATTGCCCGCAAGGCCGAGTTGGAATCGGCCGCCGTGCGCACGGCATAGCCTTCGTCTTCGAGGATACCCGCGATCAGTTCGCGAATATCCGCCTCATCGTCAACGACAAGAATATCAACGCCAGACGATACTTTCATCAGATCCTCACGACTTTGGGTTCTTTGGTTTTCAGTCCGGTGTCCGGGCTGGTCTCATTGGCTGAAGGGCTGTCCTGGCCCGACTGGAGCCGCGGCAGGTGCAAGGTGGCGCGCGCGCCGCTCAAGGTCTGGGCGTCACTCAAATAGAAGTCGCCGCCATGGTCTTCCAGAATGCGCTTGACGATGGCCAGGCCGAGGCCGGTGCCCTTCTCGCGCGTCGTCACGTACGGCTCCGTGAGCCGGTCACGGTCTTTCTCCGGCAAACCGATGCCGTCGTCCTCGACCGTAATGGTGAGGAAGCTTTCGTCGACCTTGGCTTCGACGCGCAGATGGCCGGCGGGGCCTTCGAAATTGCCGGTGAAGTCTTCGCTGCCGTGATCGCGCAACAACCGCGACGCAATGGCCTCGCCGCCGTTTTTCAGCACGTTGCCGAGCGCCTGGCCCAGCAGGCGGCCGTCACACACCACCCAGATGTCCGGCAGGGGCTCGACAATTTCGATGGCGATCTCCGGCAGGGCGACGCGCTGCAGGAACACGGCCGAACGGATCATTTCGGCAGCGTCCTCCTCGGCAAAGTTCGGCGCCGGCATGCGGGCGAAGGAGGAAAACTCATCGACCATGCGGCCGATGTCGCCGACCTGGCGCACAATGGTGTCGGTCAGGCGATCGAAGGTTTCGGTGTCCGTCTCGATTTGACCGCGGTACTTTTTGCGCAACCGTTCAGCCGACAGCTGGATCGGCGTGAGCGGGTTCTTGATCTCGTGGGCAATGCGCCGGGCGACGTCCTTCCAAGCGGCGTTGCGCTGGGCGGCGATCAGGCGAGTTATGTCGTCGAAGGTCAGAACGGCGCCGCCGGTTTCGAGCGCCGAGATACGGACGCGGACGCGGCGGGTCTCACCCTTCCGTACCAGATCGACTTCCTGTTCCTCGACGCGGTGGACCGACGCCTTGTCCAAAAGATCAGCAATTTCAGGGGCCAAGTTACGAATGTTCAAGCCAATGGCGTCCTCGGACGTAGCCCCCAGGAAGTTGGCGGCGTGGCGGTTGATCGCAGAAATATGCTCCATGACGTCGAGGCCGATGATGCCGGCGCTGATTTCCGACAGCACGGTTTCGATGAAACGGCGGCGGCTTTCCGCCTCCTCACCGGCCGATTTCAGCGCCAGCTGCTGGCTCTGCAGATCGGAGGTCATGCGGTTGAAGGCGCGCGACAGCACGGCGATGTCTTCGGACTGTTTCGTGGTCATGACGCGCGCGTTGAGGTCCCCGGAAGCGATCTTGTCGGCGGCCTGCACAAGTCGGGCCACCGGCAGCGCGATGCTTTCCGCCGCCGAGGTGCCGCCCCAGATGGCGCCAATCAGAACCAGCAGAACCGTTTCCAGGAAGGCCAGCGAAAACACCAGCTGCGTCTGCGAGGCGTTTTTTGACAGGTCGACCAGGGCGCCGATGGCCTCCTGGGCCTCCTTCATGCGGTCGAATAGACCTGGCGGCAGGGGCTTGACGCCGTACAGGAAGGCACCGTCAGTGCCGTTATAGTTGTCGAGCCGGTAGAGGAAGCGCATGGTCCGGGCCGCCGGCCGCGGGGTGTCGTAGCCGTGCGAGGCGGCTTCGTCAAAGGCACGCGGTGGCGGTGCATAGTAAGGCGGCGCGTCCGGCTGCTCGGCGCGGGCCAGGATGCGGCCGTTCTTGTCGATGATATAGACAGCGCTGAGCTGCCCGCCCCTTTGGATGACTTCGTCCAATTGGTCCTTCAGCGCGATCGAGAAGGCCAGCCGGTCGGCAAACAGCGCCATGGCGCTTTCGCGTTTCAGGACCGACTGAATATAGCTCATGCTGGTGGCGGCGGAGTCGATGTTGTCCTGCTGAACGATCAGCGCGATGTCATAGCCATTCTTGACGGCACTTTTGACGCGGTCGGAGAACCAGGTCTCAACGCCACGGTTGACCAGCAGGAAGGCTGTGGCGACGACGATCGCCGGCACGACGGCGGCGGCGGAAAACAGAAAGACGAAGCGCAGGTGCAGCCGTGCGCCGGCATCGGCGCTGCGGCTGCGGGCGATCTTGATGACCCGGCGCAGCACGAAATAGATCAGGGTGGCGACAAGGACAAAGTTGACCGTCACCAGGATCTGCAGGAAGCGGCTGGTCTGACGCAAGGGCGCGGTGCCGGGGGCGGCGACGATCATCCAAAGGACGAAACCGGTGATCAGGATCGACGTCCCGTAACCGACCGAGAGCAATAGCCTCTGCAGGCCCGTAGCGCGGAGCGAGCGCCACAGGACTGGAATCGGATGACGACGAGACGGTGTGTCCTTCAAGACCCAATTGCACCTGGTTAGTAATGCGTTGCATTTGTGCACTACTGTGTCCGAAGATCAACAGGAATGTTGCGGTAAAGCGGCAAATTTCACAAAATTTGAATACAGTTGAAACCAGTTGTTTTGGTTTCAGGCGCGCATCAGTTCGCGCACCGCCGATTCGATCAGGCGTACGTCGTCCATCCGGCAGATGTCGGCTTTCTGGCGGCGGCGGACGCTGGGATCGTCATCGTGCGTGGACGCCTCGATATAGGCGCCCAGATGCTTCTTGAACATGCGCAGGCCCAGCGGGTCGCCGTAAAAGCGCAAGCTGGCGTCCATATGTTCAAGCAGAACATCGAGCCGTTTCGGCAAACCTATGTCCTGCATGGGTTTATTGTCATTCAGGGCGTCGTTGAGGCGCTGGGCCAGCCAGGGCCGACCGTAGATGCCGCGGCCGATCATGACTCCATCGGCACCGGATTGCGTCAGAGCGGTCTGGGCGGTGGCAAAATCGACAATATCGCCATTGACGATGACCGGTACGCTGACAGCTTGCTTGACCATTGCGACGGCCTGCCAGTTGGCTTCGCCCTTGTAGAACTGCTGGCGCGTGCGGCCATGTACGGTCAGGGCGGCGATGCCGAGCTTTTCGGCGCGTTGCGCCAGTTCGGCGGCGTTATGGCTCTGGTCGTCCCAACCGAGGCGCATCTTGACGGTGACCGGCCGCGAGGTGGCATTGAGCGCCGCCGTTATGATACGTTCGGCCTGGTCGAGGTCGCGCATCAGGGCCGAGCCACACAGGACGCCGGTCACTTCCTTGGCCGGGCAACCGAAATTGAGGTCGACAATGTCGGCGCCCGATGCTTCGGCCAGCGCCGCGCCGCGGGCGATGTGAGCCGGGTCGCGGCCGACCAGTTGGATGATCTTCAGGCCGTCATGGTCGCCGAGCTGGGCTTTGCGAACAATATCGGGGCGGCCTTCGTGCAGGTCGGCACAAGCAACCATCTCAGTGGCGGCATAGGGCGCCCCGAGTTTTTGCGCCATGCGGCGAAACGGCAGGTCGGACACCCCGGTCATCGGCGCGATCAGCACCCTGCCCGCGATTTCCACATCACCGATTTTCAGACATGTGCTTTGGGCCTTGGTCATGGCGCGCTCATACAATGATCAGGCTTTCTTGACCATCCCGGTTTACGCCCAGCCAAGCTTTAGCGCGTAAATCATATTGCGCGCTCAAGGATTCGCGTCCAAAGAGGCGCCGGGATTTAGATCATGAATTTTCACGCGATTATTGTCGCCGGCGGGTCCGGCAGCCGGTCGGGCGGCAAGAAACAGTGGATGCTGCTGGGCGGCAAGCCAGTGCTCGACTGGTCGGTCGAAGCGTTTCTGTACAGCGATGCGGTGCATATCGTGGTCGTTGCCCCCGCCGAAGATGTCGAAGAAGCGCAGGCTGCCTATCCGCAGGTCAAGGTGGTTGCCGGTGGCGAAGATCGCGCCGGATCCGTTGTCAATGGCCTGAAGGGGCTGGAGGGCATGGCGGCGACGACCGATGTGGTCATGATCCACGACGCTGCCCGGCCGCTATTGAAGCCTAAGCATATCAGGGCCTTGTCCGAAGCGGTTGAGACTTTGCCCGCCGCGATCCTGGCGCTGCCGGTGACCGATTCCCTGAAGCGCGGCGCCGGCGGCCTGATCACCGAAGCGCCGTCGCGTGACGGGTTGTGGCGGGCGCAGACACCGCAGGTTTTCCGTTACGCGGACATTGTCCGTGCCTATGAAGCGTGGCCAGAAGACGACGCGCCGACCGACGAGGCCAGCGTGGCTGCGGCCGCCGGTATCGACGTGGCGCTGGTCGAAGGCGATATGAGTCTGCACAAGCTAACCTATCCAGCCGATTTCGATTTGCTCGAAGCTTTAATTATGAAGGAGAAGGCATTGACGGACCAAACTATTTCCCGTCAGGTCCGGATCGGCCAGGGCTTTGACGCGCATCGCTGGGGTGACGGCGAAAGCGTGTGGTTGTGCGGTGTCGAGATCGTTCATGACCAGACCCTGATTGGCCATTCGGACGCCGATGCCGGCTTGCATGCCCTCACCGACGCCTTGCTGGGCGCGGCCGGCATGGGCGATATCGGTGACCACTTCCCGCCGACCGACCCGCAGTGGAAAGGCGCTTCGAGCGACCGTTTCCTGCGTCATGCCGTTGATCTGATTACGCAAAAAGGCGGCGAGATCGTCAATGTCGACATCACCCTGATCTGCGAACGGCCTAAGATCAAGCCGCACCGCGAGGCCATGTGCCAGCGCCTGTCGGAGATCCTCGGCATCGACGTCAGCCGAGTCAGCGTCAAGGCGACGACAACGGAAAAGATGGGCTTTACCGGCCGCGGCGAAGGCCTAGCGGCGCAGGCCGTCTGTTCGGTTCTGTTCTAAGCTAAACCCATTGAATTGTTGGGGCTTTTATTGCGAAGCATTCTCACTCCGCAAAGGGTTGAAATGCCTGAAACAGCCGAATATATGGGTTGAACCGGTTTTAGTGATCGCGCGTTCTGACGAAAAGTACTGATACTTTATCGGGATGCGCCCAAGCGTTCCTCCCACAAGTTTTAAGCTCTGAAAGCAAGAGGTCTGTCATGTCCTTCGAATTGCCCGCCCTGCCCTACGCCACGAACGCGCTTGAGCCGCACATGTCGGCCAATACTTTCAGCTTCCACCATGCCAAGCACCACAAGGCCTATGTCGACAACTTGAACAAGCTGATCGCCGGCACCGAGTTCGAAAACCAGTCGCTGGTCGACATCGTCAAGAACAGCGAAGGCAAGAACCCGGGCGTGTTCAACAACGCCGCCCAGGTGTGGAACCACACCTTCTTCTGGGGTTCGATGAAGCCGAACGGCGGCGGCGCCCCGACCGGCGAAATCGCGGCCAAAATCAACGCCGATTTCGGTTCGTTCGACGCGTTCGCCGAAGCCTTCAAGACCGCCGGCGCCACGCAGTTTGGTTCGGGCTGGGCCTGGCTGGTGCTGGGTTCGGACGGCAAGCTCAAGGTCGTCAAGACGCCGAACGCCGAAACGCCTTTCACCAAGGGCGACAAGCCGCTGCTGACCTGCGACGTGTGGGAGCACGCCTACTATCTCGACTATCAGAACCTGCGTCCGAAGTTCCTGGAAGTGTTCCTGGCCAGCCTGGTCAACTGGGATTTCGCCAACCAGAACCTGGCGGCGCCGCTGCATCCAGGCGTCTGATCCCGATTGCGGATTTGAACGGTAAAAAGGCGGTCGTTGCGGCCGCCTTTTTCTTTTGAGAGGTTTAGATGTCGACCAAGTCCCTCGCCCAGCGTCTGGTCAGGTTGCTGGCCAAGCAGAACAAGACGATCGCGACATGTGAAAGCTGCACCGGCGGGTTGGTGGCCGGCGCCATCACCAGCATTTCCGGCTCGTCGGCGGTGTTTGAGCAAGGCTTCGTCACCTATTCCAACGCCGCCAAGACGTCGATGGTCGGGGTGCCGGAATATCTGCTGGCCAGCCATGGGGCCGTCAGTGTCGAGGTCGCTGCCAGCATGGCCGAAGGGGCGCGCAAGGTCGCCGAGGCATCGATCGCGCTCAGCATTACCGGCATTGCCGGACCGACGGGCGGATCGGATGAAAAGCCGGTCGGAATGGTTTGTTTTGGCTTGAGTTTTATCGATCCGGAGCGCGAGCCGATTACCTATGCCCAGATCAAGCATTTCGGCAATATTGGCCGCGACAAGGTGCGCCGAAGTAGCGTCGATTTCGCCCTGCGTTGGGCGATTGAGACGCTTAAATAATCAGGCTGTCTTCGGATAGAGCGTCTCGGCGCGACCTTCGAAGCAGGCCATTAGCTTCGACACTGCCTTGTCGAAATTGGCGCGCAGGAAACCATCGAGGAAGGGGTTCTTGAACTCAAAATCCATATCCAGGGATGTCTTGCAGCCCTTATCGGCAGGGTCGAATTTCCACCGGCAATTCAAACGCTTGAACGGACCTTTTAACAGTGCAATGTCAATGGTTCGCGCATTGGCGTCGCGTGTCACACGTGTGGAGAAACGCTCCGACAGGAACTTGAAACCGACGCCGGCTTCGGCATCGAAGCGGGTCACGCCCTCTTCCGTCGCCGTGCGGTTGCTGACGCGCATCGAGGTGATCCACGGAATGTAGTCCGGATACTTCTCGACATCGCCGACCATCTCGAACAGGCGGTCGGCGTCGAAAGGCAGAACACGCTCGAATCGGACCTTGACCATTGACTCTACTTACTTTCCAGCCTTTTGGGCGCGTGCCTGGCGCAGGCGTTCGAAATCCTCGCCCGCATGGTGTGAAGACCGCGTTAACGGCGATGACGACACCATCAGGAAGCCCTTGGCGCGGGCGATGGCTTCATAGGCCTTGAACTCGTCCGGTGTGACGAAGCGGTCGATGGCGGCGTGCTTGCGCGTCGGCTGCAGGTACTGGCCGATGGTGATGAAGTCGACGCCGGCCGAGCGCATGTCGTCCATGACCTGCATGACCTCCTCGCGGCTTTCGCCCAGGCCGACCATGATGCCGGACTTGGTGAACTGCTGCGGATCGCGTTCCTTGACGCGCTCCAGCAGGCGCAGGGAATGGTAGTAGCGCGCGCCAGGACGGATCTTCAGGTAGTTGCGCGGCACGGTTTCGAGGTTGTGGTTGAAGACGTCCGGCTTGGCGTCGATGACGATCTCGGCGGCGCCGTCCTTGCGCAGGAAATCCGGCGTCAGGATTTCGATGGTGGTCTTCGGCGACTGAGTACGGATCTGGCGGATGACCTCGGCGAAGTGCGCCCCGCCGCCGTCAGCCAGGTCATCGCGGTCAACACTGGTGATGACGACGTGCGAAAGTTTCATCAGCGACACTGTCTCGCCCACCCGGCGCGGTTCGTCGGCGTCAAGCGCGTCCGGCAGGCCGGTCTTGACGTTGCAGAACGCACAGGCACGCGTGCAGGTATCGCCCATGATCATAATGGTGGCGTGGTTCTTCGACCAGCATTCGCCGATGTTCGGGCAGGCGGCCTCTTCGCAGACCGTGACCAGCTTGGCGTCGCGCACGATCTGGCGCGTTTCGTTATAGCCGGCCGATCCAGGCGCACGGACACGCAGCCATTCCGGCTTCTTCAGGATCGGCGAGTCCGGGCGGTTCTGTTTTTCAGGGTGACGCAACTCACGGGCAGCGGCGGGATCGGAACCTTCGATACGGTTGATAACGGTGACCATGCGTTCGCTTACTTGTTTTCAAGCGCCTTTATACGGCGCAAAATTTTCATCTGTAACAGCGGCATAGATGAGCGTTTTGCTCGGGATTATCAAGTCAAATTGCGTAAGCAGCGGCAACGGGTCGCGTGATGAGCACAATCCATCTGAATTTTGCGTGACGGGTGACCGCGCCATGGCGGCAGGCCGGAATCTCGGCTATAAGACGCGCATGGTTAGGGCCCGTCATATTCTGTTGCTGTGTGCCGCCGTCGCAATTACCGCGGGGATGGCCGCCTGTTCGCGGCATGGCGGCGACAAGCAGCCGGGCCAGGCCTTTCTCGACAGCCAGATCCCGCCCGGCCTGTCGCCACAGTACTTTCCGCCGCAAGGCTTCGTCTGGGGCGGCTATCGTGCCAAGGGGCTGCCGGAAGCGCGTTACGGCGTGGCGTCGCCGCCGATCAACCCGGCTGCACAGGTGCTGATTATGGCGGATGCCGACTATCCAGCCGAAGCCTATTTCGAGATGGCCAATCAGTTGATAAGCGCTGGTTATGGCGTGTGGCTGTTCGAGGCGCCGGGTCAAGGTGGCTCAGGCCACTATCTTGTGCAAAATCAAAGTGTTTTCACGAAGAATTACCACGACGGGCAATTGGCGGCATTGTCCTTCATCCGTGACGTTATCAAGCCGGACGTGTCGAAGCCCCTGTTCATCGTCGGCACCGGCTACAGCGCCATCGACGCCCTTGCGCTGTCGACCCAGGTCAAGGACAAGGCCTATGCCGGGTTCGTCGCCTACTCGCCTTATCTTGGCGGAAACATTGCCCGCGGTGCTGAATGGCATCGCGAGGACACGCCGGCGACCTATTGGGGCGGCGTAGCCCAGAACTGGCAGATGTCCAACCCCGACCTGCGCCTGCGCGTGAAAAGTGAAACCTGGCGCACCCAGATGCAAAAGGCCTATACCGACCTCAATGCCTTGCATCTGCCGGTGGTGTCGATCGGCGGCAAGGCCGCGCCCGTCCTGCTCATCGAGCCGAAGGACACGCCGACCAGCCAGGCCAATCAGGCCAGCGCCCTGTGCGCCCATATCGCCCAGTGCAAGGTTCAGGCGACCAGCGGCCCGGAAACGCTCGGCCCGGAGATTACCGACTTCATCCGCGATGAACTTCCGGCCGTTCGCTAAATTTCGCCTTACTTAGAGCTCCTTAAGCATTCCGTGCGACTATTCCGGTACGCGGAGCTAGGGAAATCTCGCACATGTTCGGTTTTGGGAAGCGGTCTTTCGGGCGTTCATTCCGGCGCAGCCGAGCGGGCAATGTGACCATGATCGTCGCGATTTGCCTGCCGGTCCTTGTGCTGGTTGTTGGCGGCGCCATCGATTTCGGCCGTGCCGTCGAACTGCGCATGGAGATGCAAGACGCCGCCGACGTGGCCAGCCTGGCGGCCATCGCCGTCAATTCCGCGGGGTACAAGGCCGGGACCACGATGGCCGGCGACGGACCGATCGCAGCCGGCGTTGCGCAGGCCCAGTCCGTGTTCGCCACCGACATGCGCGTGCACAACGAACTGACCGCCGTGGCAGTCAATGCCGATGTCACCAAGACCCGGTCGACGCTCAAGGCGGTTGTTACGGTCGAGGGAACCTATAAGCCGTTCATGCTGGGCATGATGGGCCTGAATACTATGCCGGTCCGGGTTGTATCGACCTCTTCGTCGACCCTGCCGCCTTTTATTGATTTCTACCTGCTGCTCGACAACAGCCCGTCAATGGGTGTTGGCGCCACCACGGCCGACATCAACAAGATGGTCGCCAACACCTCCGACAAGTGCGCTTTCGCCTGCCACCAGCGCGACAAGCCGTCGACCGGTTCCAATCGTGATTATTACAGCCTTGCCAAGGCCCTGGGCGTGACGACACGCATCGACGTGGTGCGCCAGGCCACGCAGAACCTGATGACCACGGCGGAGAAAACCGAAACGGCCACCAACCAGTATCGTATGGCGATCTATCATTTCGGCGTCGCTGCTGACACCATCGACGCTAAAACGCCGCAGCCCTATCTGGTCAGCGCGCTTAGCCCCAATCTGCCGCAGGCCGCCACCAACGCCGCGGCCATCGACCTGATGATCATGCCGAATGCTGGCTATAACTCCGACCGCCAGACCAACTTCAACTCGATGTTCGCAGCATTCAACTCCAGCATCATCACCAGCGTCGGCACTGGCGAGTCGGCGGCATCGCCGCAGAAGGTGCTGTTCTTCGTGTCCGACGGCGCCAACGATTCCTACGATTGCGCCTATTCCAACGGCAACACCTGCCGGCGCATCACGCCGCTCGACACAACCACCTGCACTGCCCTGAAAAGCAAAGGCGTGCGCATCGCCGTGCTGTACACCACCTATCTGCCCCTGCCGACCAACGCCTTCTACAATCAGTGGCTGGCAAAGTACGTTACGCCGACGTCGCAGCTGGCATCACAGATGCAGGCTTGCGCCTCGCCCGGACTCTACTTTGAAGTCGGGCCGAACCAGGGCATTTCCGAGGCCATGTCGGCCCTGTTCACGCGGGTCATCTCGGTGGTGCGGATTAACTCCTGACGTTGCGTAAGTCTTCTACTTTCAGCTTTTCCCCTTTACCTGAACGCCCGATAAGCTAATATGTCAGATTGTTGCGGTCAGCGCCTCCGTTGGAGACTCGCGGCCGCGATGATAGGGGCGGACTAATTACGGATCGCGGGCGGTGGCCTGTGGCGTCCGCACGAGGGGAGTAAAAGGCGCATGACGCGCGAGTTCCAGCCCAAGGTCTTAAAAGCGTCCTTGTTCGAAGCTCTGATCGCTGCCAAGCACAAGTTCGGCGCGACGAAAATTATCATTGAAGATCAAGACCGTAAGCCGATGAACTACAGTGAGTTCATAACGGCGGCGTTTGCTCTGTCCAGTCTTTTGAAGCGACATATCGGCGAGGATAAGCGCATCGGCCTGATGCTGCCGACCTCACTGGGCGGGGCGCTGACCTTCTGGGGCATGCATGTGCTCGGTCGGGCCCCGGTCATGATCAATTTCACCGCCGGACAGGCCAACATCAAGGCCGCCGCGCAGGTGTCGGGCATCAAGACGGTCATCACGTCGCGTCGCTTTGTTGAGCAGGCCAAGCTCGAGGACCTGGCCGAGGCGATGAAGGGATATGTCCGCCTGGTCTATCTCGACGACATTCGCAAGGACCTGAACTGGAAGGACAAGGCATACGCGGTCGTTGCCTCGCAGGCACCGCTGCTGTTCGCCAAAAAATCGACACCCGACGATATCGGCGTCATCCTGTTCACTTCGGGCAGTTTCGGTAGTCCGCGCGGCGTTGTGCTGAGCCAGCGCAACCTGGTCGCCAATACGCGGCAGATCGAGGCGCATATTGACCTCAAGCCGGAATGGGTATGTTTCAACCCCATGCCGATCTTCCATTCGCTGGGCCTGACCGGCGGCATCGTCCTGCCGCTGCTGACCGGTATGCGCAGCTTCCAGTACCCGTCGCCGCTGCACGTCAAGCAGATCCCGGGGCTGCTCAAGTCGACCAAGGCGTCGCTGCTGTTCTCGACCGATACCTTCGTCAATCAGTATGCGCGGTCTGCCGATCCGGACGACTTCAAGACGCTTGAGTTCGTCGTCTGCGGTGCCGAAAAGGTGCGTGAGGAAACCCACGCCCTGTTCAAGACGCAATTCGGTGGGGTGCCGATTGTCGAAGGCTATGGCGTCACCGAATGTTCGCCGGTGGTGGCGGTCAATTTCCCGGACGACAACCACTACGGCACGGTCGGCAAGCTTTTGCCGGGCATAGAGGCGCGGCTTGATCCGGTTGATGGGATCAAGGAAGGTGGCCGCCTTTTCCTAAAAGGCCCCAATATTATGGCCGGATATCTTAATCCAGAATCTCCGGATGTGATCGAGGCGCCCAAGGACGGCTGGCACGACACCGGCGACATCGTGAAGTTCGATGACGCGGGTTTCGTCAAGATCCTCGGTCGCGCCAAGCGATTCGCCAAGATCGGCGGGGAGATGGTGTCGCTGACGGCCGTCGAGCGTCTGGCCGAGGAGGTTTGGCCGGAAAACCGTCATGCTGTCGTGGCTATTGCCGACGACAAGAAGGGCGAGCGGCTGGTGTTGTTCACCGACAATGGTGACGCGGACATGACGCGCCTGGCAAAGTGGGCCAAGGACCACGGCACGCCGGCCCTGGCCATCCCCAAGAAGATCCTGAAGGTCGAGGCCGTCCCGGTACTGGGCTCCGGCAAGACGGACTATGTGACGCTTCAGAAAATGGCCGAAATCGAAGTCGAAGCCGCTTAGACAGAGCCGTGGGCCCGGCACGCGTTCGGTGACGGCATGTGGAGCTACCGTCTCAGGCTCATCGCGCCGTCGACGCGGCTAATTGGTCGCAGTTGACACCTTGGCAGGCGCAGCTTAATCGGGTTCGATGGTAAAGATGCAGGCACGTTCAAGAGCGGCAACGCCAGAACTACGGTTCTGGGCGCTGTTTGCTGTCGTGTTCGCCCTGCTCACTCAGGCCTTCTTTCCGGCGCAGGTCATGGCCCAGCCAAGCCGCGACGGCCCTGCCCTGGTCTTTTGTAGCGGTGGATCAGACACTGCGACCATCGATCCAACGGGCAAGATCAAGCACAAGTTGGTTAACGGCCTGAAGTGCGCCGATTGCGTCCTAGCCTCGATTACGGCGGTTCAGACCTCTGAGCCGCCTGTCATTCCCGTCGTCTATACGATCGCGCACGCTGATCTGGCGCCGTCCGTAGCCGCTTCGCCCGTCAAGGCTCGTGCGCCGCCGCGGCCGTTTTCCTGTGGACCTCCCGTTTTGCTTGGCTGACTTCGCTGCGCATCCGTTTGACGGATTGCGCTTTTTTTGTCATTTCCAAAGCGGACTTTTCCCGTGAAATCCATATCTTATCGCGCGCTTCTGATCGCGCTTGTTAGCAGCGCTTCCTTGCCTGGCGTGGCTTTGGCCGACGAAATCGCCGAGGTGGTGGTCACCGCCCATTCCACCCGACAGGACGTCGCCACTTCCGAAAGCGTCACGGCCGACGATGTGGCGCGTACCACAAATGTCGCCACGCCCGAAGATTCGTTGCGCTACCTGCCCAATCTCCTGGTCCGGCAGCGCCACATCGGCGACACCCAATCGCCGGTAACGACGCGCACCTCGGGTGTCGGTGCGTCGGCGCGCAGCCTGATCTATGCCGACGGCATCCTGCTGTCAGCGCTGATCGGCAACAACAACACTAACGCTTCGCCGAAATGGGGCCTGGTGGCGCCGGAAGCAATCGAACGCGTCGACGTCATGTACGGGCCGTTTTCGGCGGCCTATGCCGGCAACAGCGTCGGCGCCGTCATTGCATTCACAACCCGCGCGCCGAGGGCCTTCGAAGCATCATTCGAGGTTCAAGGTGGCTCACAGGCTTTTGCCAAGTACGGCGATGACACGGATTATGGCACCTCTCGCTGGGCCGGATCAGTTGGCAACCGCATCGGCAAGGCGGGTTTCCGGCTGAGCTATAACCACCTCGACAGCCATTCCCAGCCAATCGGTTACGCCACGGCCGTTGTGCCAACAACCGCTACTTCGGTTGGTACAATAGTCACCGGTGCCTTTGACGACGCCACCCGCGCTGGCATTCCTATCAAGGTGCTGGGTGCCACCGGTCTGGAGCATCAGGTCCAGGACAACCTGTCGGGCCGCCTAACTTATGAGCTGACGCCCGAACTGACGGCGGCCTACACGTTTGGCCTGTTCAAGAACGCCAACGATGCCACGGTCAATAGCTACCTGCGTGACGGTTCCGGCGCAGCGGTCTACGCCGGAACCGTCAATATCGGCGGCAAGGCCTATACGGTTGCCGCCAGCGCGTTCAGCAATGGCGTATATCGCCTTGATGAAACCCAGTTGGCGCAAGGTTTGTCCCTGAAATCGCATGGTAGTGGCGCCTTTGACTACGAGATCGTCGCCACGCGCTTCGATTATCTCGACAGCCGCCAGAGAGCACCGACCGGAGCTCTGCCTGTCGGTCTGACGGGCGCGGGCTCATCCGCCGAGCTGGACGGCACCGGCTGGTCGACATTCGACGCCAAGGGGTTGTGGCGGCCGCAAGGTGCGCATAGCCTAAGCTACGGATTTCATGAAGATAAATTTCACCTGTCTAATCCAAAATATGCGCTGTCCGACTGGCGCAACGGCGACGATGGCGCGCTCCAGACCTCAAGCCAGGGCCGCACGCGCACTCAAGCCGTCTGGGTGCAGGATGTCTGGACCTTGGCGCCGACATTAAAGGCTACGGCCGGGGTCCGCTTTGAGGACTGGCGCGCCTCGAACGGCCGGAACTATTCCGCCGCACCAGCGCTTGATATCGGCCAGCCGGTGCTTGAGCAGTCGGGCACGTCGCCCAAGCTGGTCATCGCCTGGAGCCCGTCCGGCGCCTGGACGTTGAAGGCCTCCGCCGGTGCCGCCTATCGCTTCCCGACCGTGACCGAGCTTTACCAGACCGTGACGACGGGGGTGACGTTGTCGGTACCCAATCCGAACTTGCGGCCGGAACGTGCGGTATCATCTGAACTATCCGCTGAAAGGTATTGGAACGGTGGGCGTTTCCGCGTCTCCATATTCAACGAAACCATTCAAGATGCCTTGCTGTCGCAAAGTGCGCCCCTGGTCTCTGGTTCGCCAACCCTCTATACCTATGTTCAAAATGTTGACCGGACGCGCGCCAACGGTGTCGAACTGGTCGCCGAACACAGGTTCAAAGACATTCAGCTGTCCGGCTGGCTAACATACACCGACGCCCACACTGTACGCGATACCGCCTTCCCGGCCGCCGAGGGCAAGCGATTGCCGCAGATCCCTCGCCTGCGCGGCGCCGTGGTCGCCACCTGGTCACCAACCCCGGTTTTCGACCTGAGCGTGGCTGGCCGCTACAGCGACCGGATGTTCAGTACGCTCGACAATTCGGATATCTATGCAAATACCTATCAGGGGTTCAGCGGCTATTTCGTTGCTGATGTCCATGCCGTCTATCGCTTGAACAAGCACTGGACGGTCGACGGCGGCATCAATAATCTCAATAACCGGTCCTATTTCCTGTTCCATCCGTTCACCCAGCGGACAGCCCTGGTCAGCCTGAAATATGTCTATTGAAGTCCCTGAAGCCAAACGGAAAATCATCGATTACCGGATGATCTGGCGCTGGCATTTCTACGCCGGTCTGGTCTGCCTGCCGTTCATCATCATCCTGTCGATCACGGGGCCGATCTACCTGTTCAAGCCGCAGATCGAACAAGCCATCGATGCCCGCTACGACCATTTGGCCTTCGCGGGCGAGCCGCAATCGGCAGCCGCTATGGTCGGTGCGGCGCTGGCGGCAAACCCCAGCGCCAGCTTCAAGGCCATAGAAGTCCGCCACGACGTTCATGACGCCTCCCGCATTACTCTGGTCGAGCATGGCAAGAAACTACGCGTCTATGTCCATCCGCAGAGCCTGACCATCCTCAAGCAGGTACCGGAAGACAAACGTTTCATGGAGGTCGTCAAAACCATCCACGGCGAGCTTTTGACCGGCCGGACCGGACAGGTGGTGGTCGAACTGGCGGCCTGTTGGGCGATCGTCATGATCGTCACGGGGCTTTATCTGTGGTGGCCGCGCAATGCCGAAGGGCTGCGGGGCGTTCTGTGGCCGCGGTTTAATGCCGGTAGCCGGATATTCTGGCGCGATCTGCATGCGGTGACCGGCATCTACGTGTCGGTATTCGCGCTGTTCCTGCTTTTGACCGGCCTGCCCTGGACCTATGTCTGGGGCAATGGCTTCAAGGCCGTGCGGGAGATTGGTACGCCTGCCGTCAAACAGGACTGGAGCCAGGGCAGTCACGCCGACCACCACGCCATGATGGCCGAAGGCGCGTCTAATGTCTCGCTCGATCGGCTGGATCGAATGGTCGTGATGGTGCGCGAGCTGAACATGCCACCGCCAGTGACGCTCAATGTGCCGGCCAAGGGCAAGTATGTCTGGACGGCGCAGACCGATCACGGTAATCGCACGCTCCGCGATACCTACGACCTCGACCCCTACATGATGGAGTTCAGCGCCCGTCACGATTTCAAGCATAAGCCCGTCGTCGACAAGGTGGTCGGCATCGGTATTTCCGCGCACGAAGGTCAGCTGTTCGGGCCCCTCAATCAGGCGCTCGGTGTGTTGACAGCGCTGGGACTGATGACCTTATGCGTCAGCGCCGTCGCCATGTGGTGGAAACGTCGGTCAGACGGCGTCTTGGGGGCGCCGTCGCGTTTACCGGACGAGCGGTTGGGGCCCGGTCTGGCCGTGCTGATCGTTGTGCTGGCAATCTTACTGCCGGTTCTGGGAATCAGCTTGATCGTAGTTGGGTTGGTCGAGCGTTTGGTGCTTAGGCGTCTGCCGGCCGTTCGTGACTGGCTGGGGTTGGCCGCCTAAAGGTGCCCTTCCTTCTGTTGCTTGGCGGTCTTGCCGTGGCGTTCCTTTGACTTGGTGTGCGCCAGGTTTTTGCGGTTCTCCGATTTGCTCTCGTATTTTGACTCGCCGGATTCCTTGAGCGCGATGGCGACCGCCTGCTTGCGGCTCTTCACCTTGGCGCCGGAGCCGCTCTCCAGCTCGCCATGCTTGTACTCGTGCATGACGCGGTCCATCACTTCGTCCTGGCCTTTGGATGTCTTGGGCATGGATAGTCTCCTGGGCATGTCCCCAATGTGGAGTCTCGGTGCAGGCAGGTAAAAAGGCCATGCGGAAGCTGATTGCGTTTCACAAGGACTGCCAATTTGAAAGCGATGCCTTTCTTCAATTGCGAAAAACAAGTGAAATCTTGAGGCTCGTGACGCCGGCCTCAATTCAATAAAAAAAGCCCTCGCCCAAAGTGGGGCGGGGCTTCTCTATTGAAACAAGGAAGACGTGGGGCCTCAGGCCCCACACCCCATAAGTTTACAGGTTGATCATCTTGCCGTCGGCGTCCAGCGACGCTTCGAGGATGGCTTCCGACATGGTCGGGTGCGGGAACACCGTACCTTGCAGGTCTTCCTCGGTCGCTTCCATGGTAATCGCCAGGCAGAAGCCCTGCACCATCTCGGTCACATTGGCGCCGATCAGGTGGGCGCCCAGCAGAGCGCCAGTCTTCTTGTCGAAGATGACCTTGCAGAAACCACCAGGTTCACCGGCCGCAATCGCCTTGCCGTTGGCTTTGAACGGGAAGCGGCCGATCTTGACGTCGAGCCCCTTCTCCTTCGCGCCCTGTTCGGTGATGCCGACCGAAGCGACTTCCGGCGTTGCATAGGTACAGCCCGGAATCGGCGGATTGAGGTTGCTCAGCTTTTTGCCAGCCATATAGTCGGCAGCGTGCACGGCTTCGTGCGACGCCTTGTGCGCAAGCCAGGGCGGCCCGGCGCAGTCGCCGATGGCGAACAGGCCCTTGACGTTGGTTTTGCCGTGGCTGTCGTTCTTGACATGGCCGCGGTCCATTTCGACGCCGAGCTTGTCCAGACCGATGCCATCCGTGTTGGCGACGATGCCGACCGCCACGATGCAGCCTTCGGCTTCCAGAACCTCAGCCTTGCCGCCGGCTTCGACGGAGACCTTGACGCCGGCGCCGGCCTTCTCGACCTTGGTCACCTTGGCGCCGACGCGGAACTTGATGCCGCGCTTTTCGAACGCCTTGTGAGCTTCCGCCGAGACTTCCTTGTCCTCGACCGGTAAAATGCGGTCGAGCGCTTCAACCACGGTAACTTCCGCGCCCAAGCTCTTGTAGAAGCTGGCGAATTCGATACCGATAGCGCCGGAGCCGATGACAACCAGCGACTTCGGCATCTTCTTCGGCGTCAGGGCGTTGCGGTAGGTCCAGATGACATCGCCATCCGAAACCGCGCCGATCGCCGGAATTTCCCGCGCACGGGCGCCGACTGCCAGCATGACGTTCTTCGCCTCGACAACCTGTTCACCGCCGGCGTTCAGCTTTACCTTCACCTTCGGCGCGTCCTTGCCGGGTTCCAGCGTCGCGAAGCCCTCGATCACATCGATCTTGTTCTTCTTCATCAGATAACCGACGCCGCCGTTGAGCTGCTTGGCCACGGCGCGCGACCGGGAGACGACCTTTTCGAAATCGAACCCCGGCTTTTCGCCGGTCAGGCCGTAGTCGCTCAGGTGGTTGATTTTGTCGAAGACTTCGGCCGACTTGAGCAGCGCCTTGGTCGGGATACAGCCCCAGTTGAGGCAGATGCCGCCCAGCAGTTCACGCTCGACGATTGCGACCTTGAGGCCGTTTTGCGAGGCACGGATGGCGCCTTCGTAGCCGCCCGGACCCGAACCGATAACAACGAGATCATAAGCCATGTGATATCAGTCCCTTACGCCAGCATCTTGATGGGATCTTCCACCAGGGCCTTGAAGGCCGTGATGAATTTCGCACCGACCGAACCGTCAACCACGCGGTGATCGCAGGTCAGGGTCACCGTCATGACGGTTGCGACAGCCAGGGCGCCATTCTTGACGACGGCGCGCTGATCGCCAGCGCCGACGCTCAGGATGCACCCTTGCGGCTCATTGATGATCGAGGCGAACTGCTTGATGCCGAACATGCCGAGGTTGGACACCGAGAAGGTGCCGCCTTGGAACTCTTCCGGCTTCAGCTTCATATCGCGGGCGCGGGCCGCCAGGTCTTTCATTTCCTTGGCGATCTGCGACACGGTCTTGAGTTCGGCCGAACGGACGATCGGAGTGATCAGGCCGCCGTCGATAGCCACGGCCACCGCGATATCAGCGTGGTGGTGCATAGCGATGCCTTCGGGCGTGAAGCTGGCATTGGCTTCCGGTACCTGAGCCAGGGCGTTGGCCACGGCCTTGATGACCAGGTCATTGACCGAAACCTTGATGCCCTTGGGTTCAAGCGCCGTGTTGATCTTGGCGCGCGCCGCCAGCAGGTTGTCGATTTCGATGTCGACCGTCAGCGGGAAGTGCGGGATATCGCGGAAGCTGTCGGTCAGGCGGCGGGCGATGACCTTGCGCATATTGTTGAGCGGCACGAGGTCGTAGGAACCCGGCAGGATGCCTTGTTGTTCCAGCGACTGGACCTTGCGGGGTTCGGCAGCAGCGGCAGTCCCGGCCGGCGCCGACTTGCCGGCGCCGGATTGCTGGGCGGCTTCGATGTCGCGCTTGATGATGCGGCCATGCGGGCCGGTGCCCTTGATCGCCTTCAGGTCGATGTTGTTCAGCGACGCCAGGCGGCGGGCCAGCGGCGACGCAGCGATGCGCGCACCGCCTGAAGCTGCCGGAGCCGGTGCAGGGGCGGCAGCGGCTGGAGCGGCAGTCTTGGCCGGTTCAGCCTTTGCGGCGGCAGGCGCTGGCGCCGCGGCAGCCGGGGCTGCCTTTGGTGCCGGGGCTGCGCCCTCACCCGCCAGGCGGGCGATCGGCGTGTTGACCTTGACGCCTTCGGTGCCGGCGGCGACGAGGATTTCCGTCACCTTGCCTTCATCGACGGCTTCCACTTCCATGGTGGCCTTATCGGTTTCGATCTCGGCGATGACCTGTCCGGCGGTGATTTCGTCACCCACCTTGACGTGCCACTTGGCCAGGATGCCCTCTTCCATGGTGGGAGACAGGGCAGGCATTAAAATGTCAGTCATTTCAGCTTCTTCCCTGAGCTACTTAACGATATGTCACAGCTTTGACGGCGGCGACGATCTTTTCGACGCTGGGCACGGTCAGGGCTTCGAGGTTGGCGGCGTAAGGCATAGGGACATCTTCCTGGTGGACGCGCGCCGGCGGGGCATCGAGATCGTCAAAGGCTTCGGCCATGACACGGGCGGCGACTTCGGCGCCGACGCCGCATGGGCCCCAGCCTTCTTCCACTGTCACCAGGCGATTGGTCTTGCGGACGCTGGCGATGATGGTGTCGGTGTCAAGCGGACGCAGAGTGCGCAAGTTGATGACTTCGGCATCGATGCCTTCGGCGGCCAATTGCTCGGCGGCCTTGAGGGCGAAGCCGACCATACGCGAATGCGCAGTAATGGTGACGTCGACGCCTTCACGCTGTACCTTGGCCTTGCCGATCGGCAGGACGAAATCGTCGCCGCCTTCCGGAATATCAAACTCAAGCCCGTACATCATTTCGTGTTCAAGGAAGACGATCGGGTTCGGATCGCGGATGGCGGCCTTGAGCAGGCCCTTGGCATCGGCAGCGTCGTAAGGCGCGATGACTTTCAGGCCGGGGACATTGGCGTACCATGCCGAATAGTCCTGGCTGTGCTGGGCGCCGACGCGGGCGGCCGCGCCGTTCGGGCCACGGAAGACGATCGACGACTTGATCTGACCACCGGACATATAAAGCGTCTTGGCCGACGAATTGATAATGTGGTCAATGGCTTGCATGGCGAAGTTAAACGTCATGAACTCGATGATCGGCTTCAGGCCCGCCATGGCGGCGCCCGACCCGATACCGGCAAAGCCCATTTCGGTGATCGGCGTGTCGATGACACGGCGGTCGCCGAATTCCTCGAGCAGGTTGCGCGATACCTTATAGGCGCCCTGGTATTGCGCAACTTCTTCACCCATCAGGAAGACCTTGTCGTCGCGGCGCATTTCTTCGGCGATGGCGTCGCGCAGGGCGTCACGGACGGTGATCTTGACGGTCGGCGTGCCTTCAGGCCAATCCGGCTTGGATTCGACTGGCGCGGCAACGGGCTTGGCGGCGGCGGGAGCCGCAGCGGCCGGTGCTTCAGCCTTGGCTTCGGGAGCCGCCGCGGCGGGTGCCGGAGACGCAGCCGCGCCGCCTTCGAGGCGAGCGATCGGCGTGTTGACCTTGACGCCTTCGGTGCCGGCGTCGATCAGGATGGCCTCGACCTTACCTTCGTCGACGGCTTCGACTTCCATCGTCGCCTTGTCGGTTTCGATTTCGGCGATCACCTGACCGGCGGAGACTTCGTCACCGACCTTGATGAGCCACTTGGCGAGGGTGCCTTCTTCCATCGTCGGGGAAAGCGCGGGCATTAAAATGTCTGTCATTGTTGTACCTCAGTCGGCCACTCGGGACGGACGTCAATATTAAGAACATGGCGTCGCGTAAGCACGGGACGAATTTCCCGCGCCCAGCGACGCCGTAAGGATCAGCAAGGCTTTGGACCGCCCCATACCTTAAGCCTCGAGATAGACTTCGGTATAAAGCTCGGACGGGTCCGGTTCAGGACTGGTCTGGGCGAATTCGACCGCTTCCATGACGATGGCCTTGACCTCGTTGTCGATGGTCTTGATCTCGTCTTCCTTGACGCCGGCTTGCTCAAGCATGGTCTTTATATGGTCGATCGGATCGCGGGTTGTCTTGACCTCGTCGACTTCTTCCTTCGAGCGGTACTTGGCCGGATCGGACATGGAGTGACCACGGTAACGGTAGGTCTTCATTTCCAGGATATACGGGCCCTGACCGGTACGAGCATGCTCGGCGGCCTTCTTGGCGGCGGTTTCGACAGCAAAGACATCCATGCCGTCAACCACTTCGCCCGGAATGCCGAACGAAACGCCGCGCTTGTACAGCTCGGTTGTCGACGAGGCGCGGGCCAGCGAAGTGCCCATGGCGTATTCGTTGTTTTCGATCACGTACACGACCGGCAGCTTCCACAGCTGAGCCATGTTGAAGCTTTCGTAGACCTGGCCCTGGTTGGCCGCGCCGTCACCGAAGTAGGTGAAGGAGACATTGCCGTTCTTCTTGTAGAAGTCGGCGAAGGCCAGGCCGGTGCCGAGCGACACCTGGGCGCCGACGATGCCGTGACCGCCGAAGAAGCCGGCTTCGATGTCGAACATGTGCATCGATCCGCCCTTGCCCTTGGACGACCCGCCCGAACGGCCGGTCAGTTCGGCCATGACGGCCTTGGGGTCCATGCCGGCGGCCAGCATGTGGCCGTGGTCGCGATAACCGGTGATGACCTGGTCGCCCTTTTCGGCCGCGGCGTACATGCCGACGGCAACGGCTTCCTGGCCGATGTAAAGGTGGCAGAAGCCGCCGATCAGGCCCATGCCGTACAATTGACCGGCACGCTCTTCGAAACGGCGGATCAGGACCATTTCGCGATAATATTTGAGAAGATCGTCTTTTGACGTATTGCGACGGTCAGCGGCCGACTTGGCCCCGCTGTCGTTGGCCTGTTTTTGGGCGGCACGCGCCATGGACACCTCCATTTGAAAAGCCGCGGCCGGAGGGGAGTTCCGGCCGGATCGTGCGCCGGTGGCCCGGCGTCGCACACGCATTATGGGTTGCGCGGCGAAGACGTGCGGCGCGCACGTCAAGGATCAGTTCCCTTTATGAGAACCGTGCCTTCGCGTAAAGAGCTAAAGAAAGATCAGGAATTGGCCTGAGGGTCGCTGGTGTAGCGGATCACGTAGGCCTTGGGTTCGGTGAGGCCCAGCAACAGCCGGGCGCGCTCTTCAAGCAAATCCTTGGAGAGATTGTCGACACGCAAGTATTTGGCGCGCGCTTCCAAGTCAGCATGCTCCGCCTGAAGTTGCGCGAGCTGCTGCTCCTTCGCGGCCAAGTCATGATCGCGGGCTTCTTGAGAAAAGAAGCCCTTTTCACCGGTTAAATACTGTACGCAGACATAGGTCAGAACAAGAGCGATCAATGCAGTAGGCAAGTAAGGCCTCAATCGGAATAACACGACTTGCGCCCTTTCTGGACCGCGTTGACTGACTTCGTGCCGATTTTCGGCCATCGCGGTTAACAAACTGTTGCTAAACATGTCGCTGAACCGCAAAAAATTGTTCAAAAACACCGGTGGCAATCGCTGCAAAATCACGGCGTTTTTATCGATCGCGTCAAAAATCTGCCCCACACGGCAAGCGGGAATCGCTTAACGGGCGAGCTGGTGGTGTTGGAGTGCGCGCAAATGGTGCGTTTCGGGCAAAGAAAAGGCGCCTGCGCTGCCGCAGACGCCCTCACCTTTTACGCGGTTTCGCCAATCAGCAGCGAATAACGCCGACGCCGGCATAGACCGCTTCGTCGTCCAGCATCGATTCGATGCGCAGCAGCTGATTGTACTTGGCCAACCGGTCCGAACGGGCCAGCGAGCCGGTCTTGATCTGACCGCAGTTCATGGCCACCGCCAGGTCGGCGATGGTCGAATCTTCGGTTTCGCCCGAACGGTGCGACATGACCGAGGTGTAGCCGGCGCGGTGGGCCATATCGACGGCGTCCATGGTCTCGGACAAGGTGCCGATCTGGTTGACCTTGACCAGGATCGAGTTGGCCATGCCTTCGACGATGCCGGTTTCCAGACGGTCCGGATTGGTGACGAACAGATCGTCGCCGACGAGCTGGATGCGGTCGCCGAGCGCTTCGGTCAGGCCCTTCCAGCCTTCGTAATCGTCTTCGGCCATGCCGTCTTCGATCGAGCAGATCGGGAAGTTGTTGGCCAGGTTGACCAGGTAGTCGACCATACCCGACTGATCGAGCACCTTCTTCTCGCCGGTCATGTTGTACTTGCCGTCCTTGAAGAACTCGGTCGAGGCCACGTCCATGGCCAGCCAGAAGTCCGAACCGGCCTTGTAACCGGCTTGTTCGCCGGCCTTCATGATGAAGGTCAGGGCTTCTTCGGCCGACGGGATGTTCGGCGCGAAGCCGCCTTCGTCGCCGACATTGGTGTTGTGGCCGGCGGCCTTCAGCGCCTTCTTCAGGGCATGGAAGATTTCGGCGCCCATGCGCAGAGCTTCGGAGAACGATTCGGCGCCGGCCGGAACGATCATGAACTCCTGAATGTCGATCGGATTGTCAGCGTGGGCGCCGCCATTGATGATGTTCATCAGTGGCACGGGCAGGACGCGGGCCGACAGGCCGCCGATATATTTATAGAGGGGAAGGTTCGACGAAATCGCCGCGGCGCGGGCCGTCGCCAGCGAGACGCCGAGGATGGCGTTGGCGCCGAGACGCGACTTGTTCGGCGTGCCGTCGAGATTGATCAGGGTCTGGTCGAGGCGGCGTTGATCCAGCGCTTCGAAACCGCCAATGGCCTCGAAGATTTCGCCATTCACCGCGTCAACCGCCTTGCGGACACCCTTACCGAGGTAACGCTTCGGGTCGTTGTCGCGCATTTCGACGGCTTCGTGGGCGCCAGTCGAAGCGCCCGACGGTACGGCGGCGCGGCCGAAGGCGCCGTCATCGAGGGTCACGTCGACTTCGACGGTCGGGTTGCCGCGCGAGTCGAGGATTTCACGGGCGACGATATCGATGATTTCGGGCATGGAGGCGTCCTGCAATATGAGATGAACGAGGTCAGCGCCCCCTTAGCAAGCGTGGCTAACGAAGACAAGCTTTACGGTGCGACGCGATAGTCATCGTTCGGAGAGACCCATATTACTTTCTGGTCGGGCGGCTGCGGTGCGCCGTTCATCGTCGCCTTGGCTGTCAGTTGCTGGCCGTCCGGTATGTATTGCGTGCAAATTTCCTGACCTATGACGGCTTGCATCGCCGTCGTCAGCCTGGCGAGAATGGGAGCCGCCTGGGCGGGCGCAAGAGTCTTGCCGTCGACCGTCAAGGTCGCCGCAGCGATCTGTTCCGTCTGAATGGTCCCGCAGATAGCGCCATTGGCAACATGAACCGGCGTCACTGACTGGATAATCACTACTGGCGTGGGCGCCAGCAGAACAACCGCGGTGTTGTCGAAGGTGCCGTCAGGCCGGACTGTGTAGTAAGACATCGAATTACATACTTTGCGCGTGGTATCCGGCGTGTAGCATTGCGCCTGTCCGGCGGCGGCGGGCGCAATGGGATCAGGATAGACAGGCTGCGCGGCCGTTGCGGCGGCAAGAAGGGCAAATATCAGCATGGCAAGGCTCCCTGTTGTTTGACCTACCCTATCTTGGTCGCTCCGGCATGGCAATTTGGCAGGCCGTGGCGATGTCCGTTGGTTTCTCGAAAAGGTAGTCCGGTTTTTCCGCGGCCAGGCGCGCGGCCGCGGTATAGCCCCAGGTGACAGCGCCGGCTTTGATCCCGGCAGCGCGGGCGGCGTCGATGTCGCGTAGTTCATCACCGATGGCCAGGACATCCTGCGGCGCCAGGTGAAGGGATTGCAGCAAGGCCTTGAATTTACCTGCCTTGCCAAACAATGACGAGCCACAGGCGTAATGATCGATAAGGATTCTAAGGCCCGGACCGAGCACGGTTTCGACATTACTGCGGGCATTAGAGGTGACTATGGCGACCGCGGCACCCCGGCTCTTCAATTCACCAATCACTTCCGGCATGCCGTCGAATGGCTTGATGGCGTTGAGGTTCTGGCCCTGCAGTGTGCGGGCGTGGGCGGCGATCATCGGCACCTTCCATAGAGGCACCCCGTGGAGGCGCATCAAGTCCTGGGCGCTCAGGTGGCGGAAATCCTCAATGCGCGACCGGTCAAGCCGCTTGAAGTCGAAACGGTCCGCTATGGCGTCAAACGTGTCGAGGAACCAGCCAAAGGAATCGGCCAGGGTCCCGTCGAAATCGAAAATGACCAATCGGAAAGGCGGTTGCATGCCGCTGCATAGCAAAAACGCGGGTCGTTGCCGACCCGCGTTTCTGTATCAGCTCGCTTTTTGCAACGACAGAACGGTTGCCGGATCGATCGGTTTGCCGTCTTTCCAGACCTCGAAATGCATATGTGGGCCAGTCGTTACGCCAGAATTACCCGAGGTAGCGATTTGCTGGCTCGCCTTGACGGTGTCGCCGACCTTGACGTCTTGAGTGTCCAGATGGGTGTAGCGCGTCTGCAGGCCGCTCCCATGATCGATTTCGATGACTTTCCCCATGTGATCAGGCTCATTATAGACCTGAGTGACGATGCCATCGCCCGCGGCCTTGACCGGCGTGCCGGTACGCGCCTTGAAGTCGACACCGGAATGGAACAGCGGCTTGTGAGTGACTGGATTGATGCGCATGCCGAAGCCGCTGGTAATAACGGAGTCTATCGGCGCCGTGGTCAGATCGTGCGCTTTACTGACCGCCGTCTGTGACCAGGCGAACTGGACCAGTCCTAAAGGCGCGATCAGAGCGGCTGCCAATGCCGCCAGACGCCACCGCAACTTGCGCGTAACAGGGCCAGGGTGCATAATTTCACTAATTCTCATGCGGTAATCTCCAGATTTTTCGGGTGAGAAGGCCGTCGGAGCGTATTGCCGTACGTCTCCGGCGGCATGCCTGAGAACCTTGAGGAGTGTTTCCGCATAGGTTCCACGCATTTCGGGCGCCGCGCCAAGCACGGCGGAATCGCAGGCCAGCTCGGCGGCCAGACGGCATCGGCCGGTCTGAAGGCGCACGAACGGATTGAACCAGAATACCGCATCCACCCACGCCAGTACGGCGAACCAACCCGAATCGCCGCGTTTCAGGTGTTCGCGCTCATGGCGCAGGATCAAGTGCAACTGGCTCTCCGGCAGGGTGGCCATAAGGCCCTGAGGCAGGAGGATCGTTCGCCGACCCCAGGCCAGCGGCGATATGGCCTTGCTGGTCACGCGCACTCCCTCGCCCCACCGGGTATCGCGGTGTGATCGGGTGACTAAATGACCGATGCGAGCGAAGCCGACCATCAGCCGCGTTGCGTTCAGGAGCGCGCCTGCGACATATAGAATAACCGTCGTCTGAGCGGCAATATGAAGCCAGTTCAGCGGCTCTTGGCTGGCTATCCCAGCTACGGCCAGGCCGGACGCGTCGCCGCCCTCACCGCCAGGCCCGAAATCGAGTCGCGGCAAAGGCAGGCTGACCGGCGCGAAATGTCCGGAAATAACGACCGCAATGCCCAGCAGGGCGGGCAGGAGCATCAATGCCAGCAAGCGCTTTTCCGCCGAATCATCAAGGCTTTGGCCGCCCTTGTTGAGGTCGGCTACGCGCCGTGCGCCGGCCAAAACCGCAGAGCAGATGAACGGCATAATCAGAATGACCAGGATCGCTGTTTCCATGTCAGCCCTCCCGTTCCTGCAGGCGCTTCAACAGGTCTTCGAGTTCGTCGATTTCCTCGGCCGAAATCAGCTTGCTGCCGGCAAAGGCGGCCGCGGGCAACGGCTGGTCCAGGCCCAGAACGTCCTTGGCAAAGGCCGCGCTCAACGCCGCCAGGGTTTCGAGCTTTCCCTGGGCGGCGACATAGGTTTTGAGCCCGTGGACAGTCTCGATGCGGACCAATCCCTTTTCCACCATGCGATCGAGCGTCTTGCGCGTCGCCGAGTAGGACCAGTTCGTTTCGGCCGCGCTGGCGTCCTGCAGTTCACGGCCGCTCATCCGTCCCTGTTGCCACAGGTGGTGCAGCAGTTTCAGTTCGTATTCGCTGGGCCGGATCATCTGGTAAAATCCCCAAGGTCGCATATGTGCGACATTGGTCGCACGAAGTATGAAACCCGTCAAGCGCCAGAATCAAACCCGAATCAAAAACGCGGGCCAGTTGCCTGACCCGCGTTTTGAAATCGCTCGGAAACCGAAGCTTAGTCGTTCTTCGGCGTCAGGACCTGGCGGCCCTTGTACATGCCGGTCTTCAGGTCGACGTGGTGCGAACGGCGCAGCTCGCCGGTGTCCTTGTCTTCGGTGTAGGGATTGGGGCCCAGGGCGTCATGCGCACGACGCATGTTGCGACGCGAGGGCGAGGTTTTCCGCTTGGGGACGGCCATGGAACTCTCTCTTCAGGTTTAGGGCCGGACGCTAGCTGCTTCCAGGCACAAATAAGGGGTTGAGCCAACGCGGGTTGGTCAGAAGGCGGGCCTTATGCCTCAACTTGCCCTGGCGATCAAGCGGCAATCTGCGCCGTGGCACAGATTCTTACGACTTCGGCGCCAGCCGTTCGATCTCGGTCCAGGCGGCCTCGGCTTCCTTGGGATTGAAGCTGCGCGGGCTGTGATAAGTCTTGCCGTCTTTCAACGTCAGCTTGGTGCCATAGGCGACGCGGCCGCTCTGGTCGTCATAGCTGTATTGTTCGCGCTCATAACCCGCGATCTGGTCGGGGCGGATCTGCAGGTCGCGTTTCCAGGAGGTCAGGCTCAGGAGGCGGATGCGGATGCCCTCTCCGTCGATCCGCCATTCACGGTGGCGGCCGATGCAGGCCCACAGAATGACGAACACCGACAGCGGCAGGATGATCAGGCAGACGAGAATGATGCCGGCCGGCGACTGCTTATGCGCCGCCACGGTCGGAAAGTCTCCCCATGCCGAAGCGATGCCCGCCGCCCCCAGCACAATACCGAAGATGAAATAGAGAACGCGCGCCGCGACGCCCAGATCGTCCTTCAGTTTCATGACATTACCCCACAACCTCGAAAGATCGCGGTTATCATAACGTCAAGCGACGCGCGTGACCAGAGGTCACGCTCTTTTGCCGACGCGCATCTTGTCCGAAAACCGTTACACACTTTTCGGGATGCGCGTGACCAGATTATTCCCCAATCTGAGCCGAAGCTTCGATTTCGACCAGCCATTCCGGATTGATCAGCGCGCTGGTGCCCAGGAAGCTCGACGCCGGGCGGATGTCGCCGAAGATTTCGCCATGGGCGCGCGCGGCGTCCTTCCACAGCGACATGTCGGTCAGGAAGATGCGCGTGCGGATGATGTCCGAAGCGTTGCCGCCGGCGTTTTCGACCGCCTTGACGATGATTTCCAACGCGGCCTTGGTTTGCTCATAGGCATCCGTTCCCGCAACCTTACCGTCGCGGATCGGTGCGGTCCCCGACACTTCGATGCGGTTGCCGACGCGGACGGCGCGGGAAAAGCCGATTTCACCTTCGAATGGCGAGCCGGAAGAGATCAGTTGACGCATGGGACATCCTTAAAGCAAGTCAAAGCGGCCTGTCCTATGGGTGATCCGGCCGACAAAAGCAATGGCTGTAAGGCGACGTGTGATGCCTATACCAAGCCGCTTTGGCTCAGGGCCTGCAGAACCTCATTAAGCGCGAAGCCTTTTTGGGTGGCCCATATCGCGGTGTCGGTCGCCACCGACTCCCATTCGACGCCCAGCGCCATGTGTGCCGACTCCATGTGCGTGGCCAGGGCAATACCCGGCGCCATCAGCTGGGACCAGCGGAACTGTCGGCTCAGGGCGCTGAGATTGAGCAAGCCACGCAGGCCGGCCAGCTTGAAGGCGAACACCCAGCCATGTTCGTGCCTGACAAACGGTTGGAAGACCTCGGCCCAGCGGAATGGCCGCGTGCCCTTATGCACCAAGGAAATGACATGGTCCCAAGCGCCCCCGCCCAATGGCGCCAGCTTGTGCAACCACTGGTCACGGCGCAGGTCGCGGACATAGGCGGCGAATGACGAGGTCGTGCTGAGCGCCGGCTTCCAGACATGGCCAGCGGCCATAACGTCTTCGCCCGGCCGTTGCGGCGCCTGGCGCTTGGGAGGCACGATCGCGCCACTGGGCTCGACATTGTCGCGCGAGGCGTAGAGCGCGAAATACGAAGAGCAATGCATCTTGCGCGCCGTTTCAACGAGGCTGATGAAGGCATCGGGCTGGAACAGATAATCGTCCTCGCCGAAATAGACCAGGTCATCGTCGCTCCAATGGCGCGCCTTCGCCTGGGCCATGGCCGTCCAGTAGGACTGATGCATATTGAGGTTGGCCCGGTTGACCATCTCGCCTGCCCCGGCCATGATTTTTTCAATTCGGGGCGCTACTGGAGCGTCGTTCACGAAGACAATTTCGCGCTCATCCGCCGGCAATTCATCGGCAGCGCGCAGGAACGACAGCAGCGCCAGTTCCTTGCTGTAGTAGGAGGGACGAGATTTCTTGTTCTCTTTGCCGGAGTAGCGATACACAAGATGAAGCATTTGCCTGACCCCTCGCCGCCCGTATTTCAGGTGGCACGATACAATGATACCGTGTGCCAGCGACGCTACACTATACTGTTATAACATATTAATTTGCTTCCGCGAGTCCTTTGAGGACAAAAAGCGGCGCCCCGAAACGAGGCGCCGCCAGTCAGCACGCAAGTTAATAAACTCAGTAGCGGTAAGGACCGTAGGATGTCTCGCTATACGACGACGAGTCCAGGGCGACGCTGCGGCCGCGGCTGTCCAGGTTCAGGGCAGTTACGCGCGAACCGTTGGACTCGACGGAACCTGACACCGACTGAACGCCTGAGGCATCAACGTAGTCGAAGACGAAATCGGCTTTGATGATGCCGTTTTCGGAGGCTTCGCAGTCGCGGATGCGCATGACGTTCTGACGGGTAGATCTGCCGAGTTCCGCGGTGACCGCGCGGGTCGCCTGGGTGGCAAGAGCGATTTCCTGCGACTTTGTGCAGTCGGCCAGGGCCGAGGATGCGGTGAAGGCGCAGATAGCAGTAACAGCGACACAAACAAATTTAATCGGAGTCATGGGGAGGAATCCTTTGCTGGCTTAAGAAAGCACGGCAATGGTACGACTACCATTTCTCCTGACAAGCGAAACTTTTGCGACGCAACATAGATTCGCGCCATTTTTGCTGCGTCGCAACAATTTGTGATGGATTTGTCTTATAATATCGAGCGGAAAATAGTCCGCATTCCTCACAAAATAAGGCTTCTGGATCGAATCACACCAAGCGGCTGCGCTCGACCGCGGCGGCGATGAAGCTCTTGAACAATGGGTGCGGCGCAAAAGGACGGCTCTTGAGTTCCGGATGGTACTGCACGCCGATGAACCACGGATGGTCCGGGCGTTCGACGATTTCGGGCAGCAGGCCATCCGGCGACATGCCCGAGAACTTCAGGCCGCACGTCTCCAGGCGGGAGATATAGTCGCGGTTGACTTCGTAGCGGTGGCGGTGGCGCTCGGAAATGACTTCGCCACCATAGATCTCGGCGACCTTCGACTTTGCCGCCAGTTTGGCATTAAAGGCGCCCAGTCGCATGGTGCCGCCAAGATTGCCGCCCAGCTTGCGCTCTTCCAGTTCGTTGCCGTTCAGCCATTCGGTCATCAGGCCGACGACGGGCTCTCCGGTCGGACCGAACTCGGTCGAGGACGCTTCCTCGATGCCGGCCAGGTGACGGGCGGTTTCCAGCACCGCCATCTGCATGCCGAAGCAGATGCCGAAATAGGGAATGTCGTTTTCGCGGGCAAAGCGGGCGGCGGCGATCTTACCCATGGCGCCGCGTTCACCGAAGCCGCCGGGCACCAGGATGGCGTGGACGTTTTCCAGCCGCTCGGTGACCGCCTCATCGCCGGCCTCGAATATTTGCGAGTCGACCCAATCGATCTTGACGCGGACATTGTTGGCCATGCCGCCGTGGTAGATGGCTTCGATCAGCGATTTGTAGGCGTCTTTCAGGACCGTGTACTTGCCGACGACGGCGATCTGCACCTCCCCGTCCGGGTTCTGGTAGCGATTAGTGATGTCCTGCCACAGCGACAGGTCGATCTCGCCGGCCTTTTCGATGCCGAACACTTCGAGCACTTCACGGTCGAGGCCCTGGCGGTGATAGTCGATCGGCACGGCGTAAATATTTTCGGAATCGAGCGCCTGAATGACCGCCGACGGACGGACATTACAGAACTGGCCGATCTTGCGGCGTTCCTCGGCCGGGATTTCCTGCTCACAGCGGCACAGCAGGATGTCGGGCTGGATGCCGATGGAGCGCAGTTCCTTGACGCTGTGCTGGGTCGGCTTGGTCTTCATTTCGCCGGCGGTCTTGACGAACGGCAGCAGCGTCAGGTGAATGAAGCAGCACTGGCGGCGCGGCAGTTCCTGGCCGAGCTGGCGGATGGCTTCGAAGAACGGCAGGCCTTCGATATCGCCGACCGTGCCGCCGATCTCGACCAGAATGAAGTCGGCGTCGCCCTGGTCGGACAGGACGAAGTCCTTGATTTCGTTGGTGACGTGCGGGACGACCTGGACGGTAGCGCCGAGATAGTCGCCGCGGCGTTCCTTTTCGATGATGTTCGAATAGATGCGGCCCGTGGTGATGTTGTCGGTCTTGCGCGCATTGACACCGGTGAAGCGCTCATAGTGGCCCAGATCGAGGTCGGTCTCGGCGCCGTCGTCGGTCACAAAGACTTCGCCATGCTGGTACGGGCTCATCGTGCCCGGATCGACGTTGAGATAGGGGTCGAGCTTACGCAGGCGGACCTTGAACCCCCTCGCCTGCAGCAACGCGCCGAGAGCCGCCGAGGCGAGCCCCTTGCCAAGCGAAGAGACCACCCCACCGGTGATGAAAACGAAACGGGCCATGGCCTGATCGGTACCTTGAGTCTGGAATAACAACGGCCGGTCACCCGGCCGAAAACAACGAAAAATCCGTCCTTCACAAAACCAGCTCAAGGACTCTCAGTCCCTGAGCCGATTCTGCCTTTTTTGAAAGGCGCGTATTTAGTGCGACGCGGGGGCCGCCGGGATCGGCATTGGAGGCGGAGGCGCCACCGAAACCGAGGACTTGGCGCTGGACGCGCTCGAAGATGAGGCCGCGGCCGGCTTGTCGAAGATGCTGGGGCGGACGGCGTTCTGTGGCGCGGCGCTGCTGCTCGACGGCATCTTGAGCGGCGCTGGCATGGCCAGCGGCGCGGACGAAGCTGGACGCTGCTGGACCGGTTGTTGTGCCTGGGGTTGCGGCTGCGGTGCTGTGGTAATGACCGGCAGGTCGTTCAGCGACGGCCCCGAAGCGCTGGACGATGAGGCGGTAGCGGCCGGCGCCGCCGGCAGTGCCGCCGGGGCTTCGGTCGGAAGCTTGCTGGTGTCGAGATTTTCAAGCGCCGAGCGCGTGCGGTGCTGCATGTTGCCGACAATGGTCAAGGCGATCGAGCAAACGAAGAAAGCCACGGCAAACCAGCCCGTCAGGGTGGTGAGCAAATTACCGGCGCCCCGCGCCGACATGAAACCCGACGGACCGCCGCCCATGCCCAGCGCGCCACCTTCGGACTTCTGAACCAGGATCAGGCCGCCCATGCAAAGACAGATAATGACCTGAACGACCAGGAGGATGGTGAAAAGCATGTCCATGTGGGTATTCTAATCTCTCATAAAGCCGCAACCGGGCGGTGCCATACGGCACACCCCCAAAAACCGCACGCCCTTAGCACCTGTGAAGCCGGTTGACCACAGCCAAAGCGTCCGACCGCACAGATTTATGACGCGATCGGACTTTTACAAGGGTGAGTTGGTTACGCGTGCGCCAGAGATGCGGCCTCGACAATGGGCAGGAAGGTTTCCGCCTTGAGCGATGCGCCACCGACCAGGGCCCCGCTGATTCCTTCCAGGCTGAGGATCGGGCGGGCATTGGCAGCCGTCACCGAGCCGCCATACAGCAGATGCATGTCCGGCTGGGGGCCGAAGCGGAGGTCGAGATGGTCGCGGATCAGATCGAAAGCCTCGAGTATCTGGCCGTCATTGGCCGTCTTGCCCGAGCCGATGGCCCAGACAGGCTCATAGGCGACGTGGAAGATGTGGCCCTTCAGTTCGTCCGGCAGGCTGTCCTTGAGGTGGCGCTGCAGGACCGGCACGGTCAGGCCGGCCTCGCGCTCGTCGGCCGTTTCGCCAATGCAGATGATCGGTTCCAGGCCTGCCCGCACGGCGGCGGCAGCCTTGCGCGCGATCAGCATGCAGGATTCGGCCAGGCCCTGGCGGCGCTCGGAGTGGCCGAGCAGGACCATCTGCGCGCCGGCGTCCTTGAGCATGGCGGCGGACACACCGCTGGTGAAGGCGCCTCCGTCGGCATAGTGGCAGTTCTGGCCACCGAGGATGACGCCCGTGCCTTCAAGGGCCTGGGCGACGAGCGGCAGCAAGGTGAACGGGGGGAAAATGGCGACGCGCGCATTATAGTCGCGTGCGGTATCTGCAATGGTTCGGGCAATAGGGATCGAGCTTTTCAGCCCGTTCATTTTCCAATTGCCGGCAATAAGATGGGAATGTGGCATTGTCTGTTTAAACTCTGTCTGGCCGAGAAATTTTTTATATCCGCCCGGTTGTCCGGACGGAGTACCCTGTCCGTCTCTCCCCTTGGTTCGAAACGGCACAACGCACGCCAACGCTTGCGGCTGGTCCTTGCAAAAGATAGACCGGCCGCCCCTTTGGTCCAAGGAAAAAAGCGTTTTCAGATACTAAAAACCCCTGGCTGTGGCCTGGCGCGGACAAATTCTCTTTGAATCCGCCTTGATCGTGCCGTAAGACGGGTCCAGATAAGCCAAAAGCCGGTAACGGCTGTTCAAAAAAACGACTGGACCTCAGGACTTCGCGATGATTAGCATTTTCCGTGACTTCACCAAATCCTGGGTGTTTACCCTTTTGATGGGGCTGTTGATCCTGTCCTTCGCGGTATTTGGGTTGCACGACGTTTTCTCCTCATCCGGAGGCAATAATGTCGTAACGGCCGGCCGCCGCGTGGTTTCGGACGCCGAGTTCAAGGAACGCGTCGAACAGATGAAGGCGCAATATGCCAGCGAGCATGGCGGCGAATCCCCCAGCAACGAGGACTTCGTCAAGTCCGGCGAACACAAGCAGGTCCTCAATCAGCTGGCCAACCAACTGGCGTTTGCGGCCTGGCTTGAGAAGGAGCGCATTCAACCGTCGGCCAAGCTGCTGGTCGAGCAGATCACCAAGGAACGCGCCTTCCAGAATTCCGTGACCGGCCGGTTCGACAAGACGACCTACAAGGCCGCCCTGGCGCGTAACGGGCAGACTGAAACGGCGTTCGAGCGCGACGTGCTTGACCAGATTGCTTCGGTGCAATTTGCCCGTGCCGCCTTCGCCGGTCTGCGCGCGCCGCGGGTGTTTGCCGCAACCCAGGCGGCGTTCGAGCTGCAGACGCGCGACCTGAGCTATGTGGTTGTGTCGCCGAATTCGATCGTCCTGCCGGGTAAGCCGACCGACGCCGACATCACCAAGTTCTACGACGAAAATCGCGAGCAACTGACGGTTCCGGAGCTGCGCCAGGCATCGCTCATCCTGTTCAATTCGGCGGCCGTGGGCAACGCCCAGGTCGATGAAGAGACGCTGAAGAAGGCCTATGAAGCGCAAATCGGCACTTTGAAGACGCCGGAACTGCGCACCTTTGTCGAAGTGACCGCGCCCGACATGAATGCAGCCAACGCCATTTCGGCGGCGATCAAGTCCGGCCAGACGCCGGAAGCCGCCGCCAAGGCGCACAACGGCAAGGTCCTGACCTTTACCGCCCAGGCGAAGGGCGCCGTGCCGGACGCCAAGGTCGGCGACGCCGCCTTCGCCATGGCTGCCGGTGACGTATCGGGAGCTATCCAGGGCGATCTCGCCGCAGCGGTCGTCAAGATGGGTGACATCAAGGCCGGCACCACGCCGTCCTACGAAAGCGCTCGTCCCAGGTTGCTGGAGCAGGCGCAGAAGGACAAGGCGCTCGACAAGCTGAACCAAGTGACGCATGCCTTTGCCGACGCCATGGCGGCCGGCGAGGACTTCGACGCCACGGCCAAGAAGCTGGGCCTGCAGATCCGCGAACTGCCGACCCTGACCGCCCAGGGCCAGGCCATCGATCCCAAGACGGGCCAGCCGTACATGGACGCCAATACCCGCCGCCCGGTCGATTATTCGGCCTATCCAGGCTTCTCCAACGTGCTGAAGAATATCTACAACCTTCAGCCGGGGGGCGCTTCGGACGTCGAATCGCTTGGCGAAGAGCAGTATTTTGCTGTGAAGCTCAATACGGTGAAGCCGTCCGGTCCGGTGCCTCTGGACGACATGATGAAAGCCCGCCTGGCCATGGTATGGCAGCAACAGAAAGTCGCCGCCGCCGTCTCGGAAAAGGCTGATGACGTCGCCGCCCGCCTGCGCAAGGGCGAATCGCTGGAAAAAATCTCCGCCGAGGTCAAGTCGCCGGTGCAGAAAGGTCCGGGCGTAACCCGTCAGGCCGCCGTGCAAAAACTCGGTCAGGGCGCCGGCAGCCGGATATTCACCGCCAAGCCGGGTGATGCCTTCCAGGCCCAGGTCGACCAAGTTGCCTTCATCGTCGGCAAGGTCGACGCCATTCACCAGGGCTCCCCCGAAGAGGCCAACCAACTGGCCGCCAATGTCGGTCCGCAGCTCGCCAATACCTTCAAGCAGGACATTGGTGTCACTGCCCCTGCCGCGGCGCGCGAGACGATCAAGACGAAGATCTATCCGGGCACGGCCGAACGCGCTCTCGGCGTCACGCCGACGGAAACAGACGCCAAGGCCAAGGATTCAGGTAAGAAGAAGTCGTGACGAGTAGTACAGCTTCACAGGCAGGCAAGCGAGCGGCTCCGGCCGAGCCTCAAACCATGAGCGCCTTCGCCGAGCAGTATAATGCCGGCCTGCCTTTCATTATCTTCCGCAAGCTGATCGACGACGTAGAGACGCCGGTTTCGGCCTATCTCAAGCTCGGGCGGACGCGGCCGTTCAGCTTCCTGTTCGAATCGGTCGAAAGCGGCGCCCATTCCGGCCGCTATTCGATCCTGTCGCTCAGCCCCGACCTGGTCTGGCGCTGTTTCGGCGACAAGGCGGAAACGGCGCGCGGTGCCGATATCGCGGCCGAAGCTTATACGCCGGACAGCCTGCCGACGCTTGAGTCGCTGCGGGCGCTGTTCGCCGCCAATCGCATGGAAATTCCGGAAGGTCTGCCGCCGATGGCGTCCGGCCTGTTCGGCGTGTTCGGCTACGATCTGATCCGCCTGATCGAGCCGCTGGGTCCGGCCAATCCGGATACGCTTGAGTTACCGGACGCGGTCGTCGTCCGGCCGACGGTGATCTGCGTCTTCGACAATGTGGCGCACGAAATCCTGCTGGCGTCGCCCGTGTGGCCGTCGTCTGATCAAGCCGCGCAGGATGCCTACAGTGCTGCCTTAGCGCGCCTTGATGCGGTCGAGGAAGACCTGCGCGTGCCGCTGGCGGCGCAACCGGCGCCACGCGAATATACCCAGACGCCGCTGAGCTCGCCCGTTTCGGAAGCCGGCTTCGGTGACTTGGTCGGCAAGGCCAAGGAATATATCGCCGCCGGCGACATCTTCCAGGTCGTGCTCAGCCACCGCTTCGAAGCGCCCTTCCCGCTCGACCCGTTTGCGTTTTACCGGTCGCTGCGCCGGCACAATCCGTCGCCATACCTGTTCTATCTCGATTTCGGCAATTTCCAGCTGGCCGGGTCGAGCCCGGAAATCCTGGTGCGCGTGCGCGACGGCAAGCTGACCATCCGCCCGATCGCCGGCACGCGGCCGCGCGGCAAGACGCCCGAGCAGGACAAGGCGCTGGAGGCCGAACTGCTGGCCGATCCAAAGGAGCTTTCCGAGCATCTGATGTTGCTTGATCTCGGCCGCAACGATGTCGGCCGGGTCGCCAAGCCGGCTACGGTCAAGGTGACGGAAAAGTTCACCATCGAGCGCTACAGCCACGTCATGCACATCGTCTCGAACGTCGAAGGCGATGCGCCGGAAGGCCTGGATCCGGTCGACGCCCTGCTGGCCGCCCTGCCCGCCGGGACGCTGTCCGGCGCGCCCAAGGTTCGCGCCATGGAGATCATTGACGAGTTGGAAACGGTCAAACGCGGTGTCGGTTATGCCGGCGGCGTCGGCTATATCTCCAGCAATGGCTCAACGGATATCTGCATCGTGCTGCGCACGGCGCTGTTCAAGGATCGTAACATCTACGTCCAAGCGGGCGCGGGTGTGGTCGCTGACAGCGTGCCGAAGGCCGAGTATGATGAGACCTGCTACAAGGCTGGCGCTCTTATCAAGGCCGCGCAGGACGCCTGGCATTACGTTTATCAGAAGAACTGAGCGGAAGCCTTAGCGAGCTTCGCCTTCCGTACCGATGATAACCGCATCGCGCACGGGCGGCGTGGCTTCGGTCGGGGCAATATTGGCGGTGCCGGGACTGGCCGAAAGCTCGAAATCGGCATGTTCCGAAGACGGTACGGCGTCGCGCAACGGATGCGCGGTCGGGGCCAGATCGCTTCCCGACATGGGCGTCTTCAGCGTGTCGGTGCGGTTGCCGGGAACACCAATCACCAAAGCCAAAAGCAAAATCGCCGCCCCCGCCAGGCCCGCCGAGGCCAGAAGTGGCGCGTTGTTAGGCATCGCCGTTTTTCGGGCCGGCCGCAGCAGCGAACGGGCGCGTTCCAGCCGGTCATCACGGGTGGTTTCGATCAATTTGTCGTCGTTAGCGGCCAGTCGCATCGAAATCCATCACCGAATCAATAAGCTTTACGCCTCAGCTTAGGGCGTTAACCATCTTCATGCTTGGAAAAGGTTGACCATTTGCTTACATAGGGATCAATTTTCCAGTTGGCCGTGTTGGCCGACGCACGGGGCGTGCCATGATCCTGGTCATCGATAACTACGACAGCTTTACCTACAACCTCGTCCACTATCTGGCCGAGCTGGGCGCAGAGACCAAGGTCTACCGCAATGATGCTCTGAGCGTACAGGACGCGCTAGCCTTGTCACCGAAAGCGATCCTGTTGTCGCCCGGGCCGTGTGCGCCCGACCAGGCTGGTATCTGCCTGCCGCTTCTGCGCGCTGCACCGGAAGACATGCCGGTGTTGGGTGTCTGCCTTGGCCACCAGTCGATCGGCCAGGCCTATGGCGGCGACGTCATCCGCGCCAAGACGCTGATGCATGGCAAGACCAGCCAGATCCATCACAATGATTTGGGTATTTTCAAAGGCTTGCCCAATCCTTTTACAGCGACACGTTATCATTCGCTGGCCATCAAGCGCGAAACCTTACCCGAGGACCTGATCGTCACCGCCTGGACCGACGACGGCGAAATCATGGGGGTCCAGCACAAGACCCGACCGATCCACGGCGTGCAGTTCCATCCCGAATCGATCGCCACCGAAGGCGGCCATCAGTTACTGGCCAACTTCCTGGAACTGTCGGGCATCGAAAGCCACAACCTGTATGTCTGACGCTTTCAAGCCCCTGCTCGCCCGCCTCGCCGATGGCGCCACTCTTTCCGACGGCGACGCCGAGGAATTCTTCGCCGCCTGCCTGCGCGGCGAACCGACGCCGGCTCAGGTTGCCGCGGCCGTCACTGCCATCCGCCTGCGCGGCGAAACGGTCGGCGAAATCGCCGCCTGTGCCCGCGCCATGCGTCACGCCGCCCTGCATCTCGATCAGCCTTATGACGTGATCGACGTCTGCGGCACCGGCGGCGATGGCTTGCATACGCTGAACATCTCGACCGCCGTGGGCTTCGTCGCGGCCGGCGGCGGCTGCAAGGTCGCCAAGCACGGCAACCGCGCCATTACGTCGAAGTCGGGCACGGCCGATGTACTGGCGGCCTTGGGCGTCAATATCGAAGCCACGCTGGAACAACAGCGCAAGGCCCTCGATGAGGCCGGTATCTGCTTCCTGTTCGCGCCGGCCCACCACGGCGCCATGCGGCATGTGTCGCCGATCCGACAGCAGCTTGGATTCCGCACCATATTCAATCTTTTGGGCCCGCTTTCTAATCCAGCGGGTGCAAAGCGTCAGGTCGTCGGCGTGCCCTCGCCGCGTTTTGTCGAGCCGATCGCCCAGGCTCTGGGTGCGCTTGGAGCCACCAAGGCTTGGTCGGTGCACGGTTCTGGCCTGGATGAGTTGACAACCACGGGTGAAACCGAGATCGCCGAATGGAGCGACGGTCATGTCCGCCTGTTCCGAATCACCCCCGAAGCCGTCGGTTTGCCGCGCGCGGCGTTGGCGGATATCACGGGCGGCGATCCGGCCTTCAACGCCAAGGCCCTGCAGGCCTTGCTTGATGGCGAAAAGAGCGCCTATCGCGACATCGTGCTGTTGAACGCCGCGGCTGCCTTCCTGGTGGGCGGCAAGGTGGAAACGTTGCGCGATGGCATCGACATGGCCGCCGGCGTCATCGATGATGGCCGTGCCAAGGCCGCGCTCGACACGCTCAAGACCGTGACGGCCTGACTTTTCTGCTATACTAACCCTAAACGACCCTGCTCCCCCGGAGGCCGTCATGTCGGACATACTGGAAAAAATCGCGACCTATAAGCGCGAGGACGTCGCCCAGCGGCGTCAAGTGACGGCGCTCGCCGATCTCGAAGCGCGGATTGCAACCGTCGGCCCGGCGCGCGGCTTCGCCAAGGCACTGGCACGCGACAAACCGGAAAACGGTCTTTCGCTCATTGCCGAAATCAAGAAGGCCAGTCCCTCCAAAGGTTTGATTCGGGAAGATTTCGATCCGCCTTTCCTGGCGGAGGCCTATGAAGCGGGTGGCGCCAGCTGCCTGTCAATTTTGACGGATAATCCCAGCTTCATGGGACACGAAAGCCATTTCCAGATGGCGCGGTCGGCTGTGGCCCTGCCCTGCATTCGCAAGGAATTCCTGGTCGACACCTGGCAGGTGACCGAATCACGGGCCATTGGCGCCGATGCGATTCTGGTCATTATGGCCATGATCGACGATGGCCTGGCGGGCGATCTGATCGACAGCGCCCATCACTACGGCATGGATGCTCTCGTCGAAGTTCACGACGCCGAAGAGATGGAGCGGGCGTTGAAACTGAATTCGAGGTTGATTGGTATAAACAACCGGAATCTCAGGGATTTCAACGTCGATCTTAAGACGACGGAAGACCTGGCCGGCATGGTTTCTCCGGATCATCTGCTGGTCGCGGAAAGCGGCATTTCCACCATTTACGATGTGCGCCGACTGGCTGCGACGGGCGCCACTGCAATGTTGGTGGGTGAAAGCCTTATGCGTCAAGGGGATGTGACGGCTGCGACCCGGAGTTTGCTCGGTAAGGCGTGAGGAATTTTTGTCCTGCCCTTGACAAAGGTGTAGAACACTTGCAGAACATCGTGTATAAGTTCATGACTTGTTCCGAGGTGGCGCATCGCCGCCCGGACGCACGAAACACGGGGTGTTCAGATGCTGACGACCAAACAACGCGAACTTTTGATGTTCATCCACGAGCGGATCAAGGAAAGCGGTGTCTCTCCTTCGTTCGATGAAATGAAAGAGGCGCTGGATCTGGCGTCGAAATCGGGTATCCACCGCTTGATTACGGCTCTTGAGGAGCGCGGCTTTATCCGCCGGCTGGCGCATCGGGCACGGGCATTGGAGGTCATCAAGCTACCGGATCAGGCGACGACGTCGGCACCGCCGCGCGGCCGCCAGGCCTTTGTGCCGCAAGTGGTTGAAGGTAAGCGTCCGGCCGAACCAGTCCGCCCGGTCAATGACGATACGCGCGAACTGCCGCTGCTGGGCAAGATTGCCGCCGGCGTGCCGATCGAAGCCATGGGTCAGGAGCGCGATCGTATCAAGGTGCCTGAATCCATGCTGGGTGCCGGCGAGCACTATATCCTTGAAATCGAAGGCGATTCGATGATCAACGCCGGTATTCTGAACGGGGATTTCGTGGTCATCCGCAAAACGGATACCGCCCAGTCCGGCGAGATTGTCGTTGCCCTGGTCGACGGCGATACGGCTACCCTGAAGCGTCTGCGCAAGAAGGGAGCTTCGATTGCGCTTGAGGCGGCCAATCCTGCCTACAAGACCCGCATCTACAATACCGAAGAAGTGCAGGTGCAGGGCCGTCTCGTCGGTCTGATGCGCCAGTATCACTGATTGTCAGCCTCGGCGCCCGCAGGCGTTGACCAGTAGCGAGTACCGCGTAGAGGCTGGGCGGCTTTGATTATCCAGGCTCCCTTCCCGTCCGGTGTGGTCGTACGTGTCAGTTCGAGAGCGCCCGTGCGGCGGAAATCGCCGGCGCTGATGTGATTGATGCCGGTACAGTCCTCCGGCCAGTCGGCCATGTTGCTGCGGGCGATGACCAGATCGCTGTTCAGGCAGAGTGTCACTAAGGCTAATGCGGAAGGTGGCTGACGGCTGAACCAGAAGCCTACCTTGAATTTGCTCTCTGGTAAGGGAGTGCAGGCAAACCGCGTACAATCATAATCGCGGTCGCGCGCGGCTTGGTCTGTCAACTTCAGGTCATAACGTTGCGACCATTGTTCGGCTCCGTAGGTCCGGACCGGGCGCAAGGCGTACGCGCTCTGATTTGACCGGATGGCGGCGTTGCCGCCTTCGGAATCTATCCAGACATCCGGAGCATTCAGGCGCGGCCAATAGAGGATACTCAAGGCAAGGAGCAGTCCCAACCAACGGGACCAGCCTCTTATCAGGCAAATCCATATGATGCCCAGGAATGACAGGGCCAGCACATAGGCCGGCGCGCTCGGCCAATGGATAACGGCGCCGGGCAGTTGCGCCGTCCAGGCTGCGATCCTGCCAATCAGCCAAAGGCCGCAGGCGGAAAAACGCAGCGCCAATGGCCCCAATGGAGTTGCGGCGAAGGCTGAGCCGGCGGCGAGGCCTGGCATGACGACAAATGCGGTTATCGGAGCTTCAAACAGGTTGGACAGAAGGCCGTAGACCGAGAACCTGTTGAAATAGGCGATGGCGAACGGCGTCGTGGCGGCTGTGGCGACGACCGAGGCCAGTATAGACAGCCAGACGCCGCGTACAGCGGATTGAAAGGCCTTGACCCAAGCCGGAACCTGGATTTCGCGGATAGGGCGGATTTCAGCTTCGGCAAAGGCTAACAGCGCCGCTGTGGCACAGAACGACATCTGGAACCCAGGCTGGATGACGGCTTCCGGCGTCAACAAGATGACGATGATGGCGGCGATGGCCAGAGCGCGAAGGCTCAAGGCGCGCCGGTCGAACAGAATGGCGCTGAAGGCGACGCACGCGACTACAGCGGCACGGACGGCGGGTGCGGGCGCGCCTGAGATAGCCAAATAGAGCAGGATGGCAGTCAAGCTTAGGGCTGCAGCAACTTTCTTGATCGGCACACGTAAGGCCAGCCAGGGGATCAGGGCCATCCCGGCCCGCAAAGCGAAGAAAACAAAGCCGCCAACGATCGCCATGTGCACGCCTGAAATCGACAGAATGTGCGCCAGGCCTGAATCACGCATATCCTGGATAAGCGGTTGCGGTACGAAGGCTTGCTGGCCGGTCACCAAGGCGGCGGCAAATCCGCCCAATGTAGGACCGTCCTTGAAAGCGGGCTCAATCGAGTTGCTGATAAATTCAGTCAGATCCCAGCGCAGACGGTTCAAGTGTAGGATAAGAGACAGCCGCCATCCCTTTGGGGCTATGTCGATTTTACGCGGCTGACCAGGTACAAATCCCACGCCGCCAATGCCTTCAAAGTAGGCCGTGCGGGCGAAGTCATAGCCGCCCGGAATCAAAGGACTTGGCGGTGGATTAAGCAGGACAAAAGTCGAAATGGCGTCGCCCGGTTTGATCTTTGCGGCTTCAATGGTGCCGGGACGCAGGGTCACGCGCAGGCGTAGCGGCGTTTTTTCTGGCGCTACGCCGGGGATTTCAATGGGCGCCAACAGCAAGCGTGGTGTGTCGGACGAAGACGACACATTGTCAATGACGTAGGCGCGCAGGCCATAGGCCTCTTTTGAGTCTGTCAGGATCGGCGCCTTGACGTGCTCGGCGCGCAGTTTTCCGATTAGTACGCCGGTGCTGAGCGCCAGGAACAAGGCAATAAAATTGATAAGATAGGCACTGATGTTAAGACGGCGAATGAGGAAAAATGCCGCGCCCAAGGTCAGGAACGGCGGCATAACCCACCACCATCCGGGCTCGAAGGGCAGAACCAGATAAATCGCCGCGCCCGCCCCTAACGCCACTGGCATCCACAGAAACAGTCGCCCGGCTTGGGCAGCCACGGCATCCGATACAGCCTGTTTCCATGTTTCCGGCTTGAAAATCACCCGACGGGCCCGTGAAAGCGCTTTGGTTGACGGCAAAGACGGCTATAAGAGCCGGAAAATTCCGCCCCAAATCGCCCCGCGCAAAAGCACCTGACCATGACCGCCCCCGCAAAACAAGTCGTCACCCGTTTCGCCCCCTCGCCTACCGGCTTCCTGCATATCGGTGGCGCGCGCACCGCTTTGTTCAACTGGCTTTACGCCAGGCATACCGGCGGCAAGTTCCGTCTGCGCATTGAAGACACGGACCGCGAGCGTTCTACGAGAGAGGCGGTCGATGCCATCTTTGAGGGCATGGAATGGCTGGGCCTCAAGGAGGACGACGATGTCGTCTTCCAGCACACGCGCGAAAAGCACCATAAGAAGGCCGTTGACTCCCTGCTGGCGTCCGGTCGCGCCTATGCCTGCTTCATGACGGTGGAAGAAACTGAAGCGGCGCGCGAGGAAGCCCGTGCCGCCGGTCATGCTTTGCGCTCGTCCTGGCGTGACAAAACGCCGACGGCTGCGCAACTCGAAGAGCCGCATGTGGTGCGCTTCAAAGGGCCGCTGGATGAGCCGTTGGTCATCCACGACGCAGTCCAGGGCGATGTGCGCTTCAATACCAAGGACCTGGACGATCTGGTGCTGCTGCGCTCGGACGGCACGCCGACCTACAACCTGGCCGTGGTGGTTGATGACCACGACATGGGCGTCACGCACGTCATCCGCGGCGACGACCACCTCAACAACGCCGCTCGCCAGAGCCTGATTTACCAGGCGCTCGGCTGGGATGTGCCGGTGTTCGCCCACATCCCATTGATCAATGGCGACGACGGCAAAAAGCTCAGCAAGCGTCACGGCGCTCAGGCGGTCGGCGATTACCAGGACCTCGGCTACCTGCCCGAAGCCATGCGCAACTATCTGGCGCGCCTGGGCTGGTCGCACGGCGACGACGAAATCTTCAGCGATGAACAGGCGATCGCGTGGTTCGACATCGGCGGTATCAATAAGGCGGCCGCCCGGCTCGACTTTGCCAAGCTGGGATCGGTCAACGCCCACTGGATCCGTGTCTGCGACGAGACGCGCCTGGTCGACCTGCTGATCAAGACGCTGCATCACCAAGGCCAAAAGGGCGCCGATACGCCTGAGACGCGAGCGATTCTCGAACGCACCGTCCCGTTGGTGAAAGAGCGTGCCCAGACCCTGATCGAACTGGCGCATGCGGTGCAATTTGCCCTTGCGAAAGGGCCGCATGAGCTCGACGAAAAGACGAAAAACCTGCTGACCGAAGAGACTCGGGCACGGGTTATAAGATTTCACGAAAATGTGTTGCAATGGGGCGACTGGTCAACCGGTGTCATCGATGAAAATCTGAAGAAATTCGTTGAAAATGAAGGGATTGGCTTCGGAAAAATCGGTCCGGTACTGCGCGGAATCCTGTCTTACGGACAGCCCGCACCCGACATTTCGAAGCTCCTTTCCGCTCTGGGAAAGGCGGAAAGTCTCGACCGGCTCAACGCAGCCCTTTTCATTTCGTCCGCGACTTAATATAGCAGTCGCAACGCAAATTACATTGCGGCGCACATAACATCAGAGGGTGAGCGTTAAATGACCCAAACTACTCCTGCGAAGATCAGCCTCGGCGACAAAACAGTCGAGTTGCCGGTGCAAAAAGGTACCCTCGGCCCGGACGTCATCGATATCCGCAAGCTGTATGCGGAAACCGATGCCTTTACGTATGATCCGGGTTTTACCTCGACGGCGTCCTGCGAAAGCAAGATCACCTTCATCGACGGTGATGCCGGCGTATTGCTGCACCGCGGTTACCCGATCGGCCAGCTGGCGCAGAAGTCGAGCTTCCTCGAAACCTGCTATCTGCTGCTGCACGGAGAGCTGCCGAAGGCTAATGAGTTCGAAGAGTTCGAGCGCAACATCACCCGTCACACAATGCTGCATGAGCAGTTCGACAAGTTCTTCTCCGGCTTCCGTCGCGACGCCCACCCGATGGCGATCATGACCGGTGCCGTCGGTGCCCTGTCGGCCTTCTATCACGACAGCCTGGACATCCACGACCTGAAGCAGCGCGAGATTTCGGCACACCGCCTGATCGCCAAGATGCCGACCATCGCTGCCCGCGCCTTCAAGTACAGCGTCGGCCAGCCGTTCGTGCATCCGCGCAATGAGCTGAGCTACGCCGAAAACTTCCTGCGCATGTGCTTTGCCGTGCCGGCTGAGGACTATGTCGTCGATCCGGCGCTGGCCAAGGCCATGGACCGCATCTTCATCTTGCACGCCGACCACGAACAGAACGCGTCGACCTCGACCGTCCGCCTGGCCGGTTCGTCGGGCGCCAATCCGTTCGCCTGTATCGCCGCCGGCATCGCCTGCCTGTGGGGCCCGTCGCACGGCGGCGCCAACGAAGAAGCGCTGAACATGCTGAAGGAAATCGGCACACCCGAGAAGATTCCTGAGTTCATCGCTGGCGTTAAGGATCGCAAGTACAAGCTGATGGGCTTCGGCCACCGCGTGTATAAGAACTACGATCCGCGCGCCAAGGTGATGCAGGAATCGGCTTACGAAGTGCTGAAGGCCACCGGCAGCGAGAACGATCCGCTGTTCCTGGTCGCCAAGGAACTCGAAGCCGTCGCCCTGAAGGACGAGTTCTTCATCGAACGCAAGCTGTTCCCCAACGTCGACTTCTATTCGGGTATCACGCTGTCGGCCATGGGCTTCCCGACCACCATGTTCACCGTGCTGTTCGCCCTGGCGCGCACCGTGGGCTGGATCGCTCAGTGGAAGGAAATGATCGAGGATCCTTCGCAGAAGATCGGCCGCCCGCGTCAGCTCTATACCGGCGCCACGCAGCGGGATTACTCGCCGATTTCGTCGCGCGGTTAAGCGCTTAACGAATGGGGTTTGGGGCCTGTGGCCCCAAGACTTCCCTTAAATCCAATAAAAGAAGGCCCGCCCTTTTGGGGGCGAGCTTTTTTATTGGATCAAAGCAAGGTTTTGTGGGGTATGTGAAGCAAGAGTATAGCTCTTGCGAGCTATGGGACCCCACACCCCATAACGTTTCAGAGCTTACGCGGCCGACGTCTCGCTGTCGGCGCGCTTTTCATACACATGGTCGATCAGGCCAAAAGCCTTGGCTTCCTCGGCCGTCATGTACTTGTCGCGGTCGAGCGTCCGCTCGATCGTCTCATAGGTCTGGCCGGTGTGCTTGACATAGATCTCGTTGAGCAGGCGCTTGGTCTTGAGCATGTCTTCCAGCTGGATTTCCATGTCGGTCGCCATGCCGCGCGCACCGCCCGACGGCTGGTGCACCATGATCTTCGAGTTCGGCAGCGAGATACGCTGGCCCTTTTCACCCGCCTGCAGGATCAGCGAGCCGGCCGAAGCGGCCATGCCCATGCACACGGTCGAAACCGGCGACTTGATGTACTGCATGGTGTCGTAGATCGCCAGCGCCGAGGTCACCTGACCGCCGGGGCTGTTGATGTACATGGCGATTTCCTTCTTCGGGTTTTCCGATTCCAGGAACAGCAGCTGGGCGCAGATCAGCGTCGCCATGCCGTCTTCGAACGGACCGGTCAAGAAGATGATCCGCTCCTTCAGCATGCGCGAGAAGATGTCGTAGGCGCGTTCGCCGCGGCTGGATTGCTCCACGACCATGGGCACCAGGTTCATGGTCAGATTGTCGATGGGGTCGCGCATTCACGAATCCTTTTGGCGTTTTTGAGTCGAACTTGGGACGTCGGGCTCATCTAAGGGGCAAAGTCTTAACCTTAGATGAGTGCCCGCCCCCCTCACCTCGCAACTTGGCAACTTACGCACAGCTTTTCAAGTGGGCCGGAAATTAGAGCGGCCGGTGGGCCACGGCGGCCACAGCAAATGGCGAATTTAACGCTTGACGGCGCTGCCACATCGTCATACATAACCTTAAAGTTATATAACTTGAAAGTTATTAAATGTCACCCACCGAACTCGACGCCACCTTTATCGCCCTGGCCGATCCCACCCGCCGCGCCATCCTGGCCCGGCTGACGGAGGGCGAAGCGTCGGTCATGGAATTGGCGGCGCCGTTCGCCATGAGCCAGCCGGCCATCTCGAAACATCTCAAGGTGCTGGAAAATGCCGGCCTGGTGTCCCGGTCGAAGTCCGGCCAGCGCCGCCCGGTGCGTGCCGAGACAGCTCCGCTCAAGGCCGCCACCTCGTGGCTCGAAGACTATTGCCGCGCCCTGGAGAGCAGCTATCAGCGCCTCGACAGCCTGCTGGCCGAGCTCCAGGCCGGCCCGAAATCCGACGATCCCATCAACTGAAATCCCAAAGGAGATAGTGCCATGTTGAATACCGGTAATCTCAAGGTCACCCTGCCCTCCGACCGCGAAATCCGCCTGACGCGGGTGTTCGATGCGCCGCGCACGCTCGTCTATGACGCCTTCACCAAGCCGGAATTGATGAAACGCTGGTTCGGCCCGCGCGGCTGGCAGCTGACGACCTGCGATATCGACCTGCGTGTCGGCGGCAAGTGGCGATTTATCCTGAGCGGCCCGGACGGCCGGACCATGGGCATGAGCGGCGAATATGTCGAGCTGACGCCGCCGGCGGGCTCCGTGCATATCGAACGCTACGACGACTTTCCCGGCGAGACGACCGTCACAAGCGCCCTGACCGAAGAGAACGGCAAGACCGTCCTGAACGCTACCATCCTATGCCCCAACATCGAAACGCGAGATGGCATCGTCGCTTCTGGCATGGAACACGGCGCCGCCGAGAGCTATGACAAGCTGGCCGAAGTGCTGGCCGAAGCCGCCCAAACTCATTGAAATCGAGGAAAACAGCCATGATCGACACTCCCGAAACCCTCACCGTCCCGGCGCAGAAGATGGCGGCTGTCCGCCTGCATGTCCCGAGCAACGAAATCCGCAAGCATATGGGCGAAGGCCTGGCCGAGGTACGCAAGGCTCTGGCCGACCAGGGCATCACCCCAACGGGACCTTGGTTCACCCATCACTTCAAGGTGCCGGACAGCATGTTCGATTTCGAGATCTGCCTGCCGGTTGATCGCGACGTGGCACCGCAAGGCCGTGTGCAGCCGGGCGAGATGCGGTCGACCCGCGTGGTGCGCACCGTCTACAACGGCAACTACGACGGCCTCGGTGCCGGCTGGGGCGAGTTCATGGGCTGGGTCAAGGGCCAGAACCTGAACATGGCCGGTGACTTCTGGGAGGTTTATGCCACCAATCCCGAAGATACGTCCAATCCGGCCGAGTGGCGTACGCAACTCAACGTTCCGCTGAAGGACTGAAACATGCTTGCCGTTTACAAGACAGTTGGCGGTTTGACGGCCGCCCTGCCCTCCGACCGTGAAATCCAGATCACGCGCAGCTTTGCCGCGCCGCGCCAGTTGGTGTGGGACGCGCATACCAAGCCCGCCTTGCTCAAGCGTTGGCTGCTCGGACCGCCGGGCTGGACCATGCCGGTGTGTGACGTTGACCTGCGTGTTGGTGGCAAGTACCGCTACGAGTGGCACAGCGAAAAAGGCAAGGCCATGGCGCTGACCGGCGTGTTCCGGGAGATCGAAGCGCCGCGCCACATCGCGGACACCCAGATGTTCGACGATAACTGGACGCAGGGGCCGTATGATACGACCCTGCAGCTCGAAGAGGCCAGTGGCCGGACCGAGCTGACCTTGACCATCCTCTATATTTCCAAGGAAGCGCGTGACATTGCGCTGGCAACCCCGATGCTGGAAGGCATGGAAGCCGGCTACGTGCGGATGGAGACGGTCGAGGCGTAGTTACTTCAGGAAGGCCAGCACCGCTTCCGCCGCCTTTTCGGCGGGCGGGCGCTGGCCACGCCCCATCAGGTCAAGCGCGGCATTCTGTTCCTTGACCTGCTCAGCCAGCAAGACCGGATTGTCCAGGCGCTGATTGATGGCATTCAGCAAGTTATCCGCCGTACAGGTCGGCTGAATGAACTCCGGAGCGATTTCCTTGCCGGCGGCGATATTGAACAAGGTCACATATTTGATGGTGGCGATGGTCTTGAATATCCACCAGGTGACCGGCTCGACCCGGTAGGCAATGACCATCGGACAGCCCGCCAGTGCCAGCTCGGTCGACACCGTGCCGGAGCATGCCAGCGCCAGGGTTGCCGCCTGCATGGCCGAGTGCTTGACGTCCTCGCCTTCAATTATGGTGACCGGCAGATCCTTGACCAGCGGCAGAAGCTGCTCGCGGATGGTGTCAGCCACCGGCATCACCAGGGTCAGGTCCGGACGCTGCGCTTTCAGGCGCTGGATGACTTCACTGAACACCGGCATCAGGCGTTTGATTTCGCCGGGACGGCTGCCTGGCAGGACCATCAGGATTGGGTCTTCGGGCTTGAGGTTCATCTGCTTGCGGAATGCAATTGGATTGGCGCCGGTGAAATCGATGTTCAGCGCCGGATTGCCGACCACGACCGTCTTCAGGCCCTCGCGCTCGAAATAGGGCGCGTCCATCGGGTGCAAGGCAAGCAGCAGATCGACGGCGTTGGCCAGGGTCTTGGCCCGGCCCGGACGCGTGGCCCAGACCTGCGGCCCGACATATTTGATCAACGGCACCTTGGGCATCGATTTGCGCACGGCATGGGCGGCGCGCAGCGTAAAACCCCACGAATCGATCAGGATAACCGCATCAGGCTTTTCGCGTTCCGCCAGGGCTGCCGTTTCGGCGACCCGGCGTTTGACGCGCGGCAGGGCCTTCAGGCCCTCCAGCATGCCGAGGATCGACAGATCGGCGATATCGAATGGGCTTTGCACGCCCTCCGCCTGCATCTTGGCGCCACCGACACCGACAAACGACCAGTCGACGCCGGGCGCCTTGCGGCGCAGCTCGCGCATGAGGTCTGCGCCCAAGGCGTCGCCGGACGCCTCGGCGGCGATCAACATCAGCTTAGGCATCGGCATCGAGGCCATAGATGAAGACGCCGCGTTCGGCGGCGCGGGCGAACACAGCTGCCTTATCGACGATCAGCAAGTGCCGCGCGCGGGCGACGATACCACTCAGGCCGGCGGCAGCGGCGTCCTCGACGGTCGAGACGCCGATCGTCGGCATGTCGAGGCGCAGGTCCTGGATTGGCTTGGCCAGCTTGGCCAAAACCCCCTTGCGGTTGACAAGTGACCCGCGCAAAGCTGGCGAAAGCGAAGCGACCCGGCTGAGCATGTTTTGCGTACCTTCCTGCGCTTCGACGGCCAGGGTGATGCGGCCGGCGACGACGACGGCCTGGCCGATATCGAGCGCGCCGATGGCGGCGGCAATACGCATGGCTTCCTGGGCATCTTCCATGGCTTCGGGCGACGGGTCTGGACCGGCTTGCAGGCCTGCGCCGATCAGCAGTTCGGGATTGGCCTCGTGAGCGCCTTCGATATGGTAGCCTTGGCTGGCGATCGTCTTGGCGACCTGGCGCAGCAGGCTGTCGTCGCCCCCTCGCCCGGCCGTCTGGATGCTGCTCAAGTGCTGGGTACCGAGGTCCTTCTGCATGGCATCGAAGTCCGGGCGCTGGACGTAGCCGCACATGGTGACGGACTTGCATTGCTCGGTGGCCAGGATTTCGAACAGCTTGGCGAAATCACCAAGGCCCAGGGTGTGACCGGGATGGTCATCGAGCGCCATGTCGGACAGGCCTTCGATGCGGACGACCGTGTAAGGCCGACCGGATTTGGCGAGGTACGTGGCGACTTCGACCGGCAGCGCGCCACCGCCGGAAATCAGGGCCAGTTTTTGTGTGGAGTCGGACATGGAGGCTCCTTACAGCCGGCCGGGGACTGGTTCAAGACAAAGGGTTTTGATCCACAGATTACACAGATTGCACAGATTTCTTTTGCCATCTGGAAAGCGGTTGGACGGTCAATTTAGGCTTTTACCACGGACCACACGGACCACACGGACATCCGAGCGCTTTCTTCAATCTCGCCCGAAGGGCAATACTTTTGAATGCGTCACCCGCATGAAATTTGGCGCTTCGCGCCAAAACCGGCTCGTGCAAAAAAAGACGTCCGTGTGGTCCGTGGTAAAAACCTAACCTCAAGGCACATGGACACAATCTCAGACGACCGAAGAAATCTGTGCAACCTGTGTAATCTGTGGATCAAAACCTTCAATCGGAAGGCAGGCAAATTGGACGGGTGGAGTCCTCGCGGATAAACTTCACAATCTCGACCACTTGCGACACTTCGGCGAAGTTTTCCAGCACGTCGTCCAGGCGCTCCTGGAAGGTCCCCTCCTCCGCGAACATCATCCGGTAGGCCGTGCGCAGCGACAGGATCTGCTCCCGCGTAAAGCCGCGCCGTTTCAGGCCGACCAGGTTCAGGCCTTCCAGCCGCGCATGGTTGCCCCACACCGAGCCGTACGGAATGACATCCTTGGTCACGACGGCGCCGCCGCCGACAAAGCAGTACCGGCCCAAGCGCGCGAACTGATGCACAGCGCACGACCCGCCCAGGAACACATAGTCGCCGATATGCACGTGGCCGCCAACTGAAGCGACATTGGCCAGGATGACATTGTTACCGACGTGGCAGTCATGAGCGATCCCCGAATGCGCCATGAACATGCAGTCATTACCGACCGTGGTCACGCCACCGCCCTGAGTCGTGCCGGCATGCATGATAACGTGCTCGCGGACCAGGTTACGATCACCGACCACCAGCCGGGTCGGTTCTCCCTTGTGCGCCAGGTGCTGCGGCGGGCCGCCCAGGCAAGCAAACGGGTGAATGACCGTGTCGGCGCCGATTTCGGTGATGCCGTCGATGACAACGTGCGATTTGAGTTCCACCCGCTCCTTCAGCACTACCTGCGGGCCGACGATGCAGTACGGGCCGACCGAGACGCCGTCGCCAAGGCGCGCGCCCTCATGAACGATGGCGGTGGGGTGGATAGTGACGCTCATTGCAAATCTTTCCGGCGAGCGCCTCTTTTAGCGGGCGCGCCTATTTCGGGCTTTCGACAACCATGGCCGCGAATTCGGCCTCACACACAATCTTGTCGCCCACATAGGCTTCACCGCGGAACTTGAAGACATCACCGCGATGACGCACCACTTCGACGGGCATGCGAACCACGTCGCCAGGGCGGACAGGACTGCGGAACCGTACACCATCGACCGACATAAAAAAGATGGTCTTGCCTTCAACTTCTACGTCCAAAGATTTCGACATCAGCACGGCGCCGGTCTGGCCCAAGGCCTCGATCAGCAGCACGCCCGGCATGACCGGGTTTTCCGGGAAATGTCCGTTGAAGAACGGCTCATTGAAGGTGACGTTCTTGATGCCGACCATCGACTTGTTGCGCACCCAGTTTTCACCGCGATCGATGAGCAGGAAGGGATAGCGATGCGGAATGCGTTTCAGGATCTCGGCATAATCCACCGCGACGCCCGCTTCATCGCCCTGCGACTGCACATGCGACGCCGTGCTTTCCGTAACGGTATCCGCCATTTGTGCCTCCTGATCCCTATCGCTCATCTAACGCAACCTTATCCTTTATCTTTATTCGCAGCGGCGGCGCTTTTTTCCAGCCAGACCATCTCGCGCAGGAACCGGCGCGACGGCCGCGCCGGATATCCTGAAACCATCTGTCCGGCTTCGACGTCCTTGAAGACGACGCAACCTGCTCCGATTCTGGCACCCTTGCCGATATCGATATGGTCGACGATGCCGGCGCGGCCGCCGAACATGGCGCCGTCCCCGACATTCACCGACCCCGACAGGCCCGCGTGCGCCGCTACTATAACGTTACGGCCGATTCGGACGTTATGGGCGATTTGAACCATATTGTCGATCTTTGTCGACTCGCCGATGACGGTATCGTCAAAGGCGCCTCGGTCGACGCAGGTTCCGGCGCCGATCGAGACATCGTCCTGGAGAATGACCCGGCCGAGTTGAGGGACGTCGACCAGCCCCTGGGCGTCGCCGCTGACGCCGAAGCCGGATTCGCCGATCCGGACACCGGAGGACAGTTGCACGCGGTCGCCGATTAGCGCGCAATAGATGGTGGAATGGGCGCCGATCACCCCGTTACGGCCGATCTTGCAGCCCGGCCCGATGACCGTATAGGCCTCGATGCGCGTGCCGGCGCCGATTTCAACGTCCTGGCCGATCACGACGCCGACGCCCAGCGTGACGCCGGCTTCAAGCCTGGCGGAGGGATGGACCGCCACCGCGCCTTCGTGGCGGCGCGGCGTGTAGAGTTTGGTCGCCAAACGCGCCCAGGCGGCCTGCGGGGCGGCGCAAATCAGCGGCACACTGGTTTCGGGTAGATATTCGACGAAATCGGCAGTGACGAAGACGTACTCCGCACCGGTCTTCTGCAACTTGCCGAGGTAGCGGCGGTCACTGAAAAAGGCGGCCTTGCCGACACCTTTGGCGGGATCGCTCGTAAACGACAAAGGGGCGCAGGCCCCTACGAACCCGCTCCCCTCTTTTTCAGAACCGGAAAGCTTGCTGAAGCTAAGCGCCACCACCTGATCCAGGCCGATTTTTGAACCGATTTCAAAAAAGCGTGGATCAGGCATAGGCAGGCTTATCTTTCAGGTCGGCGCGACCCTTACGGCTTCTTCGGCGCAGCAGCCGGCTTGGCAGCCGGGGCGGCCGCAGCCTGTTGCTGGTCGAGATTGACGCGGTCGATTTGCGGCATGGTCTCACCCGAGGCATCCATCTTCTGGACGACCGCGTTGGTGATGTCCATGGCCGGATTGACGTAGGTGAAGCTCGATTGAGTCTCCTGACCATTGTTAGAGGCAGTCGAGTCGTAATGCAACAACGAGTCAGCCGATACGACCGTGGCGCACGAACGTTGCGTGACGACGGCGTTGATGTTCGGGATCATCTTCTGGAACAGGAAGGACATGACTTCCTGCTGCGTCAGCTGCATTTCCTGCTGGCGCTGCTGGACCTTGCCCTGGAAGGCGTCACGCTTCTTGGCCCAGGCCTGGGCCTTGCCTTCGAAAGCCTGCTTGTCGGCGGCAGTGGCTGCCTTGGACTGGCTGGCGGCCAGGGTCTTGTATTCGGTGTCGAGCGACTGGCCCTGCGTGGTCAGCTCGCTGTCGACGACGGCCTTGAGCTGGCCGAGACGCGCGATGGCGGCCTTGCCCATGGCCGAGGTCGCCATGGCTTGTTGTTCGTCAAGAACGCACTGGCCGGGAATGGCGGCGCCAAAGGTCGGCGGCGTCGGCGTGGACGCAACCGGGGCCGCGGGGGCTGCGGCAGGCGCTGCCGCCGGGGCAGCCTGAGCGCCAGCGGCGGTCAGCAAAAGAGCGGTGGCGATAAGAAGGGATGACTTTTTCATGTCTTTTTGTCTTCGTTCTGGAAAGAGAGGGATGAGAGAGCTTAGAATTGTGTCAGCTGTTTGAAGCTAAATGTTTCAACCTTGTCATACTTTTCTTTGGCAAGGATCTGGCTAATGTCGAACTGGATCGGTCCCATCGGGGACTTCCAGCGGATGGTCAGCCCGGTCGTCGCGCGCAAGCCCAGGTTATCAACGATATTTGTCAGTTTTGCGCCGGTTGAATCCACCTTGAGACGATTATCCAGGTTACCCAAGGTACCTAAATCGAGGAATATAGCGGTTTTAAGGCCGTATTGCTCAGGCAGGCCGTTGGGGATACCCAGTTCCGCCGAGCCGATGGCATAGGTCTGACCACCCAGGGCGTACTCGGTCGAGGTGTCACGCGGGCCGATACCGGCATATTCGAAGCCGCGCATTGTGTCGCCGCCCTTATAGAAGCGGTCGTTAACGCGGATGGCATCGCCATGCCACGGCAGGATCGAACCGAAGCTGCCGGTGAGGTGCAGCACCATGTTCTTCCTGAAGCCATAGTACCAGTGGGCCTCGCCTTCGCTGCGGACATACTTCACGTCGCCGCCGAGACCGGCGAAGTCCTGCCGGAACAGGGCGTACCAGCCACGCGTCGGGTTGATGTAATCGTTGCGTTCGTCGATGGCCAGGGTGTAGCCGACCGACGAGGTGACGCCGGTGCCGCAGTTGTACAGCAGGCCATCGCACGACGAAGCCGTGGCGTAGGCAATCTTGTCGCTGCGCAGGTTGTAGCGCAGGTTCAGGCGGGCCACACCGTTCAGCGCGTAGCCGAAACGCAGGCCGCCGCCGGTCGAGTCGGACGAATAGTCCACGCCGGTGTAGTTATAGGAACTTTGGAACAGATCGACACCGAACGACATGTCGCGGTTCATGAAATGCGGCTCGGTGAAGGAGAATTCGATCTGCTTCTGGATCGAGCCGGTCTGGACACGGGCGCGCAGTTCCTGGCCGGTGCCGCGGAAGTTGGCCTGTGAAATGCCGATGTCGAGGATGAACTTTTCGATCGACGAGAAACCGGCGCCGAACGACAGTTCGCCGGTCGGCTGTTCCACGACCGAGACCTGGATATTGGTCTTGCCGGGGTTCGGCGACGCCTTTTCCTCGATCTTGACGCCGTCGTCGCCTTCCTTGAAGAAGCCGAGGCCGCGGATATAGGTTTTGGAACGATCAAGCAGCGCCTTGTTATACGCATCGCCCTCGGTGATCAGCATCTGACGGCGGATGACGCGGTCGAGCGTCTGGGTGTTGCCGACGATATTGATCTTGTCGATATAGACGCGCGCGCCTTCGTGCACGTTGAAGGTCAGGTTGACCGTCTTGTTGACCGGGTCGGCGTCCTGGTCGTCGCGAATGTCGACGAAGGCGAAACCGCTGGCGCCGGCGGCAAAGGTCAGGTCATCGACGGCCTTTTCGACGCGGTCGCTTTCATAAAGCTGGCCCGGCTTGATGGACACGGACTCGAGCAATTCATCCGACTTCAGCTTGTCGTTGTCGGTCTTGATGGTGACGCGGCCAAAATTGTACTTCTGGCCTTCGTCGATGGTGTAAGCGATGGCGAAGTTGCGCCGGTCAGGCGTCAGTTCGGCGACCGCCGAGATGACACGGAAATCGTAATAGCCGCGGTTGGTGTAGAACTTGCGCAGCTGCTCGCGGTCATAGTCCATCCGGTCGGGATCGTAGTTGTCCTGCGAGGCGAAGAACTTCCACCAGTAGGACTTGCGCGTGACGATCACGGATTGCAGGTCGCTGTCGGAATAGGCCTTGTTGCCAATGAAGGCGACGTCGGACACACCGGTCTTCGGGCCTTCGCTGATTTCAAAGATCAGGTCGACGCGCTTTTGCGGCAGTTCGACGATCTTCGGCGTGACGATGGCCGAGATGCGGCCCGACTTGCGGTACAGCTCGATGATGCGCTGGACGTCTTCCTGAACCTTGGCCTTGGTGAAGACGCCGCGCGGACGGATCTGCACTTCGTCGCGCAGCTTGTCCTTGGTCACCGAGTGGTTGCCCTCGAAGACCACCTGGTTGATGATCGGGCTTTCGACCACGGTCACCGTCATGTCGCCGCCGGTCATGTTGATCTGCACGTCCGAGAACAGGTCGGTGCGGTAGAGCGTCTTGACGCCGAGGTCGACCATTTCCGAGTCGACGGTCGAGCCGGTCTGGAACGGCAAGTAGGAAATGACGGTGGCGGAATCGATCCGCTCATTGCCGGAGACGGTGATCGAATTGACGCGCTGCGGGACTTCAGCAGGTTGGGCGGGGGCAGCGGGCTGGGGTTCGCCAGCCGGCGGACCTTCCGGCGCGGCGGCGGCCGGTTGCCCTTCGGCGGGTGGCGCGGCAGGCGCATCGGCGGGCTGCATGTAGGTGCGCGCCTCAGCGGCGCCAGCGCCGATCAGGGCCAGCACACTGACGCTGACGAACAGGCCGTGGACGAGCAGCCGGGAGGATTGCGGTTGAACGCCGGTCTTATTCAGGCCTGACATGAAAGCGTACCTTTGCAGTAGATGTGTCTCGTGAGTCGATTCCGGAACATAGCTTTCCGAACAACGGGAGCAAGCGTAATCGGCATCATCGGGTAATATATCGAGTAATATCGTTCCATCCGGCGAAGACCATCAACCCCAGGATAAGAGCAACGGCGATGCGCAGGCCGACTGTCTGTACGACTTGCGGAACAGGCCGCCGGGCTACGCTTTGGTAGAGATAAAACAACAGATGCCCGCCATCGAGGACCGGAATCGGCAGTAGATTGACGAAGCCGACACCAATAGAGATGACGGCGGTATATTCGAGAAAGCTCAGCGCCAGGAACAAAACCTTGGTTGACGGCGGCACTTCGGCCTTCAACACGGCCATAGTGCTATCGCCAGTCGCCTTGGCCATGCCGATAGGGCCGCTTAGCTCGCTGCCGTTTTCCTTTCCAATGAAAATACGGCTTATATAGGTCAGGTTTGCGTCAAGGCTCTGCCAGGTCCGATAGACGCCACGGCCCACCGACTGGAATGGGCCAAAATGCCGCGTTTCCTGTTTTTCAACGGCATAAAGGCCAAGATAACCGACGCGAGCGACATGGCTGCCGTCGGGCATGACGCGTTCCTTGCGGATGGGCGTGGCGTACAGCGTCAAGGCCTGGCCACCGCGCTCGACGACGAACGGAATGCGGGAATTGGCGCGCAGCATCACCATGGTGGAAACGTCCTGGAAGGCGTCCACCTGATGACCATCCACCGCGACGATGCGGTCGCCCGGCTGAAAACCGGCAACCGCAGCGGGGCTGTTAGGTTCGATCGCTTTGATGTCGGGAGGCGTGTAAGACTCGCCCATACCGAAAATCATGACCGTGTAGATCGCGATCGCCAGGATGAAGTTGAACGCCGGCCCGGCCAGGATGATCAGGAAGCGCTGCCAGATTGGCTTGAAATGGAAGTAGTCCGTGACGGCCGCCGCTCCCTCGCGGGCGGTGATGGCCTCGCGGGCGGCTTCCAGCTCCTCGTTGCTCGGCATCATCGAGGCGATATTGGCGTCGCCGGCGAACTTGACGTAGCCGCCTAGCGGGATGGCGCTCAGGCACCATTCGACGCCGCGCTTGTCGACATGCTTGAGAAGGATAGGCCCGAAGCCGACGGAAAAGCGATCGACGCGCGTTTTAAACAGGCGAGCGATGCTGTAGTGCCCGTACTCATGGAAGGTCACGATCACTGACAGGATAAGCAGGAACGGGATGATCCCGATCAGATTTTGCAACACGCCGCGTCTCCCATGTCCTACCGTCTGATCTCTAAGCGCTGATGGCCGGTGCCGTCAGAAGGCTCTGCATCAGCCCCCGTACCGACCGGTCTATCTCCAGCACCCGGATCATGTTCTCCTCCGCCATATCACGGCTTGTGTGATCAGAGGAAGTGATAGTTGGCAATTGAGCCCGCATCATGGCAGTTTCGACATATTCGGATATCTGTAAAAACGTGATGCGGCGGTCGAGGAAGGCCTGCACGCACACCTCGTTGGCGGCGTTGTAGACGACCGGCATCCCCTGCCCGGCCGTCAGCGCCTCGCGCGCCAGCCGCAGCATCGGGAAAGCGTCGGTGTCCGGTGTCTGGAAGGTCAGCGTGCCCTTGGCGGCCAGGTCGAGCTTGGGCGCATTCCACGCGACACGGTCCGGCCAGCTCAGGCAATAGGAAATCGGCACACGCATGTCGGCGGAGCCCAACTGCGCCAGCGACGAGCCGTCGGCATATTCGACCAGGCTGTGGATCACCGACTGCGGGTGGACGATCACGTCGATCTTTTCCGACGGCATGCCGAACAGGTAACTGGCCTCGATCAGTTCCAGCCCCTTGTTCGCCAGGGTGGCGGAATCGATGGTGATCTTGGCGCCCATGGCCCAGTTGGGGTGCTTCAAGGCCTGTTCGACGGTGACGCTCTTCAGGTCGTCACGCGTCCGCCCGAGGAACGGCCCGCCCGAAGCGGTCAGGATCAGCTTGGATACCTTGTCGGTCTGGGTGGCATCCAGGACCTGGAAGATGGCGTTGTGCTCGGAATCGACCGGCAGGATGCGGCCGCCATGGCTTTCGGCACGCTCGATCAGGGCGCGGCCGCAGCACACGAGGCTTTCCTTGTTGGCCAGGGCAACAATCGCCCCCGTCCCCGCCGCGGCCCAGACCGGCTTGAGGCCGGCGATGCCGACTATGGCGGCCATGACCCAATCAGCGGGACGGCCGGCCGCGGCGATCA